>CALLLH010000001.1 GCA_938082505.1 uncultured Flavobacteriales bacterium
GAGGGCGGCGTCGCAGGGCAGGTCGCTCTCGTTCATGGTAATGCTCGCGCTGACGATGTAGCCTTCGTCGGTCCAGGTGTCGATGTAGACGCCCACCCACAGGGTGTCGGCATCGGTGAGCCACGACTGCATGGGCGAGAGGTCCGCGGACCAATGGACGCTGTCGGCCCAGGCGCCCACCGACTCGGGTTTGTAGGCCTGGGCGCGTTCGGTGTGGCTGAAGTGGCCGACGCCAAAGGGGGTGATGAAGCGGAGGAGCTCCAAGGCAGGTTCTCGTGCGGCTTCCCGGTTGGTTTCAGTGGGGGTGGACATGATCCCGGCGAAGCGGATGGTGTCGGCGTCGCCGCCTTCCTGCATGCGCGTCAGGTAGTCGCGGCCGGCGTCGTCGGCAAAGGCAAACAGGGTGCCGCTCTTGTCCCAGGGGTCGCCGGCGGAGCGCAGGCTGACGTCCACTGTGATGGCGCACTGCCGGTCGCGGTGGGGCAGGGCAATGGGCTTGAGCCGGATGCGGCCGGCGTCGAGGCGGTAGTCGCCGTTGGCGCTCGGGACCGTGTCGGCGGTGCGGCCCGGGATGAAGTCAATGGTGTCTGCACTCCACAGGACGACGCTATGGTCGCCCAGGGCGGGCAGGTTGGCCTGTTGCGTACCGCAGGCGTGCAGGAGGCAGGCCAATGCGGTGAGGACGGTGAGATGGAGGCCGGGACGAAGGCCGGGGCGGAGGGGCAGGCGGCTCACGCGCTGCAGCTCATGTCGGCACCGCAGCACTGCGGTGACTTGATCTTGCCTTCGCAGGAGGGGCAGCGGGAAACCTGGACCTGGCTGCCGTCAGGCAGGTCGAGGTGGCCGTTCTCGAGGGGGACGTCGCACTTGGCGCATTGGGCCTTGACGGACATGCCGCATTGGCCGCAGGAGTAGGTGGCGTTCATGCTCCCAAAATAAGGCCGATGACCACGTCCACGAATGCGGTTTCTGCAGCGGGGGGTGGCTGCCGTACCTTGTTGGGGATGAATTGGACGAGCCGTACGATGGGGTTGCTGGGCCTGCTTCTCGCCTGTGGCGCAGGGTGGGCGCAAGCGCCGGTTTCCGGGGAAAGTGTGCCCGACAAGGGGGTGTTCAAGTGGGTGCCCAACGAGCTGGGCGAGGTGCCCGAGTGGGCGGCGAAGATGTATTCCGGGACGGCGGATTTCCACGAGGTGGTCGATTTGCGCGCCGCATGGTGGAAGGAACGCGACTACGAGAAGACCCTGCACGAGCGCAACTTCAAGCACTGGCTGATGCACGTGGAGCACCGCGTCGGTGCGGATGGGCAGATCCGGGATGCCGGCGAATGGGCCGCCGAGCAGTTTGAGTTGGGCGGAGGTGTGGATGGGCAACTGGCCCGCTCGGCAGCGGCGGCGGTGGATCCGGATTGGCAGGCCATCGGGCCGTTCGAGACGTGGAACAACGGCGACCAGGGCCATTTCCCGGTGTCGTGGCAGTGCAACCTCTATTGCTTTGATCAGTGCACCTCCAACCCCGATGTGGCCATCGCCGGTATTGAGGCGGGTGACTTGTTCAAGACGACGGACCGCGGCCTCACCTGGACGCCGGCCACGTTGAATGTGCCGGGCATCCGGACGGTGACGCAATGTGCCGTCGCGCCGACCTCGCCTTCGACGTTCTACCTCGTGTCCAACAACACCGTCTACGGCACGGTCAATGGCGGCACAACCTGGGACCTGCTGTACAGCCTCGGCTCGGGCGCCAACCAGCTGGTGGTGCACCCCTGGAATTCGGAGATCGTCTACGTCGCCACGGACAACGGCCTGCGGCGCACACTGGACGGCGGCTTGACCTGGAGCACGGTCATCAGCGGGCAGGTGTGGGACGTGCGGTTCCACCCGACGGACGCCATGGTGGTTTACGCGCTGGTGCATGAGGTCAATCCCGAGCGCTGTGCCTTCCACCGTTCGGACGATGCCGGGGCGACGTTCTCGCTGTATGATACCGGCTATTTCGTCCCGTCGGAGCCTTCTGCGGCGGATGACCACGGTGGGCGCATCGGGACGACGCCGGCTGACCCGGACCGCGTATATGTGGCGCTCATCGGCAAGGGCAAGGCGAGCGACACCGGCTGGATCGGGCTGTACCGCAGCGACGACAAGGGGACCAATTGGACCAACCCCAACGGACAGGACGGCGCGCCGTACGATGTCGACGTCCATCCGAGCCTGGCCACCGGCAACATGAACGGCACCGGCATCTACCAAGGCTTCTACGACTTTGCGATGGCGGTGTCGCACAACGATCCCGACCGCGTCTGGGTGGGGGTGACCGCCTTCAATCAGACGGACGACGGCGGGGTGACCTGGCAGCGCATCGGCGCCTATGGGGCGAGCACCTACGACATCGGTTGGGTGCACCCGGACATCCAGGACATGCACGTCCTCGGCGACGATGTGTGGCTGGCCACCGACGGCGGATTGAACTACAGCTCGGACGAGATGGTGACGCACACCAGCCGCAAATACGGCATCTACAACACGACGCTGTGGGGTTACTCGCAGGGGTGGAACGTGGACGTGCAGGGCGGCGGGCGCTACCACAACGGCAACACCGGCTACCGCCAGGATTTCGGTGCGGGCCAGCACCTGCGGCTGGGCGGGGCGGAGGCGCCCACGGGCTATGTCGATCCGCTGGACGCCAACGAGATGCGCTTCAGCGACATCGGCGACCTGCGGTTGCCCTCGACGTTTGACGGGACGCCCTCGGGCATCGGCAACCTGTCGCTGTATCCCACGGAGAGCTATGTGGACTCGCGGTCGAGCGAGTTGGTGCGCGACCCACTCTATGCGGACTTCATGGCGCTCGGCAACGGCAGCGGCTTCTACCGCTCCTTCGACGGCGGAGCGGACTTCCAGCTGATGCACGATTTCGGGTCGGGGACGGTGCTCGAGATCGAGCAGGGGCGCGGCAACCGGGACCTGTTCTTCGCCGTGGTGCGGGCGAGCAATGTGTGCCGGCTCCACAAGTCGTTGGATGGCGGTGCTACGTGGAACGAGGTGGGCGGACTGCCCACGAACTGGGGCAGCATGGAGCTGGCGCTCAACCCGGCCGAAGACGACGAGGTCTGGGTGATCCAGGCGGACAACGACGGCATCCGGCGGTCGCTGGACGGCGGGGGGACGTGGACGAACCTCGTGACGGGTCTGGGGGGCGAGGATTTGAGGGACGTCGTCTGTCTGGGCGATGCCGGCACCGTGGTGGTGTCCACGACGGGCGCTTTCCACCGGGCGGCGGATGCGACGGTCTGGACCTCCTTTGGTACGGGCCTGCCTGCACGTTGGGCGCCTTACGAGTGCATTCCGTTCCACCGCGATGCCGTCCTGCGGGTTGGCGACAAGGGCAAGGGCATCTGGCAGGCGGAATTCCCGTTCACGCCGGCGCCCATCGCGCAACCGATGACGGCGAACCCCGAGGTGTTTTGCGCGGGCGATACGGTGCGCTTCGATTGCCACAGCATCCTCGTCCACGCCGAGGCGTCATGGGATTGGACCTTCGATCCCGCGCCGGCATTCGTGTCGGGTACGGACGTCCGGAATCCGGTCGTGGTGTTCGGCGAGGGCGGGGCCTATGACGTGTCGCTGACCGTGACGGACTCCAATGGGGTGTCCTCCACTAGCAGCGTGCCCGGCATGGTGCAGGTGGGGCCGGCGAGCCAATGCGAATCGTCGGGGGTGCCCGGGATGGCGCTGGAGTGCTCGGGGAGCAACGGCTACGGATTGACCCACGACCTCGGCCTCGAGACGAACACCTGGACCGCCATGGCCTGGGTGAAGCCCCAGGGCATCCAGCCGGAGTACACCGCTATCGTCATCTCGGGGGGCAACGGTGGCGGATTCAACTTCCGGCAGAACAACGAGCTCGGCTATCACTGGCCCAACGGCGCCTGGTGGTGGAGCAGCAACCTGATCGTGACTCCGGATGTGTGGTCGCACGTGGCCATGACGGTGGCGCCGGATGGGGTGCGCGTCTACCTCAACGGGACGGAGGCTTTCCATGCCTTCCCGGCGGGCCTGGGTGAGCAGAGCGCCCAATTCCTCGGCAGCTACCGGGGGTGGGGAAGCCGCAACATGACCGGTTCCCTCGACGAGGTCAAGATCTGGAACCGCACCCTGTCTCGGGAGGAGATCCGCGAGCAGCGGCACCTGACGATCCCGCAGGAGGTGGTGGAGTCCGATCCCGATCTGGTGGCGTACTACCAGTTCAACGAGGACACGTACTTCCTTGTCAATAAGCACGGCAGCTCCCAGCACGGGGTCTTCACCGGTCCAGCCACCCTCGGCGGGTCGCAGGCCGTCGTGGGTTCCGGGGTGCTCGACCGCGTGACGGTGGACGGACCGGGCACCTATGCCCTCAATGGAGTCGGAGGGGCGCTGGAGGTGCCGGTCGGTGCTTGGGTGCCCAATGGCGAGGTGGTGGTGAACCGCTTGGAGCCCGATCCGCTGTCGCCGCCCGAACAGGGACTGCCGTTCGGATACTGGGTGATCGACGAATACGGCGCCGGCAGCTTCGATGAGGCGACCGCTTGGAAGATGGGGGCTCCGGAGGCCAGCTTGACGTCGTGGGCGGATGGACTGGGCACGCTGCAGGTGGTGGAGCGGAATGCGCTCGGTACGGATGCCTGGTCGGCGCCCTGCGACGTCACGGCCCTCGATGGCGCTACAGCGTTTCGCGGGGGCGATTGCGGTGCCCTGGCGGCCCGACAATTCGCGCTGGTGTCCGATGTCTGCGCTTTCGATACCACCGTGGCCGGTCTGTGTCCCGGCGAATCGATGGGGTGGGGCAATGTCACCGCTGAAGGACCAGGCACCTACCATTACCTCGGCACGGTCGACGGGAGTTGCCAGACCCTCGAGGTCCTGGAGCTCGGCCTGCTCGTTCCTCCACCGCTGTTTTGGACGGAGGTGGATGGACAATTGCAGGCGCCCGCAGGTTGGACTGCGTACTCCTGGACCCTCAACGGCACCGTCCTCGATGGGAGCGGGGCCACCCTCGACCTGCAGGGGGCGGGCGATTATGCGCTTACGGCGACGGATCCTGAAACGGGGTGCACGGTGGGATATTCCGGCACGGTGGGGTGCCCGGGTGACCTCGATGGCGACAACCTCGTCGGGGTATCCGACATCCTGCAGCTGTTGGGCAGCTTTGGATGCTCGGGGCCTTGTGGGCCGCCGGACGTGAATGCCGATGGTTCCGTCAACGTGACGGATGTGCTGTTTATCCTTGGGCTCTTCGGCTCGAGCTGCTGACCGAACTCAGTATCGCGCGAGTCCCGGATCCACGTCCTCCTGCCAGGCGAGGATGCCGCCGCGTAGGTTGAGCAGGTTCTCATAACCGTATTCGTCTTCGAGCAGGCGGATGACGCGCGCGGAGCGGATGCCACTGCGGCAATGGACGACGACAGGGTGGTCCCTCGGAATGTCCCCAAGCCTTTCGGGGACGGAATCCACGGGGATGAGCACCCCGTCCATGTGGGCGATGGCGTATTCATAGGGTTCCCGCACGTCGATGACCAGGGGCGGGTGTTCTGTGCGGAGTCGATCGGCAAGCGCGGTCGGTTCGATTTCCCGGACGGAACGCTCCTGCTTGGGCTGATCCCCGAGGCCGCAGAACATTTCGTAGTCGATGAGTTCGGTCTGTGTGGGATCCTCTCCCGTCAGGGGGTTCTTCGGGTTGGGGCGCACCTTGAGCGTGCGGGTGCCGAAGGTGGCGGCGTCAAACAGGAAAAGGCGTCCGTCGAGCACATCGCCCACGCCGCTGATGACCTTGATGACCTCAAGGGCCTGCAGCGATCCGAGGATGCCAGGTAAGACACCGATCACGCCACCCTCGCTGCAGCTGGGCACGAGGCCCGGCGGGGGCGGCGAAGGGAAGAGGTCGCGGTAGTTGGGCCCGCGCGACCCGTCGGGCCGCAGGTGGTTGAATACGCTGCACTGGCCTTCGAACCGGTAGATGCTCGCGTAGACGTTGGTCTTGCCGGCCAGCACACAGGCGTCATTGACGAGGTAGCGGGTGGGAAAGTTGTCGGTGCCATCGGCCACCACGTCATACTGTTCCACGAGTTCCAGTGCATTGGACGAGGTGATGCGGGTATTGTGCACCGTCACTTCGATGTGCGGGTTGAGCTGGAGGATGCGCTCCTTGGCGCTGTGGGCCTTGGACGCGCCGACCTGGTCCACGCCAAAGAGCACCTGGCGCTGCAGGTTGTGGTCCTCGATCACGTCGAAGTCCACGATGCCGATGTGGCCCACGCCTGCGGCCGCGAGGTACATCAGCATGGGGCTTCCGAGCCCACCCGACCCGATGACCAGGACGTGGGCTTCCTTGAGCTTGCGCTGTCCCTCGAGGTTGAATTCGGGGATGATGAGGTGCCGGCTGTAGCGTTCAAGCTCGGCCTTGGTGAACGGATTGTACATGGTGTTCAGGCAATGCCACCGGCGATGGCGGGGATGATGCTGACTTCAGTGCCCGCCGAAAGTGCTGTGGCGGTTCCATTCAGTGCGTGGATGTCTTCGTCGCCCACATACACGCGGATGAAGGAGCGGAGCTCACCTTCTCCATCGAAGAGGTGGGGACGCAGCCCGGAGTGGGTGTTCACGAGGTCATCGAGGATGCCCTGTACGTTGTTGGCAGGGGATTCAAATCGTCCGGTGCCTCCGGTGAATTTGCGGAGGGGTGTTGGAATGATGATGGCGTTCATATTGCTGTTGATTAGGTGGTTGTGGATTTTTACTTGAAGTCTTGAATGACCTCTTCGGAGAAGCGCAGGTCGGCGTCGAGTTGCCACGAACGGGTTTCGATTACGCGGGGTGCCGAACTCTTGCCATCGACTGAAAGGATGACATAGCTGAGGTGGGGCAGGGCGCCATGGAGGTCGTGGGCGCTGGGGATGGCGCGGTGGTCCGGATGGCTGTGGAAGATGCCGAGCACTTCCAATCCTTCTCCGGCAGCGAGGCGTTCGGCTTGCATGAAATCCAGAGGGGTCATGCTGAACCTGCGGAGCTCTCCTTGGCCAGCACGGTTCTCGGTTTCGAGCGCCACATGGATGCGGCGTTCGTCCGGTCCATCGAGGCCGAGCAGAAATCCACACCCCTCACCGGGATAGGCTTCCATGCAGTGGCTTTCCAAGACAACCTGGGTCGCTTGGGACCATCGCAGTGGCAGTGCTTCCGGGTGGAGCCCCTTGGAATGTGCGTCTGCCGCACCCGTCGGGATGCCCAGGTGCTTCAGTGCATTTTCATCGGAAAATGGAGGAATGCGGGTCATGGTTCAGAAGAGTTGGTCCAGCACTTCGCTGTATTTCGAGGCGTCGTCGGCCAGGGTGGTCACGACGGTGCCGTATTCGAGTTCTTCGGCGATGCTCCGGGCTGCGGCTAGGCTGGCCCCCGCCGACGGACTGATCAGCATGCCTTCCTCGCGCGCCACCGCCACCACCATGTCATAAGCGTCTTCGGTACTGACGGTGCGGTGTTCGTCGGCTATCCCGTGGTCATGTATTTCAGGGACCCGCGCCGTCTCGAGGTGTTTCCATCCCTCCAGGCCGTGCAAGGCACTTTCGGGCTGGAACGCGATGCATTGGATTTCAGGGTTGAATTCCTTGAGCCGCAGGGTTGTTCCGTTGAATGTTCCGGTGGTCCCCAGTCCGGCCACGAAATGAGACACCTCACCCGCGGTCTGAACCCAGATTTCCCCGGCTGTGCCATGGTAATGGGCCTTTCGGTTGGCGGGGTGGGCGTATTGGTCAAGGTAGAAATAGCGGTCCTGGTGGTATTCCATGATGGCCCGGCATTCGGCTTGGGCGCCATCGGTGCCTTCGTAGGGGCTGGTCTCGATGATCTCGACCCCGAGCACCTTCAGGATGTGCTTGCGTTCCCGACTGGCATTGGCAGGCAGGCACAGTGTCAAGGGAATGCCCAAAGCCGCACAGAGGGCACCATAGGCGATCCCGGTATTGCCGCTGCTCGCATCGAGGACCCGCTTTCCAAGGGCCTGTTGATGCAGCAGGGTGTCGCCCAGGATGGCATGGGCGGCACGCGCCTTGACGCTGCCTCCGATCTGGTGCCATTCCAATTTGGCCATGACCTTGACGTCCGGGGCCAGGTCTTCCGTCAGGGAGGGAAATTCCACGAGGGGGGTATTGCCGACGCGCTGTGCCAGTGCACGGTGTCGCTGGAGCAGGATTTCGTAGGGGATGTGTGAGGCCGTCATGGTGGCTTTTCGAAGGGTCGAACAACAAAAAGGCCCCGTGCATACGCAAGGGGCCATCGTTTGGTTTCCAGAAAGGGGATGCATCAACAGCGCCTGCCCCTTCGGAAGCCCAAGGCCCCGAGGAGGGTACAACAACAGCAGCAGCAGTTGAAACGCATCATGTCTTCAAGATAACGAATTTCGTCTGATTAATCAAGGCGTCACTCGAACCATCGGGCAGGCTTACCGGCACTGGTCCAGGGGTGCCATTTCCTGAATGCGGCGTTCAGGAGAATGAGGTGCACCAGCAAGGCCACGTGGAGGGGGGCGAGGTACCAGGGCCAGGGCCAATCGAAGATGAGCGGATTGTCGGCGACCGGAGCTTCCCACACATACATGTAATTGGCCACGGCGCCTTCCGGATGCGGGAATTGCAGGTTGAGCAGGGCGTTGAATCCCATCATGAGCGTGGAGAGCAGCACGGCCCAGCCATAGGTCCGGATCCAGTCGAAACGCCTGAAGTGCAGATCGCAGGTGCGCGCGATGATGATGGGGGCGAATACGAGTGCCGCGTGTTTGACATAGAATAGGATGAGTAGGGGCAGCAGGTCTCCGGACGGCAGCTGGGGCGTCAGCACGGAGTGTGCGCCCCCAATCATGCCCATGAACGTCGTGAAGGAAAACACGGCCCGGTTCATCCAGAAGCAGTTCAATCCGATGAGCACCGCGTTCAATCCACAGAAATGCAGTGGGAGGGAGCGGTGGATGGAGAACCCGATTTCCGGATGGAACAGGGCCAGCAGCAGGTCACAGGATTGGAGGAACAGCATGAAAATGCCCACCTGTCGAATGGCCGTCATGTTGCCGTGCAGGTGCCGGGAAAAATATCGGACGGCCCAGATTCCGAACGCGGTGCAGCTGAGCAGCAAGACCCAGTAGCGCGGTTCGGATGCCGAAATGATCACATCGTGTTCGCTCATGCGGGGTCAAGCTAATCCGAATCGTTTCAAGTCCACAGCGGCCCTTTCCCTGATTGATGCGTAAATTATATGAATGATGTCCGCACTGCGCCAGCATGCCGCCCATCCGGTGAGCGGGGCTTCCCTGGGGTTGTTCCGGGCTGCCTTCGGCGGTTTGGTCTGTCTTGAGATGCTGCGCTATTGGGTAGCCGGAATCCACCGCGAGACCCTCCTGACCCCGACTTTCCACTTCAAGTATGCGGGATTTGCTTGGCTGGAGCCGTTGCCTGAAGTCGGCATGCAGGGGGTGTTCCTGGCGATGCTCGTGGGCAGTGCCATGTTGGCCGTCGGGTGGAGAGCGCGGGTGGGGGCGGCGGTGCTCTTCCTTTCGTTCACTTATGTCTTCCTCCTCGAGGCGGCTGCTTATCGGAACCATGCGTATCTGATTGCGCTGCTGTCGGCCTGGTTCATTTTCCTTCCTTCGGATCGCCGCTATGCCCTGGATGCGGGAAAATTCGATGCTGGCATTGGCAGGGTGCCGCTTTGGAGTGTGTGGGCCTTGCGATTCCAGATCGGTGTGGTGTACCTGTTTGCGGGCCTCGCCAAATTGGACCCCTTGTGGTTGACCGGGGGTTCCATGCGTTCGGTCATCGCTTCAGGCGGGCACGATGCGGCCACGGCGGCCCTGTTGAATTCCCCTGCTGTCCTGAATCTGCTGGTCTTCAGCGGACTCGGCCTTGATCTCATGGCCCTCCCGCTGCTTTTGATGCAGCGCACGCGGAAATACATGTTCTCCGCGTTGGTTGCCTTCCACCTCCTCAACGCGCTTTTCCTCGTGGATGTGGGGGTCTTTCCCTGGTTCATGCTGTTGGTGACCACCATCTTCTTTGCCCCCGATTGGCCGGATGGCCTGAAAAACGCGCAGCGCAAGGGGAAGCCGTCAGGCAGGCCCGAGTTCGAGTCCGCGGGATCGGAACTGTCGAGGGGGGCGTCGTTGGCGCTTGTGCTGGTCGTCACGGTGCAATTGGCTTTGCCCTTGCGTCACCATTTCTATCCCGGATCGAGTACGTGGACCCATGAGGGGCACCGCTGGTCATGGCGGATGAAGCTGGTGGCCAAGCAAGTGGACAGCTACGCCTTCTTTGCCAAGGACCCCGCCACGGGAGCGCGCTTCGATTTGACACCGAATGCGGACCTCGCCTTGGCTTCATGGCAACGCGAGAAGATGCTCCGTCAACCCGATTTGATGGTGCAATTCGTGGCGGACATGGCGCGCAGGGTCGAGGAACAGATCGGCCGTGACGTGACATTCCATGCGGACATCCGTCTGTCGGAGGGAGGTGGGCCTGTGCGCGCCCTGATCGATACGACTTACGACCTGTCACAGGCGGGTTTCGGTATCGTCCCCGCGCCCTATATCCTGCGTTGAGGCGGGGTCAGTTCCCGAGGCAGGGGGTTCCGAATGCCGCCAGCAGCATGACGATGTCGTTCGTCCCCGTGATGCCGTCCGCATCCAGATCCGCAGCACATCCGCCTTGGTCACATCCGAAGGCCCCGAGCAGGAAAATGACGTCTTCAACCCCCACGAGTCCATCCGCATTGAAATCCGCAGGACACCCGCATGCCAGCGGATCATAGGTCTCAAGGGTTCCGCAATCCGTGGCCACGGACCCCTCCGTGAGCACGAGACGCTGATCGGTGGGTACACCGTGGAGCATGTCCACGTCTCCGAGGGGCCATCTGACTTCCAACGAGTCCACCGTGCCGGTTGCGCCCAGCCCGAAATGCAGCCATCGGGAGTGCTGGGCGAGCATGCCTTCACCACAGGACAGTTGGCGGACGCGCTGGATGACCGCCCCCGTCGAATCCGTGGTATAGGCGGTGACCTTGGTGCCGATGGCATCCCGATTGGAGCTGGTTCCTTGGGGCAGGACTTCCAACCAGTGGTTCATGTTGGGTTCGCCCTCCATGAGCAGGGCATGTGTACCTACAGGCAAAGAGGCGATATCGGGTGTCCCGTCTTCATTCCAATCGGCATGGACGGCCACGTAGATTTCCTCCATCATTCCGGGCAGTTCACTGCTCCGGTCGATCCACCCGTTGCCCTGGTCGTTCCAGTACCACTGGTTGGGTTGGGGGGTGTAGAATGGGGGCGGGGGATGGGAATAGGCGACCCAGTCCGCCGAGGTGACATACAGGTCCTCCCATCCGTCGTTGTCGAAATCGGCACCGAGTACGCTCCACCCCGTCACCAGTTCACTGGGCATGCCGTAGGATGCGGCCACGTTGGCGTATTGCAGGTTGCCGGTGTCCTTCAGGAATATCGCTTCATCTGTTCCCGTGATGAACACTTCCCGTTTTCCATCCAATTCCTGGTCGATCCATCCTGCGCCCATGGCGTCCAATTGGGCTTCGAGGCCCCAATCGTCAGACACCTCCACGAACCCGGTATCGGTGCCACGGTAGCACTCATTGCCCGTACCGCGGTCATTCAGGACATGAAGGTCGAGCAGGTGGTCCCCATCCAGATCCAGGAAATGCGATTGGTGGGAAGCCCGGAACCGATCCTGGGGCAGGCCCCATTCCGTTGCGGTGAAATGGCCCGTTCCGTCTCCGAGGTAGAATTCATTGGGGTACAAAGGCTCGACAGTTGGATAGTTGCAGATGTAGAGGTCAAGTGCTCCGTCCCGGTTGATGTCGGCGAGGGAAAGCCCAAAGGATCTCCTGCTGTCGTCCATGATGATGCCGCAGCTGTCCGTGATGTCTTCCATCTCGAGTCCGCCGAGGTTCCGGAAAATGCGGTTCTGGCCTACGCGACACGTCAGGAACAAGTCCTGGTCCCCATCGTTGTCCATGTCGGCCCAGACCACACTGCGCGCGGTGCAGTCGCCTGGTTCGATGCCCAGTTCGACGGGGTGAGGTACAAATCCACTGTCGTTTCTGAGGTAGAGGTCTATGCCATGAAGGTCATTTCCAAAGGTGAGGTCCTCGGCGCCATCGCCATCCACATCCACGGCACTGATCCCCGGTGAGTAAGATCCGTTCAGCATGAAAGAGGGCAAGGCGAGGCTGTCGCTCACATCGGTCCATTGTGCGTATGCGCTGCCCCCAGACAGGAAAACACTGAGGGTCAGCAGGAAACAATGGGCCAAGGACATGTATAAATATAAAACAAGCCGAAATGTCTGTATGGGGCCGTCTGAATTCCAAGCCGATTGGAAGGAAGCTGCGAGGTGTTGGTGTGCCACGGGAGTGCCTGCTGTCGGTGTGGCGGATGTGGATGACCCAAAAGCAGAAGCCCTGGGAAACGAGTGTTTCCCAGGGCTTCATAACGAGGGGGTCAGTCTCAGTTCGTAAGCAGGACCTTCTTGGTCATGGAACCTGCGTTGGTGGCCCAACGAATCTGGTACATGCCCGCTTCGAGATCATCCAGCACGAGGTTCTGGGTATAGATCATGTTCGGGTGGATGTCGCCATTGTAGAGGTTCATTACAGTGGTGCCATTCATTTGGATCAGGTCCATCGTCAGGCGCACTGCACCGGAGGAGATGAACTGTACCTGTGTGGCATGGTCCGTCGGATTCGGCGCGACTTCCAATACGCTGATCGGGAACTTGTCCGTTACGGGGTCGGTGCTGCCACCGATGACCGATACGTCTGCATCTTCGGCGTTGCCTCCCAACTGCTCGGCGATGACTTCACAGCCATCGGCAGAGGCGACCACGGTCCATTCCAATGTATTGGTGTTGCAGCCGCAATCGTGCAGGGTCACGGTCTGGGTGTAGCTTCCGCTGGCACAGCAATCGAGGTCTCCGAAGACGTCGCCACTGCCAATCCAGGGCATTTCAATTCCGTAATGGGAATAGGTTCCGTCGAGGAGCATCCAGCTGCTGAATCCGTAGTTGCTGTTGGAATTGTTGGCGCCATCACCGACTTGGCAAGCGTAGAACATGTTCATGGGCTGGTGGCTCAGATTGAACGAACTGCCGTCATAGGCGCCAATGCCCTCCAGTGTTCCTGAATTCAGCAGGTAGTACATCCATTCCTCATACTCGTCGGTGATGACGGAGCAGTCGGCCTTGTATCCTGTAGGGAAGTCCTGGCTGGACCAGGCGGCCCAGTCCAATCCACTGTCGAACAGCACATCGATGGTGAAGCCATCGTCAGGACTCATGCTGCCGTCGTCCTCGTCGATCACGTAGAACGTGGCTTCATAGGACCAGGCGTCATCTCCGATGTAGGTGACCGTTCCCGATGAGGCCAATCCGAAGTATTTGTCTCCACTCGGAAGGTTGAACAAACGGAGTGCATGGGGCACGAAACCTGTGCAAGTTTCACCGTTGGCCGCCGCTTCTGGCGTGCTCACGGCGCATCCTGAAACGGTTCCTCCATCCCAATCGAGATTGCTGGTGTATTCCAGGATGACGTGGTCAGGACAGTTGTCGTTCCACGAGATGTTGTCGCAGGAGTAGCTCAGGAAATCCTGCTCTGTCGCCGTCTCGCAGCAGATTTGGATCACTTCGCCATCGGTGTATCCGCAGGTGTAGTCAAACGTCGGGATGTCGTTGTCCTCGATCGTGATGGTCTGCGTGCACTCGGCAATGTTGCCGGAACAGTCCATGGCCGACCAGTACCGGAGGATCACGCCTTGGGTCGGACATGCCGCATCCCAGGTGGTGTCGGCACCGGTGAGCGTCACATTGGGGTTGTAATCGCAATTGTCTGTGAATGACGGGGCCATCGGCATGGGCACCTCGCTCGGGCAGCACACGGTGATGTCGGCATCGGGGCAGCTCGGAGCCTGGTTGTCCACGATGGTGATGGTCTGGATTCCGGTTGCGGAATTGCCACAGTCGTCGGTGGCGGTCCAGGTCAATTCGTACTGGCCAAAGCACCCGGAAACCGTGTAGGAAACCCCTGTGACGGTCGGTGTGATGTCGTCGTCGCAGTTGTCGGAGGCCGTGGCTCCGCCATAGTCGGCCCACTCTTCGTGTGACCACCCACCGTAGTTCGGACCGCACTCGGCTTCCATATCGGTGGTGTGGACGGTGGGGGCGTGGTTGTCCACAATGTTGATGGTCTGGTGTCCCGTGCCCGTGTTGCCACAGTCGTCCATGGCTGTCCATGTCAATACATAGAAGCCATAGCAGTCATCATCGTTGTAGGCCGCCCCGGTCAACTCCAGTGAGACGTGGGTGTCACAGTTGTCTGAGGCGGTAGCGGCGCCGAGCAACGCCCAGTCGTCGTGTGACCAAGAGGCGTAATCAGGCCCACACTCCGCTTCCATGTCTGTGGCGTGCACATCCGGAGCGAGCAGATCCACGACAGTGATGGTCTGTTGGCAGGTAGCTGTGCTCGTGGAGTCACACCAGTCCGTACCGGTGACGCTCCACTCCCGGATGAAGGTGTAGCACCCTTGAGCATCACCATCGGAGTCGTCTCCGTTATAGACCATGGGCTGGTCGACGTAGGATGCGGGCGAAAGCGAAGGGTTCGGATCGCAATTGTCGGAAATCGTGGCGCTTGCTCCTCCCGTGAAGAGCGGGCTCGTCTGGACATTGCAGTTCTCATCGCTTTCCACGATGGCATCGTCGGGACAGGAGATCGTCACTACCGGAGGCACGCCATCGGTCATGTATACGATCTGTTCGAATGTCATCGATACGTTGCCACAATCGTCCACGGCCTGGTAGGTCTTGATGTAGGTGCCTGCACAATCCCCACTCACCATGTCGGTGGAGAGGTTGGTCAGGACCACATCGGAGTCACAGTTGTCCGTGGCCGACGCCAGGATGGTGTCCTGCAACATGGTCAATGAAACGCACGGAATGTAGACGACAGGGTCTGCTTGGATGACCGGTGCAATGGTGTCGTGGACGACGAACGTGTGGTAGCACGTGTCGTTTCCGACCAGGTTGCACCAATCGGAGGCGAAGGTGATCCAACGTCGCTGGAAGGTGAAGCATCCTTCCGGGTAGTCGTCATCCCCCGTTCCGGTATAGACCGTATCAAAGTCGAAGTAGTACAGTGAATCCACCACGGCATTGGGGTCGCAATCGTGCAAGTCCCATTCCGGCAGGATCAATGGTATCTCGGCATTGCAGTTCTCATCCACATACAAGTCATACGGCTCGGGACACACGGTCTCCACCACCGGGGGCGCGTCATCAATGATGTTGAGTTGGACAGTTTCCCCGGTGCTGTTGCCACAATCATCCGAGGCATGCCAAGTGACCTCATATGTGGTGGTGCATCCCTCGGCGATCAGCGCTACGGTTCCAAGGCTGATGTCAACGTGCGCGTCACAGTTGTCCGTGGCGGAGGGGTTGAACAGGGCCATCCAGTCGGCCTCGGTCCATGTGCCGTAGTCCGTTGTGTCATCATGGACACAGGGCAATTCGACGTCGTCTACAGAAATGATCGGATCGTGCTCATCGATGATGTCGATGGTCTGGTGCCCGGTTCCGGTGTTGCCGCAGTCGTCTGTGGCGGACCAGGTGAGGACATAGAATCCGTAGCAGTCGTCGTCGTGGTAGGCCACGTGGGTGACCGAAGGCGTGGGATCGGCGCAGTTGTCGGTGGCGGTAGCGCTGCCGTAGGCCTCCCAGTCTGCGTTGGTCCAGGCGCTGTAGTCAGGCCCGCACTCGGCGGTCATGTCGGAGGTGTGCACGGTGGGCGCGTGCTGGTCCAAGACGCTGATCGTCTGGTGGCAGCTCGCCATGTCGCTGAGTCCACACCAATCGCTGCCGGTGGCGGACCAGGTGCGGATGAACGTGAAACAGCCCGCAGTGGCTCCCGCAGCATAGCTGGTGTCGTGATCGACATAGGTGAGGGGGTGCAACGTCGGATTCGGATCACAGAGATCTTCAATCGACGCAGAAGCGTGGCCGGTGACATCGGGGTGGGCATCGGCCAGGCACCCGCCATCCACGTGCACTGTGGCCTCGGAAGGGCAAGAAATGGTGACGGTGGGAGGGGTGGTGTCGATCAGGGTAAACGTCTGATGACAGTACACGGTGTCTTCATTGGCACTCCAATCAATGTGGTCAGCCACCGTGATGACGCCCGTGAACGTCCGTGTGAAGGTGCTGACGCAGCCTTCAGAAACTTCGGAGTCGTGATGCGACCAAGAAATCTGGACATCGCAGGAGCCTTCATCCGTATCCTGGCAACAATCACCCGTGACGGAGGGCATCCCATTGGCTTCGGGTGACGTGTCCCCGAGGCAGTCCAGTTCAACATCATCCGGACAAACAACCCCACAGCTGCAGGTGCTTGGATTGCAATTTGGATTTTCCAGGCCCCCATTGGCCTCGGTTCCATTCACGAAATCTTCATTGATGATGGTCAACCCTTCGACAAAGAAATCGAGGTTGCCTGGGGTGCACCCGCCGATGACCTGATGGGCTTCCGCTACAAAGGAATCGACATGGTATCCTGCGAAATCCGGATTTGTGAACACCAACTCCCGCAGGTTCACATCATCTGCCCCGAAGTCATCGATGGCATCGTCGAAACCCAGGTTCAGTGTCGCTGCGAGCAATTGTCCGGCAAAGACATTGTCCGTACAGGCGGAATTGGTATCGGAGGTGATCAAGACAGACTGCTGACCTCCACAGGTGAGGAAATCGGTGACCGCCTGTGCACTCGTGAAATGCAGAATTTGTCCAAGGTCGCATCCGATGGATATGCCGTCAGGGAATGCGCCATCAAAATTGGCTTGGAGATAACAACCTGGATTGGAGCCACTGCATTGCGAGCCCCATCCACCCATGGTCTGGGTTCGAAGATTCGGGATGCAAGGCTCAAGCGTTCCGCACGGCCACTCAATGATGGTCGTATCCAGGGGTGAAGTAGCGATGGAAGAGGCTGCCGGTGCGGCCATGGTTTGGCCCGCGAGGAGCACAAAAAAAGCAAGCAAGGTGTTTGCAAACACCGTAGGAATTAGGCGAGACATGTGAATTCGGTTAGTCCCGAAATTTCCGAATATGTCGGCTATAATGGATTGAACTGGAGAGAAGGTGATAATCCGACACCTAAAGAATGCATAAAATAGAGGAGGCGCTTATTGCCGGGTCTTCCCCCCCGTTTTCTCCACTGTTTCTCGTTGTCAGTGGTGTATAATTTCGGCTCTGTTTGATTTGAAGTCGGGTCAATCTGCGTCGACATGAACCAAATGCGCGAGTCCCTTAACCCGGATATCGGGAAATTGGAGGCGCACAGCAAGCATGGGATGAGATCCTTCAATGCCGAAGGCAGGCAAGGCTGGAGGATTCCCATTCGCGAGGATACCGGACCATTGCTGTCTTGGAAGGTCGCAGAACGCAATTCCCTCCAATGAGAAAGCCCCTCGACCGGGGGCGAAGGGCTTTCTCACTTGTATTTCCGTGCGATCACTGGAACACCCTCACGTAATCCACCGCCATGAAGCCGGGGAAGGGCGTCGTCTCGTCCGGATTGCCCGGCCATTCTCCTCCAACGGCGACATTCATGATGAAAAAGAACGCGTCGTTGAAGGGATAAGCCATCCCATTCATATTCGACGGGGTGACGGTGTGGTAATGCACATCGTCCATCAAGAACTTGATTTCATTCTCTTGCCATTCGATGGAGAAGACGTGGAATTCGTCCGCAAAAGTCTCGGGGAAGGTGAGCGCGGGTGCCGTGCTGCCGTAGTACTGGTGCTGGCCATTGTTCGGCCCCCAATGCACGGTTCCATGGATGAGGCGGGGTTGATGTCCGACCATCTCCATGATGTCGATTTCGCCGCAGGCAGGCCAGCTTTCCGTCGTGATGTCAGACCCCAACATCCACAGGGCCGGCCAGATGCCCTGTCCGATGGGCAGCATCGCGCGGATGTCGACCCGCCCAAATTGGAAGTCGTACAATCCCTGGGACTTCACACGGGCTGAAGTGTATCCGCCTTCGTTCCGTGCGAAGATGAACAGACGACCATCCTCCACCTTGACGTTCTCCGGGTTGTTGGTGTAGTTCTGGAGTTCATTGTTGCCCCAGCCCCAGCTTCCATTGCCCAGGTCATAGGTCCATTTGCTCGGGTCCAGGGCACCTGGAGTATCGAATTCGTCGCCCCACACCAGGGTCATGCCCGGATAGTTGTCCGGCGTGGTGTATCCGTCATCGGTAATGCCGAGTGTCTGATCATCGTTGCGGATGGTCCCGGTCGCCTCCTGAACGAAATCCCTCAGGTAGCCTCCTTCCGGATCGCTGAGGGCGACCGTGAAGTATTCGTCCGGTTCCAGGAACTCGTCCACCACGATGGAGACTTCGATGGATTTCTTGGTCTCTCCCGGAGCAAAAACCAGCGTGCCTTCGACTGCGATGTAGTCTTCACCGGCCTCAGCAGTTCCATCGGCTGTGGCATAGCTCACCCTGACTTCGTCGGTCTTGGCTTCATCAATTCGAACGTCGAACGAGAAAACGGAATTCGCTTCATTTTCGAATGCCGTCTGGTCATTCGAGAAGCGGAATTCCGCTGGGGTTGCTTCTTCGCCTCCACCGCAAGCGGTGAAGAGCAGAACGGAGGCCAATGGGAAAAGCTTGGGACGAAGGTTCATTGCGCGGCGAAGATCAAGGTGAAGTATCCATCGCTGTTGGTGCAGTCTCCGAGTTGGATGGGGGCCATGACCACGAGGCGGTCTTCGGTGAGTTCGATGATGTCGAATGTGGGGCCACAGTCCCAAACGCCCATGAACCAGCAGAATCCGGTGTCATCGGGCAGCAGTCGGATCTGATCCTCGCCATTCAGTCCGGCTCCGGGGTTGAGGAGGTAGGACAGGGTGTCGGGCACTGCCAATTCCGTGACGATATACCCTTCGAATGGATTGACGGTGCCGCCATTGTTCTCATAGAAGTAATCGCCATCCACCGTGAACTGGTAGCTGTCGTCATACTGTTCCGGGACAAGTCCAGCCACGGGGCTGCTGTACCATTCGGTACTGCCCGGAGTGGGGCCCACGGAGATGGCACCCTGCTCACCCGAAAAGATCCAGGTTTTCTGGTTGTCGCATCCCGTCAGGAGTGCAAGGGTCCCTTCGCAGGGCAACTCTACCGTATTGGCAATCGGCACAACCGAGGATGCGCTGCCGGATCCACCTGCACTGTACACGGAATAGGTCACCTCGTAGTCGCCCGCTTGGGGATAGAAGGTGGTGTCCGAGCTGGCGTTGCTCGTAAAGCCGTTGCCGAAATTCCAGAAGTGGAGGAAAGCCTCTCCGGCCATGGAGGTGAAGACCACCCGATTGGAGTCCACATAGGGCGTGGACGCCGTATCCACGTATAGGTATTCCCAGTCGAATGAGGCACTGGGGGCTGTCGGCAGGTCGATGCCTTCTTCTTCTATGGGCTGACAGCCGACGGCGGCCAGGAGAAAAGCGAGGGGCAGAAAATGATGGAAACGCATCAGTAACCGGGGTTTTGGGTGATGAGGCCTCCACTGAGGGTGATCTCATTGCTGGGAATGGGGAAGAGTTCGTGGACGCCTTCAATGAAGGAGTAACCGCTGTTGGGGAAGTGCTGGTCGAGGTGGGCCTGCATCACGAATGCGGCGCGGCCTTGGCGCACAAGGTCATAGAAGCGGTGTCCCTCGAGTGCAAGCTCCACACGGCGCTCGTGCCAGATGTCTTCAATCGTAACGTCCGGATTGATGACGGGTTGACCTCCAGCAGGAGGGAAGTGCGGACCACCATACAGCGGCAGTGACGCGCAAGGCGCAGCGCCTTCAGGCGTTCCGGCGCACCATGTCTCTCCGCGGGCACGGTCGCGCACTGAATTCACGGCGTTGTTGGCTTCACTGATGCGCCCCGTGTTGAGGCAGGCTTCAGCATGGAACAGGACAACGTCCGAATAACGGATGACGCGGTCATTCGTGTGCCCATTGGGATTGGGGTCGCCAAACGGCGCCTCCTCAGCTGCATTGTTGAAATTCTTGCGGGGATAGTAGAGGTGTGGAAATCCGGTGGCATCGAGGGTGAAGACACCGCGGTCGCCCATCACGTCTCCTTCTTGGAACAGGGTGTATTGCAGGCGGGGATCCCCTGTTTCAAATTCGTCCACGAGGTCCTGGGTGGGCAGGTTGAAGCCGTAGCCGTTGAACTGCCCACGGGCGCGTTGGAAGACGTTGGTGAACGTACCCTCGAGCTGCTGACCCCAGTTGCCTCCGGAGGCGTTCATGTACTGGATCTCCCAGATGGAGCCGGGTCCATTTTCTCCGTTTTCGGTGAAGATGTTGCCGTACTCATCAAAACTGTACTGGCCTTCCGCAATCAGGTCACCTGAGACCTGGTAGCAGGCTTCCCACTCTCCGAGGTAGGCGTTGGTCTTGGCCATGAGCGCCTGTGCGGCACCGCGCGTGGCGCGTCCCAGTTCAGCGGTGCTGTAATCGTTCCTTTGGGGGAGGAATTCGATGGCGAAGTCGAGGTCGTCCTTGATGAAGGCCCACACCTCATCGGCCCCGGCTCGGGCTTGCTGGTATTCCGTGGACGCGAGGGGCTCCGTGACGATTGGTACGCCACCGAAAGTCGTGACCAGTCCGAAATACCAGTAGGCACGGATGAAGCGGGCTTCTCCGAGGTAGGCATCGCGCACATCGGCGTCCATGTCGATTTCTGGAATCTTCTGCAGGGCGAGGTTGCAATAGGCAATGCCGCGGTAGGCGACCTGCCACTCCACGAGCAGCATCTGGCCGGCACTGTTGCCTTGGAACCGCTCGTATGCATAGAGCTGGGGATCGTCACCATCACCGGAGCCTCCCTTGTCGGAGTCGTCGGAGCAGATGTCGCCGAAGTACCAGCGGAAGTGCGGCTTGAGACCAGAGGAGCCTTGGATGTTCGTCACTTCCTGCTGCAGCGTGTTGTAGCAGGCGATGGTGGCGGACAGGGCGTCTTCCGGTGTCTTGTAGAAGTTGGCTTCCGTTGCGCCCACGACGGGGGTGCGCTCGAGGAATTCCTGCTTGCAGGAAGTGGCGAGCACCGGAATCAGGAGGAGAAGGAGAATGCGCTTCATGTTTTCCTGTTTTAGAAGGTGACGTTGACGCCCGCGATGAAGTTGCGCGAGACGGGGTAGAAGCCACGGTCGATGCCGATTTCCAGCGTGCCGCGGGAACCGATTTCGGGATCGAGGCCGGAGTAGTTCGTGAAGGTGAGCAGGTTGCTCGCGGAAACGTAGACCCGGAACTTTCCGATGTCCATCCGCTCTTGGATGCGGTCGGGAAGGGTGTATCCGATCTGCAGGTTCTTGACCCGCAGGAAGGATCCGTCCTCCACGAAGCGATCGGACACCCGGTTGTTCTGGTTCGCATCCACATGGGAGATGCGTGGGTGCTCGTTGGTGGAGCCTTCTCCGGTCCAGCGCTCAAGTGCGGATACCGGGAGGTTGGTGGTGTTCAGGTCGTAGCGGAAGATGCCGTTGAACAGGTCATTTCCGTGCGAGCCCTGGATGAAGATGCTGGCGTCGAAGTTCTTCCATTTGACATTGGCCGTGACGCCATAGGTAAAGTCCGGATGGGGGTTGCCGATCACGGTCTTGTCGTTTTCGTCGATGACGCCGTCGCCATTCTGGTCCACGAAGATGACATCCCCGGCGACTGCATTGGGCTGCGCCGCGTTGGCAACAGCCTCCTCGTCGGTCTGGAAGATGCCGGCCGTCTCGTAGCCATAGAACACGGCCATGGGCAGTCCGATGTCCGTGTATGCCGAGAAATCATTGCCTGCACCGAAGACACCGCCGGTGTTGATGGGTTGGCCGCCTTCACCGAGGCCGGTGACCTCGTTGCGGATGACGCTGAAGTTTCCGGTCAGGTCATAATCCCAATCGCCTTTTTCACCCCGGTAGGTGAGGGAGAGCTCGAGTCCCTTGTTCCGGGCGGAGGCCACGTTCGTTGCAGCGGGCAGGAAGCCCACCACGCCGGGCACGGGCACGACGGCGAGCATGTCGTTTGTGTTCTTGACGAAATAGTCGATGACCACATTGAACTTGCCTCGGTAGAGGTCCAGGTCGAGGCCAGCATTGAACTGGTCCACCGTCTCCCATTTCAAATCGGGATTGGAGGTGGTGACGGGTCCGGCTCCATTGATTTGTACCTGGTCGGGCCCGAAGGTGTAGTTCTGGCCGTTGAACACGACGGATGTGAAATCGAAATTTCCGATGCCGTCTGCGTTTCCGTTGCGGCCCCATGAGGCGCGGACCTTGGCGAATTCAATCCAGTCCTTTTCGATGACCCAGGGAAGCTCGGTGAGGTTCCAGGCAGCGGAGAGGGAGGGGAAGATGCCGTACCGGTTGTTGGCGCCGAATTTGGACGAGCCATCCCGGCGCAGGGTGCTTGAAATGGAATAGCGGTCTCCGATTTCATATTGGATGCGGCCGAAGGTGGAGAGGTAGGAGCTCTCACCGAAACCGCCGCTGGCGTTCGGGGCCTGCTCGGCGAAATTGAGGCTGTTGTCGAGGAAGGCGAGCTCAGGATCATTGGAGTTCAAGCTGTCCCGATAGGTGCCGATGTTCTGGTAGTTGCTGTACAGGGCCGAGTATCCGGCGATGGCCTGGATGCGGTCCCCGTTCTTGAGTTCCTTGTCGTAGGTGGCGGTGTTCTCCCACTGCCAGTTGGACCATTTGTGCTCGTTGCGGATGAGGCCATTGACTTGGCGCCATTCGTAGGCCGGCCGGTTCGGGTCGTTCTCTCCGATGCCCAGATCGAACGTCGGGAAGAAGATCTTCTGTGAGCCCAGGGAGAGGTCGACGTTCACCGAGGACCTGAACTTGAGGTTCTGGAAGATGTCGTATTCACCGAAGATGTTGCCCACGAGGCGATTGGTGGTCCATCGGTCGTGGGTTGTGGCCACCTGGTTGATCGGATTGGCAATGTCGCTTCCGATGAACTCGGAGTAGGCATAGGATCCGTCCGGGCGCGAAACCGGGGTCACCGGATCCATGTTCAATGCACGGACGACCGGAGTGGCGAATTCGTTGTTCTCCGCCAGGGCGTTGCGATTGAGGTGGGTAAAATTGATGGTTTGTCCGAGGCGGAAACGATCACCAGCGTCCTGCTGGGTGCTCACCCGGAAAGTGGTCCGTTCGAAGCGTCCCTTGTCGCCACCGATGATGCCGTCCTGCACGAAGTGACTGCCGCCGATGGCGGTCGAGCTCGTGGCCGTGCCCTTCGTGAAGTTGAAGCTGTGGTTCATCATGGGAGCGCGTTGGAAGAGGGCATCCTGCCAATCGGTGCCTTGGCCCAAGCTGGCCGGATCCGCGAGTGCGGCCAGGGGTACGAGCCCGGCTGAAGCTCGGCTCTCGTTCATGAGGATGGCGTACTGCTCGGCGTTGAGGAGGCCGATTTTCTTCCAGGGCTCCTGCATGCCGTAGTAGGCGTCGTAGGTGACTTGCGCGGGTTGGCCCTTGCTGCCCTTCTTGGTGGTGACGAGAATGACACCATTGCCGCCACGTGCGCCGTAAATGGCGGCTGAGGCGGCGTCCTTGAGGACGGAGATGCTCTCGATGTCGGCTGGATTCAGGTAATCGATGCCCCCGGTCGGGATGCCATCGACGACCCACAGCGGCTCGGCATTGTTGAGTGAACCCGTGCCCCGGATCCGGATCGATTGGGTCGATCCGGGCTGCCCGGAATTCTGGGTCACCTGGACACCGGCGGCGCGACCCTGCAGTGCCTGCTCCGTGCGGAGCACGGGCACCGAGGTGGCGTCCTTGATGTCGATGGTGCCCACGGCACCGGAGATCTTGCTCCTCTGCTGGTTGCCATAGCCGATGACGATGGCTTCCTCAAGCCCGGCGATGTCGGCGGCAAGCGCGTGATCGATGCTGGTGCGGCCAGCAATGGCCACATCGTTGGTCTTGTAACCAATGAAGGTGAACGTCAAGGTCGCCTCTGGGGAGGAGACCATCAACGTGTACTTTCCATCAAGGTCGGTCACGCTGCCGTTGTAGGTGCCTTTTTCGACAATGGACACCCCGGGAAGGGGTGTGCCGTCATCGGCGTCGGTCACCTTACCGGTGATGGCCGTGGATTGGGCTAGGAGTCCGAAAGGAACCAGCCAACCCAAGAGGAGCAAGAATCTCATAGTGTCGTAGTCGTATTCAGTTTCAGTGTTGCTTCACCACCCGCTCGGTGGCCACCTGCAAACCGGAGGTGACGCGGACGACGTAGAATCCGTCGGCTTCGTTGTTCAGGTCGATGCGGAGTTGGGTCATGCCCGCTCCGAGGTTGGTGTTGCGCACGGTGCGGCCTCCCATGTCGTGGACTTCGATGGTGGCGTCCTGCGCCAGTGGAGTGGGGAAGGACACGGTCACGATGCCGTCAGTCACACTCGGGAAGACCCGGAAGGACAGGGTTTCCAACCCGGTCACGGAAGTCGGGGCACAAGCGTCACAGGACTCGTAGCATACGGTCTCAAGGTTGATGGCTTCCTCAGAGGAAATGACGAGCAGGCGGTTCGTGAAACCACCCGTGGTGATGGTGCAGGCGGAATCGCCCTCCGCATCGAGCTGCTCGCTGGTGTCCCAGCTGCCGATCATGTACTTGTACTCGTGGTTGCCCTGGGGCAATGCGAGGGTCACGGAGTACACGTTGTCGCCATCGGCGTCGGTCAGTTCAACCGAGGCACCGGCCCAACCGTCGATGGTCTCACCGGAGACGTAGACGGCTCCGCTGACGGTCTGCTCGCTCATGTCCACGTTGAAGGTGACTTCGGTGTCCGGTGTGACGACGACCTCACATTCCTCGCAGCTGTCGAAACAGACGACGTCGAGCGTGACTTCTCCTGCACCGGGGGCGAGGGTAAAGAAGCGGTTGACGTAGGTGTTCTCATCTTCGATGGTGGTCAGGGTGCAGGCGCCGTCCTCGTCTGTGTCGAGGTTTTCGGTGGCATCCCATCCTCCGTTGTTGAACTTATACTCGTGGTCACCGGCTTCGAGTTCCACAGTGGCGGCGTAAACGCCATCCCCCATGTCCATCATCTCCACGCAGGTGCCGCACCATCCGTCCACAGTGGCTCCCGTGACGTAGATCGGTCCAAGGATGTCCTGTTCGCTCATGTCGACTTGGAAGGTGACCATGGAACTCGTGGAGCACTCGCCGTCCGTCCAGGAGGTGACGCCTCCATAGAACTCAGCTTCACATGCATTGCCGTAAGTCATGCCATTGCAACCGCATACGGGTGCCCATTCCGTCGTGCACATCATGGTGGTGTCGATTTGAGCCGGGTCCACGCACGGGGTCTCGTTGCACTGGTAGCAGGTGTTGAAGCAGTAAGGGTCCAACACGATGGGTGCAGTACCGCCGATGATCATGAACCGGTTTGTGAATTCTCCAGTGGTCAGGGTACACTCGCCGTCAATTTCCGGGTCGAACTGCTCGTCTCCGCCCCATCCTCCATTGAGGAACTTCCACTCGAAGCCTCCTGGCATCGCGTCGACGGTAACCGAGTAGATGTCATCGCCATCATCATCGGTCATTTGTGTGCATCCGCACCAGCCATCGAAAGTGCCACTCATGAAGACGTCACCTCCGACCGTCTCGTTGGACATGTCCACTTGGAAGGTGACGGGAATGGCACCGCCAATGATGGCACAGCTGCCATCGGTCGTGCACTGTCCGAAGCAGGTGTTGATCACCGTGTTCTCGGTGATGTTGTCGAGCTGGCGGTCGTTGTAGTTCTCCGGGTTGGCGCAGTCCTGGCCTGCGATGTTCTCCTTGCATCCCCAATCCGGGCATGCGCCGTTGGTGAAGGTGTAGTAACCGGTGTATCCCACGGGCACATCCACGGTGATGGTCCAGACATTGTCGCCATCATCGTCTGTCATGGGGTTGTCTCCGGGGATGCCGAAATCGGCTCCTCCTGCGAGGTGGGGTCCGGCCGGGTCGACCGTGACGCTCGCCATGTTCAGATTGAAGGTCACGCTGACCGTTTGGGCTTGCAGGCCCAGGGTGGCCAGGCAGGCCAAGAAGAAAAAGTAAAGGTGTTTCATGGTGTATGGATTGTGAATGGCTCGAAATTATTCATTGAAGGAGTTCGAAATCAAGGATTTCACCCTTTATCCTGATTCCAAAAGTTCCGGGCTCTATGGTGTACTCATTGTTTCGGCCGAAGAAGCCGAGGTCTTCAGTGGAAACGTCCATGATGACCTCCATGGTGGCTCCGGCAGGTACGACGACCTGCTTGTAGGCCCTGAGTTCATCCACGGCCGGTGTGATGCTCGCCACGCGATCCTGGGAATACAGGATGACGGTCTCCGTGCTCGAGCGTGTCCCCTGGTTCTCCAGGGTCACCTTGACGCTGATCT
The DNA here is from genome assembly GCA_938082505.1 of uncultured Flavobacteriales bacterium. Lineage (GTDB taxonomy): Bacteria > Bacteroidota > Bacteroidia > Flavobacteriales_D > Sanyastnellaceae > UBA8752. Next base: position 26,496 of record CALLLH010000001.1, read on the forward strand.
GATCTCCAACTGAAACCGTGTCGGGGCTGAGGAGTTCGATGCCCGTGGTCGCCACATTGCTGTAGCTCAAACCGCCACCGAACGTGTAGAGCGGTTGGAACCCCTCCGAACCGGAAGTGTCGCTGATGTTCTCCGTATGCTTGCGGTCATAGGTCAAGTGGGCTGAAGCGAAGCGGGGCCAAGTAAAGGGCAGCCGTCCCGAAGGGTTGAATGCACCGCTGAGGACGTCGGCGATGGCCTGGGCACCGAAGTCCCCGGGGAGGTAAGCCATGACAAACGCATCCATCAGTGGTTCGATTCCGGCGTGGGTGCGGGGGCGGCCGCCGATGTAGACTCCGATGACGGGGATGCCTGCTCCATGCAATGCCTTGACCAGGGATTGCTGGTTGTCGAAGAGCTCGATGTCCTCTACGTTTCCTGGCGTTTCCGTGTACGTCTCTTCACCGAGGAAGACCACTGCGCATTGGGTGGAGCGGGAGTCGTGACTGGATGTGATCCGTTTGATGTCACGGTCACCGAAATTGAAATCCAGGGATTCGAAGGCGATGCGGTCTGCGCCGAATTCTTCCCGCATGGCCTCGACGGCCGTGGGCATTCCAGGAGTGTTGTATTTGGTTTTTTTGCCCTGCCATGTTCCGGTCCACCCGCCGTTGAGGTAGTTCAGGCTGTTTGCGGTAGGCCCTGTGACGAGGATGCGCCCCGTGCCGCCAATCGGCAGGATGGGCTGTTCTGGATACAAGGCGTGCTGACCCTCGTTCTTGAGGAGGGTGATGCTTTCGAGTGCTGCCCTGGCCGCCGTTCCCGAGACGTCTTCACGGTTCGGGTACGTTTCGAGGGAGGGTGGCATGCCTCCGCTCTCAAAGAGCCCGAGGTCGTATTTCATGGACAGGATCCTCCGGACGCTTTCGTCGAGGCGGGATTCGGAAATCCGGCCTTCGCGCACGAGTTCTGCGAGCAGAACTGGGAATTCGAGATCGGTGGGCACCATGCTCATGTCGATGCCGGCATCGATGGCCATGACAATGGCCTCCTTGTAGTCGGCGGCCACCATGTGCCTTTTGAACAGGAAGCGGATGTCCTCCCAATCGGTGACGAGCATGCCCTTGAATCCAAGGTCGTCCCGCAGGATGTCCTTCAAGATGTGGCCATCGGCGTGCACCGGGATGCCATTGACTTCCCCGCTGTTGACCATGATGCTGGCGGCACCGGCATCAATGGCGGCTGCGAAGGGAGGCAGGAAGATCTGACGCAGTTGGCGCTCGGGAATCCAGGCGGGGGTGCGGTCCTTTCCGGACAAGGGGCGGCTGTAGCCTACGTAGTGCTTGAGGGTGGCCGCAATGGGGGAGGGGCCCTCCTGATAGCCCTTGACCGTGGCGACCCCCATGTCTCCGACCAGCTTCGGCGCTTCTCCGAAAGTCTCCCAGAATCGCGGCCAGCGGGGGTCGCGGGCAACATCGAGTACCGGTGAGAAGTTCCACGGGATACCGGAGGCCTGCACTTCGATGGCGGTATTCTCGGCGAATTTCCGGACGAGGGCCGTGTCCCATGTGGCTGCCAGACCGATCTGCTGAGGTCCCATGACAGCTCCGGAGGTATACGTGGCCCCGTGGATGGCGTCAATGCCGTAGAGTACCGGGATTCCCGTGGCCTTGCTCGCCGCTGCGGCCTGTATTCCTGAGATCAACTCGTGCCATTGGGCCGGGGCATAGGCATGTCCTCCACAATTGAGAATGCTGCCCACTTTGAGGTCCACAATGACCTGCTTGAGCTTGGCGGTATCCAGCCGGTGGGGCTCTTCGAGTTTGTCGCTCTTTTCACCCACGCAAACCATGCCCAATGTCAATTGGGTCATCTCTCCCGCTTTGTCCTCGACGGACAGCGTTCCGAGGACACTGTCTACGAATTGGACCTTGCGATCAGCAGCAAATGAAGAGGACACATCGGGCTGGCATCCTCCAAGGATTGCAATGGTACCGAAAAGAGTACCGCAGAAAATTGGAGGGGGCGTCCGCATGCTCGGATTTATCGGATGCAAGTGTAAGAAATACACTAACCATCTGCATCATCTTGGGCATAGAGTTCGAGCAGGGGACAAGAAAAAGACCGGAAATTCAATTTGTTGGGTTGTTGCTTAGTTTTCCTAGATGAAAACAATGTGCCGGTTTCGCGGTTTGAGTGCCGCCTTCTTTTTCGCTTTGCTGCTTGGTTTCGGATGCGGATTCAATGCTGCAGAGGGAGGAGGTGCTGTCATGACGTCCGAGGATGGTCGGATGTTTTACGGGTCCGTCATAGACCTGGATGGTGCGGTGGATGCGGTGGGGCTGCGTGACTTGCTCATTGCGGAAGGCCGCGCGGAAGTTCGTTTTGAGGGTGAGGTCACGGCGACTTGCACCAAAAAGGGGTGTTGGATGGACGTTGCGTCAGGAGAGGATACCGTCTTTGTTCGCTTCAAGGATTATGGCTTCTTCGTGCCGACTGAGGGCGTCTTGGGCAAACGGACCATCATTGAAGGTGAAGCCTTTTTCGATACACTCACTGTGGAGATGCGCCAACACTACGCGGAAGATGCCGGCGCAACCGAGGAGGAGATTGCGGCCATCACTGAGCCGGAGCTTCTGCTCGCCTTCACGGCCAGCGGAGTGATGATCGAGGATTGACATGGGGATACCGAAGTCAAGCCGGTGCAGTGCCACGGCAATGCTGTTGGTGACGATGGCGGTCTTCTTTGGACAATGTGGGCAGGAGGCCATGCGGCCCGGTCCCCGTTTGGCACCAGTGCAGCCCAATCCTTCTTCTGAATTGGCTGAGGCGATGCGACAGCTGGACGCCGAAATGGTGGTCTTCAGGACCCGGTTCCTCGAAGGCGATGGCCGCTGGGATGAAGCGGCCTTCACCGAATATGACCTGAATGCCCTTGAGCCTACTGATTCGAGCATGTTCGTCGAGGGCTACACGGCATTTGCCTTGGCGTTTCACAAGAGGATCGAGGCGTTCAATGCGGCGCCGGGTCCGGATACATACACCGGTGTGGTGGACGGTTGTGCCAGCTGTCATCAGCGGGCATGTCCCGGTCCGTTGGAGCGAATCGCGCAACGGAAATTGCCCTGATTCGAGATGGAGGATGGTCGTTTCCGCGTGATGTTGTCCTGTCGTGACCGAAGGGGCATCGTGGCTGAGGTCAGTCGACACCTTGCGGACCTCGGAGCCACCGTGGTGGCGGCAGCACAGTTTACTGCACCGCTTTCCGGGCATTTCTTCATGCGTTACGAAGTCATGTCGGATGGTGTTCCGCTCACGGAGGCGGGTTTGGATGCCGGACTGCGGCTGGGGATGCGGGATTTGTTGGAACAACAGGAGTCACGCTTGGTTGTGCGCAGTGCCTCGTACAGGCCCCGCGTGGCCTTGTTGGCCTCCAAGGCCAGTCATTGTGTGGTGGATGTCCTGCAACGGTGGCGGACAGGTGAGCTCGCATGTGACATCGTGTGTGTCATTGCCAACCATGCGCACATTGCGGAGAATGCCGGTTGGTTCAAGGTGCCTTTCCACCACGTGGACTTCAGGAGCCAGGAAAAGGACGCCGCTTTTGCGGCGATTGACGCTTTATTGGATGATTTTGATGTGGATCTGACGGTATTGGCCCGCTTCATGCAGGTCTTTCCGGATCATCTGGTGCTCAAACGTCACGGTGCCATGATCAACATCCACCACAGCTTTTTGCCCTCCTTTGCTGGCGCCAGGCCCTATGAGCAGGCCCATGCTCGGGGTGTCAAACTGGTGGGGTCGACTTGTCATTACGTGACACCGGACCTCGATGAGGGCCCCATCATTGACCAGGAGGTACTGCGCATCTCCCACCGGGATACACCAGCGGACCTCCGGAGAAAGGGGCGATTGTGCGAGCGCGAGGCATTGGCCCGCGGCTTGAGGCTGCACATAGAGGACCGGGTTTTCGTGCGCGGCAATCGCACCGTGATTTTTGATTGACCCTCCGGCTGTTCCATGCCGGTCATCCGAACGCACCCTCGCCCGGAGCGGTTCCAAAACCCGGGTAAAAAAGAAATCCGCACCGTCCGCGTCAGGTCGAAACCCTCTGCTTCTGATGCGGATTCTTCCGGGCACGGCCCACCCTGGGGTGTCCTGCTCATGGAGTAACGGGGGGTTCTCCATGCTTCGCCTTCTGAGGGGCGATCCGGGCCTCCGAGTGTCGGAACAGACGTGGTCTTTCAACCGTCTACTTGTCCTGGGTGCACCCGGCCCTCCTTGCGGCTGGCTCGGTCCTCGACGCGGGCGTCTCGGGTCGAACGGGGGAGTTGCCTCCTCCGTCCCTAGCACCCCGGGGTACACTGCCTTGCGGCGCGCCTTTCCCTGGGCTCTTCGGCTCGCCAAGCTGCTCTCGCAGTCTGGCGTCGGTCCATTGGCTTCGCAGCCGCCGGGCCTTCCTCAGTGCCATCAGACGGATCTGATGTCACTCACCGCGCTTCCTCCGAAGAGTTGGCCTCGACTCGCGTCTTGGCCCCCGTTGCCGAAGCAGTTCCGGTAAACCGGTCGGGTGCGGTGCCTCCTTGGGGCCGGTCCGGGATTGCTCCCGGGTGAGCTGGGCTCCGTCCATATCTCAGGACGCCTTGTTGCCGGAGGTCGGCCTCACCAGCGCCTTCGCGCCGGCCATCAACAGAACCTGAGTTCTTCCTGCGTCCCCAGCCTGGGCCGGATCTTCAGGGGTCCGACAGAAGGTTGCCCTTCTCCCCCGGAGGGGACGCCTCGCCGAAGCGCTGCGTTGCCGTTGCTGACAGGACAATGATGGGGTATAAAAACGAAGTGGGCCCCATCTGGAAGCCCACTCTCGTTCACAACGTGGCCACAAGGGTTATCCACAATTGTTGATACTGCACAAGGCAGTCGCCGCGAAGTTAAATCAGGGCTTCATCCGCCTCGACAGCAGACCCCACGAGTTTGTGGATGTCGAACATCGTCAGTGGGAGACCAAGATCTTACCGGTGGCCACCTTGCCGCCCTGCACGCCTTCGGCGGTGTAGATGCCGGACGGCCAATCACGCACAGAGAAGATCCAACCGGAAGGTCCATCGAGCGGATTCACGGTGCGCTCCTCCATGAGCTTGCCCATCAGGTCCTTGATGCGCACCACCACTGGAGATTGGTTGTCGAAGCCTTCACCGAGGACATTGACGATTTCCCCGCCAGGAGTGGGGTAGATGCTGAAATCCACCGTCTCGTCCCAACCGCTCATGCCGTTGTTGGTGGTGCCGTCCGATACGCCGGGGTCCTCTGTGCAATCCGTTCCGAAGCCGACCGCCATCGTGTTGGCTCCATCTGCGGCATAGGATACGGATGTCATCAGCACGCCATTGACCCAGACCTCGAGCCATCCCTCGTTCCATCCATCCTCTCCCGCATCGTGCAGGGTCATTTCGTAACAGCCTGCCGCCATGCACATCGTGTGCGTATTGATCGAGTAGTCTTCCATGGTTCCAGATTCGACCGCCATGGACTCACCGGTATCGGCATCCGTTCCGCTCACGGTCCAGGACACTTCGTCTCCATCGGTGAGGGTGAAGGTCACGAACGTCACCTCAACGAGGGGACAGAACGCAAAGTCGCAGGAGCCGTCATCGGCGTTGGCATCGGGATCAAAGTTGGCGGCTCCAGGATCTGTGCAACCCCAGATGGTCAAGGGAGAGCCGCTACAGCCGGCACCGAGCTCTAGGGGGAAGGAATCAAATTCTCCTTCGTCCAGCGTATAGGTAAAGGCCAAATCCCCTGCAGTGAGCACGAGCAATCCTCCGCCCCAGCCATCGCCGAAACTGTCGTATACCTCAAGGGTATAGCATCCGTCAGGAATGCATCCTTGGGCGAAGCCCCCTGGTGTGCCGCCGGTTGCGCCGCCATTGCCGGAGAGCATGACGTTGCCGAGGGAGTCGAGAATGGCCCAGCTCACTTCATCAATGAAGGGGTCTCCCGGGAAGTAGATGCCGGTGACCAAATTGTCGTCTCCGCAGCCTGAAGTGTCGGTGTTGTCGTAGAAGCATGAACCATCGTTGACGGTCGCACTCGGATTGTAGTTCAATGCGTTCGGGTCGGTACAGCCCCAGACGTCATTGCCGCCGGTGTCATCACCGCAGTCTTCGGCCATGCCGAATTCGAGGGTGTCGGTGGTGGCGCCATTGAGCGCCCCGTTGGCCCATTCCGACCATCCCGCCTGAATCCAGAAGTACCCTCCATTCCATGAATCGCCACCGGCGTTGTTGCTCATGATGGCGGTATAGCATTCCTCGGGATCCAAGCAAACATCGATGTAATCGATGGTCATGTCGGGATATCCGTCCTGGCTGTAGAGCACGTCTCCCTGGCTGTCCACGATGGTCAGGGAAACCTCGTTGCCGGCAGAAAAGGTGCAGACATACAGCTGTCCTACAATGAGGCTGTCCGGACACAGGAAGGGATAGGCGCAGGAGCCATCGTCTTCCGTGGCTTCAGGGCTGTAGTTCATGGCCTCAGGGTCCGTGCAGCCGGGGATGAAGACTTCACAGTCCTCGACGCCGGCGCCGAATGGGAAGACCGCTTCATATTGGTCGGCATCGAGTGTGAAGGTGACCGGATCACTGCCGTCGATCGCCACATCAATGCTGCCACCGCCGGTCCAGTTGCTCGCGTAAACGTAGAAGTTGTAGCACCCTTCTGTCAGACATCCAAGTTGGACGTAGTTGCCCTCTGCGTCCAGGTATTCCGAGAAGTTGTAGACGAAGCCGTCCAGTCCGAAGAAGTAGCCGCTTGCCGAGCCTCCTCCCCAAGTACCTCCGAAGAGGGAGTCGATGGATGACGCACTCGAAGTGGTCACCAAATAATCGCCTCCGCAATCCGGCATGGAGACGCACCATCCACTGTCCGCGGTGGCGTCCGGGTCGTAGTTCAGTGCATCGGGGTCCATGCAACCATAAATGGGAGGGGTGTCGCAATCGCCTTCCCATTGGATGTAGGCCCCTGCGCACTCGAGTTCGCAGAGGTTGTCGAACGTCACGGTCTGCCCGGAGTAGTAGTCGTAGCCACAGACGGGCTCAATGACATCAGGACAATCGCAAGGTTCGAGGCAGGACCCGTCGTCCTCGTTGGCGTCGGGGTTGTAGTTGGGCGCTTCGGGGTCGGTGCAGCCCAAGACCATGAACTCGCAGTCGGCCGTGTTGATGCCAAGGGCGGACTCATATACGTATTGGTCCGGAGCAACGGTGATGGTCTCCTGTAGTTCTCCATTGACTTCCACGAGGATGGTGGAACTCGAGCCGTAGAAATTGTTGTTCCAGATGTACAGGTTGTAGCACCCATCTGTCAGGCAGCCTTCGAGGATCCAGTTTCCTTCGTCATCCAGTCCGTTGTAGGAAGGGTACCATGGAAATCCATCCGCACCCGTGATGGTGAATTGGGCGAAGGGGCCCCAGATGATGGAATCTCCAGCCGCTGGCTGGATGATGGTCAGGGTATTGCTCGAGCTGCAGTCCACCGGGTATTGGCAGCAGCAGTTTACCGTTGCGGAGCTGTCAAAGTTCAACGCTTCGGCATCCATGCATCCCCAGACATCGCTGTTTCCGGTGCCGTTGATGGGGTCACCGTTGCACGCTGCACCGCTTCCCACGGAGTAGGCGGCATAGTCGCCTGTTTCCATGCCCAATGGGGGCAGCATGATGCCCAAAGAGGGGATGTTCACTGAGATGGTCGCCCCGTTCCATCCGTCTCCGAAAGTGTCAAGGAGTTCCAGCGTGTAACAGGAATCTTCGAGGCACACGGTGATCACATATTCGCTGTAGTTCTCATAGCCGGAACCTGAGGCGAGCAGACTGCCGTCGTCTCCGTAGAGGTTCCAGGCGATTTCTTCTGCCCACATTTCCGTGCTGACGACCAGTTCCGCTTCCAATGGGCAGTCGTTCTGGGCACCTGCAGCGAACGTCAGGGCAATGAAGGTCAGAAAGGGGTAGATGCGCTTCATGGATGTTTCGTTATGCTTGAAACCATATTGTTCAAGTAAAGTTGCATTTGATTGAAATACCCATCCCGTTCACAAATTGTGACAATGAAACAGGCCAATGGTGCCACACAGGGTTTGGGGCGCTCGGTGTGCCCAGGTTCATGGCCGGGCGAGCAGCATCCGCCGCAGATAATGGGCCTGGCCGGAGTGCCGTGAGAGGTGACAGCTCAGCTGCATGAGGAAGAATCCGATGGTGCTGCCGGCATGTTGGGCCGGGGGGTGGGGCATTTCTTCCGCGAGCCGTGTTGGAACCAAGTGCCGCAACACCCTGTCGATGGTCTCGCGGGTTTCTTCGATTTCGCTCAGGATCTGCTCCTTGGGCCGTGGTTCACCGGAAAATTCCGCGGCGCGCTCGCGGACATAGCCATCTCCTCCAATTTCATGCCCGATGAAGTGGCGGAGGTTGCCGCAAAGATGGACCGCGATGGTGCCCACGGAGTTGTGGATGCCGGGCAGGGTCGACCAGAGGTCCCTTTCCGGTGTGCACTCCACCTCATCCGCCAGGGCCTCCAAATCCCGCGTCAGAATGTGGTGGATGTGCACCAGCAAGGGCGGATTCGGTGATTCGTTCATGCCGCCAAATTTCGGAAAATGGTGGGTTGCCTTGGCCCCTTGGGCACCGTGGCTTCGGGAGAGCCCCATTTTGCTCCGGTTTTGGCGTTGATGGCTTCGATACAGGCCGGGGAAAGTTGTTCTTTCCAATCGTCCGTGCGCCCAGAACGGAAGAATTGGTTGGGATTGAAGTGGAAGCTGCCCGGGTTCTTCAAGAGGCCCTCTTTCATGGTGTTGAACTGGGTGCTGGCGGCCACCGCGTAGGCCTGTTCCAGGGTGAGCATGGCCGAAGGCAGCAGGAAATCAGCCAGTTGCCGTACGGCTCGCATTTTGTTCATCACGAGGTCCTCGAACCGAAGGATGCACATCTGATCGCTCCGCACGCCATGGGCCTCGGGGTTGAAGTAGCCCGAGACGTGGTCGTGGTAGTCTCCGAAGTAGAGGTCGCCCTCCACGAAGTGTTGTACGAAAGAGTCGATGGTCATGTCCTTGGATACGCCGAGGGTGGGGTGATTCCTGTAGAAGTGGTACTGGGAAACAGCGGCGCCCTTCGGATCGCGGTAAGTCATGATGATCCGTGTTTCAGGGTGGAGCGATCGGACTGGAAGCTCGTCAATGTTGGCATGGGTGTAGAAGACGCGTTTTTGTCCGGCAGTCGTGTTGAGGAAAGAGACAAAACCCTCCAGGCCATGCTGGGAGACCATGACTTCCGGCCAGGGCACGGCGCACTTGCCGATGTCTCCCTTCGCTGCCGGGTGGGAGCCGGCGAGCTCGCCCGCCGCCCGCAGGATTTCCACCACGAATTTCTTTGTGAGGTGCGTGCCCACTTTCTGATGGGTGCAGATGATGATGTCATGTTCGGTGGTGTCCCAGTGATTGCGCAGGATGTCGATGGCATCGGGGGCGATGAAGGCGGGAATCATCCTGCCGGCATAGCGGGCATGGAGGAATCCATCCACGGGACATTTTTCAGTGGCTCGAACCACGTTGGAGAGGGCTTGCTTCATGGCGTTGGAATTCAATGGCCCCGCAATGTTCCGGCTCGGCTCGCAGGGGAGGAATGACGCCGATCATCGTGTGGTTTGACTTTTGCTTCGCACGGTTTGGGAATGCTGTTTTGGTGGGAGCGGTTGGAATTGCGGAATTTTGAGACATGATGGTTCAGCGGTGGAGTTTCCCGGCGGTTTCGTTGATTCTGCTGATGCAGGTCGTTTTGTTTCCGAAGTTGTTGCCGGCCCAGGAGTGTGGTGAAGGATGGCGCGATGTGGCCTCTTCTTTCGTCGGGGCTGAGCTGCGGCACGAAGCTTCCGTGGCCGCACGGTGGGTGGTGGCATCCGAGCGGTTGGATTGGGCCGCATGGAAGGAATGGGAATGGGACCGCATGAGCCGGCGTGTTGAGGCCATGCCTGAGCCCGTGCAGGAACGGGCCCGGCTTGAGCAGGAGCAGACCCTGGAGGCGCTTGCCGTTTCGGTGTTCACCTGTCAACCTTCGCCCACGGGTGAAGTGGGCCGCTACCTGGTCCGAATCGACCCTGATGGCCGCTCGTACCGCACGTTGGACATGGTGCAGGAGGGGGGGGATTGGTTTGTCCGAACCGGAACGACGGTGTTGGACGCGGAGCAACGGAGGGTGGTGACGGCTTATTGGCAGGCCATGGACGAAGGACGGTGGGATGAGGCGGAGGCCTGGGTGGCCAGGCAGGCGCTGCCCCGCTTCAGGGGATTTCGGCTCGAAGTGGAGCGGTTCCTTGCGGGCAGCGCGGCGATCGCGGAGGCGAGGGAGCAACGGGCGGCCAAGCGGGCGGCGGAGTGGGAGCAGATGTTCATCCGGGCGCAAGTCGATGAAGAGGGCATCATTGTGGTGAGCGCTGAATTTCCGGATGCCGAGGGGTTGGCCAGCGAGTTGATTGAGGTGGACGGTGCCTGGAGGATCCTGCACCGATGAAGATGTCCGGAAGAGGCCCTGTCATGGCGGCCCTGTCGGCAGCCATGGATGCTGAATTGCGTCGCGCATCCGATCAGTTCGAGGCCTTGCGTGCCAGCCTGGAAGGCGAGTCGCGGAGTACGGCCGGCGACAAGCATGAGACGGGGCGCGCCATGGTCCAACTGGAGATGGAGCAGGCGGTCAACCGGCTGGCCCGATTGGAGGGCATGGCCCGGGATTGGGAACGCCTGGGCCCCGAAGCTCCACGTGCGGTGGTGGGCCCCGGAGCAGGGGTGGTGACGCCCGATGGTGGATTTGTCATCGGTTTGGCCTGGGGGAGTTTCGAAGTGGGCCCCGATCTGGATTGGCGCGCCATTTCCTCCGACGCCCCGCTTGCACTGGCGCTCAAGGGACTCAGGGCAGGTGATGTCCTGGATTTCAGGGGGAAGCGTTGGGAGTTGCTCGCAGTGTTTTGAGGGCTTTTTGAAGGCTGGGCCCGTGCTGTGAATGGGGTATCCAGATAAAACAGTTCGCCATTGGAACCGAAAGGGAGGCTGGAGCGAGTAAATTCGCACCAAAATCATCGATTTGGGACGTTCTCAGGAAACATTTGGCAAGCGTGAAAGGGAAGCCAAGCGCGCCAAGAAGAAGAAGGAAAAGGAGCTGAAAAAGCAGGAGGCGAAAGGAAACAAGCGCTCACTGGACAGTCCCGAGATGTTTGCCTACGTCGATGAGTTCGGTAGGATTGTGGATACGCCTCCCGATCCGGCTGAGCGGGAAGAAATCAATTTGGAGGACATCCAGATCAGCGTGCCCAAGGACGAGGATATGGAGCCGGTCGACAAGACACGGCGTGGGGTGGTGACCATGTTCAATGCCGACAAGGGATTCGGATTCATCCGTGATGCCGATACGCGGGACAGCATCTTCGCGCACATCACCAACATGAAGGAGGAGGTTTCCGAGGGTGACAAGGTCGAATTCGAGGTCGAGCAGAGCCATAAGGGTCCTTCGGCCATCAAGGTGACCATCGTCAAATAAGGGCGCCCGTCGTCAGCATTGCGCGATTTCCTGGAGCAACCTGCGCCTCGCAATGGGGAGCAGTGTGGGCTCTATGGGCACGGCCCACTCCATGTGGGCATGGAAGGTGGCCGGCTGGGGCAGTTCGCGGTATTTCCTGATCAAGCTCCATTTCACTGCATCCGCCGTTTCAACGAACGACAGGGTGCGGGACTCGACGCATTCAAGGGAAAGTTCGAGGAAGGCATCGCCCCCGCGTTCAATGCGCGACTTTGTGTAACGGTATGCCATGAGTTCCCGTTGGCCCGACGGTCCGTGGGTGACGAGCAGGTAGCCTTCGCCCACATGAAGCGGCTGGACACCGATGGGGTTGAATTCAATCCGCGAGTCGATGAGGTCATAGAGTGATTTGCCTTCTTCCATCGCGGAAGAGAGGTGGGGCAAGGACCGTTCGATGAGGTCCAGGAGGTAGTCCTCGACCATGGAGGGAGAATCCAGCCGTTTGCGCAACAATTGCAGACGGGCGAAGTCAATGCCGGTGACTGGGCCTTTTTCTGCCCCGCATTCCAAGCTGTTCTGGATCAGGGTCAGTTCGCGGTGTTTGCGGATCACATTCGCCAAAGCGGGGTAGAGCTTGGTGCTGCGCAGTTCCGCCTTGATCTTCTGAAGCCAGGCAAGGAGCATGTATTCCTTGTACTCGGCGTCCAACAGCCCTTCTGTCAGCCAGCCCCCTTGGGGTGGTGTCCTCGGATTGAGCGCACCTGAATCTTTTAGATTCGTCGACATGTCCATAAATATAACCCTTAAACGCGTATAATACACCTTTCAACAAAAGGGTCTTTGAATTTGATTCAGGATTTGGTAACATTAGGTTAACATTCAGCGTATCATCGCGTCATGGTTCTCCGCCCGATTCTGTGTTTCGTCCTTTTGAGCATGTCCGTTGTGGGCACGGCCCAGGATGCGCATTGGTCATTGGGTACGGATCCATCCCTGTGGTTGGGCGGATGGCGCAACGTTCAGGTGGGGTCGCAGTTGACACCGGAACTGGGTGTGGTCGGGGGCGTGGGCTGGATGAGAGGCAACCAAGGCGCGGCAGGCACGGTGATGAGGGTCCGTCCAGCGGATTATGACCAGGCCCTGTTGGCCAATCTGGGTGTGCGGTTGTATCCCGGGGGCGAGGAGGGCAGAACGGTGCAGGGGCTCGTCGGTCTGGAGTACAGCTACGAATGGTATACCGGAGGCACCTTGGTCCCCAATGGTTCCGACGCTGGGCGATTGCCTGGCCGCAAGGAGTTTTCCCGAAGCGATCTGAGGTTGCTTGCAGGCGGACGTGTGGTGTTGTCTTCCGCGTTCACCCTTTCCGCCCATGCGGGCATCGGTTACGCATTCCGGCCCGATTCAGATTGGATCGGAGCAGGCGCCACGACGGCGGCTCCTTCCATGGCCCGTCTGGTGGGCATGGAGTTGATGTGGTGGCTGTGAGGGCGTGAACGCCCTTTGTCCGGGAAAGCCGGGTCAGGCTCTTCCCAGTTCCTTCAGTTGGTTCATGTGCATTCGGATGGCGCCCATGAAGGACGTATCCGCGCGGTAGGGCAGCCCGAACTCTTCTGCCGTCTGGCGGACGATGGGAGCGAGGGACGCATAATGGACATGGCACACGTGGGGGAAGAGGTGGTGCTCGATCTGGTGGTTGAGTCCGCCGCTGTACCACGTCAGCAATTTGGACCGGGTGCCGAAGTTGCAGGTGGTCTTGAGCTGGTGGCTCATGGGATCGTCTTCCAAGATGTGTCCCTTTTCAGCCAAGGTGTAGTCGTGGTCCTCCATCACGTGGGCCGGTTGGAACACGAGGGCGAGCGTCAGTCCGCCGATGAAGTGCATGAGCAACCAGCCTGCCATGATCTGTCCGACGCCCAGTCCGCTGAACATCAGGGGGAGCCCCAGTACTATGGGATAGTAGGCCACCTTGGCGAGGACGATGCGGAACAGCAGGTTGTTGTAGGATTTGCCCATCTTCTCGAGCAGGCCGTATTTCCTGTAGCGGTTGAGTGCCACGAAGTCCTTGAATGTCACCCAGATGAGGGTCATCAGTCCATAGAACAGCCAGGCGTACAGATGCTGGAAACGGTGCCATGGCTTCAGGGGCTTCAACGGGCTGAAGCGCAGGAGGGGCCCTGGATTGATGTCTTCGTCGAGCCCATCGATGTTCGTGAAGGTGTGGTGCAGCACATTGTGCTGGATCTGCCACATCTCGCTGTTGCCCCCTACCAGTTCGAGGACTCCACCTACGAGGCGGTTGATCGACTTCTTTTCACTGTAGGCGCCGTGGTTGCCGTCGTGCATGACCGCCATGCCGATGCCGGCCAGGGCCAATCCCATCACGATTTCAGCGGTCCAGAACATCCACCCCCCTCCGGTCAGGCCGAGGGAGATGAGTGCAACGGGGCCCAGGTAGAGCGAAACGAGCAGAATGGTCTTGAAGACCATGGCGCCGTTGGCTTTCTTGTGGATGCCTTTTTCGCTGAAGTGTGCCTCCACCCTCTGACGGAGTGTCTTTGAGAATCCAGAAGTGTCCCTTCCGAATCGAACGGTGGGCAATTGTACCTGAGCTTGCGTCATGTGCCGCCGAAGATAGCCGTGAAACGCGGTGTGACCCCGGTAACTGTCGAACGAGGTCCACGGGTGTCCGTGGAAATCGTTCAGCCGAACGGACTGGGGGGGCGAGGGATTTTCCTCACCCGCAAGGCGGCGGGGGTGACTTCGAGGTACTCATCATCCGCGATCCACTCCAGGAATTCCTCGAGGGAGTGCTTCCGGGCGGGGGCGATGCGCAACCCCTTGTCGCTGCCTGAAGCCCTCATGTTGGTGAGTTTCTTGCCCCTGATGAGGTTGAGTTCCATGTCCCGGTCCCGGGCACATTCACCCACCACCTGGCCCTTGTAGACCTCTTCGCCCGGGTCGATGAAGAAGATGCCCCGGTCCTGGAGCCGGTCGATTTCGAAAGCCCTGGCCTGTCCGGTCTCCATGCTGACGAGGGAGCCGGTCTGCCGCGTCTCAAGGTCTCCCGCGTAAGGCGCGTACTCATCGAAGCGGTGGTTCATGACCGCTTCCCCCTGTGTCGCTGTGAGGATCTGGTTCCGCAGTCCGATGAGGCCCCGGGAGGGGATGCGGAATTCCATGTGCTGGATGTCACCCTTGGCTTCCATGATCTGAAGCATGCCCTTGCGCATCATGACGAGCTCGGTCGCCTTGCCCGCATTGGCTTCGGGAACATCGATCACCAACAGCTCGAACGGTTCATGTCGGGAGCCATCCACTTCCTTGAAGATGACCTGGGGTTTGCCGATCTGCATCTCGTAGCCTTCCCTGCGCATGGTCTCGATAAGGACGGAAAGGTGGAGGATGCCCCGGCCGAAGACGGTCCACTTGTCCTCACTGTCGGTCGGTTCGACCCGCAATGCGAGGTTTTTCTGCAATTCCTGTTCGAGCCTTTCCCGGATGTGCCGGCTGGTGAGGTAATCCCCGTCCTTGCCGAGGAACGGCGAGGTGTTGATGGTGAACAGCAGGCTCATGGTGGGCTCATCCACGGCGATGCGCTCCATGGCCTCGGGATGTTCGAGGTCGGACAGGGTGTCTCCAATCTCGAAATTCTCGATGCCCGTGATGGCGCAGAGGTCTCCTGATCTGATGTGGTCCACCTTTTCCTTGCCCAGGCCGCTGAAGACAAACAGCTCCTTGGCCCGAACCTTGCGTGTGCCATCGGAGGTGCACAGGGCGTAATCCCGGTTGGCGTGCAGGTCGCCACGAAAGAGGCGTCCGATGGCGATTCGACCCGTGAACCTGCTGAAGTCCAATGAGGTGATCTGCAGTTGGGGCGTACCCTCCACATAGGGTGCTTCAGGAACCGACGCCAGAATGGTGTCGAGCAGGTGGGTCATGTCTTCTGTGGGCGCTTTCCAATCCGCGCTCATCCAACCCTGCTTGGAGGAGCCATACACTGTGGCGAAATCGAGCTGTTCCTCGGTGGCCCCCAGGTTGAACATCAGGTCGAACACTTGTTCCTGCACGATGTCCGGCATGCAGTTCTCCTTGTCCACCTTGTTGACCACGACGATGGGGATGAGTCCCAGTTCAAGGGCCTTTCCAAGTACGAACCGTGTTTGGGGCATGGGCCCCTCGAAAGCGTCCACCAGCAGTAGCACGGCATCGGCCATCTTCAGCACACGCTCCACTTCGCCGCCGAAGTCCGCGTGGCCAGGGGTGTCGATGAGGTTGATCTTGACGCCCTTATAGAGGGCAGAGACATTCTTGGACAGGATGGTGATGCCCCGCTCGCGTTCGAGGTCGTTGTTGTCCAGGATCAACTCGCCGGTCTCCTTGCGGGGATCGATGACGTTGCAGTGGTGGATGATCTTGTCGACCAGGGTGGTTTTGCCGTGGTCGACGTGTGCGATGATCGCGACGTTGCGGAGTCCGCTCATGGGGAGGGGTCGGATTTGACGGCGCGAAAGAACACCGGAATCCCCACCCCGTCACAACGACAGGCGTGAATTCTGTGAGAAATGTTGTGGGCGTGGTGCGCGTTCCGTGTTGAAGGGCATGGCGCGTTTTGTGCATTTTGGCTTTACGGCCCATGCACGCCTAACGTAACTTTGACGCCGATGTCGCACATCCGCATTTTTGGGGGGTGGTTTTGCCTGTTGATCTGGGGCGGCGTGCATGCGTTGCAGCTGGAGCATGTGGTACACCACCACCTTGCGGACGCTGTCCACACCCATGAGTGCGGCCATTCCCATTCTCCTTCAGAAACTGAGAAGGCGGCGTTGCCCTTCCCCGCTGAATGGCCCGTTCTTCAGGCACCGGACGGGTGTCCAGTCTGCGATTGGACCTGTGTTCCAGCCATGCCCGTCTTGGCCTTCCATTGGACTGCAGTGCCCACGGATTGGGTGCGTCATCCTACCCTCGGCGAGGTCTGCCCGGGCTGGGCGGATCCGGTGGTCAGGGGCGGCATGGGTTGGCGGGGGCCTCCCGGGGCACTGGCTGCCTGAGTTTCGTTTCACCCCTTCATCCCATCTGTATGATTCCTTCCATTGTGGCGGGAAGCACGGAGTCAGGGATGGCACGCGGGATGGCGTTCCGGATGCCGTGTTTCCTGGTCTTGGGGATTGTTCTTCAAGGGGCTGGGAATGTGGCTGTGGGACAGTCTCCCGTGTCCATCCATGGCCATGTCTTCCACGCCGAGGGCCACACCCCCTGCGGTGATGCGCTGATCCAAGCGTGGCCGTGCGGTACCACATTCACCGCCGATCTGGATGGCCGATTCGACGCCTTCTGTCCAGAAGGCATCGATTCGCTCACGGTGCTGGCGCACGGGCATGCCGTCCTGACGGTGCCCGTGGGCGATCGGATCCACATCGACATTGCCCTGCGGTCCCTGGCGGTGGCCCTGGAGGATGCCGCCGTGCGCGCCCGGTCCAGTGAGGAGATGGCGGAATCCCGATCCTTGGCCGACCGGGGAGACCTCCTGACGACGCTGGACAGGGTGGCGGGCATCCGAAGTCTGGATCTCGGGGCGGGAATGGTGCAGCCCGTGCTGCGTGGCCTTGTCGGAGCCCGTGTCGCGGTGCTCGAGGATGGTGTGCCACAGGCCGGAGGCCGCTGGGGTGCGGACCATGGTGTCCTGCTCGATCCCGCGTTGTACGATGGTGCGGAGTGGGTTCCTGGAGGAGGTCAGCTCTGGTTGAGTCCCGAAGCCATGGGAGGCGGTGTCCGCTTGCGTTCACTCGGGATGTTGACCCATGAGGGCAGACGCACCCAAGGGGGGGGCAGCCACCGTGTGGGCGATGGACGCAGCCGGATTCACTTCCTGCATCGCGAACGGCGTTCGGAATTCCAATGGCACGCGGGCGCCTCGCTGCTCCGGTTCGGTGACCGCAATGTGCCGCAGTCGACCTTTCGTTATCTCGGCCGCACCCTGGCGCTGGAAGACGGGCGGTTGCCCAATACAGGTGGGCGCGGTGGACATGCCGTTCTCGGGCTGCGCCTGAACGATCCCGAGCGGGGACAATGCTCCTTGGATCTGCGATTCTCGGATGTCTTGCAGGGGCTTTTTCCGGGCATTGTCGGAGTTCCGACCCAAGGCGACCTCAGGGGAGATGGGGACCGGTTTTCCGTGGCGCTTCCCAACCAGCACGCACAACGCGTGCAGCTGGCGGGCAAGTGGATTCGGCCTGGATTGCTCGACCGCACGTTGCGCTGGTCCATTTCGAGAAACCTCCGATTGGAATCCGCGCCTGCCCACGCCCATGGGTATGGCCCCGAACCTGAATCGGACCTGAGCCTGAAACTCGATGAATGGCAAGCGTTCGGAGAGGGCCGATGGGAGGGGATCCACGGGGCCTTCGGTGTTCAATTGGAACACCTCGAGGGGCGCACCTCTGGATGGGAGTTCCTGTTGCCCGATCACCGCAGGACCCGGATTTCGGCGATTTCGGATTGGAGGTGGCGCGAGGGCCGCATCGGCCTGCGTGCCGACGGCCTGCACGTGGCCCATGCCGCTCACGTGGAGCCGCTCCATGCGGCCGATGGGGCTGTGATCGGGGATGATGTCCGTGCGCTCTCCATGGACCGGCTTATGGTGGGGTGGGCGTTGAGTGCCCAACAGCCGTTCCGTCTGGGAGAGCGGATGGAGGGCAGTTGGACTGCGACGGCGTACTCAAGGGCGCCTGACAGCTATGCCCTCGGGGCCAATGGAATCCACCACGGGACGTTCCGCTTCGAGCAGGGCAATTCCGCATTGCGCCCGGAGCGGACGGTTGAAATCAGGATTGCCCTCGGCTCCACCGAAGCCGTGAAGGACCGGAGGTTGTCCTGGTCCATCCGCGGATTTGCCGCGCTGCACGACGGATTCATCCACCTCACGCCGACGGCGCGTTTTGCGCCCATTGCCCACGCCGGCCAGGTGTATGCCTTTGAGGCGTTGGACGCCTTCCGCACGGGTGGTGAGGTGGAAATCGACTGGAAGGTGGGCCGAGGCAACCTCTCGACCGCTGCCGCGGTGCTGGGGCAATGGGCGCTGGAAACCGGGCTTGGGCTGCCGTTCACATCGCCAACGGATGTACGGACCGCCTTTGAATGGTCCCTGGGCCATCGGTCCGTCATCGGCATGCGGCACCGCTTCATCGCCGCTGCCGAACTGACGGCGCGAAACGAGTTGCCTACCCCGGGTGTCAATCTGTGGGGAGTAGAATGCTCATGGCAGGGGGAGCGCATGACGTTGGCCTTGGAGGTGGACAATCTGTTGAATGAGGCGTGGCTGGACCACGTCAGTGCATACCGCACCCTGGGATTGGTCACCCAGGGGCGTTGGGCATCCCTGCGCTTCACGTTTGACCTGCTGCAGGAGGATGACCATCCATGACCGAAGCAACAAAATGAAACCAATACAATGAAATACAACTCAATCCTGGCCGCAGCTGTGGCCCTTTCTTTCTGGACTTCTTGTGGAACCACCGATACGGAACCGCCCACCATTTGCGATTCGGACAACCTGACCGGATTGCCCAGCGTGCTGTTCGACGAGATCGAGGTGACCGCAGGCGCCACGGTGATCGTCCACGATGCATTCTGCGACAATGAGGGACTCGGTGAAGTGCGGTGGGACCTGCATTCTGCCGAAGGCCATGTGCATGAGGAAGGTGAAGAGGAGGAATTCACCCTGCATTCGGACACGGATTGGCAAATCCTCGAAATCCGTGCGGTCGAGGGAATGAAGGCCGAGGAACAGTTCACCTTCGAGGTGCCGCTGACCGTCCGCGGCATCTGGGACCTTGTGGTGTCCGTGGTGGATGCCGAGGGCAATGCAGCAACCGATGTGGTCACGGCCCTCCACGTGGAGAACGATCATCTGCCCGCCTTTGTCCTGTCCTCCGTCGGTGGTGTGAATCCTGCGTCATGGGCAGGAGAACCCGTCTGGTCGGCAGGCGGCACCATTCCGGTGGTCGGTCATGTGAGCGATTCCGATGGTGTGGTTGA
Source organism: uncultured Flavobacteriales bacterium (assembly GCA_938082505.1). GTDB lineage: Bacteria > Bacteroidota > Bacteroidia > Flavobacteriales_D > Sanyastnellaceae > UBA8752. Next base: position 46,058 of record CALLLH010000001.1, read on the forward strand.
AGCCGTTCTGCGGCTCATTCGTGAATCCGATGAAAGCACGGTCTGGACCCACAATCTCGAGGCATCGGCAGATTCGCTGTTGCCGTTCGCGGTGGAAGTCGTGGTTCCGGCCGATGCGGAGTCCGGCGAGTATCATTTCGAGATGGAGGCTGTGGATGGTGCCGGGGTGGAGATGCACACCGGATTCCACGTCGAGGTGGAGTGACCGATCCGGTCTTCAGCGGGTTTCCCCCGCTTCGCGGCGCTTTGCTGCGGGGCGGGGGGCTTGCTTTTTCTGAACGCCATGAGGGCCAAATGCGATTGATGCACGTCTATGGGCGTTTTGTCAACGAAACAGGGGGATGGCGGACCGTGCGTTCTAATTTTGACGATTCACTTCAGCACCATGCGCGACACCGTCATTGCCGAGCTCATCCAACAGGAACACGAACGCCAGACCCACGGCGTCGAGCTCATCGCCTCCGAGAATTATGCCAGCAGCCAGGTCATGGAGGCCCAGGGCTCCGTCCTGACCAACAAGTATGCCGAAGGACTCCCCGGCAAGCGGTACTATGGCGGTTGCGGGGTGGTGGACCAAGTGGAGGACTTTGCCCGCCAGCGCCTGTGCACCCTGTTTGGAGCGGCATGGGCCAACGTGCAGCCGCACAGCGGTGCCAGTGCCAACAGCGCCGTGATGCTTGCCTGCCTGAAACCGGGTGACAAGATCATGGGATTCGACCTTGCCCATGGAGGACACCTCACGCATGGTTCACCGGTGAATTACAGTGGAAAGCTGTACGATCCCGTTTTCTACGGAGTGGAGGAAGAGACGGGCATCATCGACATGGACAAGGTGGCCGAAACGGCTGAGCGCGAGCGGCCCAAGCTGCTCATCTGCGGTGCGTCGGCGTACAGCCGAGATTGGGATTACAAGCGCTTCCGCGATATCGCCGACAGTGTGGGCGCCTTGCTGTTGGCGGACATCAGCCATCCGGCGGGCCTCATTGCGGCTGGGCTGCTGAACGATCCGCTTCCCCATTGCCACATCGTGACCTCCACGACCCACAAGACGCTGCGGGGTCCGCGCGGGGGCATCATCATGGTCGGTCAGGACATGGACAATCCCTGGGGACTCACCACACCGAAAGGGGCCATCCGGAAGCTCTCCTCCTTGCTCGACAGCGCTGTCTTCCCGGGCATGCAGGGCGGTCCGCTTGAGCATGTGATCGCCGCCAAGGCAGTGGCCTTCGGGGAGGCGCTCGAGCCGTCCTTCAAGGCCTATTCGCAACAAGTGGTCAAGAACGCGCAGGCGATGGCCAAGGCCTTTGTGGACCGCGGGTACCACCTGATCAGCGGAGGGACGGACAACCACCTGATGCTGATTGACCTGCGCAACAAGGACATCACCGGGAAGGCGGCTGATGCGGCCCTTGGTGCAGCGCACATCACGGTCAACAAGAACATGGTGCCTTTCGATACGCGCAGTCCCTTCGTCACGTCGGGCATCCGCGTCGGCACCCCTGCGGTGACCACGCGTGGCATGGTCGAGAGCGACATGGAGCAGCTGGTGGCCTGGATGGATGAGGTCATCATGCATGCCGAGGACGAGGCCGTGATTGCCAAGGTGGGCGATGCGGTGAAGGTCCGGATGTCCCAGCTTCCGCTGTTCGCGGAGGCGGTTTCAGCCTGATATGGCGCGCTGCCGCGTCGAGGTGGTCGCCTCCACCGTGGAGGATGTGCGCGCCGCCGCAGACGGTGGCGCAGACAGGGTGGAGTTCTGCACCCATCTCGCGTCTGGAGGGTTGACCCCCGGTCGTGCCCTGGCCGAGCTGGCCCTGGAGGCGGCCCGGAAATCGGGCCTTGGTTTTCGGGTGTTGGTTCGGCCCCGCGAAGGGGACTTTGTCTATTCTCCATCCGAACAACGGGCCATGGTGCTCGAGGCGCAGGCCTTGATTGCCATGGGGGTAGACAAGGTGGTGACGGGTGGATTGACCGAGGATGGCGCTGTCGACATTCAGTTGATTGCGCGACTCGCCGATGCCGTCGGTTCTGAACAGCTGGTTTTCCATCGCGCCTTGGACGAGGCCGGGGGCGGTCCCGTGCCGCGCCGGTTGCTCATGGAATCCGGCGTGCGCCAGGCCTTGACGAGTGGCGGTGCGGCGCGTGCGGTGGATGGGTTGGTCAACATTCGGGCTGCAGTCTCGGAGGGCATGAGCATAGTTGCCGGTTCGGGTGTCCATCCGGAGCATGTGGCGTCGTTCGCAGACGCGGGGGTGGAGGCGGTGCACGCCAGTTGCCGGATTCCGGTGCCCTCGCCGGCTGGCCGGTTGTTCGGAATGGAGCGCAGCAGGGTCGATGTCGGGCAGGTGGCGCGGCTCGTGGAGGCTGTTCGACGCGCTTGAACGACCTTGAGCGCATGAATTCCGCGCATGCTTCTTTTTTCATTCTCCTCACCGCGGCTCTGTGCTCTTGTGGATCCAGGGATGTCCCCCATGGCGGTGTTGAAGGGTTGATTCCGCATCCCCGATCCTTGGAATTGGAAGGTGGTGCCTGCTTCTTCGAAGGGCGTTTGACTGTCGCATGGCCCCCAGCGTGGGATGCCGAGCGGGAGGTGGTGCGGGCCTGGTGCAACAAGGCTGGATTGGAGACGGTGGATGCGGTTGCGATGGCAGAGCCTCCCCAGGTTGACCTGGCTTTCATTGCGGACCCCGCAGTGCAGGGGGAAGAAGCATACGTGCTGGAAGTGGACCGCACCGGCGTCCGCATCCGGGCTTCATCGGCGGCGGGTTTCTTCAGGGCGTGGACCACCTTGCGGAAGATGATGCCGGTGGAATGCGAGGCCGGAGGATGCGGAGCGGGCTTTTCGCTTCCGGGATGCACGATTGAGGACGAGCCCATGTTGGCGCACCGTGGCCTTTTGCTGGACGGGTGCCGGCATTTCCAGGACATCGGATTCGTAAAACAGCAGGTCGAGTTGCTGGCCCTGCATGGAATGAATGTCCTGCATTGGCATTTGACGGAGGACCAGGGGTGGCGGTTGGACATCCCTTCGCGTCCGGCGTTGGCGCGGGTGGGCGCATGGAGGACGGAAGCGGATGGTTCGCGGCACGGAGGGTTCTATTCCGCCGAGGAGGTTCGGGAGGTGGTGGCCCATGCCGCTGCCCGGCACATCGAGGTGATCCCCGAGATTGAAATGCCCGGACACAGTTCTGCGGCATTGGCGGCCTATCCCGAACTCGGATGCACCGGCGACAGTTTGGAAGTGCCCCACCGCTGGGGGGTGTTCAAGGACATCTACTGTGCGGGCAATGAAGAGACTTTCCGGTTCCTTGAGGAAGTGGTGGATGAGGTGGTGGAGCTGTTTCCTGGACCTCGGGTCCACATCGGGGGGGATGAGGCACCCAAGGTTCGGTGGTCTTCCTGTGCGCGATGCCAGCGGCGCATGAAAGAGGAAGGGTTGGCCAACGAAGAGGAACTTCAGCGTTGGTTCATCGGTCGGATGGGGCGTTACCTGGCCTCCAAAGGGAAGACCATCATCGGTTGGGATGAGATCCTCGAAGGTGGATTGCCGGACGGTGCGGCCGTCCAAAGTTGGCGGGGAATGGGGGGTGCCGCAGAGGCGGTCCATCTGGGGGCGGATGTGGTGGTATCTCCAACGAGCCATTGTTATCTGGATTACCCCTTGCGCAGCACTGATTTGGAAGAAGCATACGCTTTCGACCCTTTGCCCGATTCACTCAACCACGGCCCCGGCCGCATCATTGGAGGAGAGGGGAACATGTGGACTGAACATGCCCCGCAGGAGTTGGTGGAGTCCAAGGTGTACCCCCGGTTGACGGCCCTTGCCGAGGTGTATTGGAGCGGTCGTGAACGCACAGGTGGACCGGAGGCTTTTGGGGATTTCCTTGAGCGGCTGGACCACTTCTATCCGAGGTTGGATGCATTGGGAGTGGCCTATGGATTGGAGTCTCCGCCTTTCGCGCTTGAAACCCGGCCTTCCGAAGGCAACGGGATCGAGGTGGAAGTCGCAGCACTCGGCCGGGGTGTAGAGGGCCGGGGAACGTGGATTCCGGAGCAGCGATCCGTTGTGGATTCCATCGCCTCGGCAGTGCCCTTCCGGGTCATGGATGCCGGGGTGGTCAGGATGGAGGTCGGCCGCAGGGGACAGTGGACTGGGCAGATGGTTGAATTTCCCGTGGACGGGCATGCCGCCGCATTTGCCCCCCTCGAGCTCGGTTACACCCCGAGTCCCTGGTATACGGGCGGTGGGGATTTTGCCCTGGTGGATGGGAAGCGTGGAACCGAGGATTTCAGGGATGGTGCATGGCAGGCCACGCAGGGAGGCGATATGGTGGCGACCGTGGACCTTGGATTGCCGGCGGATATCGGGGTGCTTTCCGTTGGGGTCTACCTCTATCAGGATGCTTGGATTTTCCTGCCGGAATCGGTGTTGTGGGAGGGATCCGTGGACGGTGAGGATTGGAGCACCTTGGCTTTCATGGCGCCCGGATTGGTGTTGAACCGGGACGACCGCCAGCAGCGGTTTGAGCTCAAGGCTACAGTCAGGACGGGTGCACCGGCGGTCCGGTATGTGAGGATGACGGTCCGGAATGGGGGCGCTTGCCCGGATTGGCATGCAGCGGCCGGTTCGGCAAGCTGGGTCTTTCTCGATGAATTCGTCGTCCGGGAGAAATCGGATGACCGGCCATGATCTGGTCTTTTTCATTCGTGCTTTTCTTCGATGATGGTCGACAGACAGCGGCTTTCCACGGGCGAGGGATGGGCTGTCGCGGCTGTGATTCTGGCCCAATCGGTGTACTTCTCGGCGACGTAACAATTCCTTCACGAGAAGGTTGATTCCCGGTCACGCTGGAGACCAAATCATGGGGTTATTTCGGACCTGCAAAAAACACACCATGCGTTCGATCACCATTATCGCCCTTTTCCTCGTTTCGCTCTCCTTAGTGAAGGCCCAATGTGACTGTCCGCCGCTGGCAGCCCGACCAGTCGTGAACATCCCTGCCGGGGGAACGGGGACCACCACCTGGACCTGCGACAATACCTATGTCCTCGAAGGCTATGTCTTCGTTCAAGCAGGGCAGGCCCTTACCATTGATGCTGGCACCGTAATAAAAGGGGCCGCCGGCTCCGGCGTTGACGCCGCTGCCCTCATCGTCGTTCGCAATGGACAGATTTATGCCGAAGGCAATGCAGAATGTCCCATCATCATGACCTACGAGGCTGATCCGCTCGATGGTTCGGTGTCTTACGATACCAGGGGACAATGGGGTGGGCTCATCATCCTTGGCAATGCGACGACCAATTTCGGTGGTTTGGCCCAGGTCGAGGGCGTTCCCTCGGACAATGACCAGGCTTCCTATGGAGGGGATGACGATGCGGACAACAGTGGTATCCTGCGCTACTTGTCCGTCCGTCATGGAGGTGCAGAGCTCGGAGCCGCCAATGAAATCAACGGCATCACTTTCGCAGGCGTGGGGTCGGGGACGACGGTCGAATATGTGGAGGTCGCGTCCAACCTCGACGATGGCATTGAATTCTTTGGAGGTGCCGTCTCCGTGAAAAACGCCGTGGTCGCATTCTGCGGCGATGACAGTTTCGATTGGGACCAAGGGTACCACGGTGCCGACAATGAGCATTGGTTGGCCATACAGGATCAGCCGGGTGTCATCGGCGATCGAGGAGGAGAACTGGACGGGGACGACTCCGATGACGGCAATGTCTCGGCTGATGAGATGCCGCTCTCGACACCGACCGTTGTCGGTTGGACCATCGTGGGTCTCGGCGGGGGACAGGGTCTGCTCTTCCGCAATGGTTCAGGCGGCCATATCTCCAATGCCGTGATCGCCAATGTGGCCGAGGGCATTGAGATCGAAGACAAGGAAACGCCCATGGACGCCTTTGACCATTGGGTCTCAGGAGACCTGACGCTCAGCAACATCGTCATCCTTGGAGACGAGGCGATCGACTACGACGGATCGGAAGTCGAGGATGGTGACGCCCAGCTGGATGCTTACGCTGCGGACAATGGCGTGGTGGTCAACAACGACCTCGCCATCGACTATACATTCGGCTTCGACGCGAGTGGGGGGACGGCAATGGATACGCTCAACCTCGAATGCGGTGTCGGTTCCGGCCACACATGGGCCCTGGGCTGGACCCTCTGCGATGCCGTCAACTTGTTCGGAGGTCAGGGAACGGTCAACCACGTGGAGCGGATGACCGCCAACACGGTGACCTTGTGGCCGAACCCGGCAAATGGGGTGGACCTGCAACTGGCGGGCATGCCGAATGAGGCGCGGCTTGAAGTGCGGGACACGAAGGGCGCCCTCGTATGGGGTGGTCACGCCGGTGCCGCAGGGGCCATCATTCCGGTCCGAGGATGGACCCCGGGGGTCTACCTGCTGACGTGGCGTGCGGAAGGGACAGAAGGCCGCCGGCGTTTCATCGTCCAATAAGGACAACCCGTGACGGTGGGGTATCTTCCCGCCATGGCACGACTTTCCTTCGTATTGCTGCTGATTGCGGCCATCAACGGGCCTGTTTTCTCTCAAGGAAACGGGCCCGTTCTGCGTATTACTGCTGCGCGTGACCTCACCCACAACGGCTGCCGGCATGCCCATTTGCCGAAGGCGGAACTGGCTGCGCTGCGGGCATCGTCGACCGAGAATTTCGACATGACGGGGTCCTTGGCGCGGAGCGACTCCTTCGACGTCGAGCACTACGGGCTCGAGCTGGATGTGACGACCGCCAATACGCTGGAGGTATCGGGTTCCGCGGCCATCAGGTTTGCCACCCTCGAGTCCGGGGCTTCCAACCTCTGGTTTGACCTCGAAGGCACCCTCACCGTGGATTCGGTCAAACTCGATGGGCAGTCCTGGACTTATCTGCAACTCGGCGACTCCGTGTTCATTGATGCGCCAGATGGTGACTGGCAACCAGGGCCGGCCCAGACCGTTGAGCTCCACTACCATGGTCAGCCTGGAAAGGACCCCTATTGGGGCGGGATGTACCTGACGACCCATTACATCTACAGCCTCGGCATCGGATTGACCACAGTTCCCCCGAACCATGGCAAGGCCTGGTATCCATGCTTCGACCAGTTCCGTGAGCGCGCGGCCTATACCTACGGCATCACGAGTGCAGGGGGCAAGCGCTTCCACGGACAAGGGCAGCTGGTGCAGACGGACAGCCTCGGAGGCGATACGGTCCGCAGGGTGTTCGATATGCAGCAGCCCATCCCGACCTACTTGAGTGCCATTGCCGTTGCCGACTACCAGGATTTCGATACGGTGCATACCGGCCTCTACGGGGAGGTGCCCATCCGCCTGACGGCGCGTCCGGCCAACCTCAATTCCATGAAGAGCCGCTTCGCGGACCTGCCCGTCTGCATCGACGCGATGGAGGACTGGTGGGGACCGCATGCCTGGGAGCGCGTGGGCTATGTGATCACCACCGATGGGGCGATGGAGCATCCGACCAACATCGCCTATCCGCTGTCCATGCTCGAGCAGTCGAATTTCCAGAACGAGGGCCTCTACGGGCATGAGCTGGGCCACCATTGGTGGGGCAACATGCTGTCGCCGCTGGTGCACAACCACATGTGGATCAAGGAGGGATTCGCTGAGTACTCCAGCCACCTCTTCGAGGAGGTGCTCAGTGGACGTGAGGCTTTCGTGGAGATGGTCAAGGACAACCAACAGTTCGTGCTCGAGCAGGCCCACGTTGACGACGGCGGATTCTTCGCGCTGTCGCCCATTCCCGACGCCAACATCTACGGCCGGCACAGTTACAACAAGGGGGCCTCGGTGGTCCACAACCTCCGCAATTACCTGGGGGATGAGCTCTTCCGTCAAGGCGGACAGGCGGTGCTCGCCACACATTACGGTGGGGCCATGGACGACGTCATGCTCGAGGCGGCCTGGGAGGCGGCCACGGGTGTGGACCTGACGCCGTGGTTCGATGCCCACATCCGCCAGCCGGGATTTTCTACGTGGGTGCTGGACAGTGCCATCACAGCGGTGCCCGATGAGGTGCCTGGCCATGTGACGACGCTGCATCTGCAGCAGAAGCTGCGCGCGTGCGAGAACCACCACGAGAATGAGCCGTTGGAGGTGACGGTGTGGGACTTCGCCGGCCAACGTGAGGTGGTGCAGATCGTGGTCGGCGGGCAATATGCCACGGCCGACATCGTGACCGACCTGCAGCCCGCCATGGTGGCCCTCAATGCCGAGGGGCGGCTCAATCAGGGCCGTATGGACCTCGATTACTGGATCACGGAGCCGAGCTCGTTGCAGAATCTGCCGTGGGTGGACATGCGCATCGGCTGTGACGAAATCGCCGAGGGTGACAGTGCATTGGTGCGGGTCGAGCACCATTGGGCCGGTCCCGATGGCGCGCCGGGGGAGACGCCGGCCGGGAAAGCACCCTACGTGGAGCAGCTGAGCAGCACGCATTTCTGGACGGTGAACGGCCTTTGGCCCGATGAGGGGCTGCTGCTCGACGCACGGTTCACCTACCGCGGTGGGGATGAGGACGAGCTCGATTTCGACCTCTACGGGCAGACGGAGGCGGATGCCTTCCTCGCTTGGCGTGCCACACCCGCCGATCCCTGGGTCGAGTACCCGGATTACGAAATCCAGATGGGCTCGGCGTTCAATGGGGGGGGAGTCTTCAAGGTTTCCAAGCTGCGCCGCGGCCAATACGCCTTTGCCAACGGCGACGTATCGGTGGGGGTGACTTCACCAGATCCACCCGAAGGTCCGGGGGAATGGGTCTACCCCAATCCCGCGCGCGATGAGGTGCACATCACATGGCCGGAAAAGGCCCACGGCCTTTCCGTTCAGGATGCTTCAGGTCGGGAAATCCGCCGGGTCATCGGAACCGCGTTGGGCTCCAGTACGCTCAATGTGGCGGGCTGGCCCCGGGGTACCGTTGTGCTGGTCTGGACGGATGCCGAGGGCGGGATGTGTGGAACAGCCCGTCTGGTGTTGGAATAGATCGGCGGAAGCGCCCGTTCAGAATTTGCGCTTCTCCTCGTGGTCCCACAGGCCCCAGAATGCGCCGACACTGCCTTCGGTGCCCACCTTCCAGCCTTCATCGAAGGCTGAGAAGTAGAACATGTCAATCCCTTCTTTCTGGGACCAGTTCTGCGCGTTGATGAAGTACTTCAGCGCGTTTTCGTAGCCGGGCTCGGCCGCGCCCAAGGGGTCTCCCTCGCTCGGCCAACCCGTTTCGGTGATGATGACCTTTTTGTCCGGGGCGGCCTGCTTCGCCTGGTAGTACATCTGCTTCATGTACAGCAGGGAATAATCGATGTGGCAACCTTCCCAGTAGGGGTAGCAGTTGGCCAGGATCACATCGCAAGCCGCGGTGATCTCCGGACGGTTGGTGAATTCGTAATAGGCATCCACATAGCCCACCGGGATGTCCGGCAGGGCTTCCTTGACCCGAAGGATATACCCGATCAGCTCGGATTCCTCCATCTCCTCCCGGTACATGACTTCATTGCCTACGGCGGCGACATCGACGAACCCATCGCGGGCGAGTTCAATCAACCGCTTGATCTCCTCCTCGTTCTTGTCTTGGTCTTCACCCAACCAGGCGCCCACCAAAGTCTTGAAGCCGTATTCCCGCGCGAGTTGGGGAATGATGTCATTTCCTTCGGTGCAGGAAAACACCCGGATCCAATGCGTATGCGGTTGGAGCAGCTTCAGTTTCCTGCGCACCTGCTCCTCCGAAATGGGGTCTCCAGGCTCCTGTTTTCCCTCGTAAGGGCTGAAGCAGATGCCGTGCATCCTGTTGTTCAACAACAAGGCGCATTGCTCTTGCAACGTGTTTCTATCCAGTCCGTTGACTTCTGTTCCTGTCAACGACAGGACTTTTTCCTTGCGGTATGACATTACGGGTGTCTTCTGCTATGGTATGTGTTGGAATTCATGCATTGACGGCTGCTCGCTGCGTGGCCAGCTCGGCCTTCACTTGTTCCGCTTTCTCCTCCGTGATGTCATAGCTCCACATGATCAAGATGGCGCCGACCACACCGGCGATGGGAAGGACCGTATAGAACATGCGCATGCCCGTGATGGCGGATTCGGTCACATTCTCGGCATCGAATCCAACGGTGGACAGGATGAATCCACCGAGCAATGCAGCTACGCCAAATCCGAGTTTCACCATCCACCAATAGACCGCTCCGAGCACGCCTTCACGTCGTTTTCCTGTTTGCAATTCATCCAGATCACAGACATCCGCGGTCATGCTCATCATGATCATGAACAGGCTTCCAATGCCGAAGGAGTGGAAGGGCAGGGCGAAGAGGAACAGGTAGGGTTTTCCGGGAACGAACAGGAACCAGAACAAGACGTACCCCACGATGGAAATGAGTTGGGACACGATGAAGGCCCGCTTCTTGCCCAAACGCTTGGACATCTGAGCTACAATGGGAATCACGAGGAACGTGGTGATCAATGCGCCGACGGAGCCGTGCATGGCCGGCCAGGTGCCCGCACTGGCGGGGTCACTGTTGAACAGGTAGTGTACGATGATCAGGAAGGTGTACGCCGCGATGACATTGAAGGAATTGAAGATCAAAAAGGTCGCTCCGGCAATCTGGCGGAACTGCTTGATGCGGAAGGCTTCAAAGGCCGAAACGAAGATCTTGCCGACACTGCTGAGGACGGCAGCCGCATTGATGGGGGAGAAATCGGTTCTGTCCAGGGTGGACTCGCTCTTGATGAAAATGGCGGGGATGAGCGCAAACAGGGTGCAGGGAATGGCGACCCAGATGGACAATTCCCGAACCCCCTCGTCCGCACCTTCCGGGAACCAGTTGGGGTCATACAGGATGACCCAGAACCAGGGCGCAATGACCCAGGCCCATTGTCCGATGAATTGGGCGACGGCCATGATCTGCGTCCGCTCGTGGAAGTCTTCGCTGATCTCATAGCCCATGGCCACATAGGGCACGCTGAAGATGGTCAGTCCCAGATAGAAGACGAGTGACCAGCTCAGGAAATAAATGAAGTTGTAGGTCACGCCATCCCCTTTGTGCAATTGCCACATGGCGACGTAGGCCAAGCCCATCAGAATGGCTCCGATGAAGACGTACTGCCGGCGACGGCCGTATTTGGACCGTGTATTGTCGGAAATGAACCCCATGATGGGGTCGGTGATGGCATCAAAAATGCGGGGCAGGAATTGGATGACGCCCCACAGAATGGCTGCAAATCCGAGGTCTTGAACCAATACGATGATGAACACGCCCAACGCGGCGGGAAACATCTGGTTGGCCAGCATGCCGAAGCCGAAGGCGATTTTCTGCCCCATCGGGACAGCGGTGGTCGAAGGTGAAGTGGCCATGATTTGCTGGGTGTTCAGGTGTCTTAGGGAGCGAGGACGACCGTTTGCAGGGCCTGGGCGTCGAGGACGATGCGGACGTCTTCCGAGAGGCCTTCAATGCGCACGGTGCGGGGTGTGTCTCCCGGGTTGAAGCAGACAATGACGTGGTCACCGTCGGGTGTTTCGACCGCGACGGCCATGAGTTCCGAATCGGTGCACTCGGAGGCCAGAACGGTGGCCCCGGGCCGGATGAACTTGCTGAAGTGGCACATCACGTCGTAGAGCGGCGTGAAGTAGACCTCGTCCTGTTCGGGATCCACGATGACCGGCGCGATGCACCAGTTCTCGAACCAGTTGGGCCCGCCCTGGCGGTCGAGCACCATGTTCCAATCGACCCAGCCGTTCACCCAATGGTTCAGGCAGCCGATGATGTCCCGGGCGTAACGGTGCACCGGGGCGTACTTCGGGTGCAGGTATTTCTTGTCCTCCTCGCGCCAGGTGAAGCCCCAGTCGGTGGCCTCCTTGCGCCAGTACCAGTCGTCGTCCTGCCAGACGGGCACCTCGGCGTCGATGCACCCCTCGGTTTCGATCAGCAATTTGTCAGGCGCGGCCTGGTGTGCCCGATCCAGGTCGTCGGGGAAGTAGTCGTAGGTGCTCTCGTACCAATGGATCGCCGTACCGGCGAAGTACTTCGCGCTGGCTGAATCGCGGTACATCGAGGCCGTCCATTCGTCCAGGCCGGCGCGGTTCTGGTCGTAGCCCAGCACGTTCAGGTGTCCCAGGCCGCTGGCCTCGAGGGCGGGGCCCAGATGTTGCTGCACGAACGCGGTCATCTCGTCGGGCGAGTAGAGCATGCTCTCCCAGTTGTTCCCGTTGCCGTGGGGCTCGTTCTCCACGGTGAAGCCCCACAGGGGGATGCCCTGCGCCTGGCAGGCCTGGGCGTACTTGACGAAGAACTGCGCCCAGGTGGCTTGCATGTCGGGGCGAAGCCGCCCACCGACCCAGGCGTTGTTGTCCTTCATCCAAGGCGGGGCGGTCCAAGGGGACGCGATGACCTGGAAGCCGTCCTTGGAAATGTCCTGGGCCGACCGGATCATGGGGAACAGGAATTCGAGATCCTGGTCGATGCTGAAATGCTCCAGCTCCATGTCGCCTTCCACGTCGGCATAGCTGTAGTGGAACCGCGAGAAATCGCACGAATTCATGTGCGTGCGGGTGAGGCTGTAGTGGGCCCCCGCCGGGGCGAAATAGGCCTCGAGGATGCGCTGCCGCTGCTCCGGGCTCATCTGATGGACGAGGTAGGCCGAGGCGTCCGTGAAGGACCCGCCGAATCCCTCGATCTTCTGCTTGCGCTGATCGGCATGCACCAGAACGCGCACTTCCTGCGGGTTCGGCGCGTCCCATCGGGCGAGGGTGTCCTGTGGAATGGCGTGAAACCGCCCTCCATGGCGGGAGGTCTCGAATACCGCTTTTCTGGGTTTTCCGTCCTTCATGCGTGGGGGGGTGTTGCCGTTGAACAGGGATTGGACCACCTCATAGGCTTCCTTGGGATTGCGGTGGATGTCCACCAGCCCCCAGTATTCCTCATTGGGGGCGCCGTCGTAGGGCACACCGCTGCTGTGGGGTGCCGATCCGCCGGCGTCCTGTCGGTCGGGCGCGCCCGCCTTCCACCAGCCATCGGTGAACGAGAACACCGCCACGCCCGCCGTCTGGACGGAGTCGGAGAAGATCGGGGTCAACAGGGTTTGTGTCGCGTCCGCCTGGGCGTCCTCGTTCTCGCCTTCATCGTAGCCCGGTTTGGCCACCTTCATGTAGCTGTCCGCACCGAGTTCCGAGAAATACATGGGCTTGTCGCTCCGCTTGGCAAAGTCCAATGCGGCGGTGTACGACACATCCCAACGGTAGATGTTCAACCCCCACAGGTCGATGTCGGGCAGCGCTGCCAGCAGGGCTTCATCCGGCACTTCGCCATGCGCCGTGGACACCGGGTGATCGGCGTCTTCCGCCTGAATGGCGGCGGACGCCTCCTTCAGCTTCTCATACCACACGTCCAGCGATCCACCGAACCACTCGGGATGGTAGTTGTATTCGTTGCCGAGTTCCCAGCACAAGATGGCCGGGTGGGATTTGAATTTCCTGACGTAGTCCAGGTAGGTCCCCGACAGCAGGTCGTACACGCCCCCCTGGTTGTAGCCGAATCCGACGATGACCGAAATGCCGGCCGCGTGGACTTCGTCGAGCACGGCAGCAGACGCAATGGGCTCGTAGACGCGGATGGTGTTGACGCCCAGGTCCTGCATGAGGGCGAGGTCCTGTGTCAGCGATTCAAAGCTGCGGATCTCCTGACCGACCGGGACCGGGTGGTAGCAGACGCCCTTGATGAAATACGGTCCTTCGGAGGTGTGGAGCTCACCGGCTTCTGTCCAAACCCCGTTTCTCGCTGGCCCTGAGCAGGAAAACGCGGTGAGACAGAGCAACAGGGCGATGAGCGGTACTTGGAGGCGGAAATCAGGTTGTGGCATGGGAATGGAATACCTCCGGGTCAAGGTGCCGGGTGCAATACATGGCGATCCAACATCTCGCGCTGTCCGGCATAAGTGCGCGTGATGGAATGGCCATCCCGCTTCAGACCGTTGAACACCCCGTCTTCCACCAAGGGCCACAGGGCATATTTGGCTTCGCCATCCGCCTTGAACAATCCAAAGTGGTTCTCGGAGTCGGTGGGGTTGGCGGCACTTTTCCAGGGCTCATCGAAGGCCTCGAAGTAGAAGCAGCTGATGCCAGCTTCCCGGGTCCATTCGCGCATGCCGCGGTAGAATAGCGCCTGCTTGAACTCGTCCGCAGCGCGTGAGCCTTCCGGACCGTAGAATCCGTCGGAAACACTGGCCCAGCCGGTCTCACCGATGTGCACGCTTTTGCTGGTGTCAATGCCCTGAACGTATTGCACGACTTGGGCATATTGGTGCTGGCTGTAGGCCAAGGCGCGCTCCATGGCACGCTCGATCCTCGCGGTGTCCCCGGCGCTTCCCGTCTCTTGGTCCAAGGAATCCACTGACCAGAAGACCGGGTTGTAATGGGTGTCGTGGAAAGGGTAGGTGTGCATGGAAACGAAATCCACGGCCTTGACCAAAGCCTCGAGGTCCTCATTGTGGTATTCCGCGCCACCGCCGCCCCAGGAAGCGAAGTTGTCCGAGCTGGTGATCCACAAATCTGCGGGCAACGAACCCTCGGACTTCAAGGCCTGCAGGTGGTTGACCCACTGCAATATGACATCGGGCGCCACGAAGTAGGAGGCGGCCCAGTGCACCATGGCTTCATTGCCTACGGCAATGACCTTCACGATGTCCGGGTATTGCAGCGTCAGCGCAGTGGCGCGATCGATTTCGGCCTGGTTGGCCTCGAGGTTCTGTACCGCATGGTTGGGCGCGTCCGTCCACGCTCCCGCACAATCGATCCAGGCGCCCAGCATCACATACATCTCGAAACCGGGCTCCTCCAGCTTCAATTCATGGATGGCCTTCACCAGATTCGAGGCGTGCGCCAATTGGACATTGTACGTGCGCAAGAACCGAATGCCCATCGCATGCAGCATCCGCACATCCTCCTTCAATTGGGGAATGGAAGGCTGTTCGGAACGGCTGAGGCCCCTGTAGCCTCCGTAGCAGATGGCGGGGTAGTCGGAATTGCCCAGAAGTTCGGATGCTGATTTGTCGTGCATGGTTTGATGCTCGTTTACCGATCCGCAGGACACATTGACTGCTGAGAGGAAAAGAAAGGATGCAGCGCCCAGAAGGGAGCATGCAAGGCCCCCGAATCTAGGATTGGAATTTGACACTTTCTGCATGGAATGGGGGTCAGGCAGTCACAGTGAGCTGTGCCACCTCGTGCGACCGGCGGAAAATCTTGTTGCTGAGCGCCCGGTCCAGCAACAGGCCCTCGATGTTTACGGTGCGCCCATCGGTCATGGTCACCTCGATTCCGGCCTTGTCGGCTCCACGCTTGTGCACCACAGGAACCTGGCACACGGTGTAGGCCAAACTTCCCGGGGTCAATTCGATGGTCTGCGGCTGTTGTTTCACGTCGAAGTATTCGAAAACCGCGGGTTCGGTCAGGAATTCCCCGTCGTGCATCAATGCGCGGTCGAAATGGAGCTGGCCGTTTGAAACGCGCACGCCCAGTTCTCCCAATCTGCAGAGCAGGTCCTCCTTGACCTGTCCGGTCATGCCCGGCTGCTGGGCACCCTTTCCGCCCGGCGTATGCGAATAGGGGTCTGTCGGGAACGCGCCGTACAATTCAGGAGACTTGTGCGCGCCAATGCCCGCATTGATTTCGAAGTAGTGGTCGAACAGCCGGCCCACCACGTCCTGGGATTCCGATTGTTCCACGGCTGATTTCAGGACTTCGAACACGGCCAAACGGAGTTTGGACACCATGTGCCAGTAGATGGAACCCAATCCCTCGTAGCCGAAGAAGGTGCCGGAGCGGCCGGTGAACGACTTGTGGTCGAAAATGCTTTCGTAGACCGCTTCAATCTTTTGCTGCTCGGCTGCCACGAGGGGTTGGTACCGCTCGGGCAACGCGGAAAGGGCCGCGCGCAGCGCTTGGACATTGTTGAAGTTGCCGTTGAAGTGGAATCCGCCGTTGCAATCCTGCGTCACGATGTCGCCGTTGCCGTCCGCCACCAGTTTGGACAAGAGGCTGGAGCCGGACACCGCCCCAGGGTCCACGTTGTTCTTGTCCAGGAAACGGGGGAGGGATTTGTTGGGGTACAGGATGTAGCTGTACTGGTCTTCCCTGAAAAGGCCGCTGGCCTTGAGCGCATCGAGTACCTCAAGGCTCGCCTTGGCATCCAACAGGCCCGAGCTGAGGACAGCGACCTGTCCTTCGAGCATTTCAGGCAGGTGGCTGATGTCGATGCCACCGTCCTGCTCGACGGTCATGAGGTTGTAGGCATGGTACAAGCCGTCGCTGCGCTTGTTGGCTGCCATGGAATGCTCCAGGTGGTCCAGGGCCACATTGACGAAGGTCAGCAGGTCGGCCAACTTCAGCGCGGATTTGTGGCCGGAGAAATCTTCCCCGTAGATCTTCTGCCGGTAGTCGCTGGAGGCGCTGCCCAGTCCGTCGAGGATGGTGCGCCGCTGGGCATTGGAAATGGCGCCTGAAGTCAAGGCTTGATGCTCTTTGAGCGTGGCGCTCATGCGGTTGAAGCAGGCGAGCAGTTCCACCGAAATCTGGACCTCCTGTTGCGCCGTTTGCGACAGTAACCCCTTGAAATAGACCAGGAAGCGGCGCAGGTAGTAGAGGGTCACCATGGACACGCCGTTTCCGACGAGGGCGTTGTTGGCGTCGTTCCACTCGGGGCGCTGGGTGTTCATCCAGATGCCGCCCTCGGGGATGAAGTTGGCCACCTTGGCGAGCATGGTCGCCATGATCTTCTCGATGAAATTGACCTTGTAGATGAACACGTGGGTCTCGCGAAGGAGGGCACCATCCCCACCGATTTCATCCTTCTTGAACTCCACCTTCTGCTCCCGTTCATGATCGAACTCGATGGTGTTCTTGGGATCTTTCAGCAGCTCATCATAGGCCTTGATCCGGTAGGGGACATTGGCGTAGACAAAGGAGTCATTCTGGAAATACTCCTCCAGCTTCTCGGGGTAGTAGGCCCGCAGGAATTCCAGGAACTTCAGCAGATAAATGATCTGGTGGTCCCCCCAGTAGCCGATGTACGACCACGGGTTGTCCGGCTCAATGGTCTCCCATTCGAAGCCGTCCTTGAAGACGCGATAGGGGTTGTATCCGTCGAAAGTGGTGGCGTTGAGGAACTTGAAGATCATGCCCTCGATGAACTCGGGGTAGGCGTGGACCAGGGC
>CALLLH010000002.1 GCA_938082505.1 uncultured Flavobacteriales bacterium
CAACCCCGGATGCTACCGGGATGCCAACTTTGCCGCGGCATTCCCAAGTGGCGTGACTGTCGGTTGTCCCACCGGAAATACCCTGACCTTGACGACGTCCAACGCCGTGGAGGCGTTCTTGCCATGCGGTGGCACGGGCGGCATGCTTTCCGGTACCTATATCGACCCTTACTGTGTCGGCAATGTCCTCGCCGGACAAACTGTTGCGGCCAAGCTTTCCATCGGGTTCGACGACTATGACCCGGGCTTCGGCAATTCTTCAGGATGGCTAGGTGACGTAAAGGCCACTACAGGGGCATATGCCGGATGGACCATTTCCGAGATTGTCGATCGCGCGGACAGCATACTGGGAGGATGCCTCCTTGCAGATGGCAGTGCGTTGACGTCCATCATGACGGCCTTCAACGAGGAGTTCGTGGGAGGATCCATCTCCAACGGTGGTTGGGCATATGATGGTTGCGAGAATGGGTATATCATCGTTTCAAACTGCGACACCCTGACGGAGGGCAGCTACACGGTGACCCGCAACTTTACCATCACGGCCAGAGATGCATGCGGCAACGAGAATGTGGAGACATACGAGCAGCTCATCGAGGTCCTCGATACCATCTCTCCCCAGTTCACCAACACTTGCGGATTGACCAATGGAGGAACCGGCTATGTCTGCTGTGCGGAAGATGATGAGGACGGCTCCGTTGATTGGCAGTCGGCCCTGGTATGCAACAGCATTGCGGCCGAGGACAATTGCGATACGGAGGTGCGCATCATCTACGAAGACGATTTCGACGGTGATTTCGCTCCGAATGATTATGTGAGTTCCTATTGCATGAGCTTCGTGCCCGAGGCATTCGAGGATGGAGAGACCTGTGGAAATCAAGACCCCCACAGCTTGCGCCTCTGGCTGCCGAGCGGCTTGGAGGATTTCGCCGGCGAGCCGGGTGTGGTGGAGAACAATACGGATGGCACATGGACCTTGACCCAGGATGTCACGTCCATCGATGGTACCGGAGGAGGCTGGATCGTGCAGATCACCTATGGCATGGCCATGGATTGGGACGATTGGTCCAATCAGCCTGGTTCCCACACCTTCAAGTTGGATTGCGGTGAAATCGATGACAACCACGAGGATTGGGATTACCGCATCCTCGATTCCGGTACGCTCATCGGAACGGGCACCTACTTTGGCGATACCCTCCACCTCGCGCATGCACCGAGCAATGAGCTCTTCGGATTCCAGCTGGGATATGGTGCCAGTGGCCAGAACGGCAACTACGGCTTTGGTGGATGGCTTTACTACTCCGGCATGTTCGATGGAGTGCCTGCCAATGGTACGGGCGATGTCTTCGGAGACCTCGACTGCTGCCTGCCCTGGAGCGTGACCCGCACATGGAAGGCCTTCGATGACTGCTTCAACGAGACCTGCTTCAGCTACACGGTCAGTGTCAACGATGAAGTGGAGTGCGAGGATGTCGACGGTGATGCTGAACTGGCCGGATCCGGCGCAGGAGACCACACCCCGGTCATCCTGGGCGGTGCTGGTGACCTGACCACGGGCAAGACCCCGATCAGGGTGACCAACCTCCAGCCGAACCCAACCAACGATTGGAGCCTGCTTGGCTTCACGGTGACCGAGAACATGCGGATCCGGGTGGACATGTATTCCATGGACGGTGGGCTCATCGCCGAGTTGTACGATGGCATCGCCTCTCCGAACGTGAACCACACGCTCGACATCGATGCCGCCGACCTGGACGCAGGCATGTACCAAATCCGCTTGTCGAGCGCGCAATACCTGGTCGTGAAGAAGCTGCTCGTGTCGCAGTGATCACCGACCGATTTCTGAACAGCAAAAGGCCGCCTTCGGGCGGCCTTTTCTATTCATCCTGCTGATGTTGCATTGAAGATGGAATAGCGCGGTCGCCTGAGAAAGCAGGACCGCTCTTCCTGCGGATTCGCCGGGGTTGACGGTGCGGGCAACGGACGGAATGATCTCGAAAAGGACGGCGGCGGTGATCAGGTGACAAGGCGCACCAACCGAAAAGCCAAGGATTGGGCGCAAAGGAAAAGCCACCTTTGGCGGCTTTCCCTTTGCGCGGGTTGATGTTTGGCGGCTTCAGCAGGCGTTGCCGAACATGCTGAGGACAGAAAGGATGTCACTGACCCCGACGATGCCGTCGCCGTCGATGTCGGCACTGCAGCCGGCGGGCACCTCAGCGGAGGTGCATCCGAATTGGGACAAGGACACGAGGACATCCTCGGCTGTGACGAGGCCGCTGTTGTCGAGGTCTTCAGGACAAGCCGAGGGGGCTGGAGCGAAATCAGCCACGAAAAGGTGGTTCGTGACGGCAGGCCCCGGTGCGGTGGTGATGCGCAAGTGGGCCGTTCCCGGGTCGAGCAGAACACCCTCCGCAGCCAGGGCGTCGCCCAGCACATTGCCATTGGCATCAAGCCAGGAGGCCTCGATCAGTCCATTGCCGAACCACAGCGTGTCGAGGCTGGCCAAGGTGGGTTCCGCGACGGTCAGGGCATAGACATCGCGGTCCTCGTTGGGGTGGGGTGCATCCGTGCCTTGGGGCGAGGTGAAGCCCATGATGGTCTGTCCAGCGCTGATGGGGTAGGCCGTCGCGATCCCGTCGGGCTCGTCCATGGCTTGGAGGGTGAGGCCCAACTCATCGTTCATGGACGTATGGAAGACACCACTGACAAAAAAGCGCTCCCGGTGTGTGGGGTTGTACATGGACACCACGGCGTCTGAACTGAAGGCGGATACGATGCCATCGTCATAGGAGGTGATGAAGGCGAATTCAAGGTCATCGGACAACGGTTTCTCATTGAGCCCCACAATCAAGTCTCCTTGGTCTCCATCGCAATTCACATCGACATTCCAGAAGTTGAGGAACAGGAAATCCCAGAGGACCCAATTGTCCTCCAATCCCCCGAACAGGTAAACGCCGGGGTCGCCCGAGTAGAAATAGCTTGTCCGGAGGTCCCGCACCGCATCGGACCGTTGCTCGATGTCGAAGCCGAAGAGGTCGCCGAGATCCTCGAGCCACCCGACCGAGAAATTGCTGCCATTGTGCGGAGTGCCGGAGGTGACCAATTTGGCCACGCGGTGATGTGCGTTGCCCTGTTCGTCCACCGGCCAATAGGCCGGCGTCTGCAGATATTCGCGGGCCGCGAGCCCGCCCATGCTGTGGCACACCAACACGATTTCAGGAGCTCCCGTAGCGTCCAGGATCTCTGCAATGGCATCCGCTACGGCCAATCCCTGCTTGGCAGCGGCGGCCTGTCCACTGAAGATGCCGTCCGAGTTCGAGGACGAATTGCTCCAGCATGTCCCGCTCGCATTGCACTCGAAATTGATGCGGTAGAAGTCGGCATACGTGGAGGGCAGCGCGGTGAACGGCAGCACCTCATCCAGGGTGGAAGTGCCTTCTGAGCCATCGCCGTTGAGGCAGTACCGCAACTGATCCCCTTCGATCAGGCCTGCGTCGCTGGAGAGCAGATTCGCCATGGATCCCCAGCTGCTCGGATCGCCGCTCATTCCGTGGAGAAACAGGACTGGCAGGGGCAAACGGGCATCGAGCACATCCACCTGGGCTTGTGACCCGATTGTGCCGAAGGCAAGCAGACCCACGCTCAGAATAGCTTTGGTATGAGGGAAGTATTGAGCCATCAGAACAATATACCTGAATCCTTTGAACTGTTGATGACGCCGACGAATCGCACTTGTACCTTCGGGAAATGCAGTTCGTCAAGCTGGACGCGGCGGGCAACGATTTCATCGGGCTCGACTTGCGGGATTCCACGGGTCCGGAGCGGCCGTCTACTCAGGATGTGGTGCGATGGTGCGACCGCAAGCGCGGCGTAGGAGCGGACGGGGTCTTGCTGCTGAAATCGGGTGCCGCAGGCGCGGATTTCGATCTTGTTTTCCTGAACCCCGATGGGAGTGAGGCTTTTTGCGGCAATGGGGCCAGAGCGGCTTTCACCTGGTGGCGACAACTCAACGGAGGGGAATTCCCGGACGCCCACTTCAGTGCCCGGGATGGAATTCATGAAGGACACTGGGTAGAGGGTGAGCCCTGTGTTGACCTGCTGGTCAAGACCATGCCGGAGGATACGGGCCACGGGGCCTTTGTCGACACCGGAACCGGGCACATTGTCCTCGGAACGGCTCCTGAGGACCTGGCGGGTTTGGATCTGTTGGACCTGGCCATTCCCATCAGGGAGCACCCGGATTTCGCTCCTCACGGGGTCAATGTCAATGTCGTCGCCGTCTCACCCGATGTGGAGGGCCGCTACGCCATGCGCACTTTCGAGAAGGGCGTGGAGGCGGAAACCCTCAGTTGCGGCAGCGGAACGGTGGCATCGGCCGCTGTGCTGCGCTGGCAGAATGGGGGCGAAGCGTTCAAATTCAGGGCGCCGGGAGGTCTTCTCGGCGTCGTGTTCGAGGGAGAGCGGCGCGCCTGGCTGTCCGGCCCGGTCACAATGCCGTTTTCAGGCACCATCTTGCCGTTGTGAAACAGCTGTTGGTCACCATGGGATGTTGGATGTGGCTCCTCTCTTCGTGGGGGCAATCCGTTCCCTTTCCGCCGAATCCGGAAGCCCCCTTGCGGTCATACTCCGATGCGGCCAGGGCGAGCGTACTGACGTGCACGCCGGGCACGCAATTGTACAGCGCCTTTGGCCACACGGCCATCCGGATTCAGGATCTCGCCGCCGACCCCCCCTTGGACCGCGTGTACAACTTCGGCACGTTCCAATTCAGCGAAGGCTTCTATCCCCGCTTCATCCGGGGAGAACTCATTTATTCCTTGAGTACAAGCACCTTCGGGGGCTTCCTCGAGGAGTACATCCGCAGCGGAAGGGGGGTGGAGGAGCAGGTCCTGGCCCTGGACTCCGCGGACATCGCGCGACTGGATGCCTACCTGAGGGCCAATGCCCACCCCGATCACAGGAATTACCGGTACCTCTTCCTGTATGACAACTGCGCGACGCGTGTCATCAAGGTGCTGAAGGATGTTTTCGGTCAACGCCTCACGGTGGATTGTGTCGACCGCAGGGACAGCTCCTACCGGGACCTCCTCCGTTCCAAACTGGGGGGGGTGCCCCTGACGCGTTTGGGCATCGACATCGTCCTCGGCTTGCCGGTGGATGCACCGCTCGGAAAATGCGGAGATGCCTTCCTTCCGGACCACCTCGCCGAGGAACTGGAGGGCATGGTGATGGACGGTCAGACCATGCGGGAGCGCCCGTTGGTCGCAGCGCGTGAGGAATTGTTGACCAGCATGCTCCGGACTGCTCCGGACCGGGCCGGTTGGCCCGTCGGAGCGGCATGGGTTCTGTTGCTCTGGACCCTGATCGAGTCGGTGTGGGGCAAACGTTGGCTCAGGCGCGTCCTGCCGTGGGCCACGGGAATGGTGGGGTGCTTGTTGACCTTCCTGTGGTTGGGCACCGGTCACATGGATACGCGCTACAACCTCAATATCCTGTGGGCTTTTCCTCTTCACGTCATCGGCCCGGGGCTCCGGGAGGCCTCACCCCGATGGAAACGCAACCTCGGGCGCTTCATGGGCATGGCGGCCGGCGGAACGGCCCTCCTGAGCCGGGCACCGTTCCATGTCTGCGTCCAGGATTTCCATCCTGCCGTGCTTCCGCTGGGGCTGGCCGTATTCCTGTGTTTCGAACCTTGGAGAAAGCCCGGGCGCGCATGAGGGTCGAGAGGGT
Organism: uncultured Flavobacteriales bacterium; assembly: GCA_938082505.1. Taxonomy (GTDB): domain Bacteria; phylum Bacteroidota; class Bacteroidia; order Flavobacteriales_D; family Sanyastnellaceae; genus UBA8752. Next base: position 5,728 of record CALLLH010000002.1, read on the forward strand.
CATAGGCCTCCTGTTGCTTCTGTTGGCGGGATGCAGGTCCGAGCCGGTGACGTGGCGGGTGCCCCTCCACGATGTGGTCCTTTTGCACGACACCCTCGATTGGAAGGCACTCGTTCCGGACAGCCTGTGGGAGGATGGGGAGGAGGGCCTGTGGCTGCAGATCAGTGGTTCCCGGCCACTGTTCGACGGGGATGCACTGACGCCTTCACTCGATACCGCGTGGGTAGCGGATTTCGAAGTGCCATTCATCGGGGGGCCCATTCCCCTTTCGCCAGGCACATCACTGTGGTCGCAAGTGGAAGAAATAGACCTGAACATTCCCGATGCCGATCTGAGGCGGTTGCGTTTGGGGGCGGGCACCATGTTGCTTGCCGTGGAGAGCACGGTGCAGGGGCCATTGGAATTGAGGTATACGCTGGAAGGGGCCACTTTTCCGGAATCGAGCAACGGAGGGAGCCCCACCATTGTGCTCGACATCGCGCCCGAAGGGGTCAGCATCGTGGAGCTCGACCTGTCGGGGGTTGTATTCGACTTTGCCAACGGGTCGGGAGGACTGGGGGGATTGCAGACCGGGTGGGAAATTCTGGTTCCCGCCGGGGTGGAGGGGTCCGTTCCGGTATTCGGAGACGATGCCCTTTCCCTGAATGTCGCTTTCGAGGGTGTTGAAGTGGCCCAGGCAGAAGGGTATTTCGGGTCGCGCAGCATCGATCTGGCCACCGCCGTCGAGGTGGATGGTGGCGACGTCCTGCAGACGTTGGATGTGGATTGGACCTTGCTCGGGGTGGAGCTGGAAATCAGCAACCCCATTGGATTGGACCTGGAATTGATACTGGAGGCTGTGGAAAGGTCGGATTCGACCGAAGCGGGACTTGTGCAGGAGGCCTTGATTGACCCCGTCCTCGGAGCGCCACTCTTGCTGACCCGAGCCGTTGTGGTGGAGGATGGCTCCATGGCGGATTGGCAGGTCACCCCATCATCTGTCAGTCTCTTGCTGGGGGGCGAAGGAAGCAACGCGACGGACTGGATGGGGTCCATTCCCGATGCCATCGCGCTGAGGGGATGGCTGGAAGTGAACCCGCTGGGCGACGTCTCCGGAGGCTATGACCGCATTGACTTGAACCACTTGCCCGCCGTGGATTTCTCGTTGCTGGCCCCCCTTCAGGTGGGCTATTCCCGGGCGGTCCTTCGGGACACCCTCCTTCCCGAGGTGCCGGATGCAGTGGATTTCAGTGGAGAATTGAAGTTCGAAGTGGAAAGCAGTTTTCCCGTAGGAACGACCATCAGTCTGCGTCTTGTGGATGTGCCACCGATTCTGCTGACCCCCGGATTGTGGCCCGACCAGGACTGGTACATCCTGCCCGATCTCATGGTTTCCCCAGGATCCGGCGATCCGGCATTCCCTGTCAGGGACACCTTGAGCCTGTCGCTGGACCGGAGGCATTCGGATGCCCTGCGGCAAGGCGCGCGCATATTGGCGCAGGTGGTCCTTGAGACGCCGGATGAAGGCGCGCAATTCTCGGTCGAACAACGCGTTGTCATTCGCGGTCACCTCGATGGTGACCTGATTCTGTCCATCGAATGATGCGCCCCTTTCTCATCCTCTGTCTTTCGTGGACCATGGTGGTGCAAGGCCAGCAGGACACGTCTTTTCAGAAGTCGGTCATCGCGCTGAATGCGCATTGTGAGGCCCAGTGGGCATCGAATGCCCTGAACAAATTCGTACTGGCGGGTGCGGCATTCGGAGGGGACATATCGAACCCCGTGCGTTCGCTCACCGCCCTGACGCATTGGAAAGGAGAGGGGTTTGCGGGTGGGTTCACCCGGGCCGGTGTGGAGGCCATACTGCCCGCGTCAGAATTGCTGGAGACTCCGGAGGCCGGCGGTTGGAAGACGCTGGTGGCGTTGGAGACCGTTCAGTGGGCCGAGGCGTCATGGAGCCCTGCTGCGGCCACCCTGGCATTCGGGAGGCATGGCATCGGAGATGATGGCAGCCTCGGTGGAACGGGATACGCGTTCAATTCTGCGACCATGCTGCGGATCGGAGGCATCCGGACGGCCGAGCGCGGGGTGCGGGGCATCCCGATGGAGGTCACGGTGGAATGGGGCCTCCGTATGGGGGAGCTGCACCGTGCAATCGCGGGTGGGGTCTCCCACTCGAGCAGTTTCCAGTGGAATGACACGCTCGCGGAGGGCAACTTGGGCGCCATGCAGTTCAGGAACCTCACGGCAGGCAGCACGGTGGGACTCGATTTCGGCATCGCCGTCCGGGAAGCGCGCGGGGGACATGGCCGCAGGGATGCATGGTCGGCGTCCTTGCGCAACTTGAGCAGAGGCGGGCGCTGGCAGACTGAATGGGCCTATGTGGATACGGCATTCTCCAACGGGGGATGGCCCCTGCTCACCGGTGAGGGTCCGGCTTTCGGTGACATGGCAGATCGGGACACCCTCATAACCGGCTTTGGACGGCGCCTTCCCCATACGGTGGCGTTTCGCTGGCAAAGGGAAGCCCTGCGCTCGCCCGGCGTGATGTGGACCTTGCACGCAGAACGGATCTCCATCGCACCCCGATGGGACCTGTCCCTGACCCGCCGCAGTGGACGCGGAGCACTCCAGGCGGAAGTCGGCCTGGGCTGGGGCGGCTGGGGTGGCACATACATCCCGATCCACTTCAACCTGCCTTCACGCGCCGTGCGACAAGGAAATCCTGGAGGCACCCTTTCCATCCGGACCCGATGGCTGGCCCTGGCCGGCACGGGCGGCAGGATGGGCCTGGGCTGCCATTGGCATCATACCTTCTGAGGCTTCACGACCTTCGCACCATGGACCGCAACCAACAGCTCCTCATTCCTTCCGGATGGACCGCCGGTGACCGCTTGCAGATCATCGCCGGTCCCTGCGCAATCGAAGGCGAGGACATGGCCTTCCGCATCGCGGAATCCCTGATGGAGGCCTGCACTGCGCAGGGCCTGCCGCTCATCTTCAAGGGCAGTTACCGCAAGGCCAACCGCAGCAGGATGGACAGCTTCACGGGAATCGGGGACGAAAAGGCGCTCAACATCCTCTCCGGGGTCCGGACAAGGTTCGACATCCCGGTCACCACCGATGTCCATACGGCCGAGGAGGCAGCGATGGCGGCCGAATTCGTGGATGTCCTGCAGATTCCGGCCTTCTTGTGCCGACAGACTGACCTGCTGGTCGCCGCCGCGGAAACCGGAAAGGTGGTCAACATCAAGAAGGGACAATTCCTCAGTGCGGAGGCCATGGAGCACGCCGTGACCAAGGTCCAGGAGGCCGGCAATGCCAAAGCCTGGGTGACCGAACGCGGCACCACTTTTGGATACCAGGACCTGGTGGTCGATTTCAGGGGACTTGCCGCCATGCGCGGTTTCGCTCCGACCATCATGGACCTCACCCACAGCCTGCAACAGCCCAACCAGTCTTCCGGTGTGACGGGGGGCAGACCGGAATTGATCGCCCACATGGCCCGGACGGCCGTGGCGGCGGGTGCGGATGGCGTATTCATCGAGACCCACCCGGATCCGGCATCGGCCAAAAGTGATGGGGCCAACATGCTGGCCTTGGACCGCTTCCCCGCATTGGTCCAACAGATGAAGACCATCCGGGCCGCCTATCTCGAAGCCATCCTGTGATGCCCGCCCGATTTCTGCTGGTCTTCATGGTCCTGCTGCCGGCCCTTGTGCTCGGCCAGACCCCGGATTCTGTAGAAGTCCGGGTGTTCGGGAGCGCGGGAATGGATGAAGCCACATCGGTGTGGGCGGACGCGTCGGGCTATGTGCTGGCCGGTGAAACGACTTCGGACATCGCGATGGCCGTGGGACAGGCAATTTGGGCCCCCGGTGGTCCGGTCGGACTCAAGGGGTTCATCACCGTCCTGGACCAGGACCTCGGATACAGGTGGTCCTTTGCATTCGCCTCGGATCCTGAGGCGCCATTGGGCACTCCTTCGACCCTTGCGGTCAGGGACGTGGTCAGGACGCCGGATTCAACAGTCTGGGTGCTGTATGACGCGCCCCGGGACGGGCTTTGGGAAGGGCACCTGCTCGGCGTGCATCCGGAGGGCGGCATCGTGCAGGAGTTCGATGTTCTTTCCGGAGGTGCCGTATCGACTTGTGCGCTGCTCCCTGCCGGTCCGGAGAATTTTCTCGTCGTAGGACACCGTCAGGCGAGTGCTTTGCCATCCAGCGTCCCTTCCGGGGTCATGGCAGGCTTGTGGCAGGGCAATGCGGAGGGGTCGCCGGGTTGGGCTTTCGTGGAGGGAACCGAAGGCATGCGGCCGGTGGATGCCGCGTGGTGGGGTAATCGCCTGTATGTGGCGGTGCACCGGGACGGGCAGGAAGATGCCCCCGCTGCGGTGCTTGTGGTGAGTACGGAGAATGGGGTGCCCCAGGTCATCGGCGTGGCGGAAATTGCAGATCCCGATCTCGTGTTGACCGGCATCACGGCTTCCGAGGAGGGCGTCGCCTGGTCTGGAACGGCAGTTTCGTTGGATGGATCACTGGATGCCGCATTCGGAAAATTGGCCGCGGAGCCCGACGCTCTCGATCCGGGACTGTGGAGCCACGACTGGATCGTGGTGACTGAAAGCGCGCAAGACCGCCCGGGCCGTGCCATCCTCTGGACGGGGGACGTCCTTCAGTGTGCCGGAAGGACAGCCACGGAAGGAGCCGGGGGGACCGGCGCCATGGTGCAGCGGAGGTTCGGGCCCAATGGAGCCTGGTTCGGCGTTCACATTTTCGGGGGCGAGGGAGAGGAGGACGTCAGGGACATGGCCCGGGATGGTGAAGGCCGTCTCGTCGTGGTGGGATCGTCCACCAGCTGGTCGGAATTGACCGGTGGAAGCGGAAGCCCCGATGCGGTCCTTTTCCGCGCATCGTCAATCAACCTGACGCCATCTTTCACCTACGGTGAAGCTCAATTGGTCGGGGATGGATCGGCCGTATTCGTTGGAACGGAAGACGAGCGCCAGGTGACCGGTCGCCCAAGCGCCATGTCGGTGTGGTCCGGAGCGCCCATGCCGGTGGAACCCGGCACCGAATGGACGTTGTACGACGCCGGGGGCCAGCGCGTTGCGCGCGGTGAGGGGGCAGCGCCCGTGCCCGATTTTTCAGGTTGGATGCGGCTCGTGACGGGGCACAGCGGGGTCTCGGAAGGCCGTTGGCTCTGGGTCCGCAGGTGAACCGTTTCTCCGTTGCCCGAATCGACGAACCACCTATATTTGCGCTCCCGCTTCCGACGGGAAGAGGGAAACCACCTTGTGGAGGGGGTATAGCTCAGCTGGCTAGAGCGCTTGCATGGCATGCAAGAGGTCCGGGGTTCGAATCCCCGTACCTCCACAACCAACCGGACGGTGCGCTCCCCGCGCACCGTTTTTTTCTACGGCTCCGTAGTTCAATGGATAGAATAAGGGTTTCCGGTACCCTAGATGCAGGTTCGATTCCCGCCGGAGCTACCACCCTCGAATCCAAGTGAACTGACCCTCAGTCACTTGGATTTGTCTTTCAGGGATTGTTCAAACGAAATGTTCAAACAATCTCCCCCGAAAATTCAGAGTTTCAACCTATTTCGAAGCTGCGCTGGACAAGTGCGAAGCCAATCCCTACTCTGTGCTTCGGCAACGAAGACAAAATTCCCTCCACGCACCAAACGCACCATTTGAGTAGTTGCGACCTTGAGACATGTTTCGAAATTTTCTGCTTGCCCTTGTGCTGGTCCCGACCTCGTTGCTCAGCCAGGGATATGGACTGGAATTGGAGGTCGTATCCAATGATATCGGCCCATTGGTTGGTGCCCTTGGCGTAACAGACTTGACAGGAT
>CALLLH010000003.1 GCA_938082505.1 uncultured Flavobacteriales bacterium
GGCGTCCCCATTGAGTGCATACCATGCACCGCCAATCGGGTCGTCGATGGCAATGTTGCTGCCCGGCAAGCCTCCGCCCGGATCGAAGTTGGTCACCCAGGGATTGTCCCCTGACTGCACCGTGCTGATGTTGGCCTCGCCTAAGCCGGCATTTGGCGCACCCTCCAAACCGATGGTGACCCATGAATCATAGGCGAGATCGGGGTAGACAGGAAAAAGAAGGCTTTGGATGCCATTCGGTGTGGCCGCACCCAACACAGCATGATAGAAATTCGTGGTCGTGTTGACATAGGTCGGATTGGAGACGTCTCCAGAGATCGAGGACATGAAGTCCGTGGCGCTGTTCATGGTGACATACAGACGGGTACTGCTGAAGCCCGTGAGGTCCGTCACACCAAGAGCACCGACAAGTATGCCGATGTTCTCATTGATCACCTCGACTTCGAGGTCGTAGCCTTCTGGGGCCGGAGCGGAATTCACAGCAACTTGCTGTTGGGCAAACACAGTGGTCAGACAGCAGAAAAGGGCTGCAACCAGGTTGATGGTCTTGGACATCATGTTAAGCGATTTGGTTAACGCAATTAAAACGGTTCCTCACTAGAGGTCTTCGAATTTAAATGGTCACTTGATAAAAATTGCTGACGATTACAAAATGGAAAGTGGCTCTTTCATAATGTTTTCCATATTCGTCTACTATATCCGCTTGTTTGTCGATTTTTATTAATTGGAATTATACCATACATGACATTATATGCTCCTCGAGCGACCAACTTGTGAGTAGGCCGATACATTAAAACTGACGACGAACAACTAATAATATCGGGCATCATTGAAAGGCAAAAGAAGTTTGCTACATTTGCCCGCCCTACGGGTACCATAGCTCAGGTGGTAGAGCAATGGATTGAAAATCCATGTGTCCCTGGTTCGAATCCAGGTGGTACCACAACCCAGACAAGCGGACTTCGGTCCGCTTGTTGCATTTTGGAGCCGCTCCCATGCACGACCCATCCACACTGACTTATTTGGACCCCACCTTTGATCGGCTTCGCCAGTGGGTCGACGACCACCGGCCCACCTCCATTGCCGTGGTCATGGATTCCCAGACGGAACGCCATTGTCTGCCACTGCTTGCCCCACACCTGCCTCCCGGCACCCAATTCCTGCGCATGGCAGGACATGGTGAAGGCATCAAAAGCCTTGAACACGCCCATGCACTGTGGGACAGTCTGGAGGGCATGGGGATGGACCGCCAAGGATTGATACTCGCCCTGGGTGGCGGGACCGTGACCGATCTGGCCGCTTTCGTCGCCAGCACCCATCTCCGCGGAACCCCCCTCTGGCTCGTTCCCACCACTGTTCTTTCCATGGTGGATGCGGCCATAGGAGGCAAGACGGGCATCAATTTCAAGGGATTGAAAAACAGAATCGGCACCTTCTATTCTCCAGAGGGAATCAGCCTGCATCCCCAAATGCTCGATACGCTCGATGGGCGAGAATGGCGCAGCGGCTGGACCGAACACATCAAACACCTGCTCCTGCACGATGCGGAGCTGCCCTCGACGGATGCAGCGAGCCCCTTGCGGCGCTTACTTCAGGGCGAAGCTGCGCAGGACGAGGTCGCCACAGCACTGCTCGCATCCGTGCGCATCAAGAGCGCTGTGGTTTCGGAAGACCCCTTCGAGTCCACGGGCCGGAGGCGCATCCTCAACTTGGGTCATACGGTGGGCCACGCCCTGGAAAGTTGGGCCATGGAACACGGCGAGGACATCAATCATGGCGAGGCAGTGGCCTTCGGATTGCGCGTGTGCCTCGCCATGAGCCAGGCACACCCTGACTGCGCATCCGCGCGCGCCATGGATTGCGCTTCATGCTCAGCCTTGCTTCAGGAGTTCATGCCCCTGCCCTGTGCACCCCCTGCCGCCGATGTGCTCTGGGCCTTGATGGGCACGGACAAGAAGAATGCGCGCGGAGAGGTTCAGGTGGTCCTGCTCGATGGTCCCGGACAGCCCAAGGAAGGGGTCGCCCTGACCTTCGGGGAATTTGAACGGGCCCTTGAACAAGTCGTGGCGGATTGAACCTTCTGCGGCAATTTGAGCACTTCCTCCCCGTCCTCCTTAATTTCGCTGTATGGAGGTCTCCATTGCTGAAATAGCCGAGTTGCTGAATGGAAGATGTGATGGCGCACAAAATGGGGTGTTGTCCGGATTTTCAGGAATACAAGAAGCGGCAGAAGGCGACCTGACCTTCCTGGCCAATCCGGCCTACGAATTGCACCTGTATTCCACCCGGGCGAGCGCAGTCCTCGTGTCCGACCAATTCAAACCGACGGCTCCTCTCCGCGAGGGCACTCAGCTGATTCGCGTCGACGATCCTTACGCGGCGATGGCCAAACTGATGCAACGGTTTGGTGTTGATGCCCCCGCCCAACCCGGTGTAGAAACCCACATCCACCCGAGCGCCGTCATCGACGAATCCGCCAACATCGCCCCAGGCGTGACGATCGGGCCCTTGTGTTCGGTAGGCAAGGACAGCGTGATCGCAACGGGCGCTACACTCAAGGCAGGAAGTGCAGTGGGTGAGCATTGCCGGATCGGAGCGAACTCCATCCTGGGGATGCGCAGTGTCCTCGGTGACCGCTGTATTCTGGGCGAGGGATGCATCCTGCAGACCGGGGCCATCATCGGTTCCGACGGTTTCGGTTTCGCACCGACCGACTCCGGCTACGAGAAGATTCCCCAAATGGGCAATGTCGTGGTCGGAACCCGGTGTGAAATTGGAGCAGGCACCACCATCGACAGGGCGACCTTGGGCTCCACCGTCATCGGAGATGGGGTCAAGCTGGACAACCTCATCCAAGTGGCGCACAATGTGCGCATCGGCAACCACACCGTTATTGCCGCCCAAACCGGCATTGCCGGCTCGACCGAAATCGGCGCCCATTGCATGATCGGCGGCCAAGTCGGCATCAATGGCCACATCAAGATCGCGGACCACACCCGGATTGCTGCCAAGAGTGGCATCACAGCGAGCATTACCACCCCGAATCAGGTACTTCAGGGCAACCCCGCATTGCCCATCCGCAAGCACCAACAAATGCAGTTGGCCTTGCGCAAACTTGCAAGGGAGTTCAATAGGTCTGCATCGGGAACAAGCGTAGGATCCCCCCATTGACCCCATCCTTTCAGCAGCCACGCACTTCATGAAAGAGGACATCACCCCCACCCCGGACGTCGCGCGCCAGAGGACGCTCGCTGCCCCCTTCACCTGCGAAGGCATAGGCCTGCACACAGGACAGCTGTCCCGCATCACGGTAAACCCCGCAGAAGCCAACCACGGCTACATCTTCCAACGCGCCGACCTCGAAGGACAACCGCTGGTGCCCGCGGATTGTGACCTCGTCGTGGAGACCCGCCGAGGAACGACGCTGGAAAAGGGGGGCGCACGCGTGTACACCACTGAGCACCTGCTCGCGGCACTCTACGGATGTGGCATCGACAACGCCCTCATCGTGATGGAAGGCTCGGAGGTGCCCATCATGGACGGCAGCAGCTGGCCATTCGTGGCCCACATCGAAGAAGTGGGTGCGGTGGAACTGGAAGCGGAACGGCATGTGTTCAGGTTGACCGAATCCATCACGTACCATGCGGGCCATGGAGTGGAAATGTTGGCGGTGCCACCCATCAACACTGATTTCCGGGTCACCGTGATGGTGGATTACCACAGCCCCATACTCGGCACCCAGCACGCCACCATGTACCACAGGGGACAATTCGTTCCGGACATCAGCCGCTGCCGAACCTTCGTGTTCCTGAAAGAGGTCAAGTCCCTGCTTGAGCAAGGCCTGATCAAAGGAGGGGACCTGGACAATGCCATCGTACTGGCCGAGCGCGAATACAACCAGGGTGAGCTTGATGATATTGCCGCCCTGTGTGGAAAGGAAAACCTCAAGGTCGAACCCGGGAAGATCGGGGTACTCAACAACACCCAACTGCAATTCGAGAATGAGCCTGCCCGGCACAAGCTGTTGGACATCGTGGGCGACCTCGCCTTGACTGGTTTCTTCATCGAGGGACACGTACTCGCCGCCAGACCGGGCCATGCGGGAAATGTGGAGTTCGCCAAGGTCCTCAAGCGCAAGCGGCAGGCTGAACTCGGCATTCCGCGGTACGACCCCCGCCAGGAGCCCCTCATGGACATCCATGACATCGAGCGATTGTTGCCGCACCGCTACCCCTTCCTGTTGGTCGACAAGATCATAGAACGGCAAGAGGAGAGCATCATAGGGCTGAAGAATGTGACCATGAATGAGCCCTTCTTCCAGGGCCATTTTCCTGGCAACCCGGTCATGCCGGGTGTGCTCCAGATCGAGGCCATGGCCCAGGTTGGGGGCATCTTCGCGCTGAGCGGGGTCGAGGATCCCGAACATTGGTCCACCTACTTCATGAAGATCGACAATGTGCGGTTCAAGCAGAAGGTGGTTCCCGGTGACACCATCCTGTTCCAACTCAAACTGGCGAGCCCCATCCGCAGGGGACTGGTGCACATGACGGGCAAGGCGTATGTCGGGGACAAGCTCGTTTCCGAGGCCGAAATGCTCGCGCAGATCATCCGGGACCGCGTCACCTCAGCCTCCTCTGCATGAGCACCATCACCACCGAAAGCGGAATATCTCCGCTCGCTTCCGTTCACCCGGATGCCCGCCTCGCGGAAGGGGTCATTGTCGAACCCTTTGCCACCATCGAGGCCAATGTGCAGATTGGCCCAGGCACCTGGATCGGACCCAATGCCACGGTCATGGGAGGCTCTCGCATCGGATCGCACTGCAGGATCTTTCCCGGCGCCGTGATCGGCGGCATGCCCCAGGACTTGAAATACGCAGGCGAAGCCACCACTGTGGTCATCGGCGACCACACGACCATCCGCGAGTGCTGCACCATCAACCGGGGCACCACGGACAGGATGACCACCAGGGTCGGGTCCCACTGTCTGCTGATGGCGTACACCCATGTCGCCCATGATGCCATGGTGGGAGACCACTGTGTGCTCGCCAACAACGCCAACATTGCAGGCCATGTCACCGTCGAGGATTGGGTCATCATCGAAGGCGTGGTCGCAGTTCAGCAATTCGTCCGCATCGGTCAGCATGCCTTCGTGGCAGGAGGTTCACTCGTGCGGAAGAACATCCCCCCCTTCGTGAAGGTGGCACGTGAACCGCTCAGCTACATTGGTGTGAACGCCATTGGATTGCGCCGCAGGGGATTTCCTGATGAATTCGTCAGGGCGGTTGAAGACATCTACCGGACCCTCTACATCACCGGAGGCAACATGTCGCAGGCCATCAAGGTGGCTGAGCTTGAGCTCCCCGTCAGTGACGCGAAGGAGACCATCCTCGATTTCATCCGCGCTTCCGACAAGGGCATCGTGCGCGGCCCCTTCTGATGGCACAGGGGCCCCTCGGCATCACCCTGAAGGGCGTGGGCAAGCGCCATGGACGCCAGTGGATCCTCCGGGGAATGAACCTGGAACTCGAGCCGGGCACCATCTTCGCCGTACTGGGCTCCAATGGCAGCGGAAAGTCCAGTCTGGTGCGCATCATGTGCGGATTCGACCGGGCGAGCGAAGGGACGGTGACCTGGCGACGGGGTGCCGGGGATTTGACTGCCATGGAAGTTCCCTTGGCGGTCGCCTATTGTGCCCCGGACCAGGGACTCATCCCCCATCTCGACGTTTCGGAGCACATCGCGCTGCATCACCGCCTCCGCCGTCCGATTTCCGGACTGGACCTCGACACGACCCTGACACTCGCGCGGCTGGAAGACAAGGGAAGGGTCCGGGTGGGCGACCTCAGTTCCGGAATGAGGCAGCGGCTGGCCCTCGCCCTGGCTTTCTCTACAGCGTGTGGCGCGGTGTTCCTGGACGAACCCACTTCCCATCTCGACCAGTCCGGAATCAGCTGGTACGCGGAGCTGGTCCACACCTGGCTCCAAGGCCGAACATTGGTGGTCGCATCCAACCATGACCCAAGGGAATATCCGGGTTCCACGGCACGTTGCGAACTCACGTCAGGATAATTTTTTTATCACCAAATCACTGAATTACAGGGTCTTGAGCTCCTTTTTTCAGTGTTTTGAACTCCCAAATGAAACCGAAATTGAAGGGGCGGCGTATAGGGCCACGAATCCACACAAACCTCTTCAACATGATTCGTTCCATTTCCCTTTCGATGGCCCTTCTCGGCCTTCTTACCCAGACTGCCGTCGCTGCCGCGCCCCAATCGGACGTGTGCAAGGTCGAGCAGGACAACATCAACACGGCCCTCTATGTCGAAGGCATGTTGACCCAAAGCTTCCGCACTTGCTCCAAGGGCACCATCTCCTACATCGAGGTGGTTGCTGCCGTGGAATTCGATGGCGGTACCGTCGATGTCGCCATCATGGACGACACGTTCACCCCGAAGGCACTCCAGACCTTTACTGCTGCCAACTACAATGGCACGACCCTGATTCTGGACAACCTCGCCATCCCCACCTTGAACCAGGATGAGTTCACGCTCGTGGTCCGCACCATGAACGGGGCATCCTGTGTGATCCCGGGAACGGATGAAGCGAGCCTCTTCGTCGGTGAATTGCGCCTCCATGGTGACGCTGTTGCCAAGAACGTGAAGTTCTCCACCGGCATCCGCAGTGCCGATCCTGCCCTCCTTGGTGCGCAGGATGGACGGAAGGCAGATTACAACAACGACCTCCCGAACAATGCAGTGGCCCGCACTGCCTCCGGCCTCGAGCTCGCCGTTCCCGGTCAATGTGTGACCGCCCAACTCGAATCCAACGGAGTCCTCACCGTCAACGGTGGTACGTTCCTTCAGACTTTCCGCGCCTGTGAGCGTGGCGAGTTTATCGAGGCCAAGTTGGCCACTCCTTTCGTCGAGCCCGGCTTCACCTTTGACTATGCCTTGATGTTCATGAACGGTGACATCCTCGCGAGTGGCACGTTCACCCATGAAAACGTCACCGATGGTGAGCTCAAACTGGCCTTTGACAAGGGCAGCGTGCGCAAGGACCAAACCGTGGCCATAAAGGTGACCTGCCCCGAGGGCGCGCGTATGGCACTCCTCGCCGTAGGTGTGGCCGATGCCAGCTTTGGACGCCTCTACATCGACGGCCAGTCTCTTCCTTTCAACTTGGCCATGGCGGCCGGTTTGAAGACCGCCATTGCCGATGACATCCTCTCCACGCAGGATGGCCGCATTGGCCTTGACATCAGCGCCTATCCGATTCCGTTCGGTGATGCCCTGAACGTCCAGGTGCGCGGAACCGTGCAGGAGGGTGCCCTGCTCCAGGTCCTCGATCATCAGGGCATGCCGGTGAAGGCCGTATCTCTTTCCGCCGGTCCTGTTGATGGTCCGATCCGCATGGACGATCTCGGCACCTTGCGTCCCGGCATCTACAGCCTCCGCCTTCTGAGCGGTCGCCAGACGGTCTCGATCCGCATCCTCAAGGGCTGATCGCTACCCGAAAACTCCCAAGTAAAAGGGCTGCCTTCTTCGGAAGGTGGCCTTTTTGCATTCATACCCGATGGGCCGGGCGCAGGAGGTCGAATACGGTCTTGACCGGTGCGAAAGTCCGCGAAGGCACCTCCACGAACAACGTATTCCAGCGGCCCATCGCACCATTCCACAACCCGGGATGCTCCAGGCCGATCAGGGGCCTTCCCTGGTGCGATTTGGACACGAGGAAATCCCGGCGGCCGTCCACGAATGCACCCAGGTCATAGGGACGGTCCGATGCGTCGTGCACGGCACACACGAGATCGACGGGGTTGAAATGGGTCGCCCCATTGATGCTGTTTCCGATGGTCGGATCCGTGAGGTCCATCTCCGCGGACTCGACGATCTGCGCACGAAGCACGCCTTCGTCGTCCCGCAACCAGAACGGTCCTCCTCCCGGTTCTCCCTCGTTTCGCACCATACCCGCTACGAGCAGTGGTCGGTCCAATGCCGAGCGCAGGGCATGAGCCCCCTGCGGGAAGGGCTCCGAAGGCGATCGGAATCCCCGGTGCAACCACGCCCGTGCAGGCTCCTCACTTCCGGATTCCAAGGCCCGCATGGCCTCCAATCGTTCTGCATCGAGTTCTGCGGCCAATCCCAACATGGCCCGTCGCCAAGGCAACAGCTCATCGTAAGCGGTCGCGGGGCGAACGTTGTCGATGTTCTTGATGCTGATCAGTGCACCCGGGTGCAGGTGGGCAAGGTCTCCGAGATTTCTCAGCAGGGCACCATGGCCCCCGGGCCGAAACAAGGGGGTGCCATCTTCCAGGATGAAGGGCTGGCCGCCGCCATCCACGGCCATGGTGTCCGTGGAAGGGTGCTGCACAGAATCCGATACCGCAACCCCGATTTCAATGGCCCAATCGGAAAGCCGCTTCGACCAGACCGCCCTTCCGTCATCAGGCAAGGTGAAGTGCACGGGGGGGGCGCCTGCGTCGGGCAACGTGGCCTTCCATTCGCGCATGTGCTCCTCGAAAGCTGTTCTCGGCCCCTCCGGATACAGATGAAAAGGCAATCCTCCCTTGGGCATGGCCGGCAGGCCCAAGCGTTCCATGACGGCTTCCCTGCGTTGCTGGGCTGTCTCTGTTGGACCCGTGGCCTCCGCAACAGCCCTGAAAGGGAACTCCTCCCAGCGCGAATCCAACTGCTTGAGGGCTTCCGGGCTCCCCGTTGCCAAAGCTTTGAACATCCGACTGGCGGCACCACTGGCCGGAACGAGGCGGACGGCGTCGCCCTCCTTGAGTTCAGCGCCAGAAGCGGACAAGCGGTTCAGCTCCGTTTCAGACAGCGTTACGATCCCCTGCCCTCGTTGGCACGGTCCCTCCGGTGTGCAATGTGATGGCCCCCGGCGCAATCGCCCCCATTGCCGAACCAACTCGTCGGCATCGATGCCATGGTCGCGGGCAGCTTGCTGGAATTGGGGCGGTAGCGGGGTCGGCACGGCGCAAAATTACCGATTCCATGCCCGAGATGCGCTTTGCCTTCTTCAGGCCCTGTACATCCTGTGGCCCTGGTCGGACCAATTCCCCTTGGTGCCCAGCCCATTTTCCTGCTCCGGTTGCGGGGATTGACGGCGGCGGTCCGCGCTCAATGCACCCAGACCGGCGTCCAACAATTGGCGGGCTGAATTCAGCACCATGAGCAGGGTCTGGTCGTCCTTGCCGGAACGGGACAGGGTCTCGATGAGCAGCACTTTTTCGAGCAAGGCGTGCATGCCCAGCATGCCGATGCTGCTCTTTGCCTTGTGCGCCAAAGGATGCAGTTCACGCCATCGGCCTTCCTGGCCGAGCCGTTCCATCGCATCGAAGTACTTCGGCACCTCCTCCTCGAACACGTCGAGAATGCGCAGGACCATGGCGTCATTGCCCTGGAACACCTGCTGGAGGTAATCGAGTGTATAGTGATGCGTGAACATGGTTGAACCATGGGCCATGGTGGCCCCGTTCCCGCGTCTACGCTGATCAGGGGCAAAAGGTTTCCGATATTTGCGCCATGACCGAAACTGCATCTGCCCCCCGCATCATCGTCACCGGTGGAGCAGGCTTCATCGGTTCCCACACGGTGGTGGCATTGGAAGAAGCGGGCTATGCTCCGGTCATCGTCGACGACCTCCGGAACAGCAGGCCGGAAGTACTCGAAGGACTCGAACGGATTCTCGGCCACTCGGTTGAATTCCACCGCATCGACTGCGGAGATGTCCAAGCGATGCAAGCGGTGTTCTCTCAACCGGTCCACGGCGTCATCCATTTTGCTGCGGACAAGGCGGTCGGCGAAAGCGTCGCGCAACCCGAACAGTATTTCTCCAACAACATCGGTTCCACGGCCCGCTTGGCGGGCATGATGCGTGAGCGGGGGGTGCAGCATCTCGTCTTCAGCTCGTCCTGCACCGTTTACGGTGAAGCCGGCGAACTCCCGGTGGACGAATCGGCACCGATCCAACCGGCCGCATCGCCCTATGGTTTCACCAAACAGGCCTGCGAGACATTGCTGCGCTACAGCCATCGGGCAGCCGAAGGCGCATTGGGGGTGGCCCTGCTGCGTTATTTCAATCCCATTGGAGGCCATCCTACCGCAGAAATCGGAGAACTGCCCCTCGGTACGCCCGCCAACCTGGTGCCCTACCTGACGCAAAGTGTGGCGGGCATCCGATCCGAGCTCACGGTGTTCGGCTCCGACTATCCCACCCGGGATGGCACCTGCATCCGGGATTACCTGCACGTGTGCGACCTGGCTGAAGCGCATGTGGCCGCATTGCGCTGGTTGGAGCGGGCCCCCGGCATGCTGGACGTCTTCAACCTGGGCACGGGTGAGGGCAGCAGCGTCAAGGAGGTCATCTCCGCTTTCGAACGTGCCACGGGCAAATCGGTGCCCCACCGCTTCGGAGACCGCAGACCGGGCGATGTGACCGCCATTTATGCGAATGCAGAGAAGGCTGCGCAAGTCCTGCAATGGAGAACCCGCAGGTCCTTGGACGATTGCCTGGCCGACGCGTGGCGGTGGCAGGAAAAACTGAAGGGCTGAAGGGTCACAGGGGAATCCCCAGTTCAAGCACGGCCCGGACGCAAGAGAAACCCACAAGGAAGCCGAGCGTCAACTCCGCCGGCGTATGCACACCCAGCCGCATCCGGGACCAACCGACCAATCCAGCCAAGAGGAACCCCAAGGGCAGGATCGTCTGCATCCCGAGGTCGTGCAGCAGATTGAAGGACCACAGCGCGCCAAGCGCGCCACCTTGGGCCAGAAGGTGCATGCTGATTTTGACCCACCGCGTCATGACCATGGCGAGGCCCAATGACAGGATCATGGCCAATACGAGCGCACGCAATTCCATCGGCAGGAACACCCCGGGTCGCGTCAGGGCATAATAACCAAGGAACTGGTAGAACATCACCACGAGAAAGGGAATGGTGCGCTCGCTGCGCTTCGACACCTCCAGGTCGCTCAGCGCACCCCGACGGTGAAGGACAAAGATGGAAAGCGCCGGGGCGACGGCATTGATCAACAGGATCGAAGTCACATAGACCGTCATGCCCAAAGGCAGCTGCAACCAGGGGTCCACCACCCACAGCACGAGAAAGACCAGCAGCGGTGTCCACAAGGGGTGGAACACGTAGGATACGACGAGGGCCAACCTTTGCATCAGAGCTCCTTGCGCAACCTGGCCACGGATATGCCCAACTGCTCCCGGTATTTCGCCACAGTCCTCCGCGCAATCCGATAGCCCTTCTCCTGCAGGACCTGCATCAATTTCTCATCGCTCAATGGCTTCCGCTTGTCTTCTGCTTCGACTGCCTCCTCCAGTATTTTCTTCACCTCGCGCGTCGAAACCTCCTCCCCGCTGTCCGTGGCCAGGGATTCGCTGAACAGGGTCTTGAGAAGAAAGGTGCCATAGGGGGTCTGCACGTACTTGGAGTTTGCCACGCGGGACACGGTGCTGATGTCCATGTTGATGCGCTCAGCTACATCCTTCAGGATCATAGGCTTGAGGTCGGTTTCATCGCCCGACAGGAAGTAAGCCTCCTGGATCTGCATGATGGCCTGCATGGTCACGCGCAGGGTGTTTTGCCGCTGCTTGATGGCATCGATGAACCATTTCGCAGCATCCACCTTTCGCTTGACGAAGGTGATGGCTTCCTTCTGGGAACGGTCGGGATCCTTGGCCACGGCATAGCCTTCCATCATGTCCCGGTATTCATTGGAAACCCGCAGCTCGGGGGCATTGCGGCCGTTGATCTGGAGTCGCAACTCATCCCCTTCGACGGTGACCTGGAAATCCGGCACCACGGCCTGGATGTGACGCGCATTGTCGCTCCCGGAATTTCCGGGTTTGGGATTCAATCGGGTAATCTCGGCCATGGCGTCCCTCAATGCATCCTCCGTCGTCTCCAACCGTGCCACCAACTTGTCGTAGTGCTTTTTCGTGAAGGCTTCGAACTGCTCCTCCAGAATGCGGCGTGCCAGGTCCAGGGCTGCATGGCCGCCTCCACCACTTGATTCCCGCCTGCGGTCCACCTGAAGGAGCAGGCACTCCCGCAAATCCCTCGCGCCTACCCCGGCCGGTTCCAGTTGCTGAACGATTTCGAGGACGGTGGCCAATTCCGCTTCCGCGACCTCCAACCCCTGTCCAAAAGCGAGGTCGGAAGAAATGGCATACAGATCCCGGCGCAGATAGCCCGCCTCGTCCAGGTTGCCGATCAGGAATGTGGCCAGCAGCCGTTGCCGGTCACTGACCGGCCGGAGTCCCACCTGGGCTGCCAACCTTTCCGAGAAAGTCTCCCCTGATCCGAAGGCGGTTTCGCGGTCCTCTTGCTCGGCGTGGTTGTTCACCGCATAGCGGTAGCCCGGTGTCGGATCATCCAGATAGGCATCGAAATCAAAGTCATCCCGCGACTCACCGCGGTCATCATCCAGACCGGCAGCGCCGTCGAACTCTTCCTCTTCCTCACGCCCTTCCTCGAGGGCAGGGTTGGCCTCCAACTCTTCCTTGATGCGCGCCTCCAGTTCCAACGTCGGAACCTGCAACAGCTTCATGAGCTGAATCTGTTGCGGACTCAGCTTCTGTTGCAGCTTCTGTTGGAGGCTTTGCTTCAGCATGACCTCAATATAACGCCGGAGCCGGCCGGGTTCGCATTCAGAATTCCGCGTTCTGCGGCGTTCGAGGGAACGGAATCACATCGCGGATGTTGGTCATGCCCGTGGCAAACATCACGAGCCGCTCGAAACCGAGCCCGAAGCCCGCGTGCGGCGCGGTACCGAAACGGCGCGTATCGAGGTACCACCATACATGGTCCTCAGGGATGTTGAAGTCCGCGCACTTCTGCTGCAGGACCTCCAGACGTTCCTCCCGCTGGCTGCCCCCCACGAGTTCGCCGATGCCCGGGACCAGCACGTCCATGGCGGCCACGGTCTTTCCATCGTCGTTGGACCGCATGTAGAAGGCCTTGATGGTGGCCGGATAGTCGGTCAGGATGACGGGTTGCTTGAAGTGCTTTTCCACCAGCCAACGCTCGTGCTCACTCTGCAGGTCGACGCCCCATTCCACCGGGTACTTGAACTTCTTCTTCTTGAAGGGCTTGGAATTGCGCAGCAAGTCAATTGCCTCGGTGTAGGTGATGCGGATGAAGGGGTTCTCCGTGACGAAACGCAGGCGCTCGATCAGCCCCATGTCGTTGCGCTGGTCCTGAGGAAGCTGTTTCTCCGCCTCGGCCTCACGCTTGGCCAGGAATTCGAGCTCCGGCTGATAGCGATCAAGGATCCTGGTCAGGACGAAGCGGAGACAATCCTCGGCGAGGTCCATGTTGTCGGTGAGGTCGTTGAAGGCCACCTCGGGCTCGATCATCCAGAATTCGGCGAGGTGGCGGGAAGTGTTGCTGTTCTCGGCCCGGAACGTGGGGCCGAAGGTGTAGACCTTGCCGAGCGCCATGGCTCCGAGTTCTGCCTCGAGCTGGCCGCTGACGGTGAGGTTGGCTGTCTTGCCGAAGAAGTCCTGGCTGTGGTCCACAGCCCCTTCATCCGTCTTCGGCACATTGTCGAGGTCCAGGGTCGTCACCTGAAACATCTCCCCGGCCCCCTCTGCATCACTGCCCGTGATGATGGGCGTATGCAGCATGTGGAATCCAGCCTGGTCGAAGTACTCGTGGATGGCGAACTGAAGGCCGTGACGCAGTCGGAACACCGCATTGAATGTGCTCGTGCGGAAACGCAAGTGTGCCTTTTCCCTGAGGAACTCCATCGTGTGGCGCTTCATCTGGATCGGATAGACATCGGGATCTGCATCGCCGAGCACCTCCAGCTCCCTGACCTCCACCTCTGTGGCCTGGCCTTTGCCCTGGCTTTCCACAAGCGTGCCGACCGCCCGGATCGCAGCTCCTGTCGTCAACCGCTTCAACAAGGCCTCGCTGCTGCCCTCGCGGTCCACCACCAATTGTAGGTTGGCCAGGCTGGATCCATCATTGATGGAGAGGAACTGGTCGTTGCGGAAGGTGCGGACCCAGCCGCATACCGTCACTTCCTGCCCCGCAAGGGACGTGTCGAGCAATTGGGAAATCGTGTGGCGCTTCACGGTGTCGCGATTTGTGGAAAAGGGGTCAATCAAAGCGCTTCCGCGCGCGGCGGAACGCAGTGCAAAGATGGGTCGATTCAGGCCTTGATGGGTCGTTGGACATCGTCACTCGACACAACCCCATCCCGCAGCCGGACCACCCTGTGGGCATGGGCCGCTATGTCCTCCTCGTGGGTCACGACGATCACCGTATTTCCCGCGGCATGGATCTCTTCGAACAATGCCATGATCTCGACCGACGTCTTGGTGTCCAGGTTGCCGGTGGGCTCATCCGCGAGCAAAAGGTCAGGCCTGTTGACAAGCGCACGGGCGACGGCCACCCGCTGGCGCTGACCTCCGGAGAGCTCGTTGGGCCTGTGGTCCATCCGATCGCCGAGGCCCACCTGTCCGAGCACTTCTTCCGCACGCGCCGTTCGTTCGGCCCGTCCCATTCCTGCATACACCATGGGCAGGGCCACATTCTCCAATGCGGTGTACCTCGGCATCAGGTTGAACGTTTGGAAAACGAACCCGATGCGCCGGTTCCTTATATCGGCCAACGCATCATCATCCAGGGTGCCGACATCTTCTCCAGCCAAGTGGTATCGGCCCGAAGTTGGCGTGTCCAAGCAACCCAACATGTTCATCAGCGTTGATTTACCGGAACCTGAAGGCCCCATCAATGCGGTGTACTCCCCCTGTTCGATCAGCAATGAAAGCCCCCTCAGCGCATGCACCTGTTGTTGGCCTACCTGGTAGGTCTTCCAAACCTCATTCACCTGGATCAGGGTCGACATGCTTCGAAGTTAGGCGGCAATACCGGTATGATGGAATCGCCCCGGGCGCATCAGAAACCCCACCGCAGGACCATTCCTGCCTATTTTGGCCTTTGAACGTCTCCTTTGGAAATACCAAATCCTGCATGAAACGCCGCACTTTATTGCTGTTCTCCATGATCATGATGGGCCTTGTCCTCCCGGCCCAGGTTACCGTGGTCAGTGGATTGACTCCTGAGCAATACGTCAACGACGTCCTGCTCGGAGCCGGTGTCGAGGCCACCAACATCCAATACACGGGAAGCCCGTTGCAGATCGGTTCGATTTCCGGATTCGACCTGGATGAGTTTCCCATCGCCGAAGGCCTGATCCTGAGCACGGAAGTGGCTTCCAATCCTGCCAACCTCCAAGGCAATTGTCTGGAAGACATGGTGGACGATGGACAGCAAGTCTCCGGGGATCCGGACCTGCTGGACATCGCCAACAGCGTGCCCCCACTCATCGGACAGAACTTCAATGTGAGTAGCGTCAACGACTTGTGCATCATTGAGTTCGACTTTGAAGCCACCGGCGACTCCATCTCCTTCAGCTATGTATTCGGCTCGGATGAGTACCTCGAATGGGTCAATTCCGCCTTCAATGACATCTTCGGTTTCTTCCTGAGTGGACCGGGCATTGATGGCCCCTACCTGGATGGTGCCGTCAACCTCGCAGAGGTGCCCGGCTCGGACCCCCAGTTGCCCATCACCATCAGTTCGGTCAACAACCTGATCAACGGTGAGTTCTACATCAACAATCCGGGCAACGACATTATTTGCCAGGACGGTTACACGGTCAAGCTCGAGGCGAAGAGTGCGGTCATCTGCGGCGAGGTGTACCACATCCGACTGGCCATCGCGGACGGCACGGATACCTCCCTGGAGTCCATCGTGATCCTGGAGGCGGGCTCTTTCGAGTCGAACGGCGCCAACATCGAAGCCTCGGCCAGTATTGGCGATGCTCCAGTATTCCTCGGGGATACCGTTGTCGTAGAAGGATGCAATGAGGCGGCATTCACGGTCATCCGACCGGTCACCACTTTCCAGGACACCCTGGAGCTGTTCATATCGGGCACGGCAGAGGAAGGAGTGGATTTCGCGGTCATCGATACGGCCATCATCATGGAGGTCGGACAGAGTGAACAGCAAATTCCACTCATCGTCCTGAACGACAACATCGCAGAAGGGGCCGAAACCGTCACCCTCCAATACCTCTATGTGAACCTCTGCGGGGACACCTCCCTTGTGGGGGCCACCCTGGTCATCCAGGATCCCGAACCCCTCGTGGTGCAGGTCCCCGATGAAGTCGCGCTGTGCCCACCGGTCAACATCAACGCCACGGTCACCCAAGGCTATGACCCCTTCAGCTACAATTGGAGTACCGGCGACACCACCTCCGGAATCAACTATACGGGAACGGATCCCACCATGATCACCTTGACGGTCATGGACGTGTGTGGCGACTCGATCATCATTCCCATTGACCTGGTCAATCCAACGCCCCTGAACGTGGAAATCCTGCAGCTCAATGACCCCTATTGTCCGGGGGACCCCGTATCGCTTGGGACCCAGGTCATTTCCGGCAGCGGAACAGTCGATTGGGGTTGGTCGCCGAATGTCGACAGCTCCGACGGTGGCTCGGCGGATGTCAGCCCGAACACCGATACGGAGTATACGGTCAGCGCCGAAGACGCCTGTGGACAGACCGACGAAGCCATCTGGGTGGTGGAGGTGCCCAATTACGACCCCATCGTGAGCGAGGATGTGACTTTCTGCCTTTACCAGACCGGAGTGCTGGGGGTGGATGGCGGCAGTTTGTTCTACACCTTTTCAGGACTCGACGGCGTGCCCCTGAGCCAGGAAACGGATTCCACCGTGGTCTTCACGAACGGAACGGGCAGCATGTACGTCGGGGGAGGCAATACGACCACGACCGTGGTCATCACCGACGAATGTGGCACCAGCATCAATGTGGAAGTCACCTCGGAAGCCTGCGAGACCATCATCCCGAACATCTTCACGCCCAACAACGACGGCGAGAATGACCGTTTCGTCATCGAGGGCATCGAAGGCTATCCGGGCAGCAGCATCCAGGTGTTCAACCGATGGGGAGGAGAGGTATTCTCCGATGTGGACTACGATTCCACATGGGACGCCGAAGGCTGTTCGGACGGCACGTACTACTACGTCTTCGACCGCAGCGATGGAACCCGCTTTCGCGGGAGCATCCAGATCTTGAGAGAGCGTCAATAAAAGGGCCTGCCCGAGGTCATTCCCCGAGAAGGGAGCGTCCTGTCATTTGCGCAGGCACCTCGATCCCCATCAGATCCAGGATGGTCGGGGCCACATCGGCGAGAATGCCATCCCGGACGGGTCGATCCTCTCCTCCAATGACGATGACCGGCACGAGGTTGGTTGTGTGTGCCGTGTGCGGTGAACCGTCCGGGTTGCGCGCCAACTCGGCGTTGCCGTGGTCGGCAATCACCACGAAAGCATAGCCTTCATCCCCGCCGGCCTCCACCACCCTGGACAGCTGCCGATCGGTCTCCTCACACGCCCTCACGACCGCATCGAAGACGCCGGTATGACCCACCATGTCGGGGTTGGCGAAATTGAGGCAGACAAAATCCGGCGCCTTCCCGGAAGACATGGCTTCGATGGCCGCATCCGCCACGCCCGCGGCGCTCATCTCAGGTTGCAGATCATAGGTCGCCACCTTGGGTGACGGAGCGACAGCCCGACTTTCGCCCGGAAATTCGGCCTCACGCCCGCCGCTGAAGAAAAAAGTGACGTGCGGATACTTCTCCGTCTCCGCCAATCGCAGCTGCGTCCTGTCTTCCTGGGCCACGGCTTCTCCGAGGGTCATCTCCAGGTTCGGCTTGTCATACAACACTTCCACGCCTTTGAACCGGTCATCGTAATTCGTCATGGTGACGTAGTGGAGATCCAAGGGGGCCATCCCCTCCTCTGGATAGGACTCCTGGGTCAAGGCCATGGTGATCTGCCGGCATCGGTCCGTTCGGAAATTGAAGCAGAGGACCACATCGCCCGGCCGAATCCGCCCGTCCACCCCTTCGATGACGGCTGGCTCCACGAATTCGTCTGTCGTGCCCGCGGCGTAGGAGGCTTCCATGACCGCCGCTGCGCTCGCGAATCGGGCTCCCTCACCGGCGACCAAGGTGCGGTAGGCCTTGGCAATGCGTTCCCAACGGTTGTCCCGGTCCATGGCCCAATAGCGTCCACAGACCGTGGCGATTTCCGCTCCCGTTTCGGCGCATATCGCTTCCAGATCCTCGAGATAGCCCGCTCCCAAACGGGGTGCGGTATCACGACCGTCCGTAAAGGCGTGCACCACCACATCGGGCGCGCCCGCATCCGCTGCAATCCTCAACAGGGCATGAAGGTGGGCCTGCTGGCTGTGGACACCGCCCTGGCTCACCAGCCCCATGAAATGCAGCCTGCATCCCTCTTGCTTTGCTTTGTCCAACGCTTCCAGCAAGACCTCTTCCGTGCCGAGGGAACCCTCCATCACGGCCCGGTCTATCCGCAGCAGGTCCTGGTACACCACCCGTCCTGCGCCGATGTTGAGGTGTCCGACCTCGCTGTTGCCCATTTGTCCTTCGGGCAGCCCCACCACCTCTCCATGCGTGGTCAGGCGGCCATTCGGGTGGGCTGCCATCAGCCCATCGAAACAAGGGGTCGATGCCACATGGACCGCGTTGTTGTCATCGGATTGACCTATTCCCCAGCCGTCGAGGATGATGAGCGCCGTCTTCTTCATTTCGCCGCGAAGGTACCCTTTGGCCTGCCTCTTGAGGAAGGGGGCTTCAAGCCCTCCACCACCACCTCGGCCTCTGTGTCGGACGAACTTCCGAGACACCGACCTGTTGGCTCCAGACCCCCATCCGGAACAGGTCCAGCGATTTCGAACCCGGCCAGCTGCATATTTCCAGCCAGGCCCGGTGCATGTCTTTCGACCAGCGGATGTCGTCCATGATCACGTAGGCTCCATTTTCCATCAGGGGCTGCAGCATCCGACATTGGTCAACCAAGGCATCTCCCTCGTGCCGACCGTCGAGAAAGAGGACGTCAAAGGGCTCTGCCGAGGCCACCACGCGCGGAAGGGTGCGGGCGAATGGCCCAACCTCGATCTTGATTTCCTTGTCCTCTGCACCGTGTCGGGCCAGGCGCTTTTCGGTCACGGCCGCCAAAACGCTGCTCCCCTCCAGTCCCAGGTATCGGCTGCCCCGGCCCGCCCCGGAAACAAGGTGGTCAGCACCCGACCCGAGACAGGTGCCCAATTCAAGCACGCGGATCGGTTCCCTTCCCGCATTTGAGGCCGCGTGGGCCACCGCCATGAGCCACTTGCCCTTTCTGGCATCCGAAGCCGCCTTGCGGGCAAGCTCCGAAATGGTCATGAAGCGGACTTTTCCCTCCTCCGGCTCACCTGCCCCGAAGTCTATCCACTCAATGGGCGTCGAATCCGACCGCAGACCGTGGTCTTCCCTTCTTACAGCCTGCCATTCCGCGCTTCCCCCTGCGGTGGACCGGGACGCTGCAAGGCCTGCGAAATCAGGATCGTTGCCTTTGCAGACAGGGAGGGACCACCATCCGGCAAGCCACCGTGACCAACCCAGAATTCCCGAAGTCCGCTCCATGCCGGCAATTTCGCCCTTCCATTGCCTATTTTCGCATCTCAATTGGGGCGGTTAGCTCAGCTGGTTCAGAGCACCTCGTTTACACCGAGGGGGTCGGGGGTTCGAGTCCCTCACCGCCCACACATCCTCCTATCGATTTTTCAATTTTCATGTCACCGGGTGTTCGGGAATCCAACATCCTTGAGGATTGATTATATTTACGAATAGCCATAAATAGTCCGCGAAAGGATCAAATTCGACGCTCAACATGACTAAGCAGATACTTCCTTCTTTGAAGTTGACCATGCTGGCGCTCGGTTTGATGACAACCTACACCTGTCAAGCACAGAATGAAGATGACGCCCACGGCTTGGCTTACGAGTGGATTGAAGTCCAACTGAAGGGAATCCGGGTGGACTTTGCCCGGCCGCCCATCCATGCCCGAAATCTCTTCCATGTTTCGCTGGCGATGTATGACGCGTGGGCAGCCTATGACGACGTAGCCGAGACCTTCCTGCTGGGCAAGACGGTCGGAGGCTACACGGCCGATTTCGATGGGATCCCCGAGAACATTCTGCCCTTTCTGGACATCCCCACCTCAAGAAAGGAGGCCATTTCTTACGCAGCGTACAGGATCCTTTCGCACCGCTATGCCAATTCCCCGGGTGTCGTTTCCGCCCAGGCCCGTTTTGACTCGCTCTTCACGGCCAACGGCTACGATCCGTCCCTGACTTCAACCAATTACGCGTTCGGTTCACCTGCGGCATTGGGCAACTACATCGCCGAGCAGGTGATCGCCTTCGGCATCCAGGACGGTGCCAATGAGGCCTTCGATTATGTCAACCTGTATTACGAGCCCTTCAATGACCAGCTTGTGGTGTCCGACCCCGGCAATCCGACGGTCACCGACCCCAACCGCTGGCAACCCCTGGCGATTGAAGGATTCGTGGACCAGTCCGGACAGGTTCTGGAAAGTGCGCCGCCATTTCAGAGCCCCGAATGGGGATGGGTTGCCCCCTTTGCCTTGCAGAATGACCAAATGATCATGCACGAGCGGGATGGTGAGCTCTGGCCGACCTTTCTCGATCCGGGCCCTCCGGTCTACACTGGAGGCGACCAGCCATTCGAATCCGACAGCATGTTCAAGCACCATTTCGCGATGGTGAGCATCTGGCAGTCGCACCATGACCCCTACAATGGGGCCCTAATCGATGCGAGTCCTGCCAACATCGGGAATGCACCGGACCTGCCGCAGGACCTGCTCGATTATGGCGATTTCTACAACTACTTCTCAGGGGGTGATGCCGGAACGGGGCATGGTGTGAACCCACATACGGGCCTGCCCTATGAAGCGCAATTGGTGCCCATGGGGGACTACACCCGCATCCTGGCTGAATTCTGGGCGGATGGGCCGGACAGTGAGACGCCGCCAGGCCATTGGTTCAGCATTCTGAATGAAGTGATGTCCCACCCCGATTTCACTTACGACTGGATGGGGGAAGGGGACGAAATCGACCCCTTGGAATACGAGGTCAAGGCGTACCTCACATTGGGTGGCGCAGTCCATGATGCCGCCATCGCCGCATGGAGCGTGAAAGGCTATTACGACTATGCCCGGCCCGTCTCGGCCATCCGATACATGGCCGATCAAGGCCAGTCATCCGATCCGACACTTCCAGGTTACAGCCCGAACGGAATTCCACTGTATCCCGGGTTCATCGAACTCGTGGACGACACCGATTCCCTGGCCGGAGAACTGGGCGAACACATCGGCAAGGTCAAAGTCTTCACCTGGAAGGGACCGGACTATATCGAAACGATCGAGGGGGACAATGGCCTGGCTGTTCCGGTCGATACCGTGGGCAACATCGCCGGAGTGGGTTGGATCCTGGCAGAAAATTGGTGGCCATACCAACGTCCAAGCTTTGTCACCCCCCCCTTCGCAGGCTATGTGTCCGGACACTCGACGTTCAGCCGTTCCGCTGCGGAGGTCATGACGGCCATCACGGGCGACCCCTACTTCCCGGGAGGCCTGGGTGAGTTTCAATGTCCCCAAAATGATTTTCTCGTGTTCGAGATTGGACCCAGTGTGGATGTTACGCTTCAGTGGGCCACCTATTACGATGCCTCGGACCAATGCAGCTTGTCCCGCATCTATGGTGGAATCCATCCTGTCACAGACGACATCCGGGGCCGCTTGATGGGCATCGTCTGCGGCACACAGGCCTTCGAACTCGCCCAGTCCTATTTTGATGGCAGCATCAACAACACCTGTGGCATCGGCCCCTATGGCGGATGCCTTGGTGACCTCGATGGCGATGGAACACAAACCGTGGAAGATGTGCTCTTCATGCTGGCCAACTTCGGATTCATGGGACCCCATCCGGCCGACATCGACCTGGACGAGCTCGTCGGAACGACCGATCTCCTGATCCTCCTCGGCATCTACGGCTGCAACTGCCCTTGACCTCGTCAGCCGTGCATGCCGTCCAGATGGGCCAGGGCCTCACCCACGGTGAAGACACTGCCCAGGACCACGATCAGTTCTGATCCCTTCCTGACAGCGAGCGCCACCTCCAGGGCGGCCTCCACTGAATGATGACGGTCTCCCATCCTGCCGAGGACAGCGGCCCGATCGGCCAGTTCATCCACGGGCATGGCCCTCGGAACATCCGCAGCGCACCAGTGGTGTCCGGCAGCCTCGGGCAGGCAGGCCAAGGCGCCCTCCACGTCCTTGTCGGACACCGTGGCATAAATCAAGCGGAGGGGACGGCCCATCCGGCGGAGTGCTTCTCCTGTGGCCGTCAGGCCCTCGATGTTGTGCGCGCTGTCCAGCAACAGGTCCGAATTCCACCAATGCCAGCGGCCCCTCAGACCCCACGACACCGGACCTGCCATCAAAACCGCCTCGTCGGTATCCGATGAGCCGGGTATCAACGTGAGCATGCGTCTGGCCACTGCACGGTTGCGGGTCAACCACACGGGACCCAATGCCTCTGGCCCTTGATCTCCATCCGCACAACCATCGTACACTTCCACCCCCAACCTCATCGAACGCTCCAGGACCACGGACCGCGCTTCCGGGGGCAGAACACCGAGAACGCAAGGCACCCCCTCCTTCAGGATGCCCGCCTTCTCCCCGGCGATCGACCGGAGGTCGTCTCCCAGGAATTGCTGATGGTCAAGGCCAATCGACGTGATGGCCGTGACCAGGGGAGAAGGGAAAATGTTGGTGGAATCCAACCGTCCACCCATTCCAGTCTCGAGAACCGCCACATCCACATGGGACGTTTTGAAGTGCCACAGGGCCATGCAGAACATGAGCTCGAAGAAGCTCGGCTCCAGGTCTTCCCATATGGGCCGATTCCGCTCCACGAAATCCATGAAATCCGACTGCGCAATCATTTGCCCGTCCACCCGGATGCGCTCCCGGGGATCGATCAAGTGGGGCGAAGTATACAGGCCGACCCGGCTTCCGCGCCTCGAGAGCGCTGTGGCAACAGCATGGCTGACCGATCCCTTGCCATTGGTCCCGGCAATGTGGACGACGCTCAAGCCCGCCTCAGGATGTCCCAAAGCAGCGCACAGCGCATGCGTCTTGGCAAGGTCGATGCGGTAGCGTACAGGGCCGTTTCTTTGGAACATCGGCAGCTGCCGATACAGCCAATCCAGCACTTCTTCATACGTCATGGCAGCGGCTCAACCGAGATCCAGGGGATGCGTGTCATCCGTGCCGACCATCATTCAGAGGGCTCATTCCAATTCGAAATTGAACTGGATCCAACCGATGCGGGTCGGTTTGGTGGGGTGGCTGCTGAACCGTGCGGTCAAGGCCGCCTCCTTGGCCAGCGCCACGAGACGGCTGCTCGATGTCGTGCTGTTGGCCGCATCGAACCGAACATCCGTCACGGCCCCCGTCTTGTCGACATAAATCTTCATCCTGACCACCCCTTCCTCGTTGGGTTTGCGGTCCAGGTTCGGCTCCCCGATCATGGTCCCACCCTCGAGGAAACTGTCTCCGAATTCGCCTGACACCACTCCGGTTCCCTCGATCTGTCCGTTTTCCGCGCCACTGTTTCCCGTGCCCTGTTGTTGACCCTCGGAGCCTCCGCCCCCCGAGTTGCTGAACATCTGATTGAAGGCGTTCGACAGGTCGTTCGAAATCTCAGGCTCCGGGTCCTCGACCTCGGTAGGGGTCTCGACGGGCTCCTCCTGCGTGGGCACATCCACTTCGCTCACCTCCTGGGTCTCAACGGTCTCGACCGGAGCCACTTCCTCGGATACCGATTCGCTGACCTCCTGCTCGATCACCTCCTCGACCTGTTCCGACGGCATTTCGGTCTCCCGATCACCCCCGGCCTCATCGACGTTTCCAAAATCCGCCATGCCCACGGCCACGAATTGCTCGCCGGGAGGCGGCGTCACTTCCTGGAACGCGACGAAGAAGAAACAGGCCGCCACAATGGCGATGTAGGTCAACGAGGAGAAGATGGCTGCCCTGCGGCGCTCCTTGCGGTCCTGGTCTGCGTGGTGACGGTTCCAATCGAATCCTGACATGCGGTATGGTTCAACGGGGGGGCTGTGCGCCGAGCATGACCTTCCAGTCATTGGCCTTCGCGAGGCCGATGACCTCGACAGTCTGTCCGGTCGGCACCGCCTGGTCCACCTGCAAATACAACACCGGATCCGCCTGATCGGCGAACTTCACCATCAGGGCGGGTTCGATGTCGGTCCGTGCGATGGCCACCCCATTGAGGTAGTACGACCCATCCGGCTTGATCGAGATTGTCAGGCGGGAACTCGCACTGCTCGTGCCCTTGCTCTGCGGCAGGTCCACATTGACCCCGTTCGACACGAGGGTCGACAGGATGACGAAGAAAATCAGCAGCAGGAATACGAGGTCCGTCATGGAGGACATGTTGCCCCCTGCCTGCACCTGATTGCGTTGTGCGAGGTTCATCAGCGGGCGGGTTCCTCCAGGATGTCGATGAATTCAAGGCTGCTCGCCTCCATCTTGTGGATCACCTTGCTGACGCGGCTCACCAGATGGTTGTAGGTCATGTAGGCGATGATGCCCACAATGAGGCCGACGATCGTGGTGATCATGGCCTGCTTCGTGCCGGAAGAGATGTCGTCCACGCGGACCATGCCCGCGCTCTCCATGTCGAGGAAGACATTGACCATGCCGATGACGGTTCCAAGGAAGCCGATCATTGGAGCCGCTCCGGCAATGGTGGCCAGCGTGCTGAGGTTTCTCTCCATGCTGTAGATCTCCAGCTTCCCTACATTTTCTATGCTCGCGGAAATGTCCTTCAGTGGTTTTCCGATGCGGGAGATGCCCTTGTGCAGCATGCGGGCAATCGGGGTGCCGCTCTGCTCACACAGGTTGCGCGCGGAGTCGAGATTTCCCGCGGAGAGATAGTCCTTGAGCTTGGCCATGAAGTCCTTGTCCTCCTTGGCGGCCTTGCTGATGGCCATCGAACGCTCAAAGAAAATGAACAGGGCGATGAAGCTCATGACGGCCAGGGGCAGCATGATGTACCAACCTCCGGAAATCAGGAGCTCCATGATGGAGACATTTCGGGTAACGACTTCGCCGGCGGCGGACATGGCGTCCGCGCCGCCGGAGTCCTCGACGGTCGTACCGCCAAGGGTCAGGTCCTGAATGCGCATCAGGACGAAAGAGGAAATGTGCGTTGCGATCATGCTGTGGGCTTGAAGTCCAACGTCGAAGGTCGCAGTTTCCGTATGCGGCCCATCAAGGGGAAAGTCCTTGTTTCCCTCTACCCGATGTTCACACCTGTGGGCTCAGGCTCCAGCCCCGAACATGAGCCAGTAGACCGCCGCGCCTGACAGGTAACCGGCTATGGCGAGCAGGCTCATCCGCTTCAGATACCAGACGAAGTCGATCTTTTCCAATCCCATCACGGCAACACCTGCCGCACTGCCGATGATCAGGGCGCTGCCGCCCGTTCCGGCGCAGTATGCCAGGAATTGCCAGAACAGTCCATCCTGCACGAAGTAGCCCATCCACTGGGTCGAACCGGGATCCGCAATGGGATACATGCCCATGCTCGCGGCGACCAGGGGGACGTTGTCCACGATGGCCGAGAGCAGTCCGATGGCGATGTTGATGAGGTAGACATCCCCGAGGGCCAGGCGCAGCCAATCCGCCGTGGCGATGAGATGGCCCGCCTCCTGGAGCGCACCGACCGCGAGGAGAATTCCGAGGAAAAACAACACCGACGCCTGGTCGATTTTGCGCAGTACACCCACGACACTGAGCTGGCTCCGCTCCTGTGCGTTCTTGGACCGGTGGAGCACCTCGGTGGTCAGCCAGAGTACGCCGAGTGACAACATCATGCCCATGAAGGGCGGCAAGTGGGTCAACGTCTTGAAAACCGGGACGAAGAGCAGACCGGAAACCCCCATGGCGAAAATGAGATTGCGCTCCCCCTTCGAGGTGGGATCCGCCTCCTCGTCCGGGTCTTCGATTACGGGACGCTCCACTTCGCCCTTCATGCGCAGGGACATGATGGTCAGGGGAACCACCATGCACACGATACTGGGAAGGATGAGGTTGGTGATGATGACGGGCGTGGTCAATTGTCCTCCGATCCACAGCATGGTCGTGGTCACGTCTCCGATGGGGGACCATGCCCCGCCCGCATTGGCACAAATGATGACCGCCCCCGCATACACCCAACGGGTGGGCTTGTCCGCGATGAGCTTCCTCAGGAGCGAGATCATCACGATGGAAGTGGTCAGGTTGTCGAGGGCCGCGGAGAAGAAGAAGGTCAGGATTCCGATGATCCAGAGGAGAGGGGCCTTTTTGCGCGTCTTGATCTTGTCGGTGATGACGGCGAAACCGTTGTGTGCATCCACCAGCTCCACGATGGTCATGGCGCCCATCAGGAAAAACAGAATGCTCGCGATCTCCTCCATGTGGTGCAGCAGGCGATGCTCGAAGAACACCTTGAGCGCACCATGGCCGGATCCTCCGTGATCGAAAGCCTGGAAGGACTCAACGAGGTGGTCGGGGGCCTCATGCCATCCCAGGACCAGTACCGCCCAGCACAGGGTTCCCGTGATCAGGGCGCTGGCTGCCTTGTCGATGTGGAGGTTGTGCTCCAGCGCGATGAAGAGGTAGCCAACGACGAAGAGGACGATGAGGATGGTGGCCATGGAAAGTAAAGGGTCGAATTAGAGCAATTGTTCGAGGGCAATGGCCATGGCCGTGGAGGACAGGCCCTTGGTGTGTGGGTTTCGGGCGTGACAACGTTCCATTGCAGCCCTGATGCATCCCGAAGTGTCCTGGAAGATGGCCTCGTCGGAAAGGCTCACTTCTCCGTCTCCCATGAGGTAGGCGAAGACCCTTGCCATGCCGCAATTGGCGATGAAATCTGGAATTACGGCGCAGGATTGGTCCGCCTTGTCCGCAATCGGCCCATGGAAGATCTCCTCATCGGCAAACGGCACATTGGCCCCCGCCGAGATGACCTCCAGCCCCTGGGCCAACATCCGGTCAAGCTGGTCCTCGGTCACCAAACGCGATGCTGCGCAGGGAAGGAAGACATCCGCCCCAACATCCCAAATGGAGGACGACACCTCATCAAATGACAGGAGACCATCCGCCTTCAGGGCATTGCCGTCCTTGGCGAGAAACAAGCTGCGCACCTCATCGAGTCCCAAGCCCTCCGGACTTACCAGGCCGCCTGCGCGGTCGATGATGCCCGTGATGACCGCCCCCTGCTTGGCCAGGTACAAGGCAGCCGCGGCGCCGACGTTGCCCCATCCCTGGACGAGCACCCGCTTGCCTGCGACCTCTTCTCCCCCGTACAGCCCGTAGTAGTGCCGCACGGATTCCGCTACGCCGTACCCCGTGATGAGATCGGCCACACGGAACCGCACGCCTCCGCCATCCGGCAGGAATTCAGGGTCTTCCACCACTTGGCTCACGCCCTGTCTGAGGTGTCCGATGCGCTTCACCTTCTGCGCTTCGTCAGGCTTGAAATGCCCATTGAACACCCCTTCCTGGGGATGCCAGACGCCACATGCCTCCGTCATCGGGATGACCTCCTTTCCGGCGTCCACGTTCAAATCCCCACCCGTCCCGTAGTAGTGCTTGAGCAATGGCGTAACCGCCTGGTACCAGCGGCGCAACACGCCCTCCTTCCGGGGGTCATTGGGGTCGAAATTGATGCCGCTCTTGGCCCCTCCGATCTGCGGTCCACTGACGGTGAACTTGATTTCCATCGTCTTGGCCAACGACACGACCTCCCCCTTGTCCAATCCGGACCGCATCCGGGTGCCACCTCCGGCGGCCCCTCCCCTCAAGCTGTTGATGACCACCCATCCGCGGGCCTCGGTCTCGGGGTCCGACCATTCAAAGACGATTTCCGGTGGGCGCTGGCTGTAGCGGTCGAGCAGGTCCTTCATCTGGGTTTCACAAGACCGATTCATATCCGGTCGGGGCGAAGTTACCGAAGAGCTTCCCGCCGCACACATCTGTCGAAGCCCCTGTCACGGAGGCCAAGGATGTGGGCATGCGGTGGGCTGTGCGCCATGCCAACCAGGCGAACGCCGCAGCCTCTTTGCCATCGACCCATGGCCTTGCGGGCACATGGACGCTCCACCCTTCCGGCAGATGGAACCCGATGCGTTCCATGAGGAAGAGGTTGTGCGCGCCTCCTCCCGTGATCGTGACCGATCCGCTCGAGGCCGCCAACTTCAGGGCGTCGGCCAGTGTCCCTGCAATCCACTCCACGGCTGTGGCCAAAGCGTCCTCTGGCCGCCCTATGGCGTCGAGTATTCCGTGCAGGGCCGCGAGGTCTTCGGCCGCAAGGGACTTGGGCGGGGCCTTGTCGAGAAACGCCCACTGATCCAAGGCTTGGAGGGCCTTCGGCACCACGGCGCCGGCTGCCGCCCATTGACCGCCCTCATCGCAGGCCCGACCCCGTCGTTGAGCCTGCCGATTGAGGAGCAGGTTGCACCCCGCAACGTCCCATGCCATCACCGCTTTCGATGCCGGCGGCAACAAAGTCAGGTTCGCAATCCCGCCGAGGTTGATGCAACAAGCCTGCTCCGAGAAAGCGACCGCGTCGAACAACGGCACCAGCGGCGCACCCTGTCCTCCTGCTGCGACATCCGCCGA
Source organism: uncultured Flavobacteriales bacterium (assembly GCA_938082505.1). Classification (GTDB taxonomy): domain Bacteria; phylum Bacteroidota; class Bacteroidia; order Flavobacteriales_D; family Sanyastnellaceae; genus UBA8752. The sequence continues at coordinate 28,693 of CALLLH010000003.1, forward strand.
CCGGTAATCGGCCACGACCGGAATGCCCAGCCGTTCGGCAAGCCAGCCACCATCTCCGATGGCGGCGGTGCCGCGGCCTCCCGGCTCATGATACCAGGTGTGTCCACTGAAACCCAACAAATCCGGAAAACCATGACGGTCGGACCATGCATCGAGGTGCGGGCGGATGGCCGTCAGCACCCAAGCGGTCCATTCGGCCTCGAGGCGGTGCACGGCAACCGGCTCCATGTCCGCCAGACATTGCAAGCTTCCCGTCCACTCCATCGAATATGCCTTTGAGGCCGTCTCAAGCAGTTCGATGGTCAGCCCCCTTTGTCCAATCCGACACAAGGCCAGGTCCAAACCGTCACAGGAGGTGCCTGACATCGTGCCGAGCACGAGAATCGACTTGTCCCCTCGGTCATTCATGGCCATGGCATGGGTTATCTTTAGGCTCCCAAACCGCGAGAATCCCTGCAATGATCCTGGAACTCACCGAAGAACAAAAAGCCGTGCGCGATGCCGCACGAGATTTTGCCCAGAATGTGCTGAAACCCGGCGTCATCGAGCGGGACAATGCACAGCGGTTTCCAGCCGATGAAATCCGCCAGCTTGGCGAGCTCGGTTTCATGGGCATGATGGTGGATCCGAAATACGGCGGAAGTGGCATGGACACCGTAAGCTACGTCCTCGCCATGGAAGAATTGTCCAAGATCGACGCCTCTGCATCGGTCTGCGTCTCCGTAAACAACTCATTGGTTTGCTGGGGACTGGAAGCTTTCGGGACGGAAGAACAAAAGGAAAAATTTCTGGCGCCGCTCGCCCGAGGTGAAAAAATCGGAGCCTTCTGTTTGAGTGAACCTGAAGCGGGGAGCGATGCCACGAGCCAACGCACCAGCGCCATCGACATGGGGGACCACTACCTCGTGAACGGCACCAAGAATTGGATCACCAACGGAGGGTCCGCCAGCACCTATCTCGTCATAGCCCAGACGGATGCGGAAAAAGGACATCGCGGCATCAACTGCCTCGTCATCGAGCGGGGTATGGAAGGGTTCACCGTAGGAGCCAAGGAAGACAAAATGGGCATCCGGGGCAGCGATACGCACACCCTGATGTTCCAGGATGTCAAGGTGCCCAAGGAGAATCGAATAGGAGAGGACGGGTTTGGTTTCAAATTCGCCATGATGACCCTTTCCGGAGGCCGGATCGGCATTGCGGCGCAGGCGTTGGGCATCGCCTCCGGTGCGCTCGAATTCGCGTTGGCCTACTCCAAAGAGCGTCAGGCATTCGGAAAGGAGATCCACAAGCACCAGGCCATTGCCTTCAAGCTGGCCGACATGGCCACCGAAATTGAAGCCGCCCGGATGCTCTGTCTGAAAGCGGCTTGGCTGAAGGATCAGGGTCAGGATTATGACCTTGCCAGCTCCATGGCCAAGTTGTATGCCTCAGAGGTCGCCGGACGGGTGACGGATCAGGCTGTGCAAATCCATGGCGGCTACGGTTATGTCAAGGAATACCATGTGGAGCGCCTCATGCGCGATTCCAAGATCACCCAGATCTACGAAGGCACGAGCGAGGTGCAGCGCATCGTCATTTCACGCGCCATCCTCAGCGACTGAAGGGTCTTCTTGACTCAGTCGGCACCGAGGATGCGCGACTCGGCCATGCCGAGAAGCTGCTCTTCCGCCTTGGAAGCGGCTTGTGGGACGCCGTTGTCGAATCTTCGTGATTCTGCTTGCCCCTCCGCATTCCTGCTGATGATCACGCTCGATTCGATGTCCGCCATGACGTTGAAAGCCACCGCACGCCGTCCACTGCTGGGATGCAATTGAACCGGGGTGCGCACCCTTCTCTGTCCGTTGCGCTTCAGCAACATCACCATACCTGCCTCGTCCACCGTGCAGATGTAGTCCTTCCTGCCTGCCCTGAGGTGGGCCATGCATTGAATGGAAGCGCCCTTGGAATTGTGGCGCCATCCCGAAGTGGCCTCCCCCAGATTTCGGTGGTTCAGGATGCGTCCATCGGCCAGGCCGAAGAGGTAACGCTCTTCGCCGGTACCCTCGTAATCCACCATGGCGAAAGCCGTGATGGGCACTCCTGGATTGACGATGAAGCCTGGAATGGGACGGCCTCTGGGGTCCAAACCGACGCCCTGGCGCGAGTCGACCATGAGGAACTCCTGCGGACCGTCGTCATTGGCGTCCACCAGGACTGCCGCGATCAGGGGGGCGTCCATTCCATACTCCCACTGCTTCTGGCCCTCCTCTGAGCGGCAAATCACCTTGAACAGGTCATCCTGCTCGAGGTAGGTGCCCGATTCAAAACGGACCACTTCTTGGGCAAAGCTGAACGTGACATCGGCTTCCGGCATCATTTCTGACGTCCCGAGGGCCTGCTCCACTTGCTCATCGAGGGTTTCGGATCCTTCGCCGGGCCCATGCTCCACATCGTCCAGCACTGCGTCGGATGGGGTCCATTTTCCAGAAGCCCCTTGGCCGTCCAGAAAGACCCACGTGCTCGCCAGAGCCAGGCCTGAGGCCAAGGCCAGAACCGTCCAGAAGGTGGTGCCACCCGCGTTCATTCGAAACGAAGGTAGGAGGCTGTCCATTCAATAGGGCCTGCAGGTTGTAGGATTTTCACCCAATCCATTGTGTCCTCTTGGCAAGTGACGCCAACGCCCGGTTCAGGAGATCCGGCTCCAATCCGGTCGCGAGGCCTTCAACCGATCCACCCCTGTGCGCAGCAAGGCATGGCCCTTCCGCTCCAGCTCCGGATCATCCTGAAGGATGCGCCGCGCCACGGCCCGGGCATCCTCCAACAGCACCCGATCCTTGATGAGGTCGGCCACTTTGAGGTCCAACACCCCGCTTTGTTTCGTGCCCATCAGGTCCCCGGGACCCCTCAATTCGAGGTCGACTTCCGCTATCTCGAACCCATCCTGGGTGCGGCACATCGTTTCGAGTCGCCTGCGGGCCTCCTTGCCCAACTCCTTGCCGCTCATGAGGATACAAAAACTCTGGGCGCCGCCCCGACCGACCCTGCCCCTGAGCTGGTGCAGCTGGCTGAGGCCGAAACGCTCCGCGCTCTCGATGACCATCACGGAAGCGTTGGGCACATTGACCCCCACCTCGATCACCGTCGTGGCCACCATGATCTGGGTGGTGCCCTCTGCGAACCTTCGCATCTCGGCGTCCTTGTCCTCCGCCTTCATCCGTCCGTGGACGATGCTCAGCCGAAACTCCGGCGGTGGGAAATGACGGGTCAGGCTCTCATAGCCGTCCATGAGATCCTTGTGGTCGAGCTGGGCGGATTCCTCGATCAAGGGGTAGACCACATATATCTGTCGCCCCTCGGCTATCTGCTCCCGCATGAAGCCGAAAACGCCCAGCCGCTGGGCATCGGTGCGGTGCACCGTCCGGATGGGCTTGCGGCCCGGTGGCAACTCGTCAATCACACTGACGTCCAGGTCTCCATAGACCGTCATGCTCAGCGTTCGCGGAATGGGCGTTGCCGTCATCACGAGAATGTGCGGCGGAATGGTCGCCTTGGCCCACAGCCGTGCGCGCTGGGCAACGCCGAAACGGTGTTGCTCGTCGATCACGACCAGGCCGAGGCTTCGGAACACCACGGCCGGCTCCAGAACAGCGTGCGTCCCGATGAGCAGGTGCACTTCTCCGTCCGCAAGGCCCGCTAGGATCGGCTTACGGTTTGCCTTCTTGACTGACCCCGTCAGGAGTTCGACGCGGACGGGCAAATCGCCCAACATCTCCCGGAATCCCTCGAAATGCTGCTGGGCCAGGATCTCCGTAGGCGCCATGATGCACACCTGGTAGCCATTGTCCACTGCCATCAGTGCAGTCAACAGGGCCACCATGGTCTTGCCGCTGCCCACATCCCCCTGAAGCAGGCGGTTCATGTGGTTGCCATTGCGGGTATCCTCCCTGATTTCCCGGATGACCCGCTTTTGGGCACCCGTCAACTCAAACGGAATGCGCTCGGCGTAGAACCGGTTGAACATGGCACCCACCCTTGCGAAAGGGGCCCCGGGCTGATATACGGTCTGCCGGTTCCGGTGTTGGACCAGCAGGAGCTGCAGGAAGAGGAACTCTTCGAACTTGAGGCGGAACCTGCCCAGCCGTTCCGCATTGGCATCCTCGGGTTGGTGCACCTGCTCCAGGGCGATGGACAAGGCCGGCATGCCGCGCAACTGGAGAATAGCCGGGGGCAGGGTCTCGGCAATCCAGAACTGGCCATGCAGCTCGCGCAATTGGCCGATCAGCCGTGCAATGGCTTGGCCCAACCCATTCGAATGCAGACCGAATCGGCCCAGCCGCTCCGTCGAACTGTAGACCGGATGCAGCGCTGAAGCCGACTTCACCTCCTTCAAGGTGAGCACCTCGGGATGGGCCATGTTGCGCCCTCCCTTGTATTCAGAGACCCGGCCCCACAATACGCAGGGTTGACCTACGGGCAAATTGCGGGCAACCCACTGGGCCCCCTTGAACCAGACAAGGGGGAGGATGTCACCGAATTCATCCGCGAACTCCGCCTCGAGCCGGCTGCCACGCTTCTGCTTGACCTCTTTGAGTTTGCGGATTGTTCCACGCAATTGGACCTGAACAGGACCCGGGACCGCTTCCGCCACGCGATGGAATCGGGTGCGGTCTTCATACCGAAACGGCAAGTGGAACAGCAGGTCTCCGCACGTCTTGATGCCAAGGTCCTCTGCAAGAGCCTCCGCCCGTTTCGGACCGATTCCCTTCAGGAATTCGATCGGGGTAGAGGCACTCAGCGGTTCCGGCATCAGCGCCGGATTCAGGCGAGCATGCGCACGGGGTGCTCAAGAAGGGACTTGACCTCTTGCAGGAATGCAGCGCCTGTGGCACCGTCCACGACACGGTGGTCGCAGCTGAGGGTCAGCTTCATCACTTTACCGGGAACCACCGCACCGTCCCGGACAACCGGAACGTCGCTGATGCCCCCCACCGCCAAGATGCAGGCATCCGGCGGGTTGATGATGGCCGTGAAGTCCTCGATGCCGAACATGCCGAGGTTGGAGATGGTGAAGGTGTTGCCTTCCCAATCGCTCGGCTGCAATTTCTTGTCGCGGGCCTTGCCGGCGTATTCCTTGACCTCAGATCCGATTTCAGTCAGGGACTTCCGATCCGCATGGCGAACCACGGGGACGAGCAATCCGTCCTCCACCGCGACGGCCACGCCGATGTGCACGTGGTCATTCGTGCGGATGTGGGAGTCCATCCAGGCGCTGTTCACCGCGGGATGCTTCTTGAGCGCCAGGGAAACCGCCTTGACCACCATATCATTGAAGCTCACCTTGACGCCTTCCTGGGCGTTGATGGCCTTGCGGGCCTCCACTGCAGCGTCCATTTCGACGGACAGCTTCAGGTAGAAATGAGGGGCTGTGAACTTCGATTCCGCCAACCGACGGGCAATGGTCTTCCGCATCTGGCTGACCGGATGATCGGTCGAGGATTCAACGGCACCGGTGCCTCCCGCCTGAGCGGGGACATGCGCTTCAATGTCGCGCTTGATGATGCGGCCGCCTTCTCCCGATCCGGTGACCCTGCCCAAATCGACCCCCCGCTCAGCGGCCAGGCGGGCTGCCAAGGGAGAGGCCTTGACCTTGCCATTCGAGGAGGTAAAGGGGCCTGCGGGTGCTGCCGATGGCGCCGCCATTGCTGGAGCGGGGGCTGGAGCGGGGGCCGGAGCGGGCGCCACTGCCACAGGCGCCGGAGCGGGGGCAGGTGCCGGGGCGGGAGCCGGTTCTGCAGGAGCCGCAGGTGCTGCAGCTTCTGCCGCCAACAGTCCGGCCACGTCTTCCCCGGCATCGCCGAGGATGGCGAGGATGCTGTCCACCGCGGCGGTAGCGCCCTTTTCCACACCAACGTGCAGGAGCACGCCATCCTGAAAGGATTCGAATTCCATGGTGGCCTTGTCGGTCTCGATCTCGGCGAGCACTTCGCCGGATTCCACCTGGTCACCTACTTTCTTGTGCCACTCAGCCACGACACCCTCGGTCATGGTGTCGCTGAGTTTGGGCATGCGTACGATTTCAGCCATTTCCTGAACGGGTATCAGTCTTTTACGAAGGGATAGTCGGGTGTCACATAGACATCCTCGTACAATTCGTGCTTCTCGGGAAGCGGACTCTCCTCAGCGAATGTAATGGCCTCTTCGACAATGGCCTTGATTTCCTTGTCCACCTCTTTCAGCTGTGCCTCGGTCATCCACTTCTGCTCGAGCAGGACGCCCGCGCAGTGGGCAATCGGGTCGCGCTGCTGGAATTCCTGGACTTCGTCCTTGGTCCGGTATTTCTGAGGGTCGCTCATCGAGTGGCCCTTGTATCGGTAGGTCTGAATGTCGAGCAGGTACGGGCCTTCACCCTTGCGGCAATGGTCCGCAGCACGCTTCATGGCCTCCGCCACAGCCTCTGGCGACATGCCATCCACCGACTCCGCCGGCATCTCGTACGATGCACCCAGCTTGGAGAGGTCCGTCACGTTCGTGGTCCGTTCCACCGAGGTTCCCATGGCGTACTTGTTGTTCTCGACGACATAAATCACCGGAAGCTTCCAGGTCATGGCCATGTTGAACGTCTCGTGAAGCATGCCCTGACGCGCAGCACCATCTCCGAAGAAGCAGACCGTCACGTGGTCCTCTTTCCGGTACTTGTCCGCAAAGGCGATGCCTGCGCCCAATCCAATCTGCCCTCCGACAATGCCATGGCCACCAAACAGGTTGCGTTCCTTGTCGAACATGTGCATCGATCCTCCCTTGCCCTTGCTGGATCCGGTCCGCTTTCCATACAGCTCAGCCATGACCACCTTGGGATCCGTGCCCAAGGCCAGCGGATGCGCATGATCGCGGTAAGCCGTGATCACACGGTCCGAGGGCCTGATGGCCTCCACCATGCCCGCGAGCACGGCCTCCTGGCCGATGTAGAGATGACAGAATCCACCGAATTTCTGCTGGATGTACAGGTGCCCGCAGCGCTCCTCGAAGCGGCGCATGAGCAGCATGTCCCTGTGCCACTTCTGATAGGTGGCCTTGGAGAATGCCGGCTTGGCCGCTTTCTTGGTATTGCTCTTGCGACTGGTGGTTGCCTTCTTGGCAGGCGTAGTGGTCGTCATGATGCCTGAATTGCAAGCAGCAAATATAGGTCCCAACAGCCGGTAGACAGGCACCTCAACGGCCCAACAGGACCACCGCATGGGCGCTGATGCCCTCACCCGTTCCCACGAAACCCAACCGCTCCGTGGTCGTGGCCTTCACCCCGACGCAATCCAACGGAATTCCCAGCATATCTCCAATGCCATGGCGCATCTCATCGATGTAGGGTCTCAACTTGGGTGCCTGCAGGCAAATGGTCGTGTCCACATTCACCACCGACCAACCATCCCTGCACACTTTGGACACGGTCTCGCGCAGGAGGACCTTGCTGTCGATGCCCTTGTACGCCGGATCGGTGTCCGGGAAATGGGCCCCGATATCGCCCATGGCCCGGGCTCCGAACAAGGCGTCACAAATCACGTGAAGCAACACATCCGCATCACTGTGGCCCACCGCGCCGGTCTCGGAAGGAATCAGGATGCCCCCCAGCCACAGCTCTTCGCCGGTGGCCAGTTGATGGACGTCATAGCCGTATCCGATGCGCAGGTCGGTCATCCCCGACACGGTCAGAAATTGGAGGGGTCGTCGTCGTCACCACCGCCGATGACGTCGTCAAAGGCCAAGCGGAGGGAGAACCGCAGGGTGTTCGCCAAGGGGTTCTGCTGGGTCGTCGCGATCAGGTAGCTCAGGTCGATGTCCAGCACCGTGTACTTGATGCCCGCACCCAGCGTGATGAACTGGCGGTTGCCTTTCGTGAAGTGCTCGTAGAAGTACCCGCCGCGCACGGCGAAGACCCCGTTGTAGTCATATTCGATGCCCCCACCGAGGTTGACTTCCCGGAGCTCTTCCCTCAGGATACTGCCCGGCTCGATCAGGTAGGTTCCGTCCCCTTGGCGCTCCACGATGCCCGGTGCATCATAGAAGCTCTGCAGGATGCCGGACGCCACACCCACGTTCGGGTCAAAACCGCTGACGATGAGGTCGTCATCGTCTCCTTCGCCGTAGGCCGGAGCCGTGGGGACGAGCAGCTTGTTGGCGTCCAGGGTGAACGTCAGGTCATTGAAGTCATCGAGGAAAACCGTGGCCGCCGCCCCGGCCTTGAGGTTGGTGGGGATGAAGTCGCGCTCCGCCGTCTCCGTATAGCTCATCTTGGCCCCCACATTGGAGACGCAGATGCCCCAGTTCATGCGGCCATCCCGCTCGCCGAACTTGACGTCGTCATTGGTATGGAAGACCCCAACATCCACCGCCACACTGCGGCCCGGACGGCTGTCCGCACCGAGGATGTTCGTGCCTCCGGTCAGGTTGGAATGGATGTAGCGCGTCGTGAAGCCGCCACTGAAGCGGTCACCGAATTTCTGTGAGAAGCCGAAGTCGAAGGAAAATTCATTCGGGCTGAAGTCGCGGATGGCCGTGCCATTCACATCGGTGAAGGTGATGTTGCCCAAGGAGAAATAGCGCAGTGCCATCCCGACGGCCTGCCGCTTGTTCAGCTTTCTCGTGCCGCTGAGGTAGGCGAGGGACATGTCATCGACCAACTGCCTCAACCAGGGCGCATAGCCCATATGGGCCTCGAAGGTCTGATCAGTGAACGCCATGCGCGCGGGATTCCACGCCATGGCCGTGCCGTCCGGGGTGAGGGCCACCCCGGCATCGCCCAGCGCACCACTGCGGCTGTCCGGTGCAATCATGAGGAAGGGCACCGCCGTAGTGATGGTATTCAACTGGAGCTGCTCAGCCGTCTCAATCTGCGTCAGCTGGGCCTGAACCGAAGTCGGAACGATGGCCAAGGCAACGAGAATCAGGGCCAAGTGGATGGGGAAAATCCTGAAATCCATGGGTTGGGGTGAAAGTACTACGGGCGTGTGGATATAATGGTTCAGTCGAGCAGAACGAGTCGGCCTGTCTTGCTGGCCTGCCTGCCTTCAGGCGTGACCAAGTCGAGCCGGTAAAGGTAGATTCCGGCTCCAATCGGGCTCCCCTTTGGGGTTTTGCCATCCCAGTGCCATCCATCCGACCGATAACCGGTGGGCGTTTCCGTTCGCTCACCCTCCCAAACGGTGTTTCCGCGGCCATCGTATATGGACAGTTTCAAATTCAACGCCACACAGGCTTGGTTGTGGTCGAATCTGAATGTGGTTCCCGCGCTCCCCATGGGATTCGGGTAATTGATCAGGCCGTCGAGAAACACCTGCAATTCTTCCACGACGACGAAATCCAGTCGTGCCGTGGCGCTGTTGTTGTGCACATCCCACGCTTTGAGTTCCAACTGGTGCGGCCCTGTTGGAATGTCGCTCATGGGAAAGACCACACGTCCGCTCTGGTAGGTATTGAGGTCGCTCTGGTAGTACTCGTTGAGCACGGTTCCATCGCTGCCGTCCAGCACCATTTTGAGGTCGTGACCGATGCCGTTGCCCACGGTGTTGAGCCCCTGGTCATCCTCGAGGAAGGCGAGCAGCACCGGACGCGTATCGGTGGTGCCTCCCGGAATGAAGGTGGTGTCGTTCAGGAAGAGCGATATGACCGGTCCTTCATCGTCCGCCACGGCATCCGGATTGACCCCCCCAATGATGAGGTTTTCGGTGTAACCATGCGCATCGACGTCACCGTCCACCGCATAGTAGCTGATGCGGCCCGGTGCAGGGTCATAGGAGATGTCGCGCGGCACGACGAACTCAAACTCGAAAACGCCGCCCTCGGCCGTGACCGCGCCCGTGTGGATGCGGTTCCGCCATTCGCTGTAGCTCACTCCTGAAGCGCCCCCATCGTTGTTCAGTGTGGTCACATCCGACTTCTGGTCGTAGACCGTGGGATAGACGTAGCCATTGAAATCGGTGAGCAGGTTGCCCGCCGCGTCGGACACGTACCCCTTCACGGTGACATGCTCGAGCGCACTGAGGGTATCGGCCCAGGCATCCACGGGTATGCCGTTGACCTCGCTGGTCCTCACTTCCATGCCGGGGACGGCCAAGGTCAGGGCCACATCGCCCAGCAAGGTGAAATTTCGCTTGTTCGAGGAGGCGCCGGCAGCCGGGTCATTCTTTGTCCGGCGCAGGATGTCGCCCAGGCGCTGGCGCTGGCCCGGGGGGGCATCGAAAGCGACATTGAAAAATGCGGTGTTCAGCTGCTCGTTGGCATAGCTGTAGACAACACGGGTGGTGGTCATCATGGCGATCGCCCCTCCGTCGGGGTTCATCACCATCATTTCTCCGGCCGTCTCCAGGTCAGGATCATCAAAACGCGCCAGCTCGCATGTCGCGGTGAAGAAGAGCGGCATCCGGTCGAGGTTGTCCCATGCTCCAATCGTGGAAGTGCGGAGGATGCGTTCATGCGCCCATCCCCGCTCGCCTCCATGGCCGATGTAATTGATCAGCAAGGCACCTTCCCGCACCTGCCGGTCAATGGCCTGCTCCACTTCTGGGTAGCGCTCTCCACCGGGGGTTGCCACTTGCGGGTAGGCATCCATGAAAATTCTGCGGATGTCAAATGCTCCGTGCTCTTCTTCGAGCCCATTGGCATGCCCGATGCTGTAGAGCGTATGTCCCGTCTCCGTTGGCCCTCCGCTGCCGTCGAAGTCGTCCGCCACGAAACAGACTTTGTTGCGCCAGGGGCCGTAGGGGTTGCCCTCCTCTGAACCCGGCAAGCCGGCCGTCAGGCAGGCCGCGCCATTCGGGTCCGGGTTTCCGCTGAGGTAGGCCGAAACCTTGTTGACTGCATTCCAGGCCTCCGTGAGGGAGCTGGCCGGAATCCGACCCACTCCGATGGACAACGTGTCGGTCAGGCGCTCGGAAGCCGCGTCGGACAGGAAACCGAAATAGTCATCCGTCACATAACTCTGGGTGGGCGTGTGGCTCTGTGCGCTTTGGAAGGAGATGAGCAGATTCCCGAAACGCGGGAGATTGCGGTTGAGGTAGGTACCGTCGCCGAAAAGCTGCAAATAGCGCGGCTCGAGGTCGGGATTGCCGCCTGCGCGGTCGTGGAGCATCTTCATCAGCATCTTGATGGCCGTGGGGTCCACCCGACCTGAACTGAAGCAATCGTAGATGAAGGAGGGCTCGAGAATGGCCACGTCCAAACCCTCGGCATGATGGATGGCCGCCAGGCTGTCGGCCGCTTCGCGAAGCGCTGGGGGGGTGATCACGACCAGGTCCACCTGGGGAATGGCGTGCACGTCGGTATTCTGCACAGGGCCAATGGGCGTCGGGGTGTAGAAACCGGAACCTGTTCCGAGGCGGAAAGTCCGCAGGGTGTCATAGGTCACCCTGAAACGGGCCTCGCCAGCCTGCACACTGAAGGGCACTGCGAAAGGAGCCTGGGGATCCGTGACGTCCCACACCCGCTGGACCGAGGTCGCCTGTGAGATGGCCCACTCGAGGATGCGACCGGGGGCCACGGCATCGGCCCGCTGGAATTCCTGCTGCGTTGCCCCCGACATCGAAGCCTGCCGGGTTCCGGAAATCCTCACATAATCCAACCACCCCTTGGCATCCGCCACCTGTGCATCCAAGGTGATGCCCACCTGCACGATCTCGGAGGTGGGCGTCCAAACCCAACTGCCGCTGCCCACCTGAGCCTGCGGCACATGGGATTGGGAACCGGTCACCGCCGGAAGGATGGTCCAGGCGCTGTCCCCGAGCGACACGGTGTAGGGACTCGCCGAACCGACCGAGCGGCCCATGAGCTTGACCTCCAATCGGGCCGGATCATCCGTGATGTCGGGCACCTGGAATGGAATGGTGTGCGTGGGGTTCTGGTCGAATATTTCTCCGAAAAAATTCCTGCCGGACCGGATGATGGTGGATTGTTCCAGCTCGTGGAACAGGTGGAAATCGGAAGTGCTGAGCACGGTATCGAGGTCTCCTGCCATGGTGGGGGCCGTCTCAATCCTCACCGGGACCCCGTCGTCCACGCGCAGGAAGTACCAGGCCGTATCCGACCACGGATTCAACTGATGCTGCCAATTCCCTGTGACGTCGTCGTGGGTCCACCGTTCAGGACCATCCCCCATGAAGATGAAATGGTCGTTTCCATCGAATTGTGAATCGCCATCGTCCACCATCTCGATGGGCACCGGCACCAGATCGAGTGGCCGTGGCATGGCATTGTCTATCGGGAGCGCATCGCCTCCATGGCCATACAGGTTGAACTGCTGAGGATTGACGGTCGAGGGGTCCAATCCCAGGGCGGTGAGCAGATCGGTGTCCACCTTGTGGAATCCGGAGCGGACCGTCGCAATCTTGTACCATTGGCCCTCTGACAACGCAGAATGGGCCGGCCAATCATACTGGAACTGGGCGCAAAAGGAGCCGCAGGAGAGCCAGAGGAAACCCAGAAGCAAGGACGCCCGTATAGGTTGCTGCAATGGCTTTGCGACCTTACAAGGCAACGATTTTGCTTGCCGCATCGTTTGGGTCATGGGTATCGTCGAAATTGCTCGCAGCGACAACGTCAAAACAGACGTATTTGTTGCTTCAAGGCAAAGATGTTCGGCAATTCCCACAAGTTTGTAATTTTCACGTTCTTATACGGGAATCTTTGTTTCCCGGAAACTGCATGGCCATGAAGCTCCAACAGCCCAACCGCAACGCGGCATCCCGCGCCCTAGGCATCCCCGTCATGGCGCTCCTGATGGCGTGTCTCGGCACCATGATGCCCGAGAAAGCATCGGCGCAGGACCCTGAATTCACCCAGTTCTACTCCAATCCGGTCTATTTGAACCCGGCTTTCGCAGGGGCTGCGCGCTGTCCTCGGTTCGTCATGAACTACAGGAATCAGTGGCCGGCAATGAGTGGCAACTACGTCACGTCAGCAGCCTCCTATGACCAGCACATCCCGAGCATCTCGGGCGGCCTCGGCTTCATCGTGATGAATGACCGCGCCGGACGCGGTACGCTGAGCACCACCCGCCTGAGCGGCATATACAGCTACCAGCAGGCCATCAGCCGGAAATTTTCCATCAAGGCCGGTTTCGAAGCCACGTATTTCCAGAAGGCGCTGGACTGGAGCCAACTGACCTTCGGCGACATGATTGACCCGAGGAAGGGCTTCATCTATGAGACACAGGACCAGCCGCGGGGTGGAAAAGTGAGCCAGGTCGACTTCAGCGCGGGCATTGTCGGCTTCAGCAAGAAAATCTATTTCGGCTTTGCCGCGCACCACCTGAACGAGCCCAACGAAAGCCTCGTCGTGGGCGTCAGCCGTCTGCCCATGAAGCTTACGGCCCACTTCGGAGCCCTCCTTCCCCTCGATGGAGATGCCCGCTATGCCAGCGCGTTCATTTCTCCCAACATCCTGTACCGCAGGCAGGGAGAATTCCAGCAACTCAATTTCGGCGGCTACGTGAGCAAAGGGCCCATTGTCGGTGGTATCTGGTACCGCGGCATCCTCGGAACCCAATATCGCGATGCATTCATCGTTACGTTGGGTATACAATCCGATGTGATCAAGTTCGGCTACAGCTATGACGTTACGGTATCCGACCTCACTCCCGCCACGGGCGGAAGCCATGAGGTCAGCATGTCCTTGAATTTCGATTGCCGCGCGAAGCGCATCAAATTCCGCAGCCCTCCCTGCCCAGGATTCTGAACCCATTCCCTGCAAGGAACCCCAATAGAAAGCGATGCAGCAACTCCAATCCTTCCTCCTTCTCTCTGCCGTGACCCTTGGTGCAGCCGTCATGCTCACCTCCTGTCAAGGTGGTGCCTCCGGTGCCACCGGCTGGGCCTATAACGATTCAGAGAATGGTGGATTCCAGCAACTCCCCTACATCGGTCAGGAGACCGGTCCGGGACTCGTCTTCGTCGAAGGCGGCACCTTCACCATGGGTCAGGTCGAGGATGACCTCACCGGCGCGTGGGACAACATCCCTCGCAGGGTCACGGTGAGCTCGTTCTATATGGACGAGGCGGAGGTCACCAATTTCTATTGGTTGGAATACCTCTTCTGGCTGAACCGGGTTTACGGTGACGGTTTCCCTGAAATTGTGGACCGGGCCAAGCCGGACACCCTCGTATGGAGGGACCCGCGCGCCTACAACGAGCCCTACGTCAACTACTACCTGCGCCATCCCGCCTTCCGGGACTATCCGGTGGTGGGTGTCTCCTGGTTGCAGGCCAATGAATTCTGCAAGTGGCGCACGGACCGTGTGAACGAACAGATCATGGTTCGGGAGGGCTTCCTCGTGCACAACCCAACGGGACAGGTAGACGACAGCTTTTTCAGTACCGAGGCCTACCTCGACGGTCAGTATGAGGAGGCGGCCAAGGCTGCGGACGGCATCAGGGACCTCCGACCCAATGGCGTGGGTTACCGCAATGTCGCCATGACGGATGGCATTCTGCTTCCCGATTACCGCTTGCCCACCGAGGCCGAATGGGAGTACGCCGCCCTGTCCCTCATCGGAAACAGCGGTGAAGAGCTCATCACGAGCCGCAGGACCTATCCTTGGGATGGCCACTATGTGAGGAATGACGACAGCCGTGGCAAATTCTACGGCGAGATCAACGCCAACTTCGTCCGCGCCCGCGGTGACTACATGGGTGTGGCAGGTGCGCTCAACGACAACGCGGATATCACGGCCCCGGTCTACAGCTACGCACCGAACGACTATGGCCTCTACAACATGGCCGGCAACGTCAGCGAATGGGTGATGGACGTCTACCGTCCGAGCACGTTGCAGGATGCCCAGGAGTTCCGTCCGTTCCGTGGTAATGTCTTCTCGACCAAGCTCCTCGACAGCGAGGGCAACGTGACCGACAAGCTGGACTACGTGGTCTACGACATCGCGAGCATCGCGGCTGAACTCGAGGAATACGAGGAGGTCGCAGGACCCTCCCTGACCTCGGAAGGGCAAAACCTCATTGACAACCTCAAGAACAAGATCGAGAGTGCCAACGAGGACCTGGACGTCAAGCGCGTGGAAGAGGCCATGACCAAGATGGACGAGGCCCTCGACCTCATCGAGGAGAGCGAGGCCCCATCCGCGTCCGACCTGCGCCGCACCTGGACCAACCACATTGAGGGCAAGCCGGGCGAAATGCGCTACCGCAATGTGACGCTCGAAGAAAACCTCAACCGGCGCAACTACAAGATGGCCAACAACATCGACTACCTCGATGGTGACTTGGAAAGTTCCATCCTGTTTGCCCAGACGGAGTTGAGTGAGAATGACGACCTCGTTTACGATTATGGCGTCACCTCACTCATCAACGACAACGTCAGGGTCTACAAGGGGGGCAGCTGGAACGACCGCGTGTACTGGATCATTCCGGGCACTCGCCGCTTCCTCGAAGAGGACCAGAGCTCAGCGACCATCGGCTTCCGATGCGCCATGACCCGGGTGGGCTCCCCCAAGGGCAACATCATGGCCGGCGGCAAGTAAGCACCGGACAATGTTCATTGTGAACCCCGCCCGGTCGCGTGCCGTGCGGGGTTCCTCTTTTTATTGCACCCATGGAATTCCATGATGCCTCGACTCTGCTGGAGCTGTTCGACCAGTCCGTCGGCGTAACGACCGACTCGCGGCGCTGTGGGCCGGGTTTGCTCTATTTCGCATTGAAGGGAGCGCGTTTCGATGGCAATGCCTTTGCAGTGGAGGCCATCTCCAAGGGCTGCACTGCAGCGGTGGTGGACGACCCCTCCATCAAAGGGGAACACATCGTGCACGTTCCGGATGGACTCCAGGCATTGCAGCAGCTCGCCCTGGCGCACCGGCGTCGGTTCAGGGCCCCCGTGTTCGGGCTCACCGGGAGCAATGGCAAGACGACCACCAAGGAGTTGATCCGAGCGGTGATGGCCCGACATCTCAAGGTGCACGCCACGGAGGGGAACCTCAACAACCACATCGGGGTGCCGCTGACCTTGCTCGCCATGCCGTTGGACACTGAATTCGCCCTGGTCGAAATGGGAGCAAACCACCAGGGGGAAATTGCGGCGCTGTGCTCCATTGCCGAACCCTCCCATGGATTGATCACCAATGTCGGCATGGCCCATCTCGAAGGGTTCGGTGGAGTCGATGGGGTCAAAAAGGGAAAGCAGGAGCTGTATCGGCACCTCGCCACCCATGGGGGAACAGCCTTGTGCAACGCATCAGACCCCGACCTCATGGCACTGTCTGCGCTGGATGGCCTCCAACGGATACCCTATGGGACAGCAGAGCATCCTCCCCATGCATGGCGCATCTCCGAGCGGGTCGATGCCCCGATCCTATGGACGGGGGATGCAGGCCCGGGGCACGCGGCAGGCGGCCCATTGGAGGTACACCTGCACGGAAAGCACCAATTGGCCAATATGCAGGCCGCCATTGCCGTAGGCCTGCACTTCGGGGTCGCGCCGGAGTCCATCAGTGCGGCACTTGGCGCCTTCCTTCCGGTGGACCAGCGGGGCGAAACGGTCACAACCGACCGAAATACGGTCATCGTCGATTGCTACAACGCCAACCCGAGTTCCGTTGAATCCACTTTGCGCGCATTCGCTTCGGCCGGTCACGATGCCCCGCTCGCCATCCTGGGCGACATGAAGGAACTCGGGGAACACACCGCGACAGGCCATCGGCTCGTGCGCGATGTGGCCCGGGATTGCGGCCTCGAATGTTGGGTCGTCGGGACGGACTTCGCCGCACACGCTCCGGGCGACAGGACCTTCGAAGACATCGGTGCCCTGAGGATGGCCTTGAGGGGCGGTGTCGAGGGCAGGACCATCCTGTTGAAAGGCTCTCGGTCCATGCGCATGGAGGCGCTCGTAGAAGACCTGTGAGGGCCGGTCCGGACAAGGCGCACACTGTATCTTTCGGGCCCATGGATTTCATTGCCGAATTGAAGTGGCGCGGGCTGTTGCACGACGCCATGCCGGGTCTTGAGGAACAGCTCGCCAAAGAACAGACGACGGGCTATGTGGGATTCGACCCGACCGCCGACTCCCTGCACATCGGCAATCTCGTTCCCGTCATGTTGCTGGTCCACCTGCAGCGGGCGGGCCACAGGCCGATTGCCCTTGTCGGCGGGGCGACGGGCATGGTCGGAGACCCCAGTGGAAAAACGGCGGAACGGCAGTTCCTCGATCTGGAGACCCTTCAACACAACCTGGCGTGCCAACAGGCACAATTGGAGCGCTTCCTCGATTTCGAAGGGCCCACCGCCGCCCGGGTCGTCAACAACTTCGACTGGTTCAAGGACATGTCCTTTCTCGACTTCATCCGGGATGTGGGCAAGCACATCACGGTGAACTACATGACCGCCAAGGACTCGGTCAAAAACCGGCTCGAAGGGGGCATGAGCTTCACTGAATTCAGCTACCAGCTCGTACAGGGATATGACTTCTACCACCTCTGGAAGGAGCTCGGATGCATGCTGCAAATGGGCGGCAGCGACCAATGGGGGAACATGACCACGGGCACGGAACTCATTCGCCGAAAGGGCCAGGGGCACGCCTTCGCACTGACCGCGCCGCTGATCACCAAGTCCGACGGATCCAAATTCGGCAAGAGCGAGGGAGGCAATGTCTGGATCGACAAAGCGAGGACCAGCGCCTACAAATTCTATCAGTACTGGATCAATGCGGCGGACGAGGATGCCGCCCGCTACATCCGCATCTTCACCCTCCTCGACCATGAGCGCATCGTGGAGATCGAAGCGGCCCATGCCGAGAATCCCGGTGCGCGTCTGCTGCAGAAGGAACTCGCAGCCGATGTGACCCGCCGCATCCACGGAGAGGAAGACCTTCAAACCGCTTTGGCGGCGACAGCCCTGCTCTTCGGCAAGAGCACCGAGGCCGACCTGAGGGCACTGCCGGAGAGCGAATTGCTGAGTGTTTTCGAAGGTGTGCCGCAACGCGTGGTGCAGCGGGATGTCCTGTCCCAAGGCATGGGCATCATCGACTTGCTCGCTGGGGGCGAGGCGCCGTTCCTCGCCAGTGGAGGTGAGGCCCGCCGGGCACTCAAGGAGAACTCGATCAGCCTGAACCGCAACAAGGTTGACGACGCACGCACGGTCACGCTGGAGGACTGCATCGGGTCAGGATTGGTCCTGCTCCAACGCGGCAAGAAAAACTACTACCTCGTGCGGGTGGTGGACTGAGTCCCGAAGAAGCTCAGCCGAACAGCGCCGCCATCTCCCGGCCTTCCACGAGATAGAGGAAGATCACGAGCAGCACGCTGATGACGAGACCCAAGGTCGCCTTGCCGAGGTCGCTGACCACCATGGGCCAGACCGTGGTCCTGTCGAGTTCGTTCAGCCGCATCCTGAGGGCCACCTCCCGGCCGGCCAACATCCCGAGGAACACCCATGTCGTGCTCATCGGCACCTTGGCTCCGATGCCGAACGTATCGAATTTGAAGGTCAGCAATACGAGGCCGTAGAACAGGTCGATGAACGTCGCGGAGCGGATGTCCGCCGTGTTCGTCTTGACCCGGACAATCTTCTGGATCTCTCCCCCCCGCTGGTAGAAGATGTACCCCAACATGCCAAGCAGGACGGCGAGGGCGAAGGCGAACTTCCACAACTGCACTTCGGCCGGATCCCCGAGGTAGACGAGGATGTTGACGAGATCCTGGGTCAGCCACTGGCTCCAGAGGAATCCTGTGGCCATCCACTGCAATACGGTCCAGAACCGCCTGTCGCGCATCAGGCCATGGTGCTGCTTCATCGGGTGCTGCATGAAGTAGCGCTCGGTCAGGCGACTCAGGAGAATGAAGGCGACAATGGCAAAGAGAAACGCGACCCCGTAACCACCCAGGCTCTTCACGAGCATCTTGGGCAGGGCCTTGGGTGCGAAAAACGTGAGCACCAGAAAGGTCGTACTGACCGGAATCCCCAGCCGCGTTATGGCGAGCAGCGCCAACGGAGGCAGCACGTACCAGATGGTGATCTTCGGAAAGTCGACCGGTTTGTCCGGATCCTGGAACAGTCCGGCATACTTGCCGAATGTGAGGTCTCCACCGCGGCCTCCGAGATACTCACCCAGACCGAGGTAGCCCATGGTCACCACAATGGCCATGATGCCCCCTGCAAAGAGCCACAGCACCCACCACGGCTTGTCCTCGTTGGACGTGAGGAAAGTCCCCAGCGTCTGAATGCTGTCGTTGCCCACCACGGAATAGGCCGCGAGGCTGAATCCAAGCAAGGCGATCACGGATTCCATGGAGGCGCGAAGCTACTTTCCGACATGATGGAAGCCAAGGATTGGTCTATTCAATGAGCAAATTGCATCCCCGGACTTCCGCATCGTCGAACCGGCCTAGGATTTCGAATGTTCTGGAGGGTTCATAACAGCATTGAACGGTACGGCCCAGATCCTGGGTGGAAAGGAATGAACAACTGCCGAGATTGGCGAGGTCCACGACATCTACCCCGCCGGTACTTCCATCCGATGCTTCCACAAAAGGATCGTCCGTCCTGCGGATCCGCACCCGCATCCAGTGCGGGGCCTGGTACAGACCGTTGTCCATCGACCAGGCCTGGCTCAGCATTTCCGTCATGCCGTATTCACCTCCGACCCGGGAAAGGCCGAAGCCGGCCGACAGGACTTGCCTGACCCTTTCTGACACCCACTCTTCCCTGCGACCCTTCATGCCACCCGTCACCATGACCTGAACGGCCTCACCCAATGCTGGCCGCCCGGAGTTCCGCCAGGCCTCAGCCGCGTCCACCATGGCCCACGTCACCCCGATGAGGACCACGGGACGGGACGCGGCAACCGCCGCCTCCACGGCGGCAAACAGGCGCTCCAGGTCCGCGAGAAAAAAACCATCCTCGGGCGCCCCCCCCGCCTCGCACCAACCCACCTTCCGCAGCATGCCCACCATGTGCACCAAACTGCTGTCAGCGCGCTCCAAATAACCGGGAAGCAATCCGAACACGACGGCGCCATCATCGGAAGGCGGACCGAAATTGGATTGGAACCCCTGCACGGCCGACAGTTGATAGAGCCCCGGTGTGTGCACATGGTGCTCTCCCCGGTGGCTCCCCGTGGTCCCGCTTGTCCTGAACACAATCGGCCCGGAAGCCTCCGCGATGTCCGAGGTGCGGATGGTCTCCCACCGAAACGACTCTACGGGCATGCACGGGATGTCCCTCCAATGTGCCATGTCCCGCGCACGCTTTTCCGTCCAGCCCAGGTGTCCGCACCACCGGCGATAGACCGGGTTGGACTTGAATTGGTGTCTGAAAACCTCGATGGCCAGGAGGCTGAATTCCTCCGTTCCGGATTCCGTCCCGGCAAGCATGAAGCTGCGCACCTTTTGCCACAGTGCCACGCCCCCAGCCGAACCACATGGGGTCACAACATCTTCCAACGGGGTGGTCCTGCGGTCCATCGGCTGCAAATTGCGGCTTAATTTCCCATCATGCACACCCGCAACAAGCCAGCATCCGGAGGAGTCCTGGTCCCGCTCGGACTGGTTGCGGTCACGCTGGTCTTCATTGGGTGTGAGCCCCCCGTATCGCTGCCTCCCGAGCCCAAGCTCACCTCCATCGAGCTCCTCATCTCGGGCGAATCCGGTGCGCTCCTGCTCGGATTCGAGGATGGGGATGGCAATTTCGGCTTGGAGCAACCGGACACCACCGGTGCCTTCTGCCCGGGATGCCCCTACCACCACAACGTCTTTTGCGATTACCAGGAATGGAGGGACGGGGAATGGACCAGCATCGAACTCGATCCGGATTTGGGACAGGTCCCCTTCCACTACCGGGCACCCCTGGTCGCACCGACCGGTCAGAACAAGGCACAACGGGGGACCATCACGGTCAATCTGGAACCCCGGTACTACTTGACTTCCGCATGGGACACCCTGCGCTTTGCCGTCCACATCGTGGACCGCGATCTGCAAGTGAGCAACATGCTCTACACGGCTTCCGTCACGAAGCCATGAAAATCTCCTCGTATTTCGACGTGATGATGCTCATCCTCAGCGCGATTTCCTCGAGCAGGTTGCCCATTTCGGTGAAGGCCATTCCGCTCTCCACGGAGTAGCGCCCCTTGCGGGCATCCTCGAGGTGTTTCGTCCGCATCTGTTCGCGGATCACGTGGGCGCTGTTGAGGTGGATCTCGATCTGGTTCAAATGGTCCCGGGCCGACTTTTTTCCAAGCTCGACCGGGCCGTTCAGATGCCCCATGGCCTCCAGTCCAAGCGCCAATTCATCCAACATGGAAAGGAGCCGCTTCCGTTGCTTGGGCGCAAAGAAGACCTCGTTCCGTTCGCGCTCCATCTGTGCTTCGAGGAAGGTGTGCAAGAGCTCCACAATCTGGCTGATGTCGGTGGCCCATTCCAGCAGGAATTGGACCTGGCGGTAGGTCGCACCGGAAATCTTGCTGCGTGCGAGCCGCTCCAGAAAAGCCTTGACCTCGGATTCATACCGTCCGCTCAGGCTGCGGTACTCGGTGATCTGCTCCGCCACACGCGCGCGCTTCGCGGTATCCAACATGGCCATCAAGCGGATCAACTCCCTCGTCATCTTGACGCACAGCTCATGGTGGTGCTCTGCCTCCCGCTGAGCTTCCAACACCTGCAATTCAGGGGCATCCATGGCGCTGGCCGTCACCAATGGAGAGCGGAAATCGCGCACCCCCTCGCCGGGAATGAGCTTCCGTACCAACCAGAGGATCGGCCTTGGAAACAAACCGAACACCCCGGTGACGATCACATTGAACATGGTATGGAACAGGGCCAGGACGACAGGCACCTTGGCCAGTTCGGCTCCATTGGGCTCCAGAAACCAGTGAACCATCCCGAGGAAAGGCCCCAGCAAGGGCAAGAACAAGGCCACTCCGAGCAGGTTGATCAGGAAGTGGACAGCCGCCACACGGCGAGCCTCGCGCCCCGCCACCAGCGATGCAACGATGGCCGTCGAGGTGGTCCCGATGTTGGCGCCCAGCACGACCACAGCTCCGGTGAATTCCGTAATGACCCCTCCGGCCGCCAGCGTGATGATCAAGGCCATCACGGCTGACGAACTCTGGAGCGCTGCCGTGGCCACCATGCCGATCAGGACGGCCCCGATGATTGACCCTGCCCCTCCCATCTTGATGAACTCGAGAAACTCCGCCAATCCGGCCTCCGTGATGGGGGGAACCCCCTCCTTGAGCAACCCCAGGCCAATGAACATCAAGGAAAAGCCGATGATTGCCTCACCCAACGTGCGGGTCCTGCGTCGCTTGAAGAAGAGCAACGGCAAGGCCAAGGCCAGGAGGGGCAAGGCCAGGTTCGTCAGGGAAGGCTTGCTCAGCGACAACGCCACAAGCCATCCGGTCACCGTCGTGCCGACATTGGCTCCGAGCAACAGGTAGAACGCTTCCGAAAGGCGCATCAGGCCAACCTGTGCGAAGCTGACCGCGATGACGGAAACCGCACTGCTGGACTGGAGGATTCCGGTCAGGGAAAGACCTGCCAAGTAGGCGCGCTGCGGTTTTCGCGTCAGCCGTCCCACAGCCCGTCGCATGCGTCGGCCGGTCAACCGCTGGACCGAACCGCTCATCACCACCATGCCGTAGATGAACAACCCCAATGCCCCGAGCAGATGGAAGGCTTGCATCAGGGTATTCATGGAGTCGGGATGGGCTTACGGTACCGCACCACCTTGTGTGGGCGGGCAGGCGAATTTCGTGAAAAAGGAAAGGCGGCACCGCAGGGTACCGCCTTTCACTTTCAAGTTGATGCAGGCTTACTCGCAGTCGGTGGCGAAAGCGCCCAACAGGATGAGCAGGTCACTGACCGACGTGGTGCCATCCCCATTGAGATCGGTCGGACACGGGTTGGCTGTGGACACCTCACAGGTGCCATCGTCAAACGTGGCCGTCTCGTCATAATTGGTGGCTTCCGGATAGGTACAACCGTAGCAGTCATATGTGCAGGTGCCATCATCGAACAGCGCCTGCGACGCATAGTTGCACGCCTGGCCGTCAATGCAACCGAAGGCCGAGCTGTTTGTGGCGCCAGGTGTTCCGTAATCCACCCAGCTGTTCTGCCAGTTGTCGGGATCGTCATTGTTGAGGTTGGTGGCAATCAGCTCCAGCGAGGCGCAGCCGCCATCAGGACTGGGAGCCAATACATTGCCGAGCACGCTGATTTCCTGGGCAGGCCATGGGGCCGCGTCGTCGTAAGTGACGCCGTCCACGATGTTGCCATAGGCATCCTGCAGCTGGACGGTACCACCGCCGTTGCCCCAGTTGCCATTGTCCATCAGGAATACCGAAATGCCCATGGCCTCATAGTTGGCTTGTGCCACAAGTCCGGGTACGACAAGGAAATAGCCACCGGCAGGAATCACCGTTCCTTCGGGGAAGCTCATCGCCAGCGAGATGGAGGTGGGATCGGAGAAGGCGAACCACACCTCGTAGCCACTGATGTCGGCTTCCAGGCCGGCGTTGTAGAACTCGGCAAACTCCCAATCGAAATCGCCCCCTTGCTGGTCACAAGGGTTGTAGTGGATCTCGTTCACGATGATATCCGGCAATGTGTAGTAGCAGAGGTCATTGTCGGCCACCGTGGCGCTCGGCTCGTAATTCAAGGCCGTCGGGTCGGTGCAACCGGTGATGATGCAGCTTCCGTCATCGGATGTCGCATCGGGATTGTAGTTGTCCGCAGCGGGATCGGTGCAACCGGGAATGTTGGCGCAGCTGCCGTCATCCTCGTTGGCCAGGGACCAGTAGTTGGGGAAGGTCGGGTCGGTGCAACCCAAGCGCACCACATCCGTGGAGTCGCGAGGCTCGATCTTCCAGTTGCCGTATGCGTACCCGGTCGGAGCCGTCACACGATAGGTGCGGCCTGCCTCGACCACACCGGCGCCGAAGGCGTCGTATGCGCGGTCGTTCACCCGGGCGCCGCCACTGCCGTCGTTGACGGACCATTCGGCGAACCCGAGGTCGGGGTTGTCACATTCGGCGGTCACCGTGACGAGCACGGCTTCCCACTCCTCGAGGTTGACGTCCCCTGTTGCCAAGGCCTCAGCAGCCGGCAAAGGATTGCCGGAGGAGAGCACCGTGATCGTGGGGTTCGGGAAGTAATCGTTACCAAACCAACTGTCAGGTGACCCGGTGACTTCCACCTCATCGCCCACCATGACACCGCCGATGGATTCGAGCGTGTTGCCGGAACCGCGCACCCAATATCCGGAGAAGGCACCCGTGCCGTTCTGCATGGTGAATGCCGCTTGGTTGCCGAAGGAACCATCATCGGTCAGATAGACCCCCGTGACGATGCCCGTAGTGGTCACAATGCCTGAAGTCAACCCCTCGTTGATCTCCTGGATGGTCACATTGGGAATGAAAAGGCATGAGCCGTCATCCACCGTCGCGGTCGGGTCGTAGTTCAATGCGAGCGGATCGGTGCATCCTTCGGAATTCTCCGCACACAGGCCGGTGAAATCGTGGCTGTTGTATCCTTCGAGGGCGTTGTTGAGGGCGTAGTCGATGTCGAGCACAATCCACTGGCTGTCCTCGGCGCTGGTTCCCGCCGAGCCGGCCCAGTCACCGCCGTTGCCGTAGGACACCTCGGACTTCCGACGCAGGGTGTGGTTCTGGGTGGCGTTGGTGATTCCCGCCACATCCCAACCTGAGCCCGGGTCGAGCCCGTATGGCTCACCCACCGCGTCGATCAGTTCCCAACTGCCGCCATTGCCGAAGGAGGCCGTGGCGCTGTACATAAGACCGATGGCATCGTCTCCGTTGGAGATGTATTGCCATGTGGCATCCGCACTGTCGAGCAGGGCAGGCGCCGCGCTCGGATGCACGATGAGGAAGGTCTCTCCGGCCGCAATCGATCCTCCCGTCGGGAAGATGTCATTCCAGAAATCCCACTCCTGCGCCGCCGGGTCCGAGTTGTTCGCCCCGTTGGATTGGTTGGCGATGGTGTAGAGGGCGAGGCTCACCGGACCGTTGGTCGGGTTGTAGATCTCCAGGTACTTGTTGTTGGACGAACCCTCGGCAATCTCACTGATGAAGAGATTGCAGGGCTCACTTCCCGTGCAGGATCCATCATCGATGTCCGAGCCCGGGGTGTAATTGTCCGCGTTGGGCAGGACACATCCATAAAGGAGGACATCGGCCTCGTCACGTGGAACGAGTTTGTAGTTGCCGAAGCTGTAGTGCAAAGGTGCCGTCACCTGGAACTGGGCGCTGATGACCACCTCACCCGTGGTCAGGTGGTCCCAACCGCGGTCGTCAATCCGCACTTCACCGGAAGTGTCGTCGATGCCCCACTCCCCATTGCCGAGATCCGGTGAAGAGACCGAACCGGTGGTCTGCACCAGCACGCCCTCCCACTCTTCCATGTTGACGGCCGCGGTTCCGAGCACCTCAGGCGTCGGCAAGTTGTTGCCTTGGCTGAGGATGGCGGTCGCGATGGGGTTGCCCCCCACGCCCACAATCTGGGTCAGGTCGAAATACTCATCGATCACACCGGTCAGGCTGACGAAGTCGCCGACCGCGACCGCCACCTCAGGGTTGAAAGCGAAAATGCCGCTGTAGGCGCCCTGCCCCTGCTGTACGCTGAAAAGGCTGCCATACACACCGGTCACAATACCGCTGATGGTCACCAGCGAATCGGTAAACACCGGCGGATCGAGGGCCTGTCCCTGCTGAATGGTGGTGATGGCGATGGCACCGTCCACCACATTGCAGCTGTCGTCGTCGATGACGGCGTCGGCATCGAAGTTGTCCGCTGCCGGATTGGTACAGCCGAGCTTCTGGAAATCGTTGGCGTCCCTCGGTTCAATGCTGTTTCCGAAGCCCCCGTTGATGGCCCCCGTGACGCGGTAGGTATCACCGAGCATGGCGCCCTGGTCCGTGTACCCGTCATATCCGAGGTCATCCACGGTGTGGTTGCCGGAACCGTCATCGATGGTGAACTCACCGAAGCCGTTCACTTCACCGGTAATGGCACCCGTTACCTGGCACAGCACGCCTTCGTACTCCTCGAGGTTGGCGTCGGCCGTCGAAAGGACGGTAGGCGCAGGCAGCGCATTGCCGCTGTTGAGGATGCTCGCCGTTGCAGAGGTCAACTGGGTACCGCCGCTGAAGCTGCCCACCGTTCCCGTCACAATGACGCTGTCGCCCAGCGCAACCTGCGTACCCGCCGCATCGAGAAGGCCTCCACTGACATACACGAAGATTCCGCTCCATGCGCCCGTGCCGTCCTGGATGGAAGTGTTGCTCCCATAGACGCCGGTCACAATGCCCCGTACATCCACGATCTGTCCGTTGTAAATGCCGTCATCGGCGGCTCCCATGTCCTGCTGGATGGCGCTGATGGTCACTTCGGCAGGGTAGGTGCAGCTGCCATCGTCGGCTCCCGCATTGGGGTCGTAGTTGGTGGCTTCGGGATCCGTGCATCCGGAAGTGGTCGTGACCGGACAGGTCACACCGGTGTAGACATGTGAGCCGTACCCTTCCAGTCCATTGTTGAGGGCATAATCGTTGTCCAGGACCATCCATTCGCTGGACAGGCTGTCACCAGCACTGGTGACCCAGTCCCCACCGTTGCCGATGGAAATGTCCGAGTTTCTGCGCAACGTGTGGTTGGCCGTGGCGGCAGCGACGCCGGCCACATCCCATCCCGAGCCGGGATCGCCATTGAAATCCCCAATGGCATCCACTGCGGTGTAGGAAGCTTCCGTGCCCTGCACGAGCATGAAGCCGTCATCCCCGTTGGAAAGGAAATTGAACGTGTGGTCCGCCATGGTGAGCAGCAGTGAATCAGCGCTGCCATGCACAATGAGGTAGGTCCCCCCCGCGGCGATGGTCGCACCGGCAGGAAAGGTGTTCCAGAATTCGTATTCGCCCACCACTGTCGGCGCATTGCTCACATTGGGGAAGGCATACCCGCCCAGATTGATGTCCGATGGTGTCGGATTGTAGATCTCCAGGTATTTGTTGTTGGATGAGCCTTCCGCATACTCACTGAAGAACAGGGAGCAATCCTGGGCGGCGGCAATGGAACTGAGCATCAGAATGCTCATCAAGAAAGAAAGAGGCTTCCTCATGGTGAATTGCATGATGGGGTTTGGTGGTGTGAAATTACCCTTGAGTCCTTGGAAACAATGCCTTGTGGAAACATGGTTAACGGTTTGATCACACTATAAATCGATGGGCACCCTTAATCATCCGCCTTATGGGAATAACACGCCTTGCACCCCCTTGAAAGTTCGTCTGTGGTGCTCGGTGGGCCCGTGAATCCGTATCGCTTCGCGGTGGGCCTTGGTCGGGTATCCCTTGTTGGTGAGCCAATCGTACTGCGGATGTTGCTCGGCAAGGGCCTTCATGTGGGCGTCCCTGTGGGTCTTGGCCAAGATGCTCGCCGCCGCGATGGCGAGGAATCGGCCATCGCCCTTGATTTCGCAGGCGTGAGAAATGGCATGTGGTCGGAACCGATTGCCATCGATCAACAGGAATTCCGGCCTGATGATGAGTGAGTCAATCGCCCGGTGCATGGCCAGATGTGTGGCCTTCAGGATGTTCAACTGCTCTATCTCCTCCACGGTCGCCCAACCCACCGACCATGCCATGGCCCCGTCCTCAATCCGCGACCGAAGGACTTCCCGATGGTCGGCCTTCAATGTCTTGCTGTCATCCAGGCCCAGGTCCAACCATTCGGCCCCTGCCGGGCCGGGGATGACCGCAGCGGCCGTCACCGGTCCTGCAAGGCAGCCACGGCCGGCCTCGTCCACTCCGGCTTCCATCCTCCCCTGCACCAAGGCCATGGACAGTGCCATCAGCGGGGGGGGTCGGACGGCGTCCGGTTCTGGTCCAACGATATCCCCACATCCGCTGCCGCCCGCGCCAGGCAATCCCACAGGAGCGATGCCGTTCTGTCCCAACTGAATTCTTGGGCCCGGTCCTTTCCCTTCTCGATGAGCACTTGACGCAATCCTGGCTCCCGCTCTACGCGCAGCATGGCCTTTGCGACGGATTCGGCATCGCCGGGGTCCACCTCCAATCCCGCACCGGCAGCCACTTCGGGAAGCGAAGTCCGGTTTCCATGGATGACCGGCGTGCCGGCCGCAAAGGCCTCGATCATCGGAATCCCGAAACCCTCGAACCAAGGGATGAACACCATGGCCCCTGCGGCGGACAGGACCTTGGCAAGCTCGCTTTGCGGAAGCCATCCCGATTGGTGGACATGCTCACGCTCGGATTCCCCCAGTACGTCCATGGCCCTGCGCGCGTCAAAGCGGCGCCGACGCCAAAGCGCCGTTCCCACGAGGAGGAGGTCCCATTGCCCCCCCATCTTCCGGTACTGGATGAACGCGGACAGCAACCCATCGAGGTTCTTTCTCGGATGTTGGGTTCCGACGAAGATGAAGAATGGGCGCCCACCGGTGATGCGGGCCTGGATGACCCGGTCCTGTTGATCATCCCGGACTCCCTGGGGCAATGAATGGTAGGCGGAACCTGCTCCATTGTACACCACGTCGATGTGGTTGCGCGCCACGCCATAGCGCTCATGGATGTCCTGGGCGCTGAATTCACTGACCGTGGCCACCCTGACGGCGCGACGGGCGGCATCCGGAAACCGCTTGAGGTAATGCCGTGACACCCCTTCGGGCAACCACTCCGGGTGGTGCTCGAAATTCAGGTCGTGCTGCACCGCCACCTGGGGCACGGTGGTCCGCATACTCAGGAAGCCGTCGGGGGAGACGAACAAATCGGCCTTGACGCGCCTGAGGATGCGGGGCACTGATAGGTCAAACCACCAATCAATGAGGAAGGGACGTCGGGCAGGAGGCCAGATCCAATGACACTCGACGTTGTCACCCGGAAAGAGGTCCACGGGCGGCTGACGGTCGAACAACAGATGGAACCGGTGCTCGGGATGGGCGGCGATCATGCGTTGCACGGTCTCCAACGTGAACCAACCGATGCCATCCAGTTTCCCCGGCACCACCAGCCGTGTATTGATCACCACCACCGCCATGGGACGAAACTACGACTTGCCCCGTGTGGAAGTTGAAACTAATGGGATACCACAGGCAGGGCCCTCACCGTTGGGCCACAAGTCCGGTGCATCTTGCATGCTGGAATCAATCGAAACCCTACAGCAGATATGGACCAAACCCATCCATCACATCAAGCCCAGGAGGAGACCCTGCTCCGAAAGGTTTGGGGATGGCGCAAAACGCTGATTCTCGCCGGTGTCATAGGCGGGGGGCTCAGTGCTGTCGCCACCTTCTTCATCGAACCCGAATTCCAGTCTTCCGTGGTGTTGTTTGCCCTTCCCCAACAATCCATCGGCGCACAATTCTATGAGGATGTCAAGCGTGAGGACATCCTGGCCTACGGCGAAACGGAGGATGCGGAGCGGCTGTTGCAGATCCTGAATTCGGACCGCATCCGCCGCAGGGTCATCGAGAAATACGACCTCTGGACCCACTATCGGATTCCACGGGGTGAGCCTGGTGCACAGGCCAACATGGCCAAGAAGTATGCCGGCAAGGTGGGGGCCAATCTGACCCGCTACGGCTCCATCCGGATCGACGTGTTCGATACCGCGCCTGAAATGGCACGCGACATCGCCAATGACATCGCCAACCTGACGGACTCCGTGGCCAACCAACTCAGGAATGACCGGGCATTGGAGGCTTTTCGGTATGCGGAGAGCTCCCTCAGGAAGAACCAGATGGAAATCACGGAAATGGAACGCCGACTCGGCGATTTGAGGAAGGAAGGCGTGTATGATTTCCCCATCCAGATCGAGGGCCTCAACGAACAGTATGCGACGGCCCTCGGCGAAAATCAGCAGGAACGCGCCCAGGACATCATGTCCAAGATGGAGCGGCTGGCCCCTTACGCCAACGAATACAACGAATTGACGACCAAGCTCGAGGACGCCTACGAGCAGGAAGCGGTGCTCAAAAAGCGCTTCGACCTCAACAAATTGGACGCGGAATCACAACTGCCCGCCGCTTTCTTGGTTGACCGGGCGGCCGTCGCGGACAAGAAGGCCCGACCCATCAGGTGGCTGATCACGGTAATGGGAGCGGTATCCGTGGCCTTGGCTGGCCTGGTGTTCCTCCTGATGCGGGAAGCCGTCGAATGAACCCTTCCTCCGAGGTGGATCAGGGGGCTGCAGAGGGAAAGCGCCGCTTGAACGGCAGTGTCCTGGCGGTGACGCTGGGCTTTGCCGTGCTGCTCGCCGTGGCCATTTCAAAGGAGTTCCACCTGCTGGCCGCCTTGCCGGTCGTGGTCGGGGTTGTCGGTTTGGCCCTGTCTTCCCGTCACCTGCTCCTGCTGGGCCTCGTGGCCACCGTGCCGCTCAGCTTGAACCTCGAACAGCTGGAGCTGGGCGGGGTTGGACTCTACCTGCCCACCGAACCCATCCTGTTCGGTCTGTTGATCCTGTTTCTTGTGGACCAGCTGCGGGGCGTCCGCTTGCCCGAAGGCGTGAGCCAGCACGCCATCACACGGTGGGTCCAAGCCATGTTCGTCTGGCTCATCCTGACCTCCCTGCTTTCTTGGGACCCCGTGGTGTCGCTGAAATTCACCGTCGCCCGGGCCTGGTTCGTGGCCGGCTTCTTTTTCCTGCTCTTGCCCATCGTGACCCGCTTCGAAAGGCAAGAACAGTTTGTCCTGCTCTACCTCGTCCCACTCCTGGGGGTCATCCTCTACACCGTCATCCGGCATTCGGGATACGGCTTCGACAAACAAGCGGGGCACTGGGTGATGGAACCCTTCTTCAAGGACCACACGAGCTATGGAGCGGTGCTCGCCATGTTCTGGTTTCCCACCTTGGCGCTCCTGCTCCGACCGAATCGATCGGGCCTCGGGAAATTGGGCGTCGGTGCGGCGTTCACGATCCTGACCCTCGGCCTGGTGCTGTCCTTTACAAGGGCGGCCTGGGTCTCCGTAGCTGCCGCCGCAGCCCTCGGTGCCCTGATGATGCTCGGCGTCAAATTGCGCACGCTGATGTTCGGTGCCCTGCTCGGTGCAGGACTGCTCCTGCTTTCCTGGGACCAATTGCTGATCTCCCTCGAACGCAATGACCAGGATTCCTCCGATGACCTGACCGAACACGTCGAGTCCATCAGCAACGTTTCCAGTGACGCCTCGAACCTCGAACGCATCAACCGCTGGAGCTGCGCACTCAGCCTGTGGTCCGAGCGCCCCCTGGTCGGCTGGGGGCCCGGTACTTATCAGTTCGTCTACGCCCCTCACCAGCGTTCGGAGCATCAGACCATCATCTCAACGAACAACGCTGACCGGGGAAATGCCCACAGCGAATACCTCGGCCCCCTCGCTGAGCAAGGCATCCCCGGAACATTGATCATGCTGGGCCTGCTCCTCGCATGCTGCAACATGGGATTCAGGACCTACCGCGCCCTCCGTCATCAGGAGCATTGGCGCTCATTGTGGGCGCTGTCCCTTTATCTGGGTCTGATGACCTATTTCATCCATGGGGTGCTCAACAACTACCTCGATACAGACAAGGCCAGTGCCCCCTTCTGGGGATTCCTTGCCATCCTGGTCATCATGGACCTCGATGTCAGGAGAAACGGACGGTCAGCAATGCCGTATCATCAGCGGGATCGGCCGTCCCCCGGTGCTGTTCCCAGTCCACGATGATGGACGCATTCAACGCTTCCGCCCCGGCTGTGCGTTCGAGCTCCACAAGTTGCTGCAGGCGGTGTTCCCCATAGGCCTCGGATGCCTCGTTCTCCTGCTCGACGAGGCCATCCGTGAAGCACACGAGTGTCGACCCGGCTTCAACATCGAGCTCTCCTGCCCCCACCTCCGGCAGCCGATCGAGCATGCCCAATCCCGGGCACCCCTCTCCGAGAAAAGTGGCGGCACCTTTTGAGGGCACGAACAACGGCGGGTTGTGTCCACAATTGACGTAGGACATGGTTCCGGCATCCGGATCGTGGATGGCGAGGAACAGGGTGATGAAACGCTCCCCCTGCGCGCTGCTGAAGACCCTGTCGTTGAGTGATTGCACCAGGGTTTCCAACCGCCCGTCATACCGCTCGAACTGGGCGTGCAGGTGGGCCTGGAAGTTGGACATGAGAAAGGCCGCGGGCATGCCTTTGCCGCTCACGTCAGCCATGGCGATGGCCATTTTGCCACCGGCGAGCAGCACGGCATCGTAATAATCCCCTCCCACGTGATGGTGCGGACGGTATCGGGCTGAAAAGGACCGGTGCACATCGCTGGGGAGCACGCTGGGGAGCAGCATGGCCTGCATCTCTCCCGCCAGGGCCAACTCCCTTTCGATCCCCGCCGTGCGGATCCGTTCGGCCGTGAGCTCCCTGTTGCGCAAGGCCACCACCAGCACGTTGGTCAGGGTGGTGATGAAGCGGACATACCGGATCGAAGGGCTCATGCCGCGACCCTCCTCGCGGTCTCCCATGACGACATAGGCGATGACCTCGCCGTCATGCTCCACTGGGATGGCGAGGTCGAATTCAACCGCCGTATCGCCGTCCACGATGGCATGGGCCTTTCCGGACAGGACCTCATCCGGACGCTCGATCTGCGGGAGACGCGAAGGATAGCCCCACTCAACCATGCAGCCCCAGGCCACCGCCTCCTGAGGCCTGCAGAAGAGGGCCAGCTTGCCCACCCCCATCGCTTCCAGACACTTCCGGAACAAACCGAACAGCTCGGAGTCCGGCACATTGCGGTTGATGGCCTGCGTCAGCCCGAGAAGGGCGTCCGCCTGCTGCCGAAGGCGCTCGAGGCGCTTCTGTATCCTGAGGTCGGCAGCCATGGAGGCTTACTTCTTGACCCGCTCGGAATACTCTCCCGTACGGGTGTCGACCTTGATCCGGTCCCCGGTATTGATGAACAAGGGCACCCGCACTTCCGTGCCGGTGTCGATGGTGGCCGGCTTGAGCGTGTTCGTAGCCGTATCCCCCTTGACGCCGGGCTCCGTGTACGTGACCTCCGCCTCGATGTGGCTGGGCAAAGTGGCACTCAGTGGCCTCTCCTCCTCCGCGTGGAACACGATGAGGCATTTCATCTCATCCTGCAGGAATTGGGGATTGTCGATGAGGTGCTTTTCGAGGCTGATCTGCTCGAAGGACTCCGAATTCATGAAGTTGTAGCCCATATCGTCCTCGTAGAGGTACGTGTGCTCCCGGGTCTCCACGCGGATTACATCAATCTTGGCTCCGGTGTTGTAGGAGTGCTCGATGATCTTGCCGTTCTCGAGGTTTTTCAACTTGGTCCAGACATTGCCGGCCCCCCGGGCCGTCTTCTTGTGAAGGAATTCGAGGACCTGATAGAGCCCGCCCTGATGGCGCAGGCAGAGTCCGTTCTTGATATCGGAAGTGGTTGCCATTTGATCAATTTCTGTGATTGCTGAACCCGACCGTCTTGGTCTTTAGGGCTCAGGGTTCGGCAATATAGATGCTACCCCACTCGCCGCGATGCCCGCTGCGGTCGGAATTCCACCCTGATGGCGTGGATTCCGGAGGATGGCGTCTGCGGACTTTGGCGTCCATGCATGCCGCGGAGTCTCCAATTGACACCGCACCTCCAGGCCCCGTCCGGAGAGCGCCAATGGAAGTATCCTTGGGCTCCAGCGCCCTTCAGGGCGACCGCCGGCCGGCCATCCCACCCCTGGACATAGCGGGCCGGTGCCGATTCCGCTCCCCACGATTGGGCCACACCCCACCTGAAACCTTGGCCCCGCAGTTGCTTCCAAGCCATGACCAGTGCCCATCCTGCGCCGGTACCGGATTCACTGCCCGCCACGACGAGGTGGATCCTCCATGTCCCATCCGCAGGCAGAGGGAGCGTCCCCTGCCTCCGCAGTTCCCATGACCATTCCGGTGCACCCGAAGTGACGAGCACCCCGTCCTGGCCGCGGGCTTCCTCAGCGGACCATGAAGTCCTGAACTGGCTCCGCATCGCGCCATACTCCACTCGAATGGCGCTTGTTCTCCGCACCCTGAAGGGCGGCGGACCTGACCATTGGAACCCCATTCTGAACCAACCCCTGAAGCGGCCGTCGAAGGCCAGACCCCCGTTGATTTCACCGCCCGGCCGCGTCTCCTCGTCGACCGGACCCGACCGAAATTCTCCTGCCGCCCACCTTGGATGACCCGGATGGTCGCGGCGCATCATCAAATGTCCCTCCCAATGCCTCGACCATGAATGCAACAGGCTCATTCGCCCCTCCCAGCCCTTGCGAAATGCCGCGCCGCCCCAACGCCAACTCCAACCGCGTCCCTGCCCTCCGCCGTGCAGGCCACCGAGGGCCTGCATTGTGCCGCCATTCGATTCCAGGAACCTCAGCACCCATCCGCTTCGCCTTCCTTCGTTGCCCATGGCCGCAGACCAGTTCCGGCCGGGCCAAACCCTGCCCGCCAAACACCAATTGGGCAGCAATCGAGCTTCCCTTCCCAATTGACCCTTGCGCCATCCAGCGCCATCCAGAACGCCCCTCGCGCGCCAGCCCGAAGGACGGATTCCCGTTCCGATGCGGTGGCTGCCCTCCATTCCTCCGAGGTCGTCGAAGGCGCCGGGTGTCCATTGAATCAACCCCTGACCGAACCGGGCTGCCAACGACCCTACCCACCACTCGGAACGGGTGCCCGGACGATGCAGGTATCCTGTGAGCAATGCCTCTCCGTCACTGTCTTGAGACAGCCTCAAGCCCGCTCCGAGCCCATTGGACTGAAGGTGACGCCACGCACAACGGGCGTTCAACCCCGGACTGTCCCCTACAGCGACATTCCGCTGAAGGCGCACTGACAACCCGCTCCCTTCCCTCCTTCCGGGAGCAGCAAGGGACCGGGAGAAGACCCTCTGCCACTCCGGAATGGAGGTCAGACACGGCATGACTTCCCGTGCACGGAACTGTCCGAGATGACGGGCGATGGCCTGTTGGGTCCACACCCCGGCCAGGTCCTCCTCCATCCCCTCCGACAGCATGCTGCATTCTTCTGTTGTCAGGCATCCCGCATCCCAAGCGAGGGCAATCAGCGGCGCATCCGGAATCGCATCCAAGGCCGCCTGACCGCGCACATTGGATGGGACTCCCGTCCAGAAGA
This sequence comes from uncultured Flavobacteriales bacterium, assembly GCA_938082505.1. Lineage (GTDB taxonomy): Bacteria > Bacteroidota > Bacteroidia > Flavobacteriales_D > Sanyastnellaceae > UBA8752. The sequence continues at coordinate 63,786 of CALLLH010000003.1, forward strand.
CCATGACAAGCCGCGCAACCATCCGGTAGCCCGTCCCTCGTTGAGCCCGCGCCTCCTTCATTCAAGCCACTGGTCCAGGATCCATTGTCCCGGATCGGACCCCACATCTGTTGCGCTGCCGAAGTCAATGCCGCCCCACGGAATGTCTCCGCGCAGGATGCCCAATTTCAAGCTGAGGCCGGTTGAGGGCCCCAAGCCATCCGTCGCGGTCCAACCCACCCAGGCCCCCTCGCTGCCTGCTCCTGCCCGAATGGTGGGACCGGAGGCCCGCAGTGCCAGGCGCGGCCATGCTCCGGGCGTCCATTCCACTGTGACGCGGAGTTTGCCAATCTCCTCCACTGCCACCGCAACCCCGAACCACCACGATGGGACGAAAGGCTGGGCGGCAGGCTGAACGATCGGAATCGACAAGCGGGCCGCCATGCCCTCCTTGGACACGGCGAGCAGCGCTGTGCCCACCTTGTCCCTCCTCCAACCCAGTCCGCCGCCCCATTGCATGTCGGAGCCCAGTGGAAGGGCGATTTCAATCTTGAGGCATTCCAACCCTCCCGGGCCTGCGAGGAGGCTGCCCCTCGGAGTGCCCCAGTCTTTTCCCATGGCCGGACTGCCCGCCAATCCCATGGTCCAGATCCCCGGGACAGCCCCACGGAACGAGGCCATCCATCCAGCTTGCTGGCCGGGTATTCCGTCAGGTGCACACAAAAAAAGGAGCGCGCCCAGGCGGAGCGCGCCGAGGCGGATGGCCAAGGGCCCACGCGCAGGGTCGCCGTCGAAGCCACCGGACTGCGCACGCATCCCCAAGGACGACGGAATGGCAGGAAAAAGGGAGAGCACAGCCCGAATCTGGCCCAATGAAAGCGGTCCGTCACACAGGATTCACGGTCGTGAACCGGGGCTTCGTCGACGTTGAGTTCCGGCCTATCTTCGCGCCCCCTGCGGGCGTGGTGGAATTGGTAGACACGCCAGATTTAGGATCTGGTGCCGCAAGGCGTGGGGGTTCGAGTCCCTTCGCCCGCACACTGCACCCTTTTAGGAGAGCAACGACATGGAAATCACCCAGGAAAAGATCGACGCCCTGAATGGCGTCCTGACGGTCAAGGTCCATCCCGAAGACTACAAGGAAAAAGTCGAAGGCATCCTCGAGGACTACCGGAAGCAGGTCCGGATGCCCGGATTCCGCGAAGGCAAGGTGCCCATCCAATTGGTGCGCAAACAATACGGCAAGGCCGTGTTGGCCGATGAACTCAACAAGATTCTGGGAGAGCGGCTCGACGGCTACATCCGGGAGGAGAAACTGCGCCTGCTCGGCCAACCCATCCCGGCCCAGGAGAATGATTCCGAGGGGAACTGGGACAAGCCCGACGTCTTCACCTTCCGCTACGACATCGGCTTGAGCCCCAAGGTGGACATCAAGTTCGGGTGGTTCACCAAATTCGTCAACCACAAGGTTCGAATTGACAATGCGCTCATCAATGAGCAGATCGAGGACCTGCGCCGGCGCTATGGCAAGATGTCCGAGCGCGATGTATCCGGAAAGGACGACCTCCTTGTGGGAGAATTCGTGGAACTGGAACCCAACGGTGAAGACGTGAAGGCTGGCGGGATCCTCCATGAAGGAACCATCACCCTCTCCGAAGTGAAGGACAAGGCTACGTCCAATGCCCTGACCGGCGTGGCAAAAGAGGCCACCGCAGTGGTCCAGCCCGGCAAGGTGAGCAAGGACGTGGACGACCTCGCCCGCATGCTCGGCATTGACCGCAAGGCCGCAGGAGCGTTCAAGAGCCCCTTGCGGTTCACTGTCAAGGAAATCCGGCACATCGAGCCTGCTGAGCTCGGAGAGGAACTCTATGACAAACTCTTCGGGGAAGACACCGTGTCCGATGAGGCGGGATTCCGCGCCAAGGTGGAGGAAGACCTGCGCCGAATTTTCGAGCGTGACGGCGATCGGGTTTTCCGCAGGAAATTCGTCGAGGAGGTGGTGGACAAGCTGAACCCTCCGCTGCCCGAGGATTTCCTCAAGCGGTGGATTCAGGTGGCCAATGAGAAGCCCATCACAGCGGAGGAGGTCGAGTCCGAATTCGAAGAGTATGCCAAGGGCATCAAGTGGCAGATCATCCAGAACCACATCATCGATGAGCACGACATCGAGGTGGATGCCGAGGAGATCAAGACCGAGGCCGGCAATGCCATCAAGGCGCAGTACGCCCAATATGGCATTCCCTTGGAAGCCGAGCAGTTGGACCCGATGGTAGCCCAGATGATGACCGAGCAGAAGGAAGTGCGCCGTGTGGCCGAATCCATCTACGAACGCAAGGCCATCGACAAACTCCGCGAACTGGCCAAGATCAAGGAGAAGGAGGTTTCCCACGAGGACTGGATGGAAATCGTCCGTTCCCTCTGAGCACAGGGCGCGGTCCTGTCATCGGTGGGGGCTAACTTTCCGCTCCATACCATGATGAGCACGCGCAAGGAATTTCTGAAGTACGCCGTCCAAGACCGCGGCTTCACCAGCCACCACGTAGAAGACTACATCTCCGCCGTTCACGGTCCGGAGAACATGACCCGCACGGTCATCGAAGAGCGGCAGATGCCGTTCCGGGAAGTGGACGTCTTCTCCCGTCTGATGGCCGACAGGATCATCTTCCTCGGCACCGGGGTGGACGATTACATCGCCAACATCATCCAGGCACAGATGCTCTTCCTCGAGTCCACCGACCCGACGAAGGACATCCAGATCTACATCAACTCCCCTGGAGGCAGTGTATATGCGGGATTGGGCATCTACGATACGATGCAATACATCCGTCCTGATGTCGCCACCATCTGTACCGGCATGGCGGCGTCCATGGGTGCCGTCCTGTTGTGTGCCGGCGCTGCGGGCAAGCGCACGGGATTGAAGCACAGCCGAACGATGATCCACCAGCCGCTTGGCGGTGCCCGCGGTCAGGCCAGCGACATTGAGATCACGGCACGTGAAATCGTCAAGCTCAAGGAGGAACTCTACCGCATCATCGCCCACCACTCCGGTCAGGACTATGAAAAGGTCTACGAGAACAGCGATCGCGACTATTGGATGATCGCAGAAGAGGCCAAGGCCTATGGCATGATCGACGAGGTGCTCGAGCGCAAGAAAGACTGAACGCCATGGCAGACCGCGAGATCAACTGCTCATTCTGTGGACGCAAGAAGTCGGAAGTCGACATCCTCATCGCCGGGGTGACGGGCCACATCTGCGACCATTGCATCGATCAGGCGGATGCCATCATCAAGGAGGAGCGCGAATCCGGTGTACAAGGTGATTTCGATCCCGGCCTGCAGCTTGAGCGTCCTGCCGACATCAAGCGCTTCCTGGACGAATACGTCATCGGTCAGGAGGGGGCCAAGCGCACGCTCAGCGTAGCCGTCTACAACCACTACAAGCGCCTGGCCCACCCCGCGAAGGAGGAAGAGGTGGAAATCGACAAGTCCAACATCGTCCTGGTCGGAGAGACCGGGACGGGAAAGACGCTGCTGGCGCGCACCATTGCACGCATGCTGAAAGTGCCGTTCTGCATCGCGGACGCCACCATCCTCACGGAAGCCGGATATGTGGGTGAGGACGTGGAAAGTGTCCTCTCAAGGTTGTTGCAATCCGCCGACTACGACGTGGCGAACGCCCAGCGGGGGATTGTGTTCATCGACGAAATCGACAAAGTCGCCCGCAAGTCCGACAACCCCTCCATCACCCGGGATGTCAGTGGCGAGGGGGTGCAGCAAGCCTTGTTGAAGCTGCTCGAGGGGGCCGAGGTCAATGTCCCGCCGCAGGGAGGGCGCAAACACCCCGAGCAGAAGTTGATCTCCATCGACACCCGGAATATCCTCTTCATCTGTGGAGGGGCATTCAACGGGATTGAGCAGCACATTGAACGGCGGATGACCACATCCAGCATCGGCTTCAAGACTGGGGACGGGGAGCGGCCGGAGTCGCTGCTTTCCGCCATTTCACCAGCCGATTTGCGGAGCTTCGGCCTGATTCCGGAGCTCATCGGCCGGTTCCCGGTGCTGACCCATCTGGACTCACTGAACCCAAGTGCCCTGCGGCGCATCCTCACCGAGCCCAAGAATGCCCTGATCAAACAGTATCAGCGGCTCTTCGAACTGGACGGCATCGCACTTCAATTCGATGCCGAGGCCCTCGACTTCATCGTCAAGAAGGCGGTGGAGTTCAAACTCGGGGCCCGCGGCTTGCGGAGCATCTGCGAGGCCGTACTCAGCGATGCGATGTTCGAATTGCCGGGCAAGGAAGGTGTGACCGAGCTCCGCGTGACATTGGAGTATGCCTCGAAGCGGTTCGATGACGATGTCGAAGGCCGCCTGAAAGTGGCCTCCTGATTCTCCATGGCGCAGGCCAAGGAGAAAACAGTCAAACAAAAGGGCGCCAAGGAAACGCCCCTGATGGCGCAATACAACCGCGTCAAGGCACAACACCCGGACGCACTCCTGCTTTTCCGGGTGGGCGATTTCTACGAGACTTTCGGGCAGGACGCCGTCACTGCGGCCAAGGTCCTCAACATCGTCCTTACCGCCAGGAAAAATGGAGCGGCCTCGGAAGTTGAACTGGCCGGCTTCCCCCACCATGCATTGGAGACCTACCTCCCCAAGCTGGTCCGCGCGGGCCATCGCGTAGCGGTCTGCGACCAGCTCGAAGACCCCAAGACCACCAAGACCATCGTCAAGCGGGGCGTCACCGAGATGGTGACGCCCGGCGTCGCCCTCAATGACGAGGTGCTCGAGGCGCGTGAAAACAACTGGCTGGCCGCCGTTCACGTCGTCATGGAAGGCCGAGGGCAGCACAAGCGCGAGCGGGCCGGGTTGGCCTTCCTTGATGTCTCCACCGGTGAATTTCTTGCTGGCGAGGGCACGCCGGAGGAAATCGCCCCCTTGCTGCGCACCTTCCGGCCCAAGGAAACGCTGCATCTGCGGCACGGTGAGCCGCAATCCCTCAACCTGTCCGGGTACCGGTTCCCCTTGGATGACTGGGTCTGGCAAAGCGACTTCGCCAAAGAAACCCTCGAAGGGCATTTCGGCACCAAGGGGTTGAAAGGGTTCGGGTTGGAAGGACAACCGCTCGCGGTCATCGCAGCCGGGGCCGCCCTCCATTACGTGGGCACCACCAAGCACGACCGCTTGGCCCACATTGCATCATTGGGGCGTGTGGAATGGGGACGCAACGTGGCCATGGATGGATTCACCATCCGAAACCTTGAACTGCTCGTCCCCACGCATCCGGAAGGCACGGCCCTCGTCGACGTGATGGACCGCTCCGTGACCCCCATGGGAGCGCGCATGCTGCGCCGTTGGATTGCCCAGCCCCTGTGCGAGGCCGAAGGGATCATCCGTCGCCACGAAGCGGTGGCGGCCTTGCTCGACCAACCCGAAATGAGGGCCGCCCTCATCGCAGAATTGGGGCGCATCGGTGACCTCGAGCGGTTGCTGGCCAAGGTTGCCGCCGTGAGGATTTCACCCGCTGAACTGGACCGACTGCGCCGTGCACTCACCGCTGTGGAGGCATTGCGCCTCATGGTGGACAGTTCGGACGACGAGGTGATCGGGCGATGGGCCGGACGGCTGGACCCCGCGGACGCGGCCCTGGAACGCCTGAGGGCTGAATTGACCGAGGATCCCCCCGGTGTCCTGGGCAAAGGCGCTTCCATCGCCGCCGGTGTCGTGGCGGAATTGGACGACCTGCGCGACCTCAGGGACAATGGAAAGGCCAAGCTCGAGGGCATCCGCATCCGGGAAATGGAGGCCACGGGAATCAATTCACTCAAGATTGCCTTCAACAATGTTTTCGGTTACTACCTCGAGGTGCGCCACGCCCACAAGGACAAAGTGCCCGAGAGCTGGACCCGAAAACAGACCCTGACCCAGGCAGAGCGCTACATCACCCCCGAACTCAAGGAGCTCGAGCAACGCATCCTGAATGCCGAAGAGCAGCTGGACGTCATAGAACGGGAAGCGTTCACGTCACTGGTGACGGCGCTCCATCCCTTCCTGCCGATACTCCAATCCACAGCCCGTGCCGTTGCGGGGTTGGACCTCCTCCTGGGCTTTGCGGAACTCGCGGAGGACCATGGTTATACCCGGCCCTCACTGCTGGAAGGCCCTGAACTCGAGATCGTCGGCGGTCGGCACCCTGTGATCGAGCGGTGTTTGCCCGAAGGAGAGATCTACGTCGCCAACGATGTCGCCCTCGACCGGGACCACCGGCAAATCCTGATGATCACCGGCCCGAACATGTCCGGAAAAAGTGCCTTGCTCCGACAGACGGCCCTCATCGCCCTGATGGCGCAGATGGGCAGCTATGTGCCCGCCCGTTCAGTGCGGATGGGCGTGGTCGATAAGGTCTTCACCCGGGTCGGCGCCTCCGACAATCTGAGTGCGGGCGAATCCACCTTCATGGTGGAGATGAACGAGACGGCGTCCATCCTGCACAACCTGTCGGACCGGTCTCTGGTCCTGCTCGATGAGATCGGCCGGGGCACGAGCACGTATGACGGCATCAGCATCGCCTGGGCCATCGCGGAATTCCTCCACGAGCATCCGAAGTGCCGTGCAAAGACCCTGTTCGCCACGCATTACCACGAGCTCAACCGGATGGCGGACCAGTTTTCACGCATCCACAATGCCAACGTCAGCGTGCGCCAGCAGGACGGAAAGGTCCTCTTCCTGCGCAAGCTGGTCCCCGGGGGCAGCGAGCACAGCTTCGGCATCCACGTGGCCAAGCTCGCCGGCATGCCCGCGGCGCTCGTCCGGCGGGCCGAGGAGGTCCTCACCGGGCTGGAGGCAAAAGCAGGTGGCCGCCAGGGCATCGCGAACGCATTCCCTTCGGCCGGTATCCCGGCCCCGAATGCGGACGAAGAGGGCTTGCAGTTGAGCTTCTTCCAATTGGACGATCCGGTGCTGCAGGACATCAAGGAGGATTTGCTGAACCTCGACATCGATCGGCTGACCCCTGTGGAGGCCCTGATGAAATTGCACGAAATCCGCAAGCGCGTCGGCGGCTGACGCCACGCTCAATCGAGGGCGGCGAGCAACAGATTGAGGTCCTTGTATGGCCAGCCGAAGGCTTCGGCCAGGTCGCGGTTGACCACGTTGCCGCGATACAGGTAGAGTCCGCTTCGGATCATGGGACTGCTTTCCAGGCCCTGGCTGATGCCGCCATGCTCTCCAACCTGCTGCAACAACGGCCCCAACAGATTGGACAACGCAAGGCTTGCCGTCCGCGGTACCCGGCTTGGAATGTTGGTGACCCCGTAATGGGTCACGCCGTGTTCAACGAAAACCGGTTCCTGGTGGTTGGTGAGCCTGGACGTCTCGAAACACCCGCCGCTGTCTATGCTGACATCGACTATGATGGAGCCGGCCCGCATTTCCCTCACCATGTCCTCGGTCACGATCATGGGGGTGCGGCCCTGATTCGGGCGCACGGCTCCGATGACCACATTGGCCTCCTTCAGCGATTCCCGCAAGACTTTTGGATGCAAGGTGCTGGTCCACAGACGACCTCCGATTTCTCCTCGAAGGCGACGCAACCGGTAGGGGTTCGAATCGAACACTCGGACCGAGGCGCCGAGTCCAATGGCCGCACGGGTGGCGAACTCTCCCACGGTTCCGGCTCCGATGATGACAACCTCCGAAGGGGCCACGCCCGTCATTCCGCCCATCATGGTGCCATCACCGAAATCCGGGTGGGCCAGGTATTCGGCGGCAATCAGGATGCTCGTGGTGCCCGCAATCTCGCCCATGGCCCTGACCAGCGGATAGATGCCGGTCCGATCACGCATGAAATCCCAGGCCACCGCCGTGATCTTCCGGTCCATCATCTTCTCGATGGTGGTCTCCGGGTGGGTCGCCAATTGCAAGCCGCTGAAAATGGTCTGCCGGTCACGCATGTGCTCCAGCTCGGCTTCCTGGGGTGGCGCGACTTTCAGGATGATGTCATTGTCATATACCGAACGCGCATCGGGAGCGATCCGCGCTCCAGCCTCGCTGTAAGCGGTGTCCGAGAACTGGGAATGCACTCCGGCCCCCGTTTCGACGACGACTTCGTGGCCGTGGGCCACCAGCAAGCCGACGGCATCGGGATCGAGGGCCACCCGCCGCTCCTGGAGCACGATTTCTTTGGGAATGCCAATGCGCAAGGAGTGCTCACCAGTGGGCACTGCCAACAGTTCCTCCTGGGGTGAAAGGGCGGCCTGGAAGGCCAGCCGGCGGATGCGTTCCTTGGTTTCCACAGCGGTGCTGGACGACAGGGGAATTTACACGGATTCCCTTACCCACAAAGCCGCCAACCGAAGTCCATCCGGCTGACACTCCAAACGGAGCAATTTGGCATGGTCGGGGAAATGGTCCGCTGCACGTTCCGGCCACTCCACGAGGGTCAGGGCCCGTCTGTCGTCCATCAGTTCGTCCCAACCGAGGTCACGCAATTCCGATTCATGGTTGATGCGGTAGAGGTCGAAGTGGCGCATCAACAGGGCCTGACCCGATTCCGCTTCCTCCAGGGGATACTCCTGGCACAGGGCAAACGTGGGACTCGAAGCGTCATCAACGGCGCCGATGGTCCTTGCCAGCGACGCGACGAACGTGGTCTTACCCGTGCCCATGGGTGCTTGGACCGCAATGACGTCGCCCCAATCCACCAGGTCACGGAACTCCCTCGTTACCTCCGCCAGCTGCTGCAGGCCGTACGGTTGGGAACGCCAGATGCAACGCAAGAGGTTTCCCCCGTCCTCGTGGAGGGGAGCGGTAGACTTTGGCGGATGGTCCGTGGTGCTCATCTAGGGCGAAGATGCACCAAGGGCACCAACATTTCCTCCATCGAGATGCCCCCGTGCTGGAAGGTTCCCTCCAGGTATCGGACAAAGCGGTTGAAGTTGTTGGGATACACCATGAAATCGCGTTCCTGGGCGAAAATATACCGGCTCGAGAGGTGGGATTTCGGCAGCCCGAAAGCCTCGGGATCGGTGACGGCGAAAACGTCATCGCCATGCCGCAGGTTCCTCCCCGTCTTGTAGCGCGGATTGTCGGTGACCTCCTTCTCCCCTTGGACCTTGATGGGGTTGTCCACCTGTACCGTGCCATGATCGGAAGTCAGGACGACGTCCATGCCCTCCTCCGCTGCGCGGTCCAGCAGTTCCCTCAATGGACTGTGTTCGAACCAGCTCATGGTCAACGACCGGTATGCCCCCTCGTCCTCCGCCAATTCCTTGATGATTTCGCTTTCCGTCCGGGCATGGCTGAGCATGTCCACGAAGTTGAAGACGACGGCCGTGAAGTCCCGATCCTTGATCTGATGGAACCCCTCGAGCAATTTCCTTCCCGCGGAGAGGTCGGTGATCTTGTGGTATCCCCACGTCCCCTTGAAGCCCCAGCGCTCCAGTTGTGCCCCGAGCAATTCAGACTCATGGGCATTCTTGGACCCTTGGGCTTGCTCGTCCTTCCACCACTGCGGGTGGACCTTGGCAATGCGTTCGGGCACCATTCCGGCGAACATGGCATTGCGCGCATACTGTGTGGCCGTGGGAAGGAAGCTCCAGTGCATTCGTTCCGATTGCACCTGCCAGGCACCGGCCAATGCCGGCCCCAAGGCACGCCATTGGTCATATCTGAAATTGTCGATCAGAACGAACAGGGTTTTTTTCCCCTGCTCGAGCAGTGGCTTCACGGATTGGGCCATGACCTTGGGCGCCAACAAGGGATCCTCGTCGCCGTCGCACCGGTCGAGGTCGGCCACCCAATCCCCGTAATGGGAAGTCACGTATTTGGCGAACTGCCTTCCCGCATCGACCCGCTGCATCATCAGGACTTCGGCCATGCCCTGATCCCCGGAAGCCGACAATTCGAGGTCCCAGTGCACGAGCCGCTTGTGGATGTCCTCCCAATCCTCCTTTCCCAGACGGTCCATCAGCCGCATCCCGAGCTCACGGAATTCCCGCTGGTAGTCGCTCATGGCCTTCTCTCCCACCAACCGCTTCTCATCCAGGATTTTCTTCAGGGACAACAGGATCTGGTTCGGATTCAATGGCTTGATGAGGTAATCCGCCATTTTGGAGCCGATGGCCTCCTCCATGATGTGCTCCTCCTCACTTTTGGTGATCATCACGCAGGGCAGGTGGGGTCGGCGGTCCTTGATGCGCTGCAAGGTCTCCAATCCGGTGAGCCCCGGCATGTTCTCATCGAGGAACACCACGTCCACGATGCGCTCATCCTCCAACGCCTCAAGGAGGGCAGCACCGTCCGTGAAACCGGTCACCTCGTAGCCCTTGCGTTGCAGAAACAGGATGTGTGGCTTCAGCAGGTCGATTTCGTCATCGGCCCAGAGGATGTGTGGAGTGCGCGTCATGTGATTGCTTCAATGGCGAATGCTTGCAATTATTTTATGCCCGCGGTGCCAATGCAAAGAAAGGTGCCAATTTTCGGCCATGGCTGCCCGTCCCAAGCTGCTCAACGACCCGGTTTACGGGTTCATCCAACTTCGCCACGCCGATTTCACGGAAGTCATGGACCACCCGTGGGTCCAACGCCTGCGCCGAATCAGCCAACTTGGATTGAGCCACCTCGTCTATCCCGGAGCGGTCCACAACCGCTTCCACCACGCGATTGGCGCGCTCTTCCTCATGCAAGAAGCCCTGGATTCCCTTCGTGAGAAAGGCGTCGTCATCACGGAGGAAGAGTACCGAGGGGCCTGCTTTGCCATCCTTCTGCACGATGTCGGGCACGGCCCTTTCAGCCATGCCCTGGAGCACTCCATCGTCCGTGGCGTCCACCACGAGGAGATCAGCACGCTCATCATGAATGAGCTCAATGCCCAGTTCCACGGCAAGCTCGATGTGGCCATCGAGATCTTCAACAACCACCATCCCAAGGGTTTCCTTCACGACCTTGTCTCCAGCCAGCTCGACATGGACCGCATGGATTACCTGCGGCGCGACAGCTTTTTCACCGGGGTCAGCGAGGGCATGATCAGTTCGGAGCGGATCATCCGCATGCTCAATGTCCACGAGGGACGCCTCGTGGTCGAGGAGAAGGGCATCTACTCCATCGAGAAGTTCATCATATCGCGCCGTCTGATGTACTGGCAGGTGTACCTGCACAAGACGGTGCTGGCCGCGGAATGGATGATGATGCGCATCCTCGAGCGCGCGGGTGAGCTCGCGCGCAGGGGGGAAGAGGTGTGGTCGACTCCCGCCCTTGCACCGTTCCTGAATGAGGACCTGGACCGCGCACGGTTCCTGGCGGATGCCGATGTCCTGGCCTCTTTCTGCGCCTTGGATGACAACGATCTCATCTGCTGCATCAAAGCTTGGCAAGGCCACGGGGACCCGGTCCTGTCCAGGATGTGCCGTGGGCTCATTGACCGCCGCCTGTTCAAGATCGAGCTGCGCAATGAGCCGTTTGATCAGGATGACATTGCCGAGCGGCTCGAGGCCGTTTCCCTGGCTTATGGCCTGTCGATGGAGGAGGCGTCCTTCTTCGTCTTGCACGACAGGATAGACAACCGCGCCTACTCCACTGCTTCCAATGGCATCACGATGCTGTACAAGGATGGCTCCGTAAGGGATGTGGCCGCCGCATCCGACCACCTGAACCTCAGCACCCTGAGCATGACGGTGGAGCGGCATTTCCTGGCTTACCCCAAGGAAATACCGCCCCGACCGCAGGCCCTCAAAGGGTGATCTCCTCTCCTTGGGAATCGTAGAGGTGATGCTCGAGCAACTCCATGGAAGAGTTGCTCTCTACATGGATTTTCATCCCGAAGGACTTCCTCCATTGCTTGAGCTGATTGTTCCAGAACCCCTTGGTGATGTATGCTTCCACCATGGGGTGCAGGATCAGCGTCGTCTGCGCGACACCACGGTCAGCTGCGGCTCCGAGCGCGGCCACGATGGCATCCGTCACAAGGATGCTCGCCGTAACCTGTCCGGTGCCGTTGCATGATGGACACAACTCCGACGTTTTGATGTCGGTGACGGGGCGCACGCGTTGCCGCGTGATTTCCACCACACCGAACCGGCTGGGAGCCAGAACGTTGTGCTTCGCCTTGTCCGGCTTCATCGCTTTGCGCAGGGCCTCCGTCAGTTCGCGGCGGTTGCCCGTCTCGCCCATGTCGATGAAATCCACACAAATGATGCCGCCCATGTCCCGCAACCTCAAGAGGCGCGCTATTTCCGTTGCGCACTCGAGGTTGGTCGCGATGGCGTTCTCCTCCTGGGAGGTGGCGCCCGCCTTCCGGCCACCGGAATTGACGTCGATGACGTGCATGGCCTCCGTGTGCTCGACGATGAGGTAAGCTCCGCTGCGCAGGTTGACCTGGCGGCCGAAGCTCGCCTTGATCATCCGGTGCACACCGCGGTCGTCGAATACATCCTTGGCCTTTGACTCCTTGACGATGTCCACCTTGTCCGGGGCGATGCCCGCAAGAAACTCGCGCACTTCGTTGGCTACGTCAGGGTCGTTGACCAGAATCTGGGAAAAATCTGGCGTCAACAGGTCCCTCAACAGGGAACTCGTCTTGTTGATTTCACCCAGAACACGCTGGCGGGGTTTGGCATTGCGCAGATTGGCATGCAATTCCTTCCAGCGGCTACTCAATTCTTCGAGATCAGAGTGCAAATCGGCAGCCCCCTTTTCCTGGGCGACGGTCCTCACGATGATCCCGCAGTTCTCCGGACGGATGCTCTGCAGCAGCACCCTCAGGCGCTTCCGCTCACTCTCCTTCTGGATGCGTTGGCTGATGCTGATCTTGTTCGAAAACGGGACCAGCACGAGGTATCTGCCTGCCAAGGTGACCTCGGTTGTCAACCGGGGGCCTTTTGTGGAGATGGCCTCTTTCGCGACCTGCACGAGCACATTCTGGCTCGCGGAGACCACGTCTTTCATATTGCCCTTCTTGTCGATGTCCGACTCCAACTTGAAGTTGGCCAGGTCGGCTGTCGTCTGCGTCCCTTTGATGGCACGCTGGGCATATTTCTTGAAACTTCGGTACTGCGGTCCCAGATCGAGGTAGTGGAGGAAAGCATCCTTGGGATGTCCTACGTCCACGAATCCCGCGTTGAGACTGGGCAGCACCTTCTTGACCCGGCCGAGGTAAATGTCCCCGACCGTATATTCCTGGTCGCCTTTGTCCTCGTGGAGTTCGACCAAATGGCCGTCCTCCAACATGGCAATGCGCAACCCGGACGTGGTCTTATTGATGACCAGTTCGATGTTCACGCGTCAATACATGACGGCGGCATCACGCGAGGGGAAAGCCCTTGTGACGCCACCTGTTGCGTCACTTCTTCTTCTTGTGACGGTTCTTGCGTAGACGCTTCTTCTTCTTGTGCACGGCCATCTTATGGCGCTTGCGCTTTTTTCCACTAGGCATAGTAGGAGATTTTATGAGTTCGTTGAATTCTGTTCGAGGAGGACGATGCGTTGTTGCACCGCCGCCTCAATCACGGTATCCGGAGAAAGCGGGAGAAACCGCCTGTAACTGGCAAGCGCCAAGCCCGGATTTCCGAGGCGCTCGTGGCATTGTGCCTGGAAGAACCAGGCATTGTTTGCAGCACTGTCCACGACGAGCGCGCGCTCGAAATGAATCAGGGCCTCGGCGGGAGCTCCGCCGTCCAGCTCCAGCATGCCCAGCTGGATCAGGGGTTCGGACCGATCAGGGGCCAGCTCAATGGCTTGCGCAAAGCGCTCCCTGGCTTTGTCGATCTGTCCGGATTGGATGCTGAACCGACCCAGTTCGATGACGGCATCCACGTTCGGGGGGTCTTGTTCGGCCAACGCTTTCAAGGCCAGAATACCCGCCATGGGATTCGGGCCGTTGACCTGGTTTATGGCGTCCTGGACCGGATCCACGCCTTCCTCTCCGTCCAATGCAACGGGGAGGTCCGGCTCGGCATAGGCCTCGGGACTTCTGGGAATCACCTGCCAAACGAGCACTGCCAACACCACACACAATCCCCCGATGATCAGGGGCAAGGCGCGGTTGGTGGTGCTGTCGTTGGACATGGTGTACAAATCAGTTCGCGGAAACCTTCGACTTCACGTTTTCCATGAAGCTCTTGGCCGGCTTGAACGAGGGGATGTTGTGCGCGGGAATTTCGATGGTCTTGTTCTTCAAGATGTCCCGGCCCGTCTTCTTGGCGCGACGCTTGATGATGAAACTTCCGAAGCCACGCAGGTAAACGTTGTGTCCACTTTCGAGTGAATCACGTACAGACTCCATAAACGCTTCCACGGTCGCTTGAACGTCTTGGCGTTCGATTCCCGTCTTGTCAGAAATGCGGCTCACGAGGTCCGCCTTGGTCATCTTATTTTCAGTCACCTTGCTGGATGATTTGAGTGTCAATCAATTGAATCCTATTCAATGGGCCGGCAAAAATAGGACACCGAGGGCAGATGACACGCCCCCTTCTTGTGAATGGCCATCTTTGGGGTGTGACTTCGCGCCATCCACTGACCACCGACCTGATTGAATGGTACGCCAACCACGCGCGCCCATTGCCCTGGAGATCCGCTCCGAACCCTTATTCCACGTGGCTCTCCGAAGTCATCCTGCAACAGACACGGGTCGACCAAGGCACCGCCTATTGGGAACGGTTCATGGTCGCATTTCCGACCGTCACCGATCTAGCCAACGCCACGACAGATGAGGTCATGGCCCTTTGGAAAGGACTCGGGTATTACAGCCGGGCGCGCAATCTGCACAATGCCGCACGGCACATCGTCACCGAATTGGACGGCGTTTTCCCAGCCAACGCCGAGGAATGGCGGCGGCTGCCGGGCGTCGGAGCCTACACTGCGGCCGCCATCTCGAGCATATGCTACGGAGAACCCGTACCCGTGGTGGACGGCAATGTCCAGCGCGTGATGTCACGCCTCTACGACATCGAAGACCCTGTGGACCGCAAGGCCGGTCGCGAGGCCGTGGAGGTCGCGTGTCGCGCCCACCTCGATGCCGAGTCACCGGGCGACTCCAACCAAGCCTGGATGGAACTAGGTGCGCTCATCTGTTCACCACGTGCACCTCAATGTCAACGATGTCCAATCGCCCATGGCTGTCTGGCCCGTGAACGCGGCACTGCTGCGAACCGGCCGGTGAAGCAGCCTAAAAAGGCTGCGGTGGAAGTCGAGGTCCAGTTCACCATCCCCACGCGGAAAGGGCAGGACGGAAAGGTCCAATGGTGGGTGGAGCGTCGCCCTGAAATCGGCATCTGGTCCCAGCTCGAGGCCTTTCCCTGCACGATATCGCCGCTTTCACCCGTGGCTCAAGGCCTTTTCGCTGCTGGGGAGCACGGCGGGGAACTGCGGTTCGGACCTGTGCCACACGTACTCACGCATCGGAAAATGACCGCGTGGTTCACCTGCGCGGAAATGCGGCAGGATGCGGGCATGTCCGAGCCCGAATCGCCGGGGCGATGGGTCGACGTGGAGGGAGGTGTGGCCAATTGGCCACGCCTCATCGACAAGGTCTTGCCGGAATTGAGGACCTGGATTGTGAAGATTTGAGGTTTTGAGCAAAGGGCTGCTTGACTGCCGTTCGGTACTTTGCATCGGATGTCCGGATTGAACAAAGTGATGCTGATCGGTCGGCTCGGCAAGCCACCGGCCCTGCGCTGGCTCGAAAGCGGACAGGCCATGTGCAAGCTGTCCATTGCCACCTCGGAACGCTACAAGGACAAATCCGGCCAGCTGCACGAGCGGACCGAATGGCACCAGGTCGTGTTGTGGCGGGAACTGGCTGAAACCGCAGACCGCCTCCTTGAAACAGGTCAACAGGTCTTCATCGAAGGCCGGTTGCGCACCCGCTCTTGGCAATCCGCAGAGGGTTCCGAGCACCGGGCCACTGAAATCGTGGCGGACCGGCTGGAAATCCTCTCGCCGAAGGGCGGTACCGGCACCGAAGATGCCTCCAACGATGCCGCTGATGCCGGCTCTTCGGGACCCCACCCCATGGATTCCTCACCCCTGCCCTTCTGATGGTCGACCTCTCGGGAATCCACGTTTGGATTGCGGCTGCGACATCATTGATGCTGCTGCTGGCCAGCGCTTTCATTTCCGGAAGCGAGATTGCCTTCTTCTCGCTGGACCCCCAGGAAAGGAAGTCCCTCGAGGACTCCGATGACAGCAGATCCAAACTCGTGCTGTCCCTGCTCAACACGCCGGATGCCGATCGAGGTCCGCGTCAACTGCTGGCCACCATCCTGGTGCTGAACAACACGGTGAACATCCTGATCATCCTGCTGTCCACAGTCATGCTGCAGCATTGGCTCGATGAACTCCCCCCGGTGGTCGGAACCCTGCTCCATGTCTTCGGGGTGACTTTCCTGATCGTCCTGTTCGGCGAAGTCCTGCCCAAAGTGTATGCCAACCGTTACCCTCGGGCCCTCGCCGAGCGCATGGCCAGGGTACTCAGCCTGTCCAAGGGCGTTCTGCGCCCGGTCTGGCATCCGCTGAATGCCATGGCCTCATGGCTCTCCCCCCGCAAGGGAATGGCCACAGAGCTCTCCGTGGAAGACCTCGAGCACGCGGTCAATGTGACGGACTCGGGAGAGCGGTCCGAGGAGGAAAGCCGCATCCTGAGCGGCATCGTGAACTTCGGCTCAAAGGATGTCAAACAGATCATGCGTCCGAGAACGGATGTGACCTCCTTTGCCCATGATCTTCCTTGGTCAGCACTGAAGACGGCCATGGCGGAATCGGGATTCAGCCGCGTGCCCATCCATGAGGAGGGGCTGGATCAGATTCGGGGCATCCTCTATGCCAAGGATTTGCTGCCCCACCGCGGAGAGGAGAGTTTCGATTGGAATTCCCTCCTCCGGCAGCCCTTTTTCGTGCCGGAGAACCGGATGATCGACGACCTGCTCCGGGACTTTCAGTCCATGAAGGTGCACCTGGCCGTGGTCGTCGACGAATATGGGGGCACCAGCGGCATCGTCACCCTCGAAGACGTGATCGAAGAGATCGTAGGGGACATCGCCGATGAATTCGACGATGAAGACGTGCTGTACTCAAGGGTCGACGAACGAACGGTGGTCTTCCAAGGCAAGACCGCGCTGGTGGACGTTTACCGCATCCTCGACATCGATGGAGGCAATTTCGAGTCCGCCAAGGGCGAGAGCGACACCCTTGGTGGCTTCGTCGTGGAGCAATTGGCCCGCCTTCCCAAACCCGGCGAGTCGCTGGTCTTCGATGGCATACAGTTGTTGACGGAGGCCTCCGATCGGCGGAGGGTACTCCAGGTGAAAGTCGTACTTCCCGAAGATGGGGGAGGCGCAAAGGGAGGCGTTGCCGGCATCGGCCGCAGCGGATTGGGCACCCTGCTCCTCCTGGGCTGCCTGGCATTGGGTTGGGGATGCTCCTCCCCTCCACCTGTTCCCCGGCCCGCCGGCTATTTCCGAATCGCCATGCACGACACCACGTACAGGGAGGTCGCATTGGACTGTCCCGTGTCCCTGTCCATGTCCTCCATTGCCCTGCTCGAACCCGTGCAGGATTTTGCACCGGACAGTTGCTGGTTCAACCTCGTATATCCCGGTTACCAGGCCAGACTGCATTGCACCTATGCAGGCGGAGTGGACCTGGAGGCGGTCGCCGAGGACGCTTTCCAACTGGCCTATGAGCATGAGGTCAAGGCCGATGCCATCCAAATGCGCCAGCGGGATTATGCCACCGGAGGGCAGTCCACCATCTGGCGCATAGCCGGGGATGCGGCGAGCCCATTGCAATTCCTCTGTACGGATGGACAGAATCAATTCCTGCGGGGTGCTCTTTATTTCGAAGTCCGGCCGAACGGGGATTCCCTGGCGCCGGTGGTGTCCCGCATGGAGTTGGACATCGAATACCTCATGGCGAACCTCCATTGGCTGTGATGCTGATCCTCGACCCGGGTGGTACCCGGCTGAAATTCGGGCAGTCGGAAGGGGGGGAGATCATCTCGGCCGGCAGCATCCCGTGGAATGCACTTTTGGACGCAGGCGGCTTTGATTGGTCGCGGGAACCTGCGCTGGAGGGGGGGTCGCCCGGGGACGACCACCATGCGGCGTGGATCATCGACCGACCTGCACCCCCCGCAGCGGGAAGTGATTGGCAGGCCCGTTTCCTGGCGGCTTCCAAAGGCAGGTTGACCCGCCTTGTTGCGCTTGACCTCACATCTGACCCCGGGTTTGAAATCGATTACGACGGGGGATTCCCAGGAGCAGACCGCCTTGCGGCTGCGGTCGCCTGCCATCGGCGCGACCCGGAGGGCAGTTTCGTCATCATCGATGCGGGGACCTGCATCACCGTCGATCTCCTCTCCCCGGGCAGATGGCGCGGTGGAGCCATTCTGCCCGGCATTGGATTGCAAGCCTCCGCGATGGCCAATGCAGGACTTCCCATCCTTTCGGCTGATGCACCGGGAATCTGGAATATTGACCCTGGGCCACACGGGGCCCTGGGCACCTCCACACAGGGGGCAATCAAGGCCGGAATCCCATGGGCGACGCGGCATTCAGTGGAATCCGTGGTCCGTGCATTCCTGGACATCGATCCGCGGGCAGAGGTGGTCATCACCGGTGGAGACGCCCCACATTTTGCTGGTTTGGGGGGATGGCGGACTTTCGCAGACCCAAATCTTGTTCTTCGCGGCGGAGCCCTGCTGCTGAACGAGCGATGCCCATGACACGACCCACACGATTTTCAATGGCACAGACACTTGCGGCTTTCGCACTGTTCGCGCTGCTCTGCCACAATGTCTCGGCCCAATCGACCTACGCGCCATACTCCCGTTTTGGTCTCGGACATCTCCAATCCGGGGCAAGCGTAGCCCAGATGGGCATGGGTCAGATGGGCGCCGCCTGGACGGACCGCAGCCACTTGAATACGGTCAACCCTGCGGCGGCGGCATTTCTCACCCGCACCACCTTCTCGGGGGGCTTCCACATCCGCTCGGAACGGATTTCGGAGGGGGATTCCACCGCCCAAGGCGAATTGGGTGGACTGACCCAGATCGCTTTCGCCCTCAAACGGGCAGGCGGGAAATCGGCCTTCAGTTTCGGCCTGCAGCCCCGATCCCAGTCCGGCTATGACGTGTCACAAGTATTGACAGATGATGTGGCGGATGAATACGAAATCCGCTATTCCGGTTCGGGAGGGCTGACCCAGGCCCATGCAGGCTATGCCCGTCGATGGGAATCCATGGCCTGGAGGAAGTTCGCGGATGACCAAGGGGTCGTCACGGACAGTGTACGGATCATCATGAGCGGCACCGGATTTGGCGCCCGCTTCGAACAGGTCTTCGGCGGCATGGTCAAGGCCCGGACCATCGACATCGCCAACCCCATCTTCGTCGACACCCGTGTCCAGACCAACGATGTGCACCGCAACGCCGGATTCACCATGGGGCTTGTGCGCGAACAGCTTGTGTCGGCCTCCTTCGACAAGGACCGGAAACTGGTCAAGAGCGCTCTCCTGCGCCTCGGAGCAGTGGCCCGGCTGGGGCGTGGACATACTACGGAACGCTCCACGCGGTGGGCTTCCTGGCAGACCCTGTCCACAGGACCGTTGGAGGTGGATTCGGTCCATGCCACGGAGGAGACTTTCTCGATGCGTCTGCCCCTCGAGCTGATGCTCGGAATCGAATGGGAGGAGAATGCGCGCAGTGGCGCACGCTGGCGCCTTGGCGGCGAATGGCGGCAGGCACGCTGGTCGACCGTGGACGGCGACCTGCTTGATCCCGGGGTCTCCTGGGTTGATGACCAAGGCATTTCATTGGGGATGTCCCTCACACCGCGCGGACTGGATGACGCCCGGAACATGTGGCAACGCTCGACCTACAATGTGGGTTATCGCAGCCAATCCGGTTATCTCCTGATCAACCAGGGGGGCATCGCCTCCACCACATGGAGCGCCGGATGGTCGATTCCCATGCTGGGCTCACGGTCCGGTTCGAGCCTGAATACAGCCGTCATGTGGAATACCACATCGACAGGAGGAGAGGTCGGCGGCCTCACAGAAGATGGGCTGGGCTTCATGGTCGGCTTCTCGCTGCACCCCTTCTTCAAGAACCAGTGGTTGGTCCCGAGGCGGTACGATTGATTCATCCGTGCACCCTGCCCTGCGCAGTTGGGGTGCTTCCGCTATTTTTGCCCGCCCGGAGCGGTGCCGAACCTTTTGGCCCGGTCCTTGATTGAAGAGCTGCAATAAGCCGAAAAATGATGACCCGCACTGCCCTCCTTACGCACAGCGTCGCCGCCTGCCTCCTGCTGGCCCTGGCCACACCCGCACTCTCCCAGGATGACAGCAAATACGGTGAGACTCCCGAACAGCAGGCAGCCTGCAAGGAAAACCTGAGCCTGTACGAGACCTACTACAAGCAGAAGAATTACACGGATGCCTATCCTTTCTGGCAGCAGGCCTGCAGCGTTTGCCCGCCCAAGGTGTCCCAGAACATGTACATCAAGGGCATCAACCTGCTCAAGCGCCGCATGAAAGCCGCAGTAAAGGCCAAAGACAACACGGCAGCCCTGGCTTTGCGCGACAGCGTCTTCCAGTTTTACGACCTGCGGATTGAGCACTTCCCCTCCACTTCCAAGAAGCCCGACAACGGCTGTGAGGTCTTGGCGCGAAAGGCGATGGATTGGACCAGCCTGAACAAGCGCGATGCCCGTGCAGCCCGCCCCATGTTCGAAGAAGCAATTGCATGCCTCGAGGACAAAGCCGATGCCGCCGTCCTGAACGGATACTATGCCCTGCTCGTCGAGGCCCTGAACGAAGCAGACAGTGCGGAAGCCAAGGAAACCGCCATTGGAGATCTGCTCAATGAATACCTCAGGCTCAGCGATTTCATCGAAGTCGGCCGCCAGCGCGAACTGGCTGCTGCAGACAGCTCCGCAGCCGAGAAGTACGCATCGACCCAGAAAAACCTCGACGAGATTTTCGTGCAGGTGGCCAATTGCGAGGACATGGTGCCGGTCCTCACCAAAAAACTGGAGGCCGCTCCGGAAGACGTCGACATCAAGAAGAAGACCTTGCGCCTGCTCAATGAGAAGGGCTGCACGGACAACGACATCTTCCTTCCGATTGCCGAGGCGGTCTATGCCGTTGACAAGAACGCCGATGCCGCCTATTCCATTGGCATCCAACTGTCCAAGAAAGGGGATTATGCCGCTGCCCTGCCCTACTTCGAGGAATCGGTCAACCTCTGCGACGACTGTCCGAAACTGGCCCGTAACCTCATGAAGGCCGGTCAGGTGGCCAAGAATGCAGGTCAGGTGTCCAAATGCTTGAGCTATGCTCGAAAGGCCGCCAAGTCGGACCCCGGCAACGGCGAGCCCTATCTGCTGATCGGAGACGCCATCGCCTCCATGATCGGGTCATGCTCGGACAGCCCATTGCAGGGCCGCGAGGTCTACTGGTTGGCCGCAGATTACTATCAACGGGCCAAGACGGTGGACAGTGAGGTCGCCAGCAAGGCCAACACGAAGATTGCGCAGGTGAAGAAGCAGTATCCCTCGGTGGATGACCTGTTCACCTTCGGCATCGACGAGGGCAAGGAAATCACCGTGAAATGCTTCGGTGAGACCACGAAGGCGCGCAAGCCTTGAAGTACCCTGCCCGGCTGATCTTCTGGATGCTGACCCTGGGCGGCTTGACAGGTTGCCGAAATGACCTGGGAACGGTCGCGGATTTCGAAACGTTGGGCGGTCCATCCCAAGTCTTGGAGGCCGCTGAGCTCGAGTACAGCAATGATGGCCGTCTAACCCACAGGTTGAGCGCTGCCCACATGACCCGGGCCGCGGAGGAGCCACCGGTTTGGGAGGTCAAGGGGGGATTCAGCCTGCAGGTCCTTTCTGATTCCGGAACGGTGGATGCCCAACTGACGGCTGACCGCGGCTCCTTCGAAGAGGAGACCCGGTTCCTCGAGGCCAGGGGCTCGGTCGTCCTGCGCGGCGCCCAGCGGGACACACTGCACACCGAATTGCTCTTCTGGAGTGCGGACAGCGACCTGGTGCATACGCCGGCCGCGGTGGAAGTCAGAACCTCCGAAGGCACTCTGCGGGGTACCGGTCTTGAATCGGACGCCCGTTTCCAGCGCTACCGCATTCTCAAACCGACCGGTATCTTTCTCGTGGACACCACGGAAAACAAGCCATGAACAACCGCATCCACCTGATCGCTGAACGCATGTGGGGCGTCATTGCCCTCCTGGCCCTGCTGGCTGCCGTGTGGCACATTGTCACCGGAGGCTGGGAGTCCGGCAAATCCACCCTGATCTTTCCGGGCATCGCAGGGGCGTGGTACATGACAAGGCGCGGATTGCGCCGACGGCTCGAGGGGGCCAAGCCGGAAGATGGCCTCGGATGATCATCGATTGATGGTGCGCCTATTCCCCAATCCTTAAATTGGCTTCACCGCCCCATGGACCCCGACCCTTCGTCATTCCTTCTGCTGATCGCCGCATTGGTGGCTTCGGCCTTCTTCTCTGGCATGGAGATCGCCTTTGTCTCCGCCAATCGATTGCAGGCCGAACTGGACAGAAACCAGGGCGGATGGGCGGGTCGACTCGTGGAATACCTCTTGCGCAAGCCCGAGCGCTTCATCGCCTCCATGCTGGTGGGCAACAACCTCGCCCTCGTCATCTATGGACTCCAGTCCGGTGCGCTCATCGCACAGCAGCTGTTCGGTGTGCCCAATTGGGAATCCGCGTCCAACCCCTTCGCCGCCCTTGCTGCCCAGACGGGCATCGCAACAGTCGTGGTGTTGGTCACCGCTGAATTCCTGCCCAAAAGCTTTTTCCATGGAAATCCAAACCGCTGGCTGCGGTTTTTCTCCGTCCCCCTGGCCATCGTGTACACCCTGTTGTGGCCACTCGCCAAAGGGGTGCTGGCCTTGAGCCACTTGTTCCTCGGCAAACAACGGGATGATGGCAAGGTGGATCAGCTGGGGTCCGTCGACCTCGATGATTTCGTCCGCAACCTCAACCAAAGGCTTGTCCAGGATGAGGAAACCACCTTGGACAACGAGTTGCAGATCCTGCAGAATGCCTTGGACTTTTCAAGCCTCAAGGCGCGCGATTGTCTGGTACCGCGCAATGAGATTGTCGCACTCGACGCTACCGCCACGCTTGAGGAACTCGACCGCTGTTTCGCGGATACGGGTTTGAGCAAGGTGGTCATCTACCGGAATTCGATCGACCACGTCATCGGTTACGTCCATTCCAAGGATCTGCTCCGCCGGTCCGCCGAGCGGCTGGAGCCCGCCATGGGCACGGAATTGGCCCGCTATCTGCATCCGACGATCATCGTGCCGGAACCCATGGGCGCGCAGGACATCCTGACCGAGTTCATTCGCCGAAAGCGGCACCTCGCCGTCGTCGTGGACGAATACGGAGGGACTTCCGGAATCCTCACCATGGAGGACATTGTCGAGGAGCTCATCGGGGATATCGAGGATGAACACGACAGTGATGCCCTGGTTGAGATGGAAATCGGACAGGGCCACTATCGCTTCAGTGCGAGACACGATGTGGACGACCTCAATGCGCGCTTTGACCTGAATCTGCCTGAAAACGAGGCTTACGAAACGCTTGGGGGGCTGGTTCTCCACCATACTGGGGAGATCCCCGGCGAAGGCGACCGCCTGGATTTGGAGGGATATGCCGTGCTGGTGACGCGCGTCGACGGGGCTCGGATTGTCCTGATTGAAGTCTTGAGAAAAGAGCCCTCCGAGGGCTGACGCTGTACAGCAGGCTCTATGTATCTTCGCGAACCACAAAAATCCTGCCGCCATGGGCATGATCGAAAGCATCCGCAACCGCCAAACCCTGCTCCTGACCGTAATCGGTCTGGGTATGCTGAGTTTCCTCGTCCCCTACGACGCCGTCATCGCCTTGTTCGGGAACAACCCCGGCAGTCAGGCCGCGGGCTCAGTAAACGGGGCTGACATCTCCTTACTCGAATACCGCACCAAGGTGCAAGAGCGCAAGAACCTGTTCACCTATACGGATGACAAGGCTGCCCAGAATGAGGTCTGGGGCGACATCCTCACTGAGCGCCTGTATGGCGACAACTTCGACAACCTCGGACTCTCGCTCACCAAGGATGAATTCGACGACATCCGTTACGGTGAGTATGTGTCCCCTTGGGTTTCCCGCACCTTCTACGGGGGGCAGGTGACCGAGGAACAGAAGCAGAACTGGAGGGAGACTTACATTAGGATGTTCTCTAATCCGACAGAGAAGCAGAAATATGTCGGTTATTCCCGCGTCATCGAACTCAAGCGGAAGCGGGAGAAATTCGACGGACTCGTGAAGGCGGGACTGGCAGCGAACACCCTGGAAGGCAAGCGCGAATTCCTCAACAATGAGGAAAAGGTGAATTTCCGCTATGTGCTCAAGCGCTACACCGCCATTCCCGACGCGGACGTTGAAGTCAGCGACGCCGAAGTCAAATCGTACTACCGGGAGCACAGGGACGACCTCCAATACGCCCAGAAGGCAGGCCGTGACATCGAGTACATCCGGATTCTTTTGGCGGCCAGCTATGAGGACCGCAAGCAATCCGAGGTCCAGTTCGAGCAGTACAGGGACGAATGGGCTGGAGCGGAAAATGACAGTGTATTCCTCGCGGCCAATGGCCTTTCGGCCGAAACCAATGTCTTCGAGATTATCGGCCCTGCCTTGGACAAGGAAAGCCAAGCCGGAAAACTTGAGGCCGCATCGGTCGGTGAGGTGGTGGGTCCCTATTTCGAAGGGGAGTCCATCCGACTCGATAAGGTGATTTCAAAGGCAGCCGTAGCGGACAGCACCGTCAAGTGCCGCCACATCCTCCTCAAGGCGGACG
This sequence comes from uncultured Flavobacteriales bacterium, assembly GCA_938082505.1. Classification (GTDB taxonomy): domain Bacteria; phylum Bacteroidota; class Bacteroidia; order Flavobacteriales_D; family Sanyastnellaceae; genus UBA8752. The sequence goes on from CALLLH010000003.1 coordinate 88,643, forward strand.
ACATCAACGATGAGGCCCAGCTTGCCGCCCTCGAGGCCCGCGCCGACTCGCTCAAGCGCCGTCTTCGGGCGGGAGACGCATTCGCTGACCTGGTGAACAAGCACAGCGCCGATCCCGGTTCGAAAGCCACGGGTGGTGAATATGAATTCAGGCGCGGCAGCATGGTGAAGCCGTTCGAGGACTTCTGTTTCGACAACCGCGTCGGCACCATCGGGACGGCCAAGACGAACTACGGCCTGCACCTCATCGAATTGCTCGACCAGCAGTGGACTTCTGACGCCGTCACGGTGCAGCGTGTGGAGCGCATTGTGCCGATCTCGGATGCCACCGCCATGGAAGTAAGGGAGACCGCAATGAATTTCGCCATGGATTATGGCGACGTTGCTTCGTTCCGCAATGCGGCCGACACCATGGGCATTGCCATCGTTGAGGCCCGCGACGTAAAGCCCGGTGCGGAGGCCATCACGGGCATGTCTCAGGCAGCCGAAGTGGTCGGATGGGCCTACAGGGCTGAAACCGGGGATGTCTCCAATCCCTTCAAGATTGACGGAAATTACGTCCTGGCCTGTCTCGTGAAAATCAAGGAGGCGGGTACGCCCCCCTTCGAGAATGTGGAGGACGCCATGCGCGCAGGGGCCATCAAGGAAAAGAAGGCCGAGAAGTATCTGGAACTCATGCGCGGCAGCAACCTTGAGGAAATCGCAGAACAAGCTGAAGACCTCGTGAGAACGGCCAACTCAATCAACCTGAAGACCCCCAGCATCAGCGGAGCGGGCAGTGCTCCCGAACCCGATGTGGTCGGTGCTGCACTTTCGCTTCCCCTCAATGTCATCAGTGATCCCATCAAGGGCAACAACGGTGTCTGGGTCATCGCACCCATCACCCGGAATCCGGTGGAGGCCAGTGGCACGTTTGCCACTGAGGTCAAGAGCCTCAATGACCGGACTTATTTCCGGAACCTGCCGGTGAGCAGCGGAGCCCCCATCCGTCTGTCCAACGCCATTCAGGAAAAAGCGGATGTGGAAGACCTCCGACAGGGAGGCTGAAGTTCAAACTTTCCCCGCAGGACTTGAGGACGCCTGCCTGTTGAAGCGATCAATGACGCTCCAACAGGCAGGCGTCTCCGTAACTGAGGAAGCGGTATTCGCGGTCCACTGCGTGGGCATAGGCTTCTCGCCAGCGGGGACCGACCATGGCCTCGACGATGCACAGCAGGGTGCTGTTCGGCATGTGGAAATTGGTGAGAAGGCGCGAGGCGGATCGCACCCGGTATCCCGGCACCACCATCAGGTGCGTGACGAATTCCACGGAAGCCGTGTGCCCGATCTTCTCCCTGAGCCAACCCATGGCATCAGGAAAGCTTCCGAAAGCATCGGACACCTCTCGATGCACCCACTGTGCGATGTGATGTTCGGGACCAGTACCCGTCTCCCGCCACCGGCACGCCAACCAATAGAGGCTTTCCAGCGTCCGCAGTGTGGTGGTGCCCACCGCCGTCAATTCCCTGACCTCGGCCAACATTTCCAGTCCTTCCGCCGACACGATACACCGCTCGCCGTGCATGACATGGGTGCCGACGTCTCCGGTCAAAGGCTTGAAGGTGCCTACCCCGACATGCAATGTCACCTTGCCCAACCCGGTACCCCGCTCCCTGAGGTCAGCCAACATATCCGTGGTGAGGTGCAGCCCGGCCGTCGGCGCGGCCACACTGCCCGGCAGCCTGGCAAATACGGTCTGGTAACGCTCGGCATCCTCCGCCAGCGCCTCGCGCCTCATGTACGGGGGCAACGGAATGCGGCCAAGCCGGTCCAGTACACTGCCGAAATCCTCATCTCCCTGCCAACTGAGGCGCAGGCCACTTCCTTCGCGCTCGACCGTCAGCGCCACACCGCTGTCCGGTACGGACAATGCCCCGGCCTTCCACTTTTTCGCGCCGCCTACCATGGCGTTCCACACCACGGGGGAACCCGAGGACAACGCCTTTTCCACAGGCATTTCCGAGGGCTCGAGCAGCAGCAATTCGAGCACACCCCCCGTGGGCTTCACCGCCATCAGACGGGCGTGAAGCACCCGTGTCTCGTTGACCCACAGCGTGCCGAGATCGGGCAACAAAGCGGGCAGATCAGTGACCGCGCGGTCATGCCATGCCCCGTCCCGGCCCACATGAAGCAACCTGGCCTCCTCACGCCGGACTGGAGGATGCTTTGCGATCAGCGCCTCGGGCAGTTTGTAATTGAAATCCATGCCGGTCACCGTTCATAAACGAACCTCCGGTGCAATCTACATCCTGTGCATATTTGTAGGGATGGTCAGGGACGTTCACTGCATCATCGGCGCCTCAGGTCAACTGGGCACCGAGTTGGCACTTGGCCTCAAGCGGGCCGGTGAGCAATTGGTGCTCATGGACATCAAGCAACCGGTGTATCCGGAACTGCTGGATTTGCCGTTCGAAATGATCGACGTGTGCGAGCGCGGTGGACTGGCCGATCGGTTGGGCGCGCATCGGGTCACCCACGTCTACCACTTGGCAGCCGCATTGAGTGCCCGTGGCGAACAGGACCCCCAATGGGCCTGGAACCTCAACATGAAAGGGCTCCTGAATGTGCTGGACATCGCCCACGCGATGCCGGGCATACGACAGGTCTTTTGGCCGAGCTCCATCGCCGTCTTCGGACCCGGGTCCGGACCCATTGCGGCCCAATCCGGACATCGCTTGCCCGCAACGGTATACGGGATCAGCAAAAATGTGGGGGAGCATTGGTGTGCTTGGTACCACCAGAACAGGAATGTGGACGTAAGAAGCGTCCGTTACCCCGGACTTGTCGGTTCGTTGGCGCCTCCGGGCGGGGGGACGACCGACTACGCCGTTGAAGTCTTCGACCACATCGGCGAGGGCCTGCCCTATCGGTGTTTTCTTGAAGCGGGGGAGGTTCTGCCCATGATGCACATGGGTGATGCGGTCGAAGCGGCATTGGGCCTCATGGCCGCTCCGCGTTCCGCGCTGCGGTGTGCGGAGGCTTACAACATTCAGGCCATGTCATTCAGTCCGGAGGAACTGTTCCTCGAAATCCGGCGCCATGCTCCTGATTTCGCCTTCGAGTGCATCCCTGATTTCCGACAGGACATTGCTGCGGGCTGGCCCGATGGTTTGGAAGACTCCATGGCGCGTGCGGATTGGGGATGGGCCCCCAAGGTGGATTTGCCCGCCCTCGTCGCCTCCATGATGGAGGCGCGCCTCAGCAGGCTGCCACTCAACGCCTGATTCCCCTTTTTCTGGAAAAATTCCGTGGGGCCGAAACCTTCGGATGGGCACTGGCGTATTGAGGAGCGTCCCAAGAGAACGCACCCATGAAATTCGATTCCACCATCTTGATGCTCTCCCTGCTGGTTACCCCCGTGCTGGGAAGCCTGGCCCACGGACATGACCGTGAAGCTCCCGAGCAGACCAATGGCCCCGAACATGTCATCATCCTCGGCAAGGAGGCCGATGTAAAAGATTTCCCTGCTGAAGCCATCTATGAGGAGGGTGTCATTCTTGACGGACGCCGGGACGGACTGTGGAAACGCTACCACGCCAACGGCGAATTGCGCTCCGAGATCCACTATACCCAGGACGCTCCCTTCGGAGACTACCGACTCTATTCGGATGATGGCAACCTCTACGAGGAAGGCCGCTGGGAGCACGGTGTCAACGTGGGACACCTGCGCCGATACTGGCCCAATGGGACCATTCAGCAAATGCTCACCTTCGATACCCAAGGGGTTGGACAGGGTCAGCAGCGCTACTTCCACGACAACGGGCAACTCGAAATGCTCGTCGAACTCCACAACGGTGACGAAGAGGGCGACCTCGTCCGTCTCGATCGCGACGGCCGTGTGGTAAGCCGCACCACCTACAGCTCCGGGCGCATTGTTCAGCGCGCCCACTGAGCTCAAGAAATCCTGCTTGATGCCTTAAGGCCGGTCACCCGGCCCACTTGACCAAGAAGACCGGTCCACCGATATCGTGTGGACCGGTCTTCGCTTTGCGATATTCGCGCACGGAACCAACCTCAACACGGTCCACATGGATTCCTCCAAGATGACTGCCGAAACTCCGCTCTCTCCCCATGCCGATGGGCTGCACATCGGCAATTCCCTGACCCGCGAGAAAGAGCGCTTCGTCCCGATCAATGCGCCCTATGTCGGCATGTATGTATGCGGCCCGACCGTGTACAGCAATGTCCACCTCGGGAATGTCCGGACCTTCCTGACTTTCGATGTGGTCTACCGCTACCTGCTGCACCTCGGCTACAAGGTGCGCTATGTCAGGAACATCACGGATGTGGGTCACCTGACCGGCGATACCGACGACGGTGAAGACAAAATCGGAAAGAAAGCGAGGCTGGAGAACCTCGAACCCATGGAGGTGGTCCAGCGCTACACCAATGACTTCCATGATGTGATGCGGGTCTTCCACATTCTGCCGCCATCCATTGAGCCGACCGCCACAGGCCACATCGTGGAACAGATCGGCATGATCAGCGACATCATCGACAATGGCTTCGCATACGAATCCAATGGAAGCGTGTACTTCGACGTCCGGAAGTTTGCGGATGACCACGACTATGGTGCACTGAGTGGACGCCGGATCGACGAGCTGCAGAACCAGACCCGCGCTCTCGAAGGCCAGAATGAGAAGCGGGACCCCCTGGATTTCGCCCTCTGGAAAAAGGCCGATTCGAGCCACCTCATGCAGTGGCCATCGCCTTGGAGCGAAGGCTTCCCGGGGTGGCACCTCGAATGCTCTGTGATGAGCACGAAATATCTGGGCAAGACCTTCGACATCCATGGCGGGGGGATGGACCTCAAGTTCCCGCATCACGAATGTGAGATCGCACAGAACATCGGTGCCCACGGAGGTGACCGTCCCGTGCGCTATTGGCTGCATGGCAACATGCTCACGGTGAACGGCAGGAAAATGTCCAAATCCGAGGGCAACGGTTTCACCCCCGAGGAATTGATCACGGGCAACCACAAGCTGCTCGAAAAAGGGTATTCGCCCATGACCGTGCGCTTCTTCATGCTTCAGGGCCATTACGCCGGTACACTCGACTTTTCCAACCCGGCCCTGCAGGCCGCGGAAAAAGGGCTCGAACGCCTGATGTCCGCCTGGGGCACCCTGAACACGCTCCAACCGGTCGAGGGGCCAGAGGCGTGCCCGGATCTCGATGCCCTGAAGAATCGCGCCTACGCGGCGATGAACGATGACTTCAATACACCGGTGCTGATTGCGGTCCTGTATGATGCCGTCAAGGCCATCAACTCCATGGCGTCGGGCCGCATGTCGGTCACGGCCGAGGGCATTGCCCTGCTCCAAGCGTTGTTTGCCGACTTTGCGCATGACATCCTCGGCCTGGAGCCTGAAATGCCCGAGGGTGGTGGTCATGACCGAACGGACGGGCTGATGGAAGTGCTCTGTGCAGTCCGGGCCGAAGCCAAGGCCAACAAGGATTGGGCCACCGCAGACCTCATCCGCGACAGGCTGGTTGAACTGGGCGTTCAGATCAAAGATGGCAAGGATGGAACGAGCTGGACTTTTGACTGACGGCCGGCTCCGGGCGTTGTGGGCTTCCGTGCCTGTCCTCCTTGCTGCGTGCAGCGGGGCGACAGAGGCTGGCCCCTCCGTGCAGCCATCGGCACCAACGGAGGTCTCCCTGGTGAAGACCCCGGTATTCTCAGCGGACAGCGCCTTCGCCTTCGTGGCCCGGCAGGTGGACTTCGGCCCCCGTGTTCCCAACATGGCAGGCCATGTGCAATGCGGCGACTGGTTGATCGGGGAATTGGAACGACATGGAGCCGAGGTGACAGTCCAGGAGGCACGCGTGACCGCCTACGACGGAACGAAACTCAACATCCGCAACATCTTCGGTGCATTCAATCCTGCCGATCGGAGGAGGATCCTCTTGTATGCCCATTGGGATACGCGGCCTTTCGCAGACAAGGACACGGTTCGGACCAAGGAGCCCATCGATGGTGCCAACGATGGCGCATCCGGAGTGGGGGTGTTGCTGGAGATGGCCCGGATCCTCGGTGATTCCCTGCCGGATATCGGTGTGGACATTGCCTTCTTCGATGCCGAGGATTACGGTGAACCGGAGTGGTTGCCGCGGCAGGATGCCGGTTACACCGATTGGTGCCTGGGTTCCCAGTATTGGGCTCGCAAGCCCCACGTTCCGGGCTATCGGGCCAAATTCGGCGTGCTGCTTGACATGGTGGGGGCGAAGGGGGCGGTCTTCCATCGCGAGGGAACCTCGATGGCCTTGGCCCCGGCTGTGGTGGACAAGGTCTGGTCCGCAGCCCGGCGTCTTGGTCATGCCGATCTGTTCAGGAACCGGGTCACCCCTCAGACTGTGGACGACAATCTTTTCGTGAGCCAACTGGCGGGCATCCCGTCGGCGAACATTGTCCATTACCACCTCGAGACGCGCATGATGGGGTATTTTCCCTACCACCATACCCACGGAGACAACATGGACGCCATTGACCCGGAGGTGCTGGGCAAAGTGGGGGAAGTCCTGGCGCAGGTCGTCTACGCCGAATAGACGGGAAGGGCCACCTCCAGCCTGCGGGCCCCTGCCGCATCGCAGTCCAGGTTGAGCGCGCCGCCGAGGCGATCGCACCGCAGCCTGACCATGGACCAATGCCGGGCTTCTCCATCCCCGGCGAACAGGGTCATGGCCTGTCGCCACCAGCCCCTTTCGGTGAACTCGTCGAATGCAACCTCCAGTCCCTCGGGGGTGCTCTGCATGGACATGCGGCATCCGCCCTGCCCCAGCCCCGCGATCAGGGTACCGAGAAAGTCGCGCAATTGGACTTCATCGCCCTGGTATGGAACTTCTTCCCTCAGCGACCAGTCCAATGTGCCGCTGGCTTGGCGGCCTTCGGCCAATGCGAGACAAATGGTCCGCAAATTGATCGGCTCGTGTCTCACCTCCTGTGCGCAGAGTGCAGCCAACCTTCCAAACTCCGCCATTTCACGCTTGAGGTCCGCGGGGAGGGCCTGGGACTGGGCCGCTTCTGCGAGTCGGGCGCCGGACAGCGCGAGTTCACGCACCTGGTGCTGGCGACCGGGCAGCCATTCCTGCTGGAGCCTGCGCAATCGGCCCTTGAGCTTTGCCGACAAGATGGAGAAGCGCCACATCCAGGCGCAAGCAAGAAACAGGAGAACGGCCAGCACCGTCGATGCAGAGCGCCACTGCGCCATGCGCTCGGTCTCCATCCTGGTTCGGGCGTCCCCCAGTGCCGTCAACCATGGCTCACTTTCGAACATGCCGGTGCGGGCCCTGTCGGCCCTGCCCGCTGCCAAGGAAAGGCTGTCCGCTTCATGCAACGCGAAATAGGCCGGTCCGTGGGCCCCGGTCCCCGCGAGGATGTCAGCCCGATAACGCAAGGCTTCGGAAAGCGCCTCGTCGCGGTGGGTCCGATTGGAAATGGTCCGGGCGGCCAACTCCGCCTGCAGTGAGGCGGCCAGTGCCTGGGCCGCATGTTCCTTTCGAAAGCGCCTGGCCCGCATCAGGGCCCAGCGCGTCTCCAACAGCGGGTCCACCGAACCGGGGGCCCTTTCCAATGCCGCAGCCCACGGCCATTCGGACAAGGCATCAAAGGCTGCCAAACGGCCCGCTCCCAGAAGCATCTCCGCCCATTCCGACGCCTTGGAAGCCCGCTGCCGCACGGACAGTTCTCCCCATTGTGGATGATCCCGAATGACATTCCACATCACCCCGTCAGTCTCTCCCTCCAACTCCGATGACACTGCAGCCCATCCCAGGGCGTCCAGTGATTCCGCATGTCTGCCCATGGATCCGAGCTCTGTCGACCAGCGATTGAAGTCTTCCATGGCCACCAGGAAGTCGCCCTCCTCGAAGGACATCCAGGCGAGGCGTCCCATGGATTCCGTCGCCAGGTTCCACATCCCGAGGTCGCCCTCCAGGTCCCCGCCCCGCGCTGCAAGATCCTGGAGGATCCAGCGGGCCTCATCCCTCGATCCCACGTCGAGTTTGGCTTGCGCCAGGGCATACCGCCATCCTGTGGCTTCCTTTTCGACTTCCGGACAGGTTCCGGCGGCCATCAAGGCAGCGGACAGTGCTTCAATGGCATGGGCCGGATTGCGCCAATCCAGGTGTATTCTCGCTTTCCTTTCCGCAAACCGGGCCACCCAGCAGGGGTGCCCTGCCCTTCGAAACTGCTGCTCCGCTGATGTCAGAAAGTCCAGCGCTGCGGCATCCTGCCCGACTTGACGCAGCGAATCCGCCTGATTGAGCCAGGCCAGTCCATCGAGTTCAGCTGCACGCAACCCAACCGTGAGCACGAGCAGACAGCACGAAAGAATGAGGCGTTGCATCAAGGTTCAATCTACCTGTCAACCCGCAGCTCAACCCCTGGCCCGCCGAGCGGAATAAGGAAGGGCGCGTTGAAAACCTCAAACAGCGCTGATGCGGCTCAAGAAGCCGCCGTGAACTGCTCAAGGAAGCGGATGTCGTTCTCAAAGAATGCCCGGAGGTCTCCGATCTGCCACTTCAGCATGGCGATGCGCTCGATGCCCATTCCGAAGGCAAATCCTGAGTATTCCCCGGGATCAATGCCCGATGACGCCAGTACGGCGGGGTCGACCATGCCGCACCCCATGATTTCGAGCCAACCTGTGCCTTTCGTGATGCGCTTGTCGACCTCCGTCTCCAAGCCCCAATAGACGTCCATCTCCGCGCTGGGTTCCGTGAAAGGAAAATAACTGGGACGAAGGCGAATCCGGGTTCCATGGCCAAACAGCTGCTCGGCGAAGACCAGCAAGGTCTGCTTGAGATCGGCGAAACTGACGTCCCGATCGATGTAGAGCCCCTCAATCTGGTGGAAAATGCAGTGTGCCCGCGCGCTGATGGCCTCGTTCCGAAACACCCGGCCCGGCATCACGATCCGCAGGGGAGGATCGCGCTTCTCCATTTCCCTCACCTGCACCGAGCTCGTGTGTGTGCGCAACAACAGGTCCGGATCCCGCTGGATGAAGAAGGTGTCCTGCATGTCCCTCGCAGGGTGCTCCTCCGGGAAATTCAGACCCGAGAACACGTGCCAATCGTCCTCGATTTCCGGGCCATCGGCCACGGTGAATCCCATGCGGTCAAAAATGCCCAGGATTTCCCGTCGCACAATGCGGATGGGATGGTGCGATCCCAAAGGGGGCTCTCCACTTGGGCGCGTGTGGTCCATTCCACTGGTTCCCGCATCCTCGGCCGCGGCCAAACCTGCCTTTGCACCCTCGAAATGGTCCTGCAATGCTTGCTTGAAGGCATTGAGGGCCTGTCCCATTTCCCTTTTCTCAGGCCCGGGTACGGCACGGAAACGCTCGTTGAGGTCCTTCAATAGGCCTTGCCTTCCAAAATGGGCAATGCGGAAGGCCTCCAATGCATCCGCCGTGGAGACGTCCGCTTCCTTCGCCGCAGCCAGCAGGCGGTCCAACTCGGCCTGATTCAACGTGGACATGTGGGCCTCAGTTCAGGATTTCCATCCGCATGGAGATGTCCTCCAGCGGCCTATTGGAACGGGCCACCGCGGATGAGCAGATGGCGTCGAGCACCTCGATGCCCTCGATGACCCGACCGAACACCGTGTACTGCATGTCGAGGTGGGGGGTGCCCCCCAGCTCCTCGTAGGAGGCGATCTGGTCCGGGGTGTAGGCGAAGGGTCCTCCGGTGGCCTGGCTGATCGATCTGACGACGCCCTGCAACATCTGTACACTGACATCGCGGCCCTGAACGATGTAGAATTGGCTTCCGCTGCTGCGGCGCTCCGGATTCACCTGGTCGCCTTGCCGAGCGGCGGCGAGGGCGCCCTTGACATGGATGAACTGCGGGTCGATCTCCGCGGGGATCGTGTAACCCGGGCCTCCGCTTCCGAGGCCCACCCCTGAATCTGCCCCACGTGACTGGGGGTCTCCACCCTGTGCCATGAAGCCGCTGATGACCCTGTGCCACAGCAGGTCATCATAGAACCCCTCCCCGACCAGCTTGAGGAAATTGTCGCGGTGCTCGGGCGTCTCGTTGTACAGTTCGACCACCATGGTGCCCTTTGACGTCTCAATGCGAACCCTTTTGCGGTCGCCTTCCCCATCTGCCGCAAAGGACAGGACGGGCAGTAGTAGCATCGTGAGCAGAAAGGACAGGGTGCGGAAGTTTGAAACAACCATAGGGAGGATTTTGCGTTATTTGTAGGCTCCGGGTCTTGATTATCAAGGCGGCGGAAGAGACCTCGAAATTATGAAATCGAACACCCCCCTCCACGTTGCAGGCACATTGGCCCTGTTGGTTGCCGTTGCCATCGGATTCAATGGCTGCAATGAAATCGAGGACACCGTGGCCGTGGTCTACGTCCAGAACAGTTTGGGTGCCCCCGTGCAAGGAGCTGAGGTCCGTTTGTTCGCAGTGGGATCGGTCAACCAGACCTTCATCGGTGAATTGCGGTTCGACACCACGCAGGTGACCAATGCTGCAGGCAGCGTCAGCTTCAATTTCTCGGAGTACTACAAGCAAGGCCAGGCCGGCTTTGCCGTTTTGGACATTGAAGCGACGAAAGGGTCACTTACGGGCATCGGAATCATCAAGATCGAGGAGGAGATGACAAACGAGCAGACGGTCATCATGGAGTGACCTTTCTTCCCTTGGACGGGAGGAATTGCCTATTTTCGCGCTCCGCTTCGGCGAAAACCGGGATGTAGCTCAGTTGGTAGAGTACGCGTCTGGGGGACGTGTGGTCGCTGGTTCGAGTCCAGTCATCCCGACATTGAAAGGAGGGCCTTCTGGCTCTCCTTTTTGTTGCCATACCATTGCACCTCAATCATGGATGTCGAATTTGAAACCCGATGGCGCAAGCTGCTTACCGTGCTGGAGGGTCGGTTCGGGGGTGGCATGGACCTGCAGGATATCCTATTCCTCGTCGGCGTGCAGGAACTCGGACAGGGCTTCAGGAAATTCAGGAAGGACGAGAAAATGGACCTGATGCACGTCGCCGTATGCACGGTGCTGGTGCCTCAAGGGTTCTATTCGTTCATCGGCCGAGACGACGAGGGGTGGCCTCACTTCGAGGAGCAGGTGTCGCTTCCGGTTCTTGAGCCGAAGGAGCAGGACGCGCTCATCCGGCGCGGCCTGATTGACTATTTCGGAGAGGATCCCGCCAGTGTCATCGGCCCGCAAAGCGCTTGAGCGCCACTTCGTCCTCGATCACCACGGTCTTGCCTGAAAGGCTGACCCACCCATCCGACTTGAAATCGCTCAGCGCTCGGATCAGGCTTTCCTTGGCCGTTCCGACCATGCCCGCAAGGTCTTCCCTGCTGAGCTGAGGCGTCTTCTCTGATTCCTTGAAGCGGTCATTGAGGTCGAGCAAGGCCTGCGCCGTCCGCTCGCGCACCGAGGCATAAGCCAAGGCGAGCAGCCGCTGTTGATTCTGGGTCACTTCACCCGCCATCAATCGAATGAAACGCATGGCGACGTCCCGATTCCTGTGCATCAGATCCAAGAAAACCTTGCGCGGAATGAGGTGGAGCTCTGTATCCTCGAGGACCTCTGCAGCACTGGCGTACTCCAGTCCCTTGAGCACATCCATGTGTCCGAAGAAGTCCCCGGGCTTGCAGAGTTCGATGATCAACTCCTTGCCATAGTTGTCCGTCCTGAACACCTTGACCACCCCGGAAGCGACGTAATAGACGTTGTTCGTGGCGTCGCCCTCGGAAAACAGAACTTGTCCCGAATTGTACCGCCGCGGACGCTCTCCGACATCGATGCCGGGAATTCCTCCTTGGGCGCTGGCATCCGCAATGAACTCATTGAGCCGTTGGGGTGGCCGTCCATACTCACGCTGCATGATGGCGCTCTTCTTGAGTCTAACCTCGATGGTCGCCAGGAGATCCGCCTCACTGAAAGGCTTGACCAGATAATCATCCGCCCCACTGGACATGCCCCTCCTCATTTCCGCTGCCCCGTCCCTCGAAGTCAGGAAGATGAATGGAATCATCGCCGTACTGGGGTCGTTCGAGAGGTAGTGCAACACCCCGTAGCCATCGAGCTCGGGCATCTCAACATCACAGACGATCATGTCCGGACGGTCGCGTTGGGCGCGCTCCACCCCCTGCTTACCATGTTCAGCCTCAATGACTTCATACCCGGCCAGCTGTAGGATATCCGCCGTGGTCTTTCGGAGGAATTGGTTGTCCTCCACAATCAGAATCTTCTTCACTACAAACGCTTGTCGCCCTCCACGAATGGTCCGGTTCGGGGTTAGGTCGCCTGTAAGTTATTAAAGCCTGACCCGAGAATCCTCCTCGCATCGCGACCAATGTGTCTTTGGGCAGGACAAGGTTAAATTCGCAGGCCTCAGGGCATACCCGTTGCAAACCCCATCGACGCATGAACGTCTCCTTCGAATGGCTCAAATCCTGGCTTCCCATCGGTGATGGCTCCACAGAGAACGTCATGGCCCTCGCCGACAGGCTGACGGCCACCGGGCTCGAGGTAGAGGGTGTGGAAGAAATGCCGGCTGTCCCCGGTGGACTGAAGGGTATGGTGGTCGGACATGTCCTCACCTGCGACCCGCACCCCAATGCCGACCGGTTGCGCGTGACCACGGTGGATGTGGGGGGCGGGGCTCCGCTGCACATCGTTTGCGGGGCTCCCAATGTTGCGGCAGGCCAGAAAGTGGTGGTCGCGACGGTGGGGGCCACCTGTCACCCCTCCGAGGGCGATCCGTTCAAAATCAAAAAGGGCAAGATCCGCGGCGAGGTTTCCGAGGGCATGATCTGTGCCGAAGATGAGTTGGGCATCGGAACCGACCACGGAGGCATTCTTGTGCTGGATGCCCATGCCTCGACAGGGGCTCCCGCAGCCGGGATTCTCGGCGTGGAGAGCGATTACAGGATTGAAATCGGCCTGACCCCGAACAGAACTGACGCCATGGGCCACATCGGCGTGGCCCGTGATCTTCGCGCCGCCATGCTCTGGAATGGCGGCGGCGGATCCGGCACTGGGGTTCCCCCGCTGGCGAACCTTCCGGATCGGCGACTGGTCGAAGGCTCCGGCCCCATCCGGGTGGAGGTCGAGGACGCCGAGGGTGCTCCTTGCTATTTGGGGATCACCCTGCGCAACGTGACCGTCGGCCCCGCTCCCGAATGGATGCAACAGCGGCTCCGGGCCATCGGCATCGAACCCAAGAACAATGTGGTGGACGTGACGAATTACGTCCTGCACGATCTCGGGCAGCCCCTTCACGCTTTCGACGCGGACAGGATATCCGGCGGTGTCGTCCGGGTTCGGCGCGCACAGGAGGGTGAGCCCTTCAAGGCGCTGGACGGGAGTGACAAGACGCTCATGTCGATGGACCTCGTCATCGCCGACGAGTCGAAGCCCATGTGCCTTGCGGGGGTCTATGGTGGTGCGGAAAGTGGAGTGACCGAAGACACGACTTCCGTCTTTCTCGAAAGTGCGTGGTTCGAACCCGTTTCCATCCGCAAGACGGCCAAACGGCATACCCTCTCCACGGACGCCTCCTTCCGATTCGAACGCGGTGTGGACCCCGAGATGGCCCGTCCAGGATTGGAAAAGGCCGTCGCGTTGCTGCAGGAATTTGCGGGGGCTGAATTGGACGGGGGCATGCAGTGCCACTTGGGCGTTTTGCCCGGTCCAGCCGAGGTGCATCTCGATTGGGACAAACTCGATGCCACGATCGGCATGGCCCTGGACCGCGATCGCGTGCGCGGCATACTCGAGGCGCTCGACATGCGCATCCGTTCGGAACAGGACGGCATGCTCCACCTCGAGGTTCCGGCCTATCGGCGGGATGTCACCCGTCCCGCGGATGTGGTGGAGGAGATCCTGCGCATCCACGGTTACGATCATGTTCCCCTGCCAGGGAGGATGACCGTGTCGCTTTCCCCAAAACCGGATCCGGACCCGGAGCAATTGCGCAATGAACTGGCCAACACCCTGGTTGGACGGGGCTTCCATGAAGTCATGCACAACTCCCTGGTCTCGTCTGACCACCTGACGCTGGTCGCGGATGCCTCCATCCACCCGGATCGGGCCGTACACCTGCTCAACCCCTTGAGTTCAGAGCTCGACATCATGCGCCAATCCCTGTTGTTCCAGGCGGTGGAGACGGTGGCACGCAATCGGAACCACCAGCGGCCGGACCTGATGTTGTTCGAGTTCGGCAAGGTCTACCGAACCCACGAAGGAGGGGGGTACGAGGAATCCGAACGGTTGGCCCTGACCGTCACCGGGAGACCATCGCCCGAGAGCTGGCGCCCAACCGACGGGGACGGACTCTCCGTACTCAAGGGCGCTGTGGAAGCCCTGTTGGTACAATCCGGCGTGCGGGGGCTGAAATGCGCGCCCTTGGCCGGTGGCGACTGCTTCAAGGAAGGACTGGAATGGACCGGGAGCAAGGGATTCTCAGCCAGGGTTGGAGTCGTGCACCCGACCATCACCCGCACCTTCGGTGTCGATGCCGAAGTCTACCACGCCGATCTGCCGTTCGAGCAGCTCGTGAAATGGACTGGGAAATTGCGGATCAAGGCAGGTGAATTGCCTCGCTTCCCCGGCGTTAGGAGGGATTTGAGCCTTCAGGTCCCCTCAGGGGTCGATTATGCGGGCATCGAAGCGGTCGTCCGTCAGACAGGGGGCAAACTCCTCCATGAAGTCAACCTGTTCGACGTCTATCACGATGAGAAGACGGGGACGACTTCCTATGCCATATCCATGCGGCTTCAGGATGAGGAGAAGACCATGAGCGAGAAGGCCATTGAAAAAACCGTCCTCCGGGTGCGCGAGCAATTGGCCCAGCGGCTCGGTGTCACCCTCCGCTGAGTGCCCAGAATTGCCCCTCCCCCCTTTCCAGTGCCCCTCGGGGTGAGCCATTTTGTCTACTCCCTCGTTCGACCATGGGGGCGCTGGGGCATTCGGCTGTGGCACAGGGTCGAGCAGGTCAAAGGGGCGCATTACCTGACATCCGGCGGGGCGGTTCCGCCAGCGCGGTTGCTGTTCAGCGGCCATCAGAATGGCCTGGCCGATCCCATCCTCGCCTGTGTGTCACTTGAACCCCAGTTGCATTTCTTCACCCGAGCGGATGTGTTCCGCCATCGGGTGGCCCGCTGGTTTCTGCTGCGTTTGAACATGATGCCCATCTTCCGGGCCATCGATCGGATCAAGGATTTGGCAGAGCGGAACCGACAGACCTTCGCGGCGGCCCATTCGCGGCTCGAGAATGGTGCCACTTGCGGCATCTTTCCGGAAGCCGGGCATCTCGACGAACGGCGCATCCGCCGCTTCCGCCATGGATCGGCGCGGTTCATTGCCGGGGCGATGCAACGACCTGCCATCCGAGAGCGGGGCCTCGAAGTCTTGCCCCTCCACCTCGATTTCGAGCGCTATTCCGGGTACCGCACAGGAGCCAGGCTTTGCCTTGGCCCACCGATTTCCCTCGATGGCATCGCCGGGTTGGCTGAAGATGTCGGCACCGCCCGGGTCGAGCTGAGTGATCGCATGAGGGACGCCCTCTTGGACTGTGCGGTGCACCTGCTCGATGGTCCGCTCTATGAGCCCCACCTCGCAGCCTGCCGGTTTCTCGAAGGCTGCAGTGGAACTTGGCCTGATGCGCAGCGACTCGCGGAAATCGCCGACGCCATGCTGGAAAATCCGGATCGGGCGCTGTCTGACTTCGAGGACGCCCTCGCCTCAGGCCTGAGGCACCCCCGATTGGCGGATGATTTTGCGGCGGCAGGCAGACTCTGCTCCGGGCGGGCCACCCGATTGGAACGGGCGCTTTGGCGGCTGCCGGCCTGGGTGGTCTTCACGGTCACCACCGGCTGGTGGCCGCGATTGGCCGAATTCGCTGCTGAGCGGCGTGTGAAGCAGGTGGCCTTCCGGACGACGTTCAGCATCACATTGACCATGGTCACGGTCACCTTGAGCTGGGCCATGCTCTCCCTCGGAGCCGGTGTGGCCATCGGGCCGTGGTCGGTGCCTGTCGTCTTCCTGATCCTGCGGATTTCCCAGGAGGTGGCGATGCCGATGGAGGATGCCATCATGGATTGGCGGAACGAGCGGAACGTCCGTCACCACTTGGCCCATCCCTTTCTGACGGATTGGTGTGAACCCCGGCCATGACCGGCAAGGCCCCTTGAGCGCTTGAGGGACACCTGCGTTCAGCCCAAAGCGTGCACAACAGACCCACAATCCCCTTCTTACCAACCCCTGCTGTCTTATTTTCGAATGCCCCCAGACGGGCGCACGCGCATGGACAGCCAGAAAATTCTCGTTGTGGACGACGAGCCGGATATCCTCGAGTTGGTCCAATACAACCTCGAAAAAGAAGGGTTCTCCGTGTACACCGCGGGCAATGGACGCGAGGCCATCGAAATCGCCGAACAGGTGACCCCGGACCTCATCCTCCTGGACGTGATGATGCCCGAAATGGACGGCATGGAGACCTGCATCGAAATGCGGGAGAACCCCAAATTGGATTCGTCCATCATTGCCTTCCTCACGGCAAGGGGCGAGGACTACAGTCAAATTGCGGGCTTCGAGGCCGGTGCGGACGACTACATCACCAAGCCCATCAAACCGCGTGTCCTGCTCAGCCGGATGAAGGCCCTGCTGCGCAGGGGCAGCAAAGTCCCGGACACCAAGGAGGTCCTCAAGGCCAAGAACCTGACCGTGGACAGGGAGCGCTATGTGGTGGTCTACAATGGTGAGGAACTCAACCTGCCCAAAAAGGAATTTGAATTGCTCTCCCTCTTGGTTTCACAGCCCGGCAAAGTCTTCACGAGAAGCTCCATCCTGACCATGGTCTGGGGCAATGATGTCGTCGTGGGAGACCGCACCATCGATGTCCACATCCGCAAGCTCCGGGAGAAATTGGGAGACCAATACTTCAAGACCGTCAAGGGCGTGGGCTACAAGTTCGAAGAGGAATGAACATCCGCACGCCTCGCGGTGTCGCCCTGGCTTGCGCCTTGCTCGTCACGGCATTGGGCATGGCCCTCTCGGCCTTCATCCTGTGGATGTACGATGTGCAAGCGCCCCCCCAGGCCATCGCACTGGGCGCGGTGGGGTTGTTCGTCATCTCCATGGGCGTCATCTACAGTGCCATCGAACGGTTCATCTACCAGAAAGTCCGCATCATCTACAAGAACATCCACCGTTTCAAGAGCACGAAGGAGCGTGCCCGGGACGTGCACATGGGAGAGGATGTCATGGAGAAAGTCAGACACGATGTGATGGATTGGGCCACCGAGAAGGTGAATGAAATCTCCTTGCTCAAGGAGCAGGATACTTTCCGTAAAGAGTTCATAGGCAACCTCGCCCACGAGCTCAAGACCCCGATCTTCAACATACAGGGCTACATCCTCACCTTGTTGGAGGGGGCCCTGGAAGATCCCGAACACAACCACAAATTCCTGATGAAAGCCGCCAAGAATGTCGACCGCATGGCGGGGCTCATCGACGACCTGGATGTGATCACGAAAATCGAGGGCGGCTCGCTCGACCTCAACCTCTCGACCTTCGACCTTGGCAACCTCGTCCACGAGGTGATGGACCAGCTCGAACAGCGGTCAAAGCGACTGGGCATCTCGATCGTGTTTGTCGAGGATGGACAGCGCAAGATCGAAGTGGTGGGCGATGCGCCCAAAATTGAGCAGGTACTGATGAACCTGGTGTCGAACAGCCTTCGATATGGCAACGAGGGCGGGCAGACCCAGGTGCGGTGCTACGATATGGAGGAACAGGTCCTGATTGAGGTGGCTGATGATGGAATCGGCATGTCCGAGGAACACCTGCCCCGGATTTTCGAGCGCTTTTACCGGGTGGACAAGAGCCGCGCCCGCAATGCCGGCGGCAGCGGCCTCGGCCTCGCCATCGTCAAGCACATCATCGAGGCCCACGACCAGAGCATTTCGGTGCGGTCCACACAGGGCAAGGGCTCCACCTTTTCGTTCACGCTCCGCAAAGCCTGAATCCCGGGGGTTCAGCCCTGCTGCAACATCCCTGTTCCCTCGGCATTCACGTAAGGATTGGACGTGCGTTCCGCACCTATCGTGGTCGAAGGGCCATGGCCGGGAACCACTTCAAAGTGGTCCGGCAAGCCATACAGCACGTCCTCGATGCTGCGCGCCAAGGCCGACGCGTCGCCCCCCGGAAGATCCGTGCGGCCTATGCTGCCTTGGAACAGGACGTCGCCACCAATGACCCGGTCTGCCTGATTGTCCACGAAGACCACGTGGCCCGGCGCATGACCCGGAGTGAACCGCACGGTCAACCTCAATGATCCGAACTCAACCGTCTCATCGGCTTCGAGGCGGCGCCCGTGCAATTCCGGCAGGGGGTCGAGTGAAATGCCGTAGAGTTCAGCCGCCCTGGGCGCCATCGCGTACGTCGGTTCATCCAAGGCATGGAGCATGGGCTTGAGTCCAAAGCGCCGGTGCATACCGTGGCATCCCATGACATGGTCGAGGTGGGCATGGGTGAGCAATACGGCGCGGGGTTCCCAGCCCTGGCTGGACAGCACATCATCGAACCAATTCCACTCCTGTACCGTAGAAAATCCCGGGTCAATCACGACGACCCCACCTCCTCCATCGGGCAACAGGACGGTGTTTTCAGAAAAAGCGTTGAAAGCCTGCACAATCATGGTCCGCAAGTTCCCGCTTCCCGGCGAATCCCGAAGTGCGGGTCGTACATTCCCGACTGAATGGCGATTGCAAGGCGTGCAATGAGGTTCCGGGCCGGGTGCCTGGTATGCTGTGTCATGGGAATGGCCCCGATGTCGGCCCAGTTCCACAACGGGCTCGACATGGCTTTCGGCAAACAGCGTGTCCAGTATCGTTCCTTCGATTGGCAGTTCCTGCCCGGAGAGCCGTTCCAGGTCTATTATTACCAAGGGGGACGCTCGCTCGCTGAATTCGGATTGAATGCGGTGACATTGGACCTCCCCGAAGTAGAGTCGACTTTCCAGCTGCGTCTGTCGGGGCCCGTGGAGATCCTCGTCTTCAACAAACACGCGGACTTCAGGCAGAGCAACATCGGAATCGACGGGACCGAAGCGGGCAACATCGGTGGCGCCACGATCATCCATGGCCGGAAGCTCTTCGCCTGGTTCGATGGCGATCATGCCGCCTTCCAACGCCAGCTGCGCGCAGGCCTGCACCGCATCCTTCTTCGACAATACCTCTTCGGGAACGATTGGAAGGACATCATCAAGAACAACCAGCTGTTTCAGCTGCCGGGATGGATGGAAGAGGGGATGGTTGCGGCCCTGTCCGGTCCCATGCCATCATCCGACCGCGCTCACCTGGAGGACCTGGTCTCCCGGGGGCTCCTCACCGATGTGCAGGTACTGGACGGTGAGGATCAGCGGATCGCCTCAGAGGCCGTTTGGCGTTTCATCCTGGAAACGTTCGGCAAACAGTCCGCATTGGATGTCCTCAGCGGCTTCAAGGCAGGGCGCACGTTGGACGCGGGCTTCCGTCGCATCGGTATGAACCTGGAAGGTGTGCTCGCCGCAGCGCAGGCGCACCATGTGGTCTCCATGGCCATGGATTCACCCGATGACTCCGAAGCCAGTCATTCCTTGGACATGGCCTGGCCACAAAAGATGGGGAGCGCCATGGGCGAATTGCCCCACCGGGGACGCCGGAAATACCACCACCGACGCTTCACCTCCTCTGCCGACGGACGTTGGACGGCGTGGACCACCGATGAACGCGGTCAAGTGAGGGTGTGGTGGTCCGACGGCCGGCGCAAGCGTTGCCTTGCCAAATACGACCACAAGCTGACCCGCATCG
Source organism: uncultured Flavobacteriales bacterium (assembly GCA_938082505.1). Lineage (GTDB taxonomy): Bacteria > Bacteroidota > Bacteroidia > Flavobacteriales_D > Sanyastnellaceae > UBA8752. The sequence continues at coordinate 108,504 of CALLLH010000003.1, forward strand.
TGGACCCCACCTATCCCGTGATGGCTTGGCATCCGAGTCTTCCCGTCCTGGCGCACATTCACGAAGAGAAAGGGCGCGTCTTCCTCACCATCAGCGATGCCGCCAGCGGAGATTCCGAAGAACGCGAGTTGTTCCGGATCGAGAAAGTCATCGACCTCGATTGGTCTCCGGATGGGCGGCGCATCGCCTTCAGTGGCGTCAGGGCCGGACACACGGATCTGCATGTGTTCAACACGCTGGCCGGATCGCAGGTGCCCCTGTGGGAAGACTCCTGGGACGACCACCATCCAGAATGGACGCCGGACGGCAATGGCCTCCTCTTCTCGAGCAACCGTCCCGATGAGAACGAGCCTGAAGCCCTCCCGACGGTGCCCTCGGGCAGAAAACGCGATTTGTGGTTGTACCGCCTCGATCAGCAGGATTTCGAGCGCATCACCACCACCCCGGATGCGGATGAGGTCCGGCCCCGGATCCTGGATGACGACACATACGTGTATCAATTGTCCGATCGACGGGACATCCTTCACCTCGCACAAAGGGACAGTGCCATACTCAGGGTGGATACGGCCATACACTATCGCTATTTCACACGCACGGCCCCGTGGTTCCATCTCGCCGGACCAGTTGCCGAACTCGACCTCATGGAAGGGGACGGACAATGGGAAGCCATGCTGGTCCACAAGGGCCGATCCCGCTGGCTCCATGGTGCCCTGCCCGCATTGCCCATCAAGGCCGCCATGCGGGAAGCCGGTACGGATCTGGCCTCCGCCAATGCCCGGCCTTGGGACTATCTGCCGGAAGACCGGGTCGCCCTGCTGCCGGGGCAGGTCGACTATAGGAATTACACGTTCGAATCCGAGCGGCAATTGAGGCCGACAGAAGGAGGTGCGCCTGGTTCGGGCCATGAGGACTCCGGTACGGCAGCGGCACCGTTGCCCGTTTTGCCCACCCCCTTGCCCTACCGCAGGAATTATGCGGTCGATCAGCTGCTGAGTCAGGTCGACAACAGTTTCGCCACGTCCTTTTATCAGCCCTTTTCCGGGCCTGCGAACAGTTTTCCCGGCATGAGCGGCCTGCTCAAAATCGGCCTCTCGGATCTCTTCGAGGACAGCAAATGGATTGGAGGGGTGCGCCTCGCGGGCAGCCTTGAGAATTCCACTTTCGTGCTGTGCCACAAAGACCTCGCCCCGAAAGTGGACCGCGAGTGGATCATCGAAAGGCAGGGCACGGAGGGTGTGAATGCCGAGCTCGGTGCCCTGACAAGGACCCATACACACGCGGTCCATTACCGGCGGACGGTGCCTTTTTCCGAGACGATGAGCCTGCGCGCCCAACTCACGTACCGCCTGGACAAAGTCTCCCTGCTGGCGACGGACCCCTTCAATGCCCGCCGCAACGACCTCTATGTCCAGGGCATCGGCGGAACGGTCAGCTGGGTCTTTGACGACAGCCGTGAACTCAGCCTCAACATCCGAAACGGCACCCGCGCCAAAGCGTGGTTGGAAATGCTCGCACCGCCTGACGGTGAAGGTGACATGCTCATGGTGGCTGGATTCGATGCCCGGCGGTACATCCCCCTCTACCGCCGGATTACCCTGTGCATGAGATTTGCCGGCAACTCCTCCTTTGGCGAAAGGGGATTGCTGCACTACCTGGGGGGCGTCCATGAATCGCTGCTTTCCACCATCGATGGGGCCATGCCGATTCCCAATGGAGACTTCTCCTACCAAACGGCGGCAACGCCCATGCGGGGCTTCGTGCGCAATGCGCGCAACGGCACCAGCTTTGCCGTGGCCAATGCCGAGTTGCGCCTTCCAGTCTTCGCCACCCTCTCCCCCAAGAAAAGCCTGAGCCCCTTTCTCGAGCACTTTCAGGCGGTGGGTTTCTTTGACATAGGTTCAGCGTGGACAGGCGAGGATCCCTATAGCGATCAGAATGCCTTCAACAGCAATGAGGTCGAGCTCTATCCGGTGTCCGTCAGCGTGGACAACAACAGAGAACCCATCATCTGGGATTTCGGATTCGGGCTGCGCAGCCAACTGCTCGGCTATTTCGTCCGGGCGGACTGGGGCTGGGGGGTTGACGATGGCCTCATCCTGGACAGGGTCTTTCAACTCTCGCTTTCCACGGATTTCTGATGCGTCCCATGCCCATTGACGTCACCACCATTCTCACCCTCCTGTTCATCGGGGCAGCAGCCGGTTGCCTCAGCGGATTCATCGGGATCGGCGGCGGGCTGCTCATCGTGCCCGCTTTGATGTATTTCCTCGGCATGTCCCAGATGGCGGCCCAGGGGACGAGTCTCGCCCTCATGTTGCCCCCCATTGGGGCCTTGGCCGTGATGAATTACTGGAAAGCCGAGGCCGTGGACCTCAAGGCTGCGGGCATCATGGTGGTGGCCTTTGTGTTGGGCGGCTATTTCGGAAGCCGCTTGGCCCTGTCCCTCAACCCCATGAAGGTGCGTCTCGCATTCGGACTTTTGATGCTGTATGCCGCCGCGAAAATGATCATCAGTGCCGTCCGTGCCCTGTGGTATCCTTGAATTCAAAAGAGCCCAACATGTTCAAATCCGCCCTGCTCAGCGCAGTTGACTCCCAGAGGGAACGCGTGGTCCAACACAGGCGGCACCTGCACTCCAATCCCGAACCCTCTTTTTCCGAGACGCGCACGGGAGCCTATGTCGCTCAAGTCTTGGGCAACCTCGGCATCACCTTCTCCGAAGGGTGGTGTCAAGAACGCGGGGCGGCAGGCATTGTCGCAAGAATTGAAGGAAAGGAACCGGGGGCCCGGCACATGGCTTTGCGGGCCGACATGGATGCCCTGCCCATACAGGAAGTGGAGCGCTCCCATGCCAGTCAGGTTCCGGGTTGGATGCACGCCTGCGGACATGATGCCCACACCGCCTGTCTGCTGGGGGCGGCCGAAGCGCTGCATTCCACGAGGGATCAATGGAACGGTACGGTACACTGCGTGTTCCAACCGGGGGAAGAGACCATACCCGGAGGTGCTTCAATCCTCGTGAAGGAAGGCGCCTTGCGTATCGATGCCCCGGAGACTGGGCCGGGGACAGCGCGCGGTCCGCTGGTCGACGGCATTGTGGGCCAACACGTCTACCCCCAACTCGAAGCCGGCTCTGTCGGGTTCAGGAGCGGCGCTTACATGGCCGCAACGGATGAAGTGAACATCCTCATCCGTGGCAAGGGCGGTCATGCGGCTTTGCCCCACCGGGCGGTGGACCCCGTGGTCGTCTGCGCCCAGGTCATCAGCGCACTGCAAACCGTCGTCAGCAGAAGTTGTGATCCCACACAGCCATCGGTTCTGACCTTCGGAAAAGTCGCGGGAGGTCATGTGCGCAATGTGATTCCCAATGAGGTGATCCTTGAAGGCACCCTGCGCACCTATGATGAGCCGACCGCCATCGACCTGCGCAGCGCCATTCACAGGATTGCTTCCTCCACGGCAGCCGCCTTCGGCGCACAGGCGGAAGTGGCCATCAACATCGGATATCCCGCCGTCATCAATGCACCGGAATTGACGGCATCGTGCCGCCGACGGGCCATCGAACTGCTGGGCGCTGAGCAGGTCGTCGAACTCCCTCTCCGTATGACGGGCGAGGACTTCAGCTTCTACCAGCGCGAAGTGAATGGCTGTTTCTACAGGCTTGGAACAGGTGGGGACGCTCCCGGATGCCGCTCCGGGCTGCACACCTCAGACTTCGACATTGATGAGCGCGCCCTCGTGACGGGAACCGCCATGATGGCGTGGCTGGCCGCCACGGATGCCGGCTGAAGCTGAAGGCTGCAGGGGTCAGTTGGCGACCTCACTCATGAATTTGATCCGCACCAGTCGGATCTCCTCTTCGGAATAGGCATCGCCCATCTCTTCGATCACCTCCTGCATGGAGCCATTCTCGCTTTCCATGAAGCAATCCCAGAGCTCCTCCACGCTGTCTTCATCGAGGTACTCCTCCAGGATGTAGTCCAGTCCCACCTTTGTTCCCGAGGCTACGATGCCCTCGATCATCCCGAGCAGCTCATCCACCGTGCACTGCTGGGCGCCTGCGATGTCCTCGAGGGACATCCTGCGGTCGAGTTTCTGGATGATGTGCACCTTGGAGGCGTTGCGGCCTGCGACACTCCGGACGACGGTGTCGCCGGGTCTGTCGATCCCCTCTTGCTCCACGTAATGCTGAATGAGCGCAATGAAAGGGGCACCGAACTTTCTGACCTTGGAGGACCCCACCCCGTTGATCATGAGGAGTTCGTCCTCATTGCAGGGGTAGTGCGTGGCCATCTCCTCGAGGCTGACATCAGAGAACACCACGAAAGGCGGCAACTCGAGGCGGTCCGCCTCCTCCTTGCGCAAAGCTTGGAGCATGTCGAACAAAGGCTGGTCCAATGCGGTACCGCCCAAACTTTCCCGTGACGCAATGACCCGCATGGACTTGGGCCGGTACAGGGTAAACGACCGGGGCTCGGTCAAAAACCGCTTCCCTTCATTCGTGAGGGAGAGCACCCCGAACTCCTCGGTCTTTTTTTGAAGCAGCCCCCCGAGCGCAATCTGACGGATGATGACGGGCCATTCCTCCGGGTCGGCGAATGATGCTCCGGTGCCCTTGAATTCCGACACCTTTTCGCCACCATAGGTTGAAGTCTCCTGCGTTTCCCTGTCCATCAGAACGTCGCAGAGGAAGGTCGCCCGGTGCCTCCCGCCGGTCGCCTCCACGAGCTTGAGCAGATGGTGGACGATTTCCTGCCCTTCATACGACTTTGGTGGGTTCCGTGCATTGTCGTCCATGTCCCAACCAGGGCCTGCGGCCGGATCGAACTCCTCACCGAAATAATGGAGCAGGTACTGCCGACGTGAAGTTGGCGTCTCGGCATAACCGGCCACTTCGGCCAACAATTGGGTGCCGATTTCCCGCTCTGCAATGGGCTTTCCGGAGAGGAATTTCTCCATCTTCTCCATGTCCTGAAGACCATAGAAGGCAATGCAATGACCTTCGCCACCATCCCGACCTGCCCGGCCGGTCTCCTGGTAGTATGCCTCGAGCGACTTCGGCATGTCGTAATGAATGACGAAGCGGACATCGGGCTTGTCTATGCCCATGCCGAATGCGATGGTCGCGACGATGACGTCCACATCCTGCATCAGGAACTCATCCTGGATCCTCGATCGATGTGCTGCCTCCATGCCGGCATGATATGCGGCAGCCTTGATGCCATTGACCTTGAGCGTATCCGCGATCTCCTCGACCTTCTTCCTGCTCAGGCAGTACACGATTCCGCTGCGCCCCCTGTTCTCCTGGGCATGCTGGACCACTTGTCTCAAGGCGTCCTCCTTTGGGCGCACCTCATAGAACAGGTTGGCACGGTTGAAGCTCGCCTTGTAGACATCGGCATCGAGAATGCCGAGGTTTTTCTGAATGTCGTGCTGGACTTTGGGGGTGGCTGTCGCCGTCAATGCGATGATGGGAAAGGTGCCGATCCCATCGATGATCTCGCGCAACCTTCTGTACTCAGGCCGGAAGTCATGCCCCCACTCCGAAATGCAATGGGCCTCATCGATGGCGAAGAAACTCAGCCTCACCGATCGAAGGAAATCCGCATTTTCTCTCTTGTTCAAGGATTCGGGCGCCACATACAGCAGCTTGGTCCGGCCCGTGGCCACGGCTTCCTTGACCCGGAGGATGTCGTTCTTGCTCAGGGAGCTGTTCAGGAAATGGGCGATGTCGGGGTCATCCGCATGTCCCCGAATGGCATCCACCTGATTCTTCATCAAGGCAATCAGGGGACTCACCACAATGGCCGTTCCCTCCTGAAGCAACGCGGGGAGCTGATAGCACAGCGACTTGCCACCTCCCGTGGGCATGATGACAAAGGCGTTCCGCCCTTCCATCAAGCTGGCGACAATCAACTCCTGCTCCCCCTTGAATTGATTGAACCCAAAAAAACGGGCAAGTCCCTCCTCAACGGAGGAGCCGACCAAAGAGCCGGCATCAATGAAAGGGTCAACAGGCGTCTCCATCTAACTTTGGCATCATCAATATAGGCCAAGGCCACTATAAATGGCCCCACTAGACCCCAAGGATTTGCAAACATCCAAACCTGTGATGCCAGCGTCGACAGACCCCCCTGAATGGCTGCGCGTTGCACGCCGTACAATCCGACTTGAGTCCAATGCTGTCGCAGCCCTCGAAAGCAGACTGGATGCCGGTTTCGAGCGTGCCGTCCGCGATATTTTGGCGTGCACGCAGCGAGGTGGAAAACTGGTCTTCACGGGGATTGGCAAGAGTGCGGATGTGGCCAGAAAAACGGTGGCGACGCTCAACAGTACGGGAACACCCGCCGCTTTTCTCCATGCAGCGGATGCGCTGCACGGTGACCTCGGCCTCGTAGGGAAGGGTGACGTGGTCTTGGCCGTATCCAAAAGCGGGGCCACTGCGGAATTGGTCGGACTGCTTCCCATGCTCGGATCGAGGAACCTGCCACTCATGGCCATGGTGGGGCGCGTGGACAGTCCCGTGGGCCGGGCGGCCAGCGTCGTCCTTGACGTTTCGGTGGAACAGGAGGCCTGCCCGCATGACCTCGCCCCCACTTCGAGTTCGGCCGCACAATTGGCCATGGGAGATGCGTTGGCCATGGCCTTGATGGAGGCCCGGGGGTTCAGCAGCGAGGATTTCGCCCGCCACCATCCGGGAGGCAGCCTGGGCCGCAAGCTCATGCTCCGATTGTGTGATCTGCTCGACCCCGCGTTGAAGCCCTCCGTCTCACCCGAGGCTGACCTGCGCAGTGTGGTCGATGCCGTCTCCACAGGAAGACTGGGTGCTGCTGCCGTGCTCGATGGCACGTCCGGCACCGGCATGTTGCTCGGGATCATCACCGACGGCGACGTGCGGCGCGCGCTGGACCGTGACCCCGCATCCTGGTCGTCACTTTCGGCCCGCGACGTGATGCAGTCCGAACCCCGATGTCTGCGGGCGGAAACCCGCGCCATCGAAGCCCTTGAGCTGCTCGAGTCCCATCGGATTTCCCAAGTTGTGGTGACCGATGAAGACGGGGTCTTCATCGGATTCGTGCACCTTCACCAGCTGATGGACGCGGGCATCCGCTGATCTCGCCATTCCAAACATGTCCACACAGCAACAAACGTCAACCGGAGAGATGGGCTTCATGGACCATCTCGAGGAATTGCGGCGGCGGCTGTTCTACTCACTGGTGGGCATCCTGTCTGGAGCCATCACCCTCTTCGTCATGAAGGATTGGGTCTTCGACCGGCTCATTTTTGCCCCGAGGAACCCGGATTTCATCACTTTCCGGGCTTGGTGCGCCCTGGGACACCTCACCGGGGCAGGCGACCGATTGTGTGTCACAGAAATCACCTACGAGCTCATCAATACCACCATGCTCGGGAATTTCTCGGCGCACATCCTGGTTTCGGCCATCGGGGGGTTCATCATTGCCTTTCCCTGGACATTCAACCAGATTTGGCGGTTCATCCGACCCGGTCTTCACGGCAAAGAGGCGAAGGCCGCGCGCGGGGTGACCTGGGCGGCCACCGCGCTGTTCTTCATCGGGATCTGTTTCGGTTACTTCGTGATTGCCCCGCTCAGTCTCCAATTCCTCGGTCATTATGAAATCGGGGATGTGCAGGCCCGGATCGCCTTGATGAGTTACCTGAAAACCGTGGCCAGCATCACCCTTGCCGCCGGCCTCATTTTCCAGGTCCCCGTCGTGGTGCATTTCCTCGCCAAGCTCGGATTGGTCACTCCAAGGTCCTTGCGCAAATTCCGGAAACACACATTGGTCGTGACCCTCATCGTCGCCGCCATCATCACTCCTCCGGACCTCACGAGCCAGGTACTGGTCGCCCTTCCGGTACTGGGGCTGTATGAAATCGGCATCCTCCAGGCCAAACGGATCCAACGCCGGCAAGAGCGCAGCGATGCATCAAACGCCCGAGGGGGCGGAAATCCTTCCGACCGCCCATGAAGCTCTCCGCACACAATATCGTGAAGCAATACGGCCGCAGGAAGGTGGTCAACGAGGTCTCCTTTGAAGTCGAGACGGGCGAAGTCGTCGGATTGCTCGGGCCGAATGGCGCCGGCAAGACGACGTCCTTCTACATGGTCACCGGTCTTGTACGCCCTGATGCCGGAAACGTCTGGCTCCAGGATGATGCCGGGGAATATGACATCACGCGGGAGCCCATGTACCGCAGGGCACAGCGGGGCATCGGTTATCTGCCCCAGGAACCCTCTGTCTTCAGGAAGCTCAGCGTGGAGGACAACATCCTCGCCATCCTCGAACTCCACATTCCCGAACAGAAGCAACGTCGGGAACGGCTGGAAGCGCTGCTGGAAGAGTTTGGACTCACCCATGTGCGCAAGAACCGCGGCGATGTGCTCAGCGGCGGAGAAAAACGCAGGACGGAGATCGCCCGGGCCCTTGCCGCCAATCCCCGCTTCATCCTGCTCGACGAACCCTTCGCCGGCGTCGACCCCATCGCAGTCGAGGACATCCAGCACATTGTGGGTCAATTGCGAAGCAAGGGCATTGGAATCCTGATTACGGACCACAATGTCCAGGAGACCCTGCACATCACGGACCGCGCCTACTTGCTCTTCGAGGGGCGCATCCTGAAAGCTGGAACTGCCGAAGAACTCGCCGCCGACGAGCAGGTGCGCAAGGTGTACCTCGGCCAGAATTTCGTGTTGAGAAGCACCCTTGAGGACCCGCAGGGACCGGGGTCCTCCACCGCCGTCTGATTCCGGCTGCTCAGTTTTGGCGGCGCATCAATTCAGCCACGTACTTGCCCAGCACATCAAACTCGAGGTTGACCCTGTCGCCTTGCTTCAGGCGGTGGAAACCGGTGTGCTCCCAGGTGTAGGGGATCACCGTGATGCTGAATCCTTCGGGTGATGCATCCACCACCGTCAAGGACACCCCGTTCACGGTGATCGAACCCTTGGCCACCGTAAGGTGGTGGAGCGCCTCCGCGTGTTGGAATGTCAAGTTCCACGAACCATCCCGCGCATCGATGCCCATGACCTCTGCCGTGGTATCCACATGGCCCTGGACGATGTGGCCGTCCAACCGGTCGCCTACACGCGTGCAGCGTTCGAGGTTGACCCGGTCTCCTTCGGACCAACCTCCGAGGGTCGTTCTGGACAGGGTTTCCTCCACCGCCGTCACCACGTAGCGGTTGCCTTCGACAGACACCACCGTGAGGCAAACTCCATCATGGGCCACACTTTGGTCCACCCTCAATTCCGAGGCAATTTCCGCCTCCAACGTGAAATTCCGGTTGGTCCCCTGCGCCTCGATGGCCACAATGTGTCCCATGGATTCTATGATGCCGGTAAACATGGTGCTGGTCTTCATTCGTCGTCCGCGCTCAAACCTCCGAGCAATTGGAGGGTGCCCGTGAACCGCTCCGGGACAATTCCGGACAGGCGTCGGGTAAATGCGGTGCAGGTGTAGTGGTAGGTGCCGTCCGAACACATCCCGCCCTGCTCGACGTGGCGGCCATCCCATCCCAGGTTCGGGTCGGTCGAGCGCCAGACTTCCTCGCCCCAGCGATTGAACACCCTGAAGTCAACGCTGTCCACGAATTTCCATGGGAACGGCCTGTAGAGGTCGTTGGTCCCATCGAAATTGGGCGTGAAAACGTTGGGAAGGAAGTAGAACGGGCAATTGTCCGTGCACACCGTGTCGCTCCATGCGCTCTCGTTCCGACGCAGCGCACCATCCGGCCCGGGCATGAGGCTGTCCAATGCGGTAACAGCCCAGCATCCCGCAATGGAGCCTCCCAATTCGCCGGCAGTCAACGTGATGGAGGTGTCCATCGGACCCGACAACTCCGTGAGCCAAGCAAAGGCCCCGTCCAAACTGTCACTCCGATAAATCCTGTAGGCCATGACGTCATCGGCACACTCCAGGACCGGCCACGCCAAGGTCACCGATTCCTCGGCGCAATCAGGGTCCACGACCAGTTCCGGAGGGCAGGGGGGCTCCTGGTCATAGGGTGTGGCACACCGCACTGCGCTCCAATTCTCGATCGGGTCGAGGATATCCTGGACCCCATACGTTCCGAGGGTGCGCACACGAAAACAGGAGAGGACCCCATTGACGAGACCGGACTCCACGTAAAGCGGCTCAGGAACGGTGTCCAACAATTCAAGTGTGCCGTCCTCGAGGACCCTGTGAAATACAAAGGCCGTATCGCCCCATGGCCTTCCGGGCGGCACCTGCAGGGTAATCCTGTTGTCCCCGGGGACCAGACGCAGATCCGGAACCGGAGCGGGAACACTGGTGCCAATCAGGTCCAGACCACTCCACGCCTTCGCCCTGTATTGCCAAACGGGCACTTCGGTATCCACGGGACCATGCATGCCCATCGTGTCGGCCGCTCCAAGCCAAGTCGACGTCTCCGTCTCCAAGATGACTTCCCAATCCTCCCCTTCGGCAGGACGGGCCTCCACGCTGTAGCGGTAGGGGCCAGGAAAGGCCTCCAAGGTGTCCGCGTCGGTGGGGGGGGACCAGCGCACCTCCACCTGCCCCGCGCTGACGTCGGATATTTCCACCGATGCTCCGGTCATCACCGGCACACCCTTGTTGATTTCCGCGCATCCTTCGGGACCCACACGGCTCCTGGATCCATCCGGCATGACGGCCACGATCCGATAGCAATAGCGGGCTCCATAGCTGAGGGTCCCCGTGTCGAGAAACGCATTGTTCCCCAGGCCCTGCACCAATGCCACCTGCTGGTAACCCGCTCCATCCGGCATGCCCACCCCACAGAATCCACTTTCAGGAAAGCCCTGTCCGATGCGACGGTAGACTTCATAGCCTCCGGCTGCCTGCTCCGCGTCATTGTAACTCCCCGTGCAAGGATGCCCAGACCAATCCACCTCCACCGCGTTTCCGATGGGCTGCGCCTCGGTGGAGGACACCGGCCTGGCGATGACCTTGACATTGACCGTCTCCACATCACTGAGTGGTATGACGTCCCCGTCGGTCGCCTTGAAAACCAATTGATACGGCGCCGTCCTGACCGCGTCGCACCCGGGCACCCACGAAAAGGTTCCGATTCCCTGGATGGGATTCCACACGAATGTCGCAGCCGGATCCAACTCATCCACCGGTCCGCCCACCACACTGACCGTCACATCGTCTCCCCCGGGATCGAAAGCCGTGACCTCGAAGGTCAGCGAGGCCCCCTGAAGCACACAGGTATCCGCAGGCACCACCACGACGGGAGGTTCATTGTTGCAGGTTTCGACATTGATCTGCATGTCCCGGATGACCTCGCCCACAAGGATCCACTGGCCCGCCACCTCGCGCCACTCCCTGATGCGGAGCGCCATGTTGTATTCACCGGCCAGTCCGGGAACATCCCATGTGACCGTCCCGGTCAAGGGGTCCACCACGAAATCACCACCGGCACCTTCCACCTCATTGGGCTGAACGAAATTCTGGATCGGAAGGCATTCGAATCCGGCGCAGGGAATCAAGTCGTACGTCAGGGAATCGCCATCGGGATCGAAGGCTCCAGGATTGTGCTCCCATACCTGGTTGATGCAGGCATTCTCCACCGCTGGAGCCAGCAGGATCGGACTGTCGTTGTGTCCTGCCTGGGCATCGATGATGAGCAGACTCGAGATGCAGAACGGCACATCGACCGAGCCGGGAATGTTGAGGACCCCGGCATTCCGGTTGGGGTCCTCCACCACGAGGTTGTAAATCCCCGGTCCAGGGTAGGTGTGCGTCCCCCTGTAGAGGTTCAACCGGATGTCGCCATCCAATAGCTCGCCGATGTGCTGTCCTCCGGGGTTCAATGGGCCATTGATCCGGGGGAGGCTGTCCACGGTGTTTTCGAGTCCCTGATCGCCCCACATGATGCTCAGGTAGGGCCGGTCCGCCACCACCGTTGATTTCGTGTAGGTGGTGATGGTGATTTCGTAGGTCGAACCTGTGAGGTGCCGATAGGTGATTTCACCCGCGCGGTTGTGCGTGGCCCCCGCCTTGAAGGTGGAGCACACCAATAAAATCAACAGGGGAAGGGCCGACCGCATGGACACCGAAAGGTAAACGTGCAGACGCCGAGGAAGTTGGCGGTTGGTGCAAAAAATCCCCTTCTCGGTGGGAATCTACCCCGGGCTGCTCCAGTCCCTTCCGGAGTACCTTCGCATCCATGGCTGTTTCGAAAACCGTCCGTATCGGCATCACCTGGGGTGACCCTCACGGCATCGGCTCGGAATGCATCCTGAAGGCCTTTGCCGATGAGCGCGTCCTTCAGGACCTGATTCCCGTAGTGTACGGGCATACCGAGTCCCTGCGGAAGCAGGCGCAGATGTTTGATGTCCAGGTGGACATCCGCTCCACGGAAGATCCTTCCCAGGCCAAGTCCGGTGCGCTTCATTGCGTGGACATCGTGGATTCGCTGCCTGCTCCCGATTGGGGTCAACCCCACCCGGATGCCGGGGAATTCGCCCGGCTCAGCCTTGAAGCTGCCGTCAAGGATCTCGCGGCCACGAAGGTCGATGTGCTGGTGACCGCTCCGATCAACAAAGACACCATTCAAGGCGGCAAATTCAAATTTCCCGGACACACGGAATACCTCGCCAGCATGGCGGGCGTCGAGGATGTGCTCATGATCCTCGCCACCGAGGCCCTCCGCGTCGGGGTGGTGACCGGCCATGTGCCCCTCAAGGACGTGGCCTCCCATCTGAGCAAGGAGGCCATCATGAAGAAAACCCGCATCCTGCAGGAGAGCCTGGAACGGGACTTCGGCGTGGCCACTCCGCGCATCGCCATCCTGGGATTGAATCCCCATGCGGGAGACAATGGCCTCATTGGCGAAGAAGAGAAAACCATCATCCTGCCAGCTGTTCGCGCCCTTCAAGAGGCCGGACTCAAGGTCCAGGGGCCCTTTGGAGCCGATGGCTTTTTCGGCACGGGAGGCTACCGTCATTTCGATGGCGTCATGGCCATGTACCACGATCAGGGACTGGTTCCATTCAAAAGTCTGTCCTTCGGTCATGGTGTGAATTTCACGGCCGGATTGCCTGTAGTGCGCACCAGTCCGGACCATGGAACGGCCTTTGACATCGCAGGGAAAGGCGAGGCTGACGGCTCCAGTCTCAGGGCCGCCTGCTGGGCCGCGGCGGACATTCGACTGAACCGCGGTGAACATCGGGAGCGCACGGCAAACCCCCTTGAAGTCTCCCAGAAAAGGGACAGCGAGCGAGAACGGTTCTGAGTGGATTGAAAGTCCGCTTGTCATTGCATCGAAAACCGTACCTTTGCCCCCCCTCAAAGCTGGGGTAACGCATGCGCGCCAAGTCCGAATTCGAAATCCCCTATACGGGTTTGAGCATCGGAAGACACGCATTCGACTTCAGGCTTGACGGGGCGTTCTTTTCAGAATTCGAACCCAACGACTTCAGCGATGCAGACCTTCAGGTCTTCGCTGAGTTGGACCGGTTCGAGAGCATGATGCACTTCGACGTCCACGTGACGGGAACTGTGCGGTCCGATTGTGACCGCTGCAGCGCACCGGTCACGCTTCCGATTGAACACCGTGTACGGTATGTGGTGAAATTCGGAGAACGTACCTACCGCAATGACGATGACATCCTTGTCCTCGGCCCTGCGGAGCACCTGTTGGACGTGCGCGAATTCCTCTATGAGTCCACGGTCCTGGGTCTGCCCTTGCGCCGGACGCATGAGGAAGATGAAGACTGTGACCCCCAGGTGTTGCAATACCTGACGGGCAGTGTGGTGGATGCACCGCTGGAAGTGCACGAGGAGACGGATCCGAGGTGGGCCGCGTTGAGGGGTTTGTCCTCCTCTCCGGACGAGGAACGTGAGCAAGGAATAGAGGAGGAACAACAAGACGAGTAAACCATTGACTCCGAAGTGCCCAGGCACTGAGGAACAACCATACGACCATGGCACATCCCAAGCGACGCCAAAGCAAGACGCGCTCCCGCAAGCGCAGGACGCACTACAAGGCCGAAACGCCCAACGTGTCCACCTGTACCACGACGGGACAGGCCCACATGTTCCACCGTGCCCATTGGTATGAGGGAAAGCTCTACTACAAGGGCCGTGTGGTGATGGAGAAAGAAAGCGCCGAAGCCTGACTTCTCCCCACTTGAATTTTCTGGAAGCCCGCCCAGCAGCCTGCTGACGCGGGTTTTTCCACATCCGGTCGTGACCCCAGCCGCGCGCCACACTCAGGGCCGGCGGAGGGACGTCCTATTTTCGCCGCCACGCCTCCAGAAAGAGGTCAACACAACTTGCGATGAGTTCAACTCAAACCGCCGCCATCACTGCAGTTCATGGATGGTTGCCCGAAGACAAGCTGACCAATGCCGACCTCGAAAAGATGGTCGACACCAACGACGAGTGGATCCGCACGCGTACGGGCATCACGGAACGCCGCATCCTGAAGGATCCCACCAAGGCCACCTCCGATATGGTGGCGGAAGTGATCAAGGGCCTTTGTGTCCAGCGCGGCATTGAACCGGCCACCATCGACCTCGTCATCGTGGCCACGGTCACGCCCGATATGTTCTTTCCATCCACCGCCCAATTGGCCTGTTACAAATCCGGGGCGGTCAATGCCTGGGGATTCGACCTCAGTGCAGCCTGCAGCGGATTCCTTTTTGCCTTGCGGACCGGTGGACAGTTCATCTCCACGGGCACCCACAAGCGCGTGGTGGTGGTCGGTTCGGACAAGATGAGCAGCATCGTGGACTACACAGACCGGACGACCTGTGTCCTGTTTGGCGACGCGGGAGCCGGGGTCCTGCTCGAGGCCGATCCCACGGGAGACAATGGCATTCGGGACGCCATTCTCCGCAGCGATGGTTCCGGAGCGGAACACCTCCGCATGCAGGCCGGCGGTTCCTTGAATCCCGCCTCTCATGAAACCGTGGATGCCAAAATGCACTTCATCGAACAGGATGGCAAGCCGGTCTTCAAGGCGGCGGTCACTTCCATGGCGGACGTGAGTTATGAAATCATGGAACGCAATGGCCTCTCCGCGGATGATGTGTCCTGGTTGGTGCCCCACCAGGCCAACATGCGCATCATCGACGCCACCGCCAACCGCATGGGGGTCGGACGCGAGAAAGTGATGATCAACATTCAGAAGTATGGCAATACCACTGCCGCCACCATTCCGCTCTGTCTCTGGGAGTGGGCAGAACGCCTGACTCCGGGGGAGAACCTCATACTCAGCAGCTTTGGAGGCGGATTCACCTGGGGCAGCATTTGGCTCAAATGGGCCATGGAACCCACCCCCAAAGCTCAATAAGCACCTCGACTCGCATGAGTTCGGTGATTTTTCCGGTTACTTTGTCCTGTTGGATTTAACCGGTCCACCCATTCAACCAGGCCATGACCCAGGAAGAAATACAGGATCTGATCAAGTTTGTCGCCAAGTCCGGCGTACACGAAGTCGAAATCGAAAGAAAGGATTTCAAGATTACCATCAAGAGCAGCGGCAATGGAACCAAGCGCGGCAAGGGCGGCATGTACGAAGCTCCTCAGGCCATGCATATGACCATGCCGGCAGGCATGCCCATGTCGGTTCAGATGCCGGCTCCGGTCGCAGCACCGGCACCCGCTCCGCCTCCGGCAGCAGCACCCGCAGCACCCGCAGTGGAAGCCGCGCCGGCAGCCAGCGCCGATGCTGGGCTCATCGAGATCAAGAGTCCCATGATCGGCACCTTCTACCGCAAACCTTCTCCGGACAAGGACAACTTTGTCGAAATCGGCTCTACCGTGAAGCCGGGAGATGCGGTATGCACGATCGAGGCCATGAAGCTCTTCAATGAGATTGAGAGCGAAGTGTCCGGGCGCATTGTGAAGATCCTGGTCGACGACAACAACCCTGTCGAATACGACCAGCCGCTCTTCCTTCTTGAACCGGCCTGACGCAGGCACACCCCATCGATTCACCACATGTTCAAGAAAATCCTGATCGCCAACCGTGGCGAAATAGCCTTGCGTGTCATCCGGACCTGCAAGGAGATGGGCATCAAGACGGTGGCCGTCTATTCAACCGCAGATGCGGAAAGCCTGCACGTGCGGTTCGCGGATGAGGCCGTCTGCATCGGCCCTGCGCAGAGTGCACAGAGCTACCTCAACATTCCGAACATCATCGCTGCGGCGGAGATCACCAATGCGGATGCGATTCACCCCGGATACGGTTTCTTGTCGGAAAACGCACAGTTCTCGAGGGTTTGCGGTGAAAACGACATCAAGTTCATCGGCGCCTCGCCGGAAATGATCGAGGCCATGGGAGACAAGGCTTCGGCCAAGTCCACCATGAAGGCTGCCGGCGTGCCGACCATCCCCGGCAGCGAAGGCATCCTCGAAGACCTCGAGGACGCCCTGGCCTGCGCCAAGGAGATCGGGTATCCCGTCATGCTCAAGGCCACGGCCGGAGGCGGTGGGCGCGGGATGCGCGTTTGCCACAACGACGAGGACACCGCCGATGCCTGGGACACCACGCGCCGCGAGGCGGGTGCCGCCTTCGGCAACGATGGCATGTACCTCGAGAAGTTCGTGACCGAGCCCCGCCACATCGAGATCCAGATCGCCGGGGACCGCAACGGCAAGTGCTGCCACCTGTCCGAGCGCGATTGCTCCATCCAGCGGCGCCATCAGAAGCTGGTCGAGGAGACCCCCTCGCCCTTCATGACGGATGACCTCCGCGAAAAGATGGGCCAGGCCGCCATCGCTGCCGGTGAGGCCGTGAACTATGAGGGTGTAGGCACCGTGGAATTCCTGGTCGATGCCGACCGGAACTTCTACTTCATGGAGATGAACACGCGGATCCAGGTCGAGCACACGATTACCGAGGAGGTGATCGACTACGACCTCATCAAGGAACAGATCAAACTCGCCCACGGAGACCCGATTTCCGGTCGGAACTACTACCCCAAGATGCACGCCATCCAGTGCCGCATCAACGCGGAGGATCCGGACCGGAATTTCGCTCCGAGCCCCGGCACGGTAACCGATTATCACGGACCGGGAGGACACGGCATCCGCATTGACACACATGTCTACGCGGGATACCGCATCCCACCGCATTACGACAGCATGGTCGCCAAGCTGATTGTCGTCGCCCAGACCCGTGAAGAGGCCATCACCAAAATGCAGCGGGCCCTCGATGAGTACATCATCGAAGGGGTCAAGACCACCATCCCCTTCCACCAGAGGCTGATGCGCAATGAGCGCTTCCGCAGCGGCAACTTCACGACGAAGTTCCTGGAGGAGGAGACCATCTGATCCCTTCCGTCCTACCCTTTCTTGAGCTTGGCCGCCAGGGCAGTCGTGCTGCGGCCGGGCACCAAGTCAATGGTGGCTACGGTGCCCCCAAGCGTACGGACCTCCGCACTTCCCACGATGTAGCGCGGGTCGGAACCGTCCGCGCAGTCCGCGTCGTAATCCCCGCCCTTGACCAATACATCCGGCTCAAGGGCCCGGATCACATCCAGCGGGGTGTCCCCTCCGAAAAGGACGACCGCGTCCACGCAGCGCAGCGCGGAGACCAGCAATGCACGGTCATCCTCGGGCACGATCGGGCGGTCTTCCCCCTTGCCCAATCGGCGCACGCTGGCGTCGTCATTGACCCCCACCACCAGCACATCTCCAAGGGCCCCCGCAGCCTCCAAATAGGTCACATGGCCTCGGTGAAGCAGGTCGAAAACGCCGTTGGTGAACACCACCTTCCGGCCTTCTGAGCGCCAGCTCACGCACTGTGCAACCAACGCCTCAAGGCCAACCACCCCATCGTCTGCCTTGCGGTTCTGCACCATCTCAATCCGTTGCGGCTGGTTTCATGTCGCCGTTCCGTCCCTTCTTGAATCCTGCGGCGAGGAGGAAGAGATAGCCGATACCACCCATGCTGATGATCATGACCGTCTGGGTTGCCCAGATCACGTTGGCGGTGGCCAGGCCCAGGATCTCACCGTAGCCCATGGCGATGAAGGCGTATTGGACGGCCAACTGGTAACTCCCGATTCCGCCCGGAGAAGGCAGGACCATGCCGAAGCCCCCCGCCATCATCACGAACAGCGCCTGCGCCGCCGTCAATTCCTCGAGGGCGTCGATGCCCAGAAAGACCACATAGGTCATCATGAAATACAGGGTCCAAATGAAGGCCGTGTGTCCCAGAAAGGCCCATTTCCGGCGCATGTGCCGGACGCTGACCAGCCCCCGACCGATGCCTTCCAGGAAGGCGAACGCCTTGGCCAGCAAGGGAATCCGGGAAAGCGAGGTGCGGCTGCGCCAAGCGAAGACGGCACCGGCTGTGAAGAAAATGGCCACACCGGCAATCCACGGTAGTGGTCCGCCGCCCGGCAGGTCGAACGATTCGCTGAATGCGATGAAGGTTTCCAGGTTGGACACGAGGGCCAATCCGGTCAGGAGAAACAACAGTGCGAAATCCACCACCCGCTCGGAGATCACCGTCCCGAACAGTTCATCCACGGGAATCCCGTCCGTCTGGTTCAAAGCCCCACAACGCGCCAGCTCACCGCTGCGCGGGACGAAGGTGTTGGAGAAGTAGCTGAAGGCCACCGCGTGGATGCTGTTGCCCATGTCAGGCTTGTGACCCAGCGGCTCGAGCAGGATGAGCCAGCGCATTCCACGGCTGACGATGGCGAGGTACCCCATGGCGAAACTGGCCGCGATGCTCCATCCGCTGGCACTCCGCATGTCATCCCACAAGGCCTGGGGATCGTCCACGGCGCGCATGGCCAAGGAGAACAGGAGCACCCCGATGCCGAGCATCAGGGCGTACTTCAGCACTTGTCCAAATGAGCCCTTCATGCGCTCAGTCGGTTGGTTGCCGTGTCGGGGAACACGACCGTCGGTTTGAATTGTCGTGCTTCCTCGATGGACATACTGCCGTAGGCGATGACGATGACGATGTCCCCGGGTTGGCAACGCCGGGCGGCCGGACCATTGAGACACACCTGACCGGACCCGCGCGCTCCTTCGATGACGTAGGTCTCCAAGCGTTCACCGTTGTTGCAATTCACGATTTGCACTTTCTCCCCTGGGACAAGGCCTGCGGCCTCGATCAGATCGAGGTCCAACGTGATGCTTCCGATGTAGTTCAGGTCCGCTTCCGTAACCGTGATCCGGTGCAGTTTGGCCCGCATGACTTCGATGCGCATGCCGCGAAATTACTGCATCGAACCGCCATGGGACCGACCTCCGATGCGGATGTGCAATTCGGTCCTTCGGCTGCGCTCCAACTGACCTTCGGGACAGGCCACTCCGGGAGGACAATGCTCCATGGGCAGCAGGTCCCCGCGGCCTTCGAAACGGATCTGCGTGGAGGAGAGTCCAGCAAATTCAAGTTGGGCGGCGACATGGCGTGCCCGCTCCGAAGCCAGGGTCGCGTTGGCCGTGGGATTGCCGTCGCGGCTGGCATGCCCCACGATGTAGACCACGTCCTCGGGACGGGAACGCAATTGGAGCGCCAAGGCGCGAAGATGGTCGCGGTCACGGGCGGAAAGTGACTTCTGCCCGATCGAATGGAATATCACCCAGTCCATCCCCACCTGCTCCGCCGCTACCGCGGTGGAAGGCATGCCCATGGCCGGCAGGATTGAGGCATCCGGTCTCAATTCCCTCCATCCGTCCAAGGGGAGCACCGCCAACAAAGACAGGCTCCAAGCACCGTCTTCAATGACAAATCGCCTGAGGATGCGCCCCGTTCCGTCCCTCCACAGGACCACTGCATTCCTGCAACCCTCGGGAGGAACGCCGACGAGCTCAAAGTCATAACGCGTCTCCATGCTGAGCGACCCGAGATTGATGCGCCCCTGTTCGTCCGTGCTCATCCTCTCCAAGGGCGCACCAGAGGAACTGAACACCTGCCAAACCAGGCCTTCCAATGCCCGGCTTCCGCAACGTGCCTCCAAGGTGTGCCCCTCCAATCGCATCGCATCCGCCTCCTGCCCAGGGCTTCCCAACGGAATGATGGGACACCACCACGGATCCAATCCGCCGGCCCCCAAAAGCCGCTCCGTGGAGAGCCAACCGCCTCCATCAGGCCCCGGCACCAGCGCCATTTCATCTGCTGCGCTGTTGATGTCATCCAATATCCAGACCTGCTGATAACCGCCCAACCGCGGAATCCTGACCACGTCGTATCCCCCTTTCCACTCCCCAGCTGCCGGTTCCAATTCCTCAGGTCCGCCCTGCATGCGCGGCCTCAGCGCCACCAAGAGGTCTCCCTCCCGGTCGGGGTGGACATCGAATGCCGCAAAAGCACAATCGCCCTTGAACGTCTCCAGCGCGGGAATGCTCCAAGGCGGATTCCAACGATGGGGACCCGCCCCCGTCTGGCTGCTCAGCCACAAGCAGCCTTTCCCCTCCTTCAGGGTGCTCAGCACGGCCATTCCATGGACCGGGTCGATGTCCAGGTGCAAAATCCGGCCGGTCTGATCCCACCCCTCTTCCACCTGGGGCACATGACCCCAGACTTCCGGCATGGACACCTGCCATGGCGAAGCCTCGAGCCTGGCCATGCGCGACGCTGTGCCGGACCAGTCCATTGGTGCTTTTCCGGGATGTGAAAGCAACAGCAGGTGATTTCGATCGACGCCAAGCACCACATCGTCACCTTTCGATGCCGCCTTCTCCACCCACTTCAAGTCCTGAGCATGGGCAGATGCCGGATGGCCCAATGCGGCCCAAACACCCAGCGCCAGGCCCAGCAGCTGATATCCGGAACGCTTCATGTTTCAGGATTCTCCCGGTCGGATTCCGGGCTGCCTTGACGTTGTTCCATCATCTTCCGCCACTCGCGCTCGGCCATGGAGGCCTGCTCGAACCAAGCCTCGCCGAATCGTCGAATGAGCGAGGATTTGCAGAACTGGAGCACACTCAGATTAAGTCCGGCACCGCATTCCACGGCGGAACCACAGATGGGCCATTGGTGGTAATTGACCGCGACGAGGTCTTTCAGCGGGGTCAGCCGAACGGGGTACAAATGGCAGCTGATGGGCTTGCGCCATGCAATTTCTCCCGCCTGGTGGGCCTGCTCGAAAGCGCATTTGGCCGTGCCGTCCTCATCGAACGTGGCATACACGCACTCGCGCCCTTCCACGATCGGCGTGACCTGGTCTCCATCGGCGTCGACCGTATACAGGCCTTCGCGCTCAATGACGGCCAGACTGTCCGGTTTCAAACGGTTCCGGATGATGGGAAAGGCCGCTTCGATTTCCGCTATCTCTTCGGGCTCGAGCGGGGCTCCACTTTCCCCTTCCACACAGCAAGCCCCCTTGCACGCCTTCAGGTCGCAACAGAATTTCCTGTCGAAGAGCTCGGTGGAAATGAGGGTGTCGTCGATCAGGATCACGCTTGCGAATTTAGGGCCTCGAATGCGCTGGCGTTTCTCCTTCGCCCGAGCGGTTGGGTACCTTGCAGCATGACCGCTCCCGCCGCTCCTTCCGCAACGCCCCACGCTGGGCGATCTGCCCTGTCACGGGGGTGGTCGAAGTGGCTGGACCGCAGGGCCCGGTTCGCCCCCATGAATGTGCACCGCTGGGCCAATGCGGCCCAACTCGCAAGGGCTTTTCGGAGAGCGCAGCAGGCCTCCCGACGCGATGACGGAACCGCGGTGGGCCTCGACCCCTTGATGGCTTGGCCCATGAGCCTCAGCATCGAACCCACCACGTCGTGCAATCTCCGCTGTCCGGAATGCCCGAGTGGCCTGAGGTCCTTCACCCGACCGACGGGCATGTTGGACCCCAATCGGCTGAGGGCATTGCTGAGTGGCCCTGATGGCATTGGACGCGAGCTGATCTACCTGAACCTTTACTTCCAGGGTGAACCATACCTCCATACCGGAATGGACGAATTGGTCTCCATAGGCAAGGAAAACGGGCTGTATGTCAGTACTTCCACCAATGCACACCACATCAATCCCGAGCGCGCCGAACGCATCGTGCAGAGTGGAATCGACCGCCTGATCATTTCCATAGATGGCGCAGACCAGGCTGCCTATCAGGCGTATCGGGTGGGAGGCAAGTTGGAGAAAGTCCTGGCTGCCACGCGGCACATCCTCGACGCCAAACGGAAATCGGGACGCTCCCGCCCCCATGTCGTCTGGCAGTTCCTCGTCGTGGGCACGAACGAGGAGCAATTGCCTCAAATGCGGCGAATGGCCAGCGAATGGGGGGTGGATGAGTTCGTGGTCAAGACCGCCCAGCTGGACGACCCCCATGACGGCCACCCCCTGTTGACGCGGGATCCGCGTCTGCGCCGGTATGACCGTGACCCTTCGGGCCGATGGCAATTGCGCAATCCGATGCACGACCGTTGCTGGCGGATGTGGCAGGGCGCCGTCGTGACGTGGGACGGCAAAGTGGTCCCCTGCTGCTTTGACAAGGATGCCCAACACGCGATGGGACAGGCTGCGGACGGTGCTGAATTCAGGGATATCTGGCGCAGTGCGGAATACCACCGGTTCAGGGAATCGGTGTTCAGCCACAGAGCGGGGATTGAAATGTGCAGGAATTGCACGGAGGGGACGGAAGTCTGGGCATGAAGGGAAACCAACCACCAAACCTGGTGCGCGCCATCATTCCGCTTGCCATCGGCTTGATGGTGGTGGGTTGGCTTGTCTTCCGGGCGGTAGGGGAACAAGGCGGTTGGTCCTCCCTTCAGGGGTCCCTGGCCACCGCCGGATGGCCATGGGCGCTGGCCGGATTGTTCGGGTTGGTGTTCATCCGGGACTTGGGCTACGTGTTGCGTTTGAAGTGGCTCTCGGCCGGCTCATTGACGTGGCGACAGGCCATCGAAACCACGGTTTTGTGGGAATTCGCCTCGGCCACCACGCCCGGAATCGTGGGAGGGGGCGCCGTCGCCATCTGGGGCCTTCACAGGCAGGGCATGACGAGTGGGCGCAGCACGGCCCTGGTCTTTTCGACCGCCTTGCTCGACGAGCTGTTCTATGTCCTGGCCGTGCCTCCCCTGTTGCTTGCATTGGGTGCCGCGGCGGCTCCGGAAGATTTCGACAGCACCATCGGGTGGGGCTTCTTCTGGACCGGATGGGGCCTGATGCTCGCATTGGCCGCCCTCATCGGATTCGGCTTGTTTCTCGCCCCCGACACCACGCAGAGGACAATCCGTCGTGTGGCCCGATGGGGTGCACTTCGGCGGTGGGAAGGCGCTCTGGCCAGCTTCGCAGGGGACCTCAGCAACAGCGCCCAAGCCATGAAATCGATGCCTTGGTCCGTTTGGCTCAAGGCCTTTCTCGCCACCATCGCGAGCTGGACCGCCCGCTTCCTCGCGCTCGTCGCCGTGATGGCCATGGTGGTGGCCCCCATAGACCTGCTTGAGCCGTTCAGCATCGTGGCCCGCCAACTCGTCATGTGGGTGTACCTGCTGATCAGCCCTACTCCAGGCTCGAGCGGAGTCGCAGAATGGCTCCTCGGCACCTTCTTCGATCCATGGTTCGCCTTGTCCCCCTCACCCTTGGCACCGGCCATGACCATGCTGATCTGGCGCATGGCCACCCATTTCATTTACCTCCTCATCGGCGTGTTGGTCATTCCCGGATGGTTGCGGCGCACACGGCGCAAATCCTAGGGACGGAGTTGCGACCTTTGTCGCATGTTCAATGAAAACGAGGCCCGCGGTTTCAGTACGCTTGCAGTGCATGCAGGGGTGGAACCAGATCCGGGTACAGGGGCCATCATGACCCCGGTCTACATGACCTCCACCTACGTCCAAGAGGGCATCGGCCAGCACAAGGGATACGAATACAGCCGGTCCTCGAACCCGACGCGGGATGCCCTTGAGGCTGCCTTTGCGGCGCTCGAAGGAGCTTCCCACGGACTCGCATTTTCGAGTGGCCTCGCCGCCATCGATGCCGTTCTCATGACCCTGCGTCCCGGCGATGAGGTCATTGCGGGCGATGACCTGTACGGTGGTACCCGCCGGCTGTTCACCACCCACTATGCGCCCCTGGGCATCCGGTTTCATTTCGTGGATACGCAGGACCCTGCCAATGTGGCCGCAGCACTCAACGACCGGACCCGGCTCGTGTGGCTGGAAACCCCAACGAATCCCCTCCTCCGCATCACGGACATTTCCGCCGTGGCGGCCTTGCTGAAGGACCATCCCGCCCGACTGGGCGTGGACAACACCTTCGCTACTCCTGCCCTGCAGCAACCGCTGGCACTCGGCGCTGACATCGTGATGCACAGCGTGACCAAGTATCTGGGTGGGCACTCGGACGTCGTCATGGGAGCGCTGATGACCCGGGAATCCGATGTGGATGCCGAACTCCGCACCCTGCAGAACAACGTCGGGGCCATTCCCGGTCCGATGGATTGCTTCCTCGTCTTGCGGGGCATCAAAACACTCGGCATCCGCGTGCGCCAGCATTGCACCAACGGTCATGGCGTGGCCGAATGGCTCGCTGCGCATCCCAAGGTGGACAAGGTCTATTGGCCCGGTATGCCGGGATCACCCAATCACGAGGTCGCCGCAAGGCAGATGTCAGATTTCGGCGGCATGATCAGTTTCACACTGAAGGACGACAGCCTCGCCGCCTCCAGGAAGGTCTGCGAATCCACGAAGATTTTCGCCTTGGCAGAATCGTTGGGGGGGGTGGAAAGCCTCATCGAGCACCCGGCCCTGATGACGCACGCTTCCGTCCCTGCTGAAGAGCGCGCCAAGCTCGGCATCGACGACAGCCTCATCCGGATCAGCTGCGGCATCGAGGACACCGAGGACCTCATCGCAGACCTCCGTCAGGCCATCGAGGGATGAGCCGGCCGCAAGGACAGTCCGTGGCCATTGTGGGCGCCGGCCTTGTCGGAAGCCTGCTGGCCCTCGTGCTGGCGA
Source organism: uncultured Flavobacteriales bacterium (assembly GCA_938082505.1). GTDB lineage: Bacteria > Bacteroidota > Bacteroidia > Flavobacteriales_D > Sanyastnellaceae > UBA8752. The sequence continues at coordinate 133,403 of CALLLH010000003.1, forward strand.
ACCGCGGCCACAAGGTCACGGTCTACGAGCGGCGGCCCGACCCCCGAAAGGTGGGGGACGCCGCAGGCCGCTCCATCAACCTTGCCCTCAGCGAACGCGGATGGCGGGCGCTGGAGGTGGCCGGTGCGCTGGAGGCGGTGAGAAGGATCGCCATGCCCGTCAAGGCGCGTTGCATGCACGCGACATCCGGTGAGCTCACCTACCAGCCCTATGGATTGCCCGGAAAGGGGCGATTCGGCGACGATGAGTGCATCTATTCCGTGGCGAGGGGTCCATTGAACCGGATCCTCCTCGAAGAGGCAGAGGCATCAGGTCAGGTCAACGTCTGCTTCAACCATCCACTGGAGGACTTCCAGGAGAAGGAGGCGGGCATCACCCTTCGGTTCGCGGATGGCAGCGAACGGGAGCACCAGCGCGTCTTCGGTACGGATGGTGCCTTCAGTGCCGTCCGGTCGCGGATGATGCGCACGGACAGGTTCGATTTCAGCCAATCGTATCTCGACCACGGATACAAGGAAGTCGCCATGCCTCCCAACCGGGACGGCGGTTTCGCCATCGATCCCGAGGCGCTGCACATCTGGCCGCGCGGACATTTCATGCTGATGGCCCTGCCGAATCCGGATCGGACCTTCACCTGCACCCTTTTCGCTCCTTTCGAAGGGCCGCAGGGTTTCTCGGAATTGCCTGATGCAGCAGCGGCCCGTGGATATTTCGAGCAGCACTTCCCGGATGTCCTGCAATTCGTGCCCGACTTCGACCGCGATTGGGGCAGCAACCCCACGAGCTCTCTCGTGATGACACGCTGCAACCCCTGGAACCGCGGGGACAAGGTCGTCCTGCTCGGCGACGCTGCCCACGCCATTGTCCCCTTCTATGGTCAAGGCATGAACAGCGGCTTCGAGGATGTGCGGGTCCTTGCTGACATGCTCGACCGTTTCGACGGAAAACCGGATGGCGCGGATTGGGCCGGCCTGATGGACGCATTCAGCAAGGAACGGAAGCCCAACGGCGATGCCATCGGAGAATTGGCCCTTCGGAATTTCATCGAAATGCGGGACCGCACAGGAGACCCCCGGTTCCTGCTGCGCAAGCGCATCGAGCGCCTCCTTACGGAACGGCATCCCGACCAATGGATTCCGCTGTACTCCATGGTCACCTTCACCCACATGTCCTATAGCCATGCGCTCGCGCTCGGTCGCATCCAGGATGGCATCATGGAGGAAGTGATGGCCCATGGGGACATCGAGCGCCAGTGGGACAGTGAGGAAGTGATCCAACACGCATTGACACTGGCGGCTGAAAGGCTGCCCCAACTGAACGCATGAGACAATTGGACCACATCGGCATTGCCGTCGAAGACCTGGAGGCCGCAGAACGGATTTTCGGTGACGTCATGGGCAGTCCGGCATACAAGCGGGAGGAAGTGCTCGGTGAGGCCGTGTTGACCTCCTTCTTCAAGGCCGGTGACTCCAAAGTGGAACTGCTGGTGCCGACCTCACCTGAAAGCGCCATTGCACGTCACCTCGAGCGCCGGGGACCAGGCTTGCACCACGTCGCCTTTCTCGTGGACGACCTCGAAGCCGAACTGAAGCGCCTGGAGGGCCTCGGCTACCGAATCGTCACCGGACCCAAGCCGGGCGCCGACGGCAAGCGCATCGCCTTCCTTCACCCGGGTGACACCGCCAAGGTGCTCGTGGAACTCTGCACGGACGCCTGACTTGCCCTTGGGCTTGCCACTTCACCGCCTTCGGCCCCTTACCCCATCAACAAAAGCGCCCCGGACGTTTCCAGGGCGCTTTAATTAACCAAATTGCTTGCCTGCCACACTTGCCTCGTGGCATCAACGGCTTGAATGCGTGCCGTTGACATTCCAAACGTAGGGCGATACCTCCGTCCCCGCTGTAAGACCAGCAATCCAAAGGCGTGTAGTCCCGTGCTTACATCGTCTCAGACCAATCCCCCCACCCGGATTTCCGGGGCAAAACGAAAGCGCCCTGGAAACGTCCGGGGCGCTTCACTTAACCAAATTGCTTGCCTGCCACGCTTGCCTCGTGGCACCAACGGCTTGAATGCGTGCCGTTGACATAACAAACGTAGAAATCAGGAATTCATTTTACTGTAGGACCTCCAATCCTGAAAAGTGTAGGTTCCCACCGACATGCTGTAGGTGCAACTCCGTGTGCGTGTCAGACGACGCCCTGGTCGACCATGGCATCCGCCACTTTGACGAAGCCTGCGATGTTGGCTCCCTGCACGTAGTCCACGCTGCCATCGGTCCGGGTGCCATACTTCACGCATTGGGCGTGGATGTCCTTCATGATGCGCTGCAGGTGTCCATCCACCTCCTCGGAAGTCCAGGACATGCGCAGGCTGTTCTGCGACATTTCGAGGCCCGAGGTGGCCACGCCTCCCGCATTCGAAGCCTTGCCCGGGGCGAACATGACACCGGCAGCCTGGAAGGCCGCCACGGCCTCAGGCGTGCAGGGCATGTTGGCCCCTTCCGCCACGGCCTTGCAGCCATTGGCGACCAGTGCCGCAGCCTCCTTGCCATCGAGCTCATTCTGGGTCGCGCAGGGAAAGGCGAGGTCGCAAGCGAGGTCCCACGGATCCCGGCCTTCACGGAAGGTCACCCCATCGTGGGCATCCGCATACTCCTTGATGCGGCCGCGCCGCACCTCCTTGAGGTCCTTGATCCATGCCAGCTTCTCCTCCGTCAAACCTGCCGGATCATGGATGCTGCCCTTGCTGTCGCTGAGGGCGACCACCTTTCCTCCGAGGCGCATGCACTTCTCTGCGGCATGCAATGCCACGTTGCCCGATCCGCTGATGACCACTGTCTTGCCGTCGATGCCGTCGTCCTTCATCGCGAGCATTTCCGCCATGAAATAGGTCGCCCCGTAGCCGGTCGCTTCCGGTCGGATCAGCGAACCGCCCCAAGCTGGCTTCTTGCCGGTGAGGACTCCTGTGAACTCATTGCGCAAGCGCTTGTACTGCCCAAACATGTAGCCGATTTCGCGGCCACCGACACCTATGTCGCCGGCGGGCACATCCGTATCCGGCCCGATGTGGCGGGACAGCTCGGTCATGAAGCTTTGGCAGAACCGCATGACTTCGCGGTCGGATTTCCCTTTGGGATCGAAGTCCGATCCGCCCTTTCCACCTCCCATGGGCAAGGTGGTCAGCGAGTTCTTGAACACTTGCTCGAACCCGAGGAATTTCAGGATGCTCAGATTGACGCTGGGATGGAAGCGCAATCCTCCCTTGTAGGGTCCGATGGCGGAATTGAATTCGACGCGGTACCCCCGATTGACGTGGATGTTGCCGAGGTCATCCGTCCAAGGCACCCGGAAGGTGATGGTCCGCTCGGGCTCAATCATGCGTTCCAGCAAGGCATGACCTTGATACTGGGGATTGGCCTCGATAAAAGGAATGACGGTCTCTGCGACCTCTTCAACGGCCTGTAGAAATTCCGGCTCGTTGGGATTGCGGCGGGCGGCCTCAGCCATGAACGCCTGGACACGTGGGTGCTCCATGATTCAAAAAGGTGACGTTTCGATTGACGTGCGGTGCGAAAGTAGGCTCAAGCGGTTTCGGTCGCCTTTTTTCCGGGACGGAGTTTATCAGCGCAACGTGGTGATGAACTCAAAGTGAGCGCGTCCTCCCTCCGTCAACCGGCAGGTTGATTCCACTGATGTAGGCGGCAGAGGGGCTGCAGAGGAATGCGATGGCCGCTCCAATCTCATGGGCTTCCCCCAACCGCTTCAGCGGCACCGCCTGCGCCATGGCGGACAGCACCTCTTCTGGTTGTTGACCCGTTCCGGCAGCCTTGTTCTGTGCAATCTGGTCCAGCCTCGCCGTACGCGTGGCGCCGGGGAGCACGTTGTTCACGGTGATGCCGTCCGGGCCCAGCTCATTGGCCAGTGTCTTCGCCCAATTGGCCACCGCCCCCCTCACGGTATTGGATACACCGAGCCCATCCAACGGCTGCTTCACCGAGGTCGAGATCACGTTGACGATCCTTCCGCCACCGGCCGACCGCATGCCCGGGAGGACCGCCTGGACCAACTGCTGGTTGCAGATGAGGTGCTGGGTGAAGGCGGCGAGGTAGGACGCTGCATCAGCCCCGTGGGCTGGACCGCCGGCTGGACCTCCAGTGTTGTTGACCAGAATGTCGACCGCCTGGGCTGCGACCACTGCGTCAGCCATCCGGCGTACGGCATTGGGGTCCGTAAAGTCCGCTACGGCGAATCCATGACCGGACCCGGGCAAACCGGATACGGCAGCCTCCAGCCGCTCGGCGTTGCGCGCCATGAGGGTGCAGGTGGCCCCCAATCCGGCCAATTCCATGGCCGCCGCGAGGCCGATTCCCTGTGAAGCCCCACAGACGAGGGCGTGTTTTCCGGTCAGGTCCAGTTGCATGGACGCAAGGTACTTCCGCCCCCGTATCTTCGTCCCATGATGACCGGAATCCAATACCTCCACGGCTTCTTGCGCTGGGTGGTACTCGTCCTGCTCCTCCTCTCCATCGTCAAGGCGTTCTCGGGCATGTCCGCCGGCCGGAATTTCAGCAAAGGGGACATGAAGCGGGGACTGTTTACGATGATTTCCCTCCACATCCAACTGGTGCTCGGGTTCATCCTGTATTTCGGAAAAGGGTGGAGCAGCATGCTGGGCAATGCCGATGCCATGGCCAACACGGTCATGCGCTTTTTCTCGCTCGAGCACATGGCCACCATGCTGATCGCCGTCATCCTCGGTACGCTGGGGCACAGCCTTTCCAAACGCGCCTCGGATGACCGCATCAAATTCAAGCGCCAGGCCATCTGGTTCACCGTCTCGCTCGTGCTGATCCTGTCGAGCATTCCGTGGCCCTTCAGGGCTGGATTCGAGGCCTACGGTTGGTGGTGAACGTCCGGTTTTTCATGACTGCGGCCCTGACCGCCATCCTTGTGGGTTGCGGTTCCGGGGGCGAAGACCTTCCCCCCGAAGCCGGTACTGCCGTATCCCAGGCCCAGGCGCGCAACCTCTACGTGCGCAAATGTTCCCTGTGCCATGGTGATGACGGCAAATTGGGCGCCTCCAAATCGCCCGACCTGTCCACTTCGGCTCTGACCTTCAGCGAGCGCGTGGCCCTGATCACCTACGGCAAGGGCACCATGCCCGGGCAGAAGGGCATTCTCCAAAAAGAGGAGATTGCCGCCATTGCGCGCTACATCGAACTGTTCCGGGAATAGATGCTGGAGAAACCCTTGGCGCGCAAAGACGGAAAGCCCGAACGGGCTGTTCTCGTGGGATTGGCCACGCGGGACCAGCCGCGCGAGCTGCTCGCGGAGTACCTCGACGAATTGGAATTCCTGGCCCGAACGGCCCATGCGGAGACCATCCGGTCCTTCACGCAATCGCTCGACCATCCCGACGTGAGGACCTTCGTCGGAAAGGGAAAGCTGGAGGAAATCACGGCCTATATCGAGGAGCACGACATCGATCTGCTCATTTTCGACGACGAGTTGACCCCCTCACAACTGCGCAACCTCGGTGAGGCCCTTCCCGAGACCAAGGTGCTTGACCGGGCCAACCTCATCCTCGACATCTTCGCCCAACGCGCCCGCACGGCCCACGCGAAAACCCAGGTTGAGCTCGCCCAGTACCAGTATCTGCTGCCGCGCCTCACCCGCATGTGGACCCACCTCCAGAAGCAAAAGGGGGGCATCGGCATGAAGGGGCCGGGCGAGAAGGAAATCGAGACCGACCGCCGGATCATCCGAGACCGGATTTCAGCGCTGAAAAAGGACCTCGCCGCCATCGACCGGCAAATGGCGACCCAACGGGGCAACCGCGGCGCCCTGGTGCGCGTCGCGCTGGTCGGCTATACCAATGCCGGCAAGTCCACCCTGATGAACCGGCTGTCCAAATCGGAAGTCTTCGCGGAGGACAAGCTCTTTGCCACCCTCGACACCACCGTCCGCAAGGTGGTCATCCACAACCTGCCCTTCCTGCTGAGCGATACGGTCGGCTTCATCCGAAAGCTGCCCCACCAGCTCGTCGAGAGCTTCAAGAGCACACTCGACGAAACGAGGGAAAGCGACCTGCTCGTGCACGTCATCGACGTCTCACACCCGCAGTTTGAAGACCACCTCAAGGTGGTGGTGGAGACCCTTGCGGAAATCGGGGCGGGAACACAGCGCACAATGCTGGTATTCAATAAAATAGACCAACTCAAGGATCCGGAAGGAGACGTGGCCCGCGAACACCTCATCGAGGGGCTGCGCCACCGTTTTGCAGACCATGATGGTCCCGTGCTCTTTCTTTCAGCCAAGACCAAGGAAGGGATGGACAGCCTGCGAGAAGTGCTGTATGCAGAGGTCCGGGAGCTGCATGTCCAACGCTTTCCGCACAATCACTTCCTTTACTGAACATGCGAACCCTGTTGACTTGCATTTGCAGCCTGATGGCCTGTGCCTCTCTGGGACAGGAAGGCTTCATGCCCATGCTCGAAGCCAACAGGACCTGGTGCGGCATCGAAGGAGGATGGGTACCTACACCGGTGGAGTATCAAATCGAGGGTGATACGACCCTCGCAGACGGAACCCTGTGGCACCTGATGACCGCACAGTACGAGGGCAATCCGACGGCCGGCCAAGCCGGTTGGTTCCATGAGGACGCCGAGACCGGGCAGGTGTGGATGCGGTGGGACCTCGATCTCGACCCCGGCACACTGTGGTTCGATTTCAGTCTGGAACCCGGGGAATCCATGGTGGCGCCGCAATGCCCCTGGGCAGAGATCACCTGCGTCGCCGTAGAACCTTTCACCTGGACGGACGGTACCGTGAGCCGGCGACTGACCCTCCAACTCCTGCCCGACAATGAGGCGTTCATCGAGTATTGGATTGAGGGCATCGGTTCGGAAAACGGTCCGATGGGGCCCTCTGCCTACCTCTGTACGGCCGATCTCGATCCCCATGCGGCCTGCTTCCTCCAGAACGGAGCGCTGCGGCACGATTTTGCGTTGGACACAACCTGGTTGCCCCCACACCCCGGTTGTACGGACAGCATAGCCGTCAATTCCCTCACGGAAGCTTCCCCGTTGACGGGCCATTTCCAAGTGGATCGAGGCCACCTCCATTGGAGCGGGGAACCCCGCGCGCCCGTCATTGTGGTTTACGACATGATGGGCCGGAACATCGGCCGTTTCACGGGATCGTCATCCTGGCCCATCCCCGCCCAAGGCGGGATCATCATTGCCGCCCTTGCCGATGGCAGGAGGTACAAAATCCGCATCGACTGAACCATGGCTGGAATTCGACAGGAACGCCTTGCTGCAATGCTCCAGAAGGAGATCGGCATGCTGTTCCAGAAAGAGGGGTCCGTCCGTTTCGGAGGACATTTCATCACCGTGACGACCGTGCGGCTGACCCGGGACCTCTCCCTGGCCCGCGTCTATTTGAGCTTCATGCCCATTGCCTCGGTCGGGAAGCCGGAAGAGGGATTGGCCCTGGTTCAATCCGAAGCCTACCATGTGCGCAAGGTCCTCGCAGGCAAAGTGGGCAAGCACTTGCGCAAAATGCCCGAGCTGCGCTTTTTCCTCGACGACAGCCTCGACCGGTACGAGGAGATTGACGACCTGCTCAAGGGCACCTGAATTCAGGAAATTCATGGCCATCACAACCCCGCAAGGAGGATCAGGATGTCGACGACATCTGTGGCCGACGCCGGTGGGGGTATGGGCCAGGTGAACGGCATCTAACTTGGCGGCGTGAATCTCCCCTTCCGCATCGCACGGCGCTACCTCTGGTCGCGGAAGTCCCAACGGCTGATCCACCTTGTATCCGGCATCTCCGTCTTGGTGGTGGCGGCCGTGGCGGCCGCCATGGTGACCATCCTGAGTGCCTTCAACGGCATCGAAGACCTTGTGGAGGAGCTGTTTTCGAGCCTGGATACGGAGTTGGCGGTGCTGCCTTCCGACGGGCGCGTCATGAGCGCAGATTGGGTCGACAGTTTGGCGGCACACCCCGGCGTGGCCCATGCCGGTGGCGTGCTCGAGCAGGATGTCGTGGTCCGGTGGCGGGATGAGCCCCATGTGTGCTCCCTCCTCGCCTTTGATGTGGACCATGCGCGCCACACAGGTTTGGCGGGCAGATTGAGGTCCGGAGATGTCCTGAAGGCGGACACCCTGGGGCAATCCTGCGGTTACGTCGGACTCGGCATGGCCATACAGATGAGATTGCCCACGCTCGGCGATGCTCCCGTGGTGCTTTCGGTGGCGGCGCCGAAACGCGGGAGAAGTCTGGGCGCCATGCGGGGAAGCAACCTCCTTGATGGCGGTTTGGAGGGCATGATGGTCAGCCGGCGGTTGTCGGTGTGCGGCACTTTTTCAATCAATGCAGAAACCGATGCCGGAACCCTTGTGGCCCCTTTGGACTTCGCCCAAGAGGTGCTTCAGCGGCCGGGGGCCGTATCCCGGATCGAGCTCGTGCCTGCCGAGGGGTGGGGTTCAGCAGCGCTGAAGGCCTCACTGACCGAGCGCTGGCCAGAGCTGTCCACCCGGACGAGGCGCGAAAAGAACGCCCTCATTCACGCGACCAGCCGGGCGGAGAAATGGGCCACATTCGCCATCCTGAGTTTCATCCTCGTGGTCGCGGCCTTCAACATTCTCGCCGCCTTGACCATGCTCCTGCTCGACAAAAGGCGGGACATCGACACCCTGTCCGCGATCGGCATGACCGGTCGGGAAATCCGGCAGGTCTTCTCTTGGCAAGGCCTGCTGATCAACGCATTGGGGGCCGCGGCGGGCATCGCCATGGGCATCACCCTCGTCGTGCTGCAGGACCAATATGGGCTTGTCCGACTCGAGGGCGCCATGGTTCCGGCCTACCCTGTTGCATTGCATGCCTTGGACGTCTTGGGCGTGGCGCTGGTCGTGCTGGGGGTGGGCGGATCGTTCAGTGCCGCCATGGTCGCGTACCTCGTCCGCCGGATGGCGCCGGATGCGGGCTAATTTCGCGCCATGGTCCGCATAGGTCCCGTTGAACTCGGAGAATTTCCGCTCCTTCTCGCTCCGATGGAGGATGTGAGCGACCCCCCCTTCCGCAGCCTGTGCAAGGCGCACGGCGTGGACATGATGTACACCGAGTTCATCAGTTCGGAAGGCCTGATTCGGGACGCGGCCAAGAGCCGTCAAAAGCTGGACATCTACGAGAAGGAACGCCCCATCGGCATCCAGATTTTCGGTTCGGAAATCGACTCCATGCGCCGTGCCGCCGAAATCTCCGCAGCATCGGGGCCGGACGTTCTTGACATCAACTACGGCTGTCCGGTGAAGAAAGTCGCCTGCAAGGGCGCCGGCGCCGGCATCCTGCAGGACATCCCCAAGATGGTGTCCATGACCAAGGAGATCGTCGAAGCGGTGCAACTGCCGGTCACGGTGAAGACCCGGCTCGGTTGGGATGACAATTCCAAGTACATCGTGGAGGTCGCTGAACGCCTGCAGGATGTGGGCATACAGGCGATTTCCATCCATGGCCGCACGCGCGCCCAGATGTACAAGGGTGAGGCCGATTGGACCTTGATCAGGGACGTGCGACAAAATCCCCGCATGCGGATTCCGGTCTTCGGAAACGGGGACATCGATTCCCCTGAGAAGGCCCTCGCCTACCGCAATGAATTCGGCGTGGACGGCATCATGATCGGCCGCGCGAGCATCGGAAATCCATGGATTTTCAATGAGATCAAGCATTTTTTCGCCACTGGCGAACACCTCTCCCGGCCGACGGTTGCGGACCGTGTCGAGGCAGCCCGCCAGCACCTGACCCACAGCCTCGAATGGAAGGGCGAACGGCTCGGTGTGGTGGAGATGCGGCGGCATTACGCCAATTATTTCCGGGGACTGTCCCACTTCAAGGAGCACCGGCTCGCATTGGTCACGGAGGAAGACCCTTCAATATTGCACGGCGTGCTGGACCAAGTGGCCCAGCAGTATTCCGACGGCGTCCCCAACGATTAGATTCACCCTGTGACGAACCAGCAGACCCAATCCTTGAGCCAATCCCTCATTTTCCTGGGGATCATGCTCGTGTGTTCGGTAGCCGCATCCTTTGCCGCTTCCGTCATCGGCCTTTGGATATTCGGAGAATCGGCGGCGATCGTTCCCGGTCAACCCATTCCGCAGGATGTCGGTACCTGGTGGCAACTGCACCTGCAGAATTTGATCAGCCAGGCGATTGGATTTGGAGGTGCCGTGTACATCGCCTACCGCATGTGGGAACGGTCCGTTCCCCAAGGGCTGACCATCGGACCTGGAGTTCTGGGCCTCGGCCCGCTCCTCCTGATTGCCATGGCCACGCTCCTCTCTGCCCCCCTGCTGAGCTTTGCCTATGAAATGAACATTGCGGCCATTCCGGAGGGCTCGTTGATGGAATCCGTTTTCAAACCCTTGGAAAAGATGCTCGAAGAAATCACCACCTTTTTGGTGACGGCCGAGGGGCCGCACCGTTTGGTGGTCATCCTCAGCGTTGCCGCAGTGCCTGCCATCTTTGAGGAACTGGGATTCCGTGGTGCGCTTCAGCCGCTCTTGATCCGGGCCACCGGCAGGGCCTGGCTGGGCATCCTGCTGACCTCGGTCATCTTCAGCGCCATCCACTTCCAGTTTTACGGTTTCCTGCCCAGGGTCATGCTGGGGCTCCTCTTCGGTTGGATCGCCTACCGCAGCGGGAGCATCATCCCCGGCATGGCCGCCCATTTCCTCAACAACGCGGCGGCGGCGGTGACCCTCTGGTACACGGGAAGCATGACGGAAGACCTCTTCGAACTCGAAACTTGGGTCATCCTTGCGAGCCTCATGCTCACCGGCGGTGCCGTCTGGGCATACGACCGGATCATGCCCCCCCTGAGGGCGAAGACCTCAGGTTGAGGAAGGCTTCCGCACTCAACAGGTCTTCGGGGGTGGTGATCTTGATGTTGTGCAAGTCCCCCTCCACGAGTTCCAAATGGCCCCCTTGGGACTCCCATACTGATGCGTCATCGGTATACAAGGGAACGTACTCCGCCTCATACGCAGCCCTCAGGCGCTCCACATCGAATACCTGCGGGGTCTGAACGGCCCTCAGTGTTGCCCGGTCCAGGGGTTCATTCCCTTCAGCGCCCACCCGGCGGATGGTGTCCTTCACCGGCACCACGGGAATGGCCGCTCCATGCGCCACTGCCGCATTGAAACAGCGACGTATGGTCTCCACCTCCACGAAGGGCCGCACCGCATCGTGAATGGCGACTGTGCCCCTGCCTTCCGGCAGGGCGGCAAGCCCGTTCCGCACCGAATGGAAACGCTCGGCGCCTCCGGTGACCACAGCATCCACTGCCATTTCGGGAGCTTCCGCGACCAGCCCGTTCCAAATCCCGTGCAGGCTCTCGTGGAGGACGAGGACCACATGGAGGTCCGGCAAGGCCTGACGGAAGCGATCAAGGGTATGGAAAATGACCGGCCTGCCACCCAGCGGTAGAAACTGCTTGGCGACAGGCTGGTGCATGCGGGTTCCCGTTCCGCCGGCAACGAGGATCAGATGCTGCATACGGCGGCGGGGTGGCTTATTGTGCTGCCGCGAAACGTTCGGAAACGGCGTTCCAATCGACCACGTTGAAGAACGCAGCGATGTAATCGGGACGGCGATTCTGGTAGTTCAGGTAATAGGCATGCTCCCAGACGTCGATGCCGAGAATCGGGTAGCCTCCACAGCCCACGCCGGGCATCAGGGGGTTGTCCTGGTTGGCGGAAGAGCAGACCTCCAGCTTGCCTCCGTGGACGCAAAGCCAGGCCCATCCACTGCCGAAGCGCGTGGCCGCAGCTTGGGAGAACGCATCCTTGAAAGCATCATAGCTGCCGAAATCCCGATCAATGGCCTCGCCGAGCGCTCCTTGAGGGGCCCCGCCACCATTGGGAGACATGCTCGTCCAAAAGAGGTTGTGGTTGAAATATCCGCCCCCGTTGTTGCGCACGGCGCCATTGTCGGCATGCTCCGTGCAAAGTGCCTCGATGGACTTTCCAGCCATGTCGGTTCCCTCGATGGCAGCGTTCAGCTTGGCCGTATAGCCGGCGTGGTGCTTGCCATGGTGAATCTCCATGGTGCGGGCATCGATGTGGGGTTCGAGTGCGTCGTGGGCGTAGGGAAGGGCGGGAAGTTCAAAGGCCATGATGGTGGTGTTGCAGTGTCTCGTTTGTATTCAAATCTACTTCTGTTCAGGTTCGTTCCCTGCATCGGGCGGGGGCGGTGGGCTGAGCAAGGCATCGAAAGTACCGAAAGCACCCAGGGCCTCCTTCCACTCGCCGTCCCATTCCAATGCGGCGCGGTGGCCTGCCGACTCCCCCCAGATGCTGTGTGCGATCCGTTCCGCCAGACGGCGGCGCGTCAGGAGGACCGACCGTTCGCGATCCTGGTCCGGAAGGAAGGTCTCTTCGATCAGGGCATCGGCACCGAGTTCCAGTCCTTCTTTCAATGCCGCGATGAAGGGCCCTACACCGCCCAGTGCCAGAAATTCCTCCCGACGCTGTTCCGTGATGTCGAACGCATGCTCCCGAATTCTACC
>CALLLH010000004.1 GCA_938082505.1 uncultured Flavobacteriales bacterium
CGATGGCCTCTGCGAGACCTGCGAAGCCGGCGTCATCGTGGACAACGACGCCGATGACGACGGCGTCTGTGATGCCGACGAAGTAGCCGGTTGCCAGGACAATACCGCCTGCAACTACAATCCAGCCGCCACCGACAGCGACGACAGCTGCACCTTCACCGATGGCCTCTGCGAGACCTGCGAAGGCGGGGTGATCGTGGACAACGACGCCGATGACGACGGCGTCTGTGATGCCGACGAAGTAGCCGGTTGCCAGGACAATACCGCCTGCAACTACAATCCGGCCGCCACCGACAGCGACGACAGCTGTTTGTTCGATGACGCCTTGGGCATCTGTGGAGGGATTTGCCCATCCGACATGGACAGCGACGGCATCTGCGACAATGAAGACCCCTGCGTTGGACAGTACGATGCACTAGGCGATTGCAATGGCGGTTGCCCGGCCGACCTTGACAACGACGACATCTGCGACACCGTGGACCCCTGTGTTGGAGCGTTGGATGTTCTGGGCGTCTGCAATGGTGGTTGCACCGCAGACGCAGACCAGGATGGCATCTGCGACGATGTGGACGACTGCGTAGGCCAATACGACGCCCTCGGCATTTGCAACGGCACCTGCACGGCGGATGCGGACCTTGACGGCGTTTGCGACAGCGATGAAATATTCGGTTGCACCGATGGCAACGCCTGCAACTATGACGCCGAGGCGACAGAAGAAGATGATTCGTGCGAATACCTCGACGTGCTGGACATCTGCGGCGGAGGATGTGCAGCCGACGCGGACAATGATGGCATTTGTGACGACATCGACGTCTGCGTAGGCTCGTACGACGCCTTGGGAGACTGCAACGGGAACTGCCCGGCAGACATTGACGGTGATGACATTTGCGATACCGAAGACCCGTGCATTGGAAGCTATGACGCCCTTGGCGTCTGCAATGGAGACTGCGATGCCGACCTGGATGGGGATGGCGTCTGTGACACGGATGAGATTTATGGTTGCACCGATGAAAACGCCTGCAACTTTGACCCATCCGCCACGGAGGAAGATGACAGCTGCCAGCAATTGGATGCCCTTGACGAATGTGGCGGCACCTGTGCGACGGACGCGGATGAAGACGGAATCTGCGACGATGTGGACGACTGTGTCGGACCGTATGACGCGCTCGGCGTTTGCAACGGCACGTGCACTGCGGACTTTGACGGTGATGGCGTCTGCGACAGCGAGGAGATCTTCGGCTGCACGGACACCTCGGCCTGCAACTTCAACCCGGACGCCACTGAAAATGATGACAGTTGTGCTGTTGAGGACGCCATAGGGATCTGTGGAGGCGACTGCCCCTGTGACCAGAACGGAAACGGCATCTGTGACGGAGAGGAACTCCAATGCCCGGACTTCAACGGCAACGGAGTGTGCGATGGGGAAGAGGTGTTTGGATGCTCCTACATGGAGGCCTGCAATTATGACGCCGCCGTCACCTCGGACGATGGAAGTTGCTTCTATCCTTTGCCAGGATTCGACTGCGATGGCAATAACCTCTCAAGCGATGAACTCTACTATGGCTGTACCTATCCTCAAGCCATCAACTACAGTGCTGCTGCTGATGTGGACAACGGATCATGCCTGTTCCTCGATGTGATTTCGGAAATCGGACCCTGCTATTTCGACATCACGGATGACGGCATTGTCAACACCCCCGACCTCTTGATCCTCCTCCAATACTGGGAGTCCATCTGCGAGTGAATGCGAACTGACGAAGACAAAAGAGAAGCCGCGCCTTGAAAGGGCGCGGCTTTTCATTTCAAGATGTTATCCGGTGAGCCCCATTGTGGGCGTCTCACTTCATTCCGTTTTCTTCCTCAGCGCGCATCAGGATCTCACGGATCTGTTCAGCACCGACCTGCTTGGCGATGACCTTCTTGTCGCGGTCGAGCAGGAACATCTTCGGCGTGGCATAGACATCGAACGTCGTCCGGAAATTCAAACTCTGCAACGTGGTCACACCCGCCATGATCAAGGCCGTAGCTGAATCCGAAGCGTTGATCTGAGGGTTGTCGGAAACGTGGATCCAATCCTTGATGTCCTTCTTCCGGACATAATCCAACCAGGGCTCCGGTTCGAAATCATTGCCGATGGCATAGATCTCCAGGCCCTTCGGATGCCACTCCTCATACAACTCCATCAATTTGGGCATCTCCTTCTTGCAGTGCCCACAGGTGGATTCCCAGATTGACAGCAGTGTGTATTCCGAATCCACATCATACAGGGATTTCCAGACCTGCTGGGATGTATCCGGAAGGATGATGTTGGGCACCCTCTGGCCACACAATGCAAACCGCAGATCTTCTGCACGGTCCGTCACCTTCTTGAGCTGCTCTTCATTGAGCCAATCCGCCCTGCCGGTGGAATAATACCGATCCACGAGTGCCACGAACACCTTGTCCATGCACATCACCTGGCTCTTTTCAGCCGAGAAGGTGAAGAAATGGACGAGGTACTTGAACATATCCGGATCGCCTTCCGCCTTGGTGATGAGCTTGGTCACCTCCACCAGGGCTGTATCCGGCAATTGGGGCATCACCCCATTCCAATACTGCTCGAGCAGATTGTGCAATGCAGGGTCCCGCACCAAGCGACCATCCGTAAAGTCGACCCGCTCCCAATACAGGTCGCGGAATTTGTAGTACCTCCACAACTGTGGGTTGGCCGCATCCAGTGGAGCCTCGGGAACATCAGGTTCCTGCACCATGCGGATCATCTTGGCGAACAGGGTTCCTCCGTGCTCCTCCTGCAGGCTGTATTGCCTCGCTTCCACCTGAAGATTCAAGACTTCGAGGTCTTGCCTCAATTTGGCCTTTTCCGCTTCGGTCATGGTGGAGTCCTTCGCCCTTTCATCGAGGGGTGCACGCTTGTTGCGCATTTCCTGGATGAAGGCGAGGTAGTCATAGAACAAGCGTGTATCCTCACCTTGCTTCACCACAACGCTGCCGGGCAAATCCGTCACATCCGCCTCAAGTGCGATGTGCGAACCGGTCACGATGACTTCGATGAGGCCACTGCCGGGCAACACCGCCCCGTATTTGCCTCCTTTTTCAGGAGCCGGAGAAGGGAAACCGAATTTGCCTTTGGAATCGACGACCGCCGTATCGGCGTAGTACATCCGGTTCCCGTAATAGTTGGCCAGGAAAATGGTGTCCCCCTCATTCAACCCCTGGACGTTGAATTGGATCTCTGCGTCGGACTGGGCGCAGAGCCCGTTCGCAAAGCCTGAAAGCAGGAGGGAGGAAGCCAAGGCTGTGGCCATCATGAGCGCGGCGTGGCAAGGCATGGAAAGGGAGATTCTCATGGAGCGGTAATGCGCCGCTAATTTAGCCGAGTACCATGGGTTCCAATGTGAAAGAGTGCTACGGATGGGGGATCATCGGCTGCGGTTGGCTCGGCAGGGCGTTTGCACGCCGGATGTCGGAGAAGGGCGAGCGCGTCTGGGGCAGCACACAGTCCGAGCACAACTTCCCCGCCATTGCCGAAACCGGTGCCCTGCCCATCAGGTGCAACTTCGATGGAAAAAGTCCGCCACAGAGCGCCTGCCCCCCGTGCCGTCGCCTGCTCGTGGCCGTCAGCCCCCGGGTTGACGTCCAGTCCCTTGCCATTGCTGTCCAGTCGGCACTCCAGGACCAGACCCGATGGGTCGTCATGATTTCATCTACGAGTGTCTACCCTACGGAACCGGGGCGATACAGCGAAGAGGACGCAGTCGACAGGATAAGTCCGCATTCCGGAGTCCGCATCCTCCACATGGAGCAATCCATGACCCGCTACAACACCACCGTCCTGCGGGCAGGAGGACTGATTGGACCAGGTCGGCCCCTGTTTCGGCCATCGGCTCCCCAAGGCGCTCCAGACAAGCCATTGGTGGTCATCCATCAGGAGGACGTCATCCGCGCCATCGTCCATGCGACAGAACAGAAATTGGAAGGTCCTGCCAACCTTGTTTGCCCCGTGTCGAGAACCCGGTCGGAATGCCTTGGACCAGCGCCACCGACAGAACCATCAGCCGCGAACAGGTCGATTTCTGTTGGGCGCCTCCTCGACAGCGGCTTTCAATTCCACCATCCCGATCCTGCGGCCATGCCCCATCTTCACCCCTGAATCCTTCTCATGAAGCAACTGCCATTCCTGCTCGAAAGATCCGGTGAACGCCCCATTCATGGCAGGTGGCATCTTCCCGAAGCAGAAGCCCAGGCCGAGGGTACGATCCTGTTTCTGCATGGATACAAGGGATACATGGATTGGGGAGCCTGGTCGATGGTGGGCGACGCATGCGCTCAAGCCGGATGGAGAATGCTGCGGATCAACTTCACCCACAACGGCACCACCCCTGAAACCCCGGCGGATTTCACCGACATCGAAGCCTTTGCATCGAACACGTACCGCCGTGAATTGGAGGAAACCCTTGCCGTCATCGAGGCCCTTCGAACAACAGGCCCATCCATTGAGGGCGCCACCGTCCATCAGCCCCTGGCCATCATTGGACACAGCCGGGGAGGTGGCATCGCTTGTCTTGCTGCCAAGGAGGCGGACAAACAGCTGAAACGAGCGGGCAACCGAGGAGTGGATGCGCTTGTGACATGGGCCGCCGTAGCCGATTTCGGCACGCGCTTTCCACAAGGCAGCGCGTTCGATGAATGGCGCTCCTCAGGAAGACTCGAAGTCATCAACCACCGCACACGCCAAATCCTGCACCACGACTGGTCCTTCTACGCTGATTTCGAGCACCACGCACAGCGGCTCAACATCGAACAGGCCGTCCGTGACTTCGGCGGACGGGTGATGGTGGCCCACAGCACGGACGATGCAGCCGTGGATGTCGACCATGCCTTGAGGCTTCATGCTTGGTCAAGCGATGGAACGCTGGAGTTGCTGAAGCACGGAGGGCACACTTTCGGCGCCATGGAACCCTGGACCGAACTGGAATTGCCGGAATCACTCATGGCCCTGACGCAAGCGACCCTGCGCTTCCTCAAGGAAGGCAGGGCCGCAGAATAGAGGGGAAACGCGTTCAGTGCCGCACGACAAGCTTGCGCAAGCCTTGGCCTGATTCCGGACCGAACAGGTAGACACCTTCAGGAATATCCAATGTCAAGGACTGCTGGGCCACTTCAACCGCAACCCGGCTGACCTCTCGGCCCATCAGGTCGAGCACGACCAGCTGCTGGGCCTCGAGAATACCGCTCAGGTTGATCTGGCCATCGGAAGGATTGGGAGAGAATCCGAAAGGCTCCGCCACGACATCATCGACACCGACCAGGTCGACATCACTCTCCGCCAAAGTCACATTGTCCACATAGTACAGGCCGATTGTCTGGCCGTCGCCCAACGCATAGAAGTTGATGCTGCTGAAGTCACCGGCATAGGCCGCCTGGAAAACCTCATCTCCATCAATCCACATCTTGAACAGATCCTGATCGAGGTCCACGACGAAGCGCACATTGAACCACTCGCTCAGAGGAACCGCGGAAGGCGCCATGCCCCAAGGGCCGTTGGCCTCGACATCTCCGGTAGTGGTGGCAAAAAAGTTGCACTGCCAACTGTCCGTACCCGCTCCCGGAACATCCGTTCCCTGGACATTGAAGTAGGCAGAGTTGCCATCCGGGACATACATGTCCCAATCGAGGCTCCAATTTCCTTCAGTCTTGTCCACATTCATGATCACATCCATCGGACCGCCCTGGACACTCTGGGCTTCGATTTTCAGGGAGTTCACACCTTCGGATGCATATTCATCCGTGATCTGGGCATCCCAATCACTGCCAGGACTTCCGCCCGGCCATGGTTCGAATTGTTCACTGACAACACAGATGAAATCATCCACGGCGTAGGATTCGAATCCTTCCTCAAATTGAGCAAAGGAGGTAGTGGCTGCAAACAAGGCAACCGGGAGTACAAGTTTTTTCATGCTTTGTTTTGAACTGCTGAAAATTACACGCTCTCAAAAAACCACCAAGTCCAAATGCAAGGAATAGGGAACATTCGAAAGTTGAAGAGCGGATTGGGCGAGCGCGGAGCCGTCGAATACCACTGGGTCCCCAGGGATATTCTCGACCCCATGGAAGCCTTCAGCCTCGCCGATTCCATCGGCAGGTCCCTGCATTTGCGGCGTCTTGGCAAGATCCACTGTACCGTTACGGGGCGGTCCATCCGCAAAACCTATGGCGATGGAATGTCATTCGAGGCATTCCAATCGTCGCCATTGGCAGTGGAGAGCATCATCAATCCGGAGCTCAGCCGCATCCATGAGGGCATCGCATTGCGGGATGCGGAATGGGAAGAGGCCCACCACAACCAGCCCCACATTGTCTATCTCAGCCATACCGGGGGAGTGAAGGTGGGGGTCACGAGAACCACGCAAGTTCCCTACCGTTGGATCGACCAGGGAGCGACCGGGGCCATCATACTCGCGGAAACCCCGTATCGACAATTGGCCGGACTCATCGAGGTCGCCATGAAGGAACATTTCGCTGACAAGACACGATGGCGGGCCATGCTGACAATCGGAAATCCAGATCCGGACCTGATATCCGAAGCGCTGCTCGAGGCCAAGGACGAGGCCATTGAGCACTGCCCTCCGGAATTCGAGGATTTCATATCCGAGGATGATACGGTGCACCACCTCCATTTCCCCGCAGTGTCCTTTCCTGAAAAAGTCCAATCAATCAGCCTGGACAAGGCCAAAGAAATCGAAGGGACACTCGAGGCCATCAAAGGCCAATACTTCCTGTTGGATGGGGGGCGGGTGTTCAACGTCCGCCGCCATTCCGGCTACCGGGTGGAGTGGACCTTCGGATAACCGCGAACTCAATTCAGACTCGGGTCCAAAGGCAGGGTGGAGGCACGCGCAAATCCAGGCCCCTTCGAAGCCAACATTCCTTTCCAGAGCCCTTCTGCTGGAGGGTTGAAGATGGCCTCCAGCTTCTGCTCCAGCGGAGCGTCATGGACGTACCAGCTGCATTGCTGCATCTCCGCGTCCAATTGCCCCTTCATCCAGCCGCTGTATCCGATGAAGAAACGCACATCACTGTCACCGAATTTCCCTGAAGACAAAGCGGCTTTGAGCTCATCGAAATCTCCGCCAAGCCAGAGGCCCGGCAGCACGGGAAGTGCCCCGGAGACGAATTCTCCCAAACGATGGAGATAGAACAGGCTGTCATCATGCACAGGCCCCCCCATCGAGACACGCTGCTCCAAGGACCAATCCTCAGCGCCGGACATGACGGCTTCCAGTGGCCGATCCGTGAAATTGTCGAGGACAAAGCCCAATGAGCCGTCCTCATCGTGATCACACAGAAAGATGACCTTTCTGCCAAACCAGACATCGGACATGAATGGCTCCGAAAGGAGGAATTGCCCCATCCTGGGCTTCGCATCGGCTGAAGGCACGAATTCCATGCTGCAATTTCTCACTTTTGGGCCCATGATTCCGATTTCAGGCTTTCCAATTCGCTGTCGTAGTGGATTGCGCCAGTACATGCTGGTCATGTTGACCCTCCTGGCCACACATCCACTTCTTGCGCAAGACGATGCGGAAAACAACACGACACCCACGTGGAGTGAGGCCGTAGACGCCTTCACTGGGCTCGCCGCAGAGCACCCCCATGTCGCGTCCATCCGGGAATTCGGGGTTTCGGACATCGGCCGCCCGTTGCACCTCTTCACCATGGGGCCCGATTCCGCAGGGCTCCGAATCCTGGTCAACAATGCCATCCATCCGGGGGAGCCTTGCGGCGTCAATGCCAGCATCGAATGGGCCACTGCATTGCTGGAGGATTCAGCGGGACTGCCTCCGGATGTTCGCATCGGCATCGTACCCATGTACAACGTGGGAGGGGGGTTGCGACGGAACTGCTGTACACGAGCCAACCAGAATGGACCCGATGAATACGGTTTCCGTGGCAATGCCCGGAACCTGGACCTGAACCGTGACTTCATCAAGTGCGACAGCCGCAACGCACTGGCTTTCAACTTGATGTTTACGGATTTCGAACCTGATATTTTCGTGGACACGCACACTTCGAACGGAGCGGATTACCAGCCGGCGCTCACCCTGATCTCCACACAGCCCGACAAGTTGGGTGGTCCACTCGGCCGTTGGATCGAGGAGGAATTCAATCCCGAACTCTACAGTGCCCTCGCAAGGGCTGGGCACCCCATGGTTCCGTATGTGAACAGCCTGGGGAACACCCCCGATGAACGCGGTATTTCCGATTTTCTGGAAACCCCGAGATATTCGACGGGTTACGGCGCATTGCATCACACCATCGGATACACCACGGAAGCGCACATGCTCAAGCCCTTTGCACAAAGGGTCGACGCTACACGGGCATTCCTCGAAGTCCTGCTCGAAAAGGCGATGCCATTGGCCGGACAGATCAGGCGTCTCCGAAAGGACCAACAGGATGCTTTCCTCGCCCAAAGTGAAGCGGCCATTTCGTGGACCCTGGACACCACCGCCGTAGACTCCCTCCAATTCCCAGGTTATGCTGCGCGCTACGAATGGAGCAGCGTAACCGGAGAAAGGAGACTGCGCTATGACAGGAATGCGCCCTACTCGAAAGCCATTCCCTACCTCCACACCTTCTCGGCGAACCGCACGGCCCCCATTCCGTCCGCTTATATCGTGCCTCAGGCGTGGCGGCACGTCATCGAGCGCTTGGAAGCCAACCACATCCAGTATCAAACGGTACCCAACGACACCTCCCTGTGGGTTGAAGTTGCCTACATCACGGCACACTCGGCCCTCGGACGGCCGTATGAAGGGCATCATTACCGAACGGTGGAGCAAGTCGACCGCCGCATGGAATCCGTGGACCTGTTCGTCGGTGACCTCATCATACCCGTCGGGCAGCCCGCGGCACGATACATGGTGGAGACCCTTTCCCCTGAAGGGCCAGACGCCTTCATGGCCTGGAATTTCTTTGACAGCGCCCTGCAACAAAAAGAGTATTTCTCCTCCTATGTGTTCGAGGAAACAGCTGCGCGATTGCTGGAATCCGACCCCGCGCTCAAAGCAGCATTCGAGGAGGCCAAGATGGAGGCCGCGGCCGAACGGCCCTGGTCCGCGCGCCAGCAATTGGACTGGATCTACAAGCGCTCTCCCCATTTCGAACAGACACCCTCGCGGTATCCCATCTTCTCCATTCCCAGGGGAAAGGCCATCCCATTCGATGAGTGACCTCTTCCACCGGATGATCTCAGGTTACCATGTCGCCGTTCGGATGCTGCGACACGAGGTAATCGATGCCAAACCGGCACAGTGGCGCCTGGCAGCGGATACGGTGGCCCGGCTGTACATCGCACCCAAGGATTTGAACGTGCGGTCCATCGATTGGTACGGCATGCCGACAGAAATCGTCTCGAGGACAGGCTCCGATCCTGGTGCCCCGCCCATCATCTGGATCCACGGCGGGGGATTCGCATTCTGCTCCCCGAGGACACATCGGGCTGCGGCAGGGGCATTGGCAGCGCTGAGCGGCCGGGAAGTTTGGCTTCCTGACTATCCATTGGCGCCGGAACACCCATACCCGGCCGCCCTGGATGGACTGGACGCGATCCCGGTGGATGGTCCCATCGACATCATCGGTGATTCGGCGGGAGGCAACCTCGCGCTCTCATGGGCCCTGAGGCGAAGGGCAGGAGACCGGCTCGCACTGCTCTCCCCCTGGGTCGACCTCAGGGTGGACGGGCCTTCCGCATTGTCGGGCCGTTGCGACCACAGTGTCTTTGACCACAGGGACCTCAGGGAATATGCCGGTCTGTACCTCGGAGGACATGCCCCGACCCACCCCGATTGCAGTCCCGTTCTGGCTTCCGACGCCGCATTGGCCACCTTGGGGAACGTGTATCTCGAAAGCTCAACGAATGAACTGCTGCACGCCGATTCACGCCTGCTCCAATCGCGCCTCAACGAGGCGGGAGTCCCATTGGAAGTGCATGAAGAACCCGCTGCACACCATGGCTGGCAGCTCTTTCCCGACCTTCTTCCCGAAGCGAAAAGAACAACGGAAAGGGTACACCGATTCCTGACCTGAAGCGGACCGCCCTGACGCGGCATCGACTGTTCATCGCACCGCATCCAAGGCGTCCAACAACGCCTGCAATGCCCAGTCCATCTCATCCGCTTCCGCCGTCAGGGGAGGCGCTATGCGAAACCCTTGGGGGCGGCTGAGAAACCAGAACAGAACCAACCCGCGTTTTCTGGCTTCCTGCACCAAACGGTTGACAACGGAAGCATCCTCCAGGTCCACACCGAGAAAGTGCCCGGATCCTCGAACAGCCCGAACCGCGGGGTGGGCCCGCAAACAGTCACTCCAGTGCTCTCCATTCTGCCGGATCCGCTCCAGGTCCAAAGAGGACAACACCTCGAGGAAAGCTGCTGCACCGGCACAAGCCATCGGGTGCCCCCCGAATGTGGTGATGTGCCCCAATTTGGGAGCCTCTCTCAGTTGGGCCATCCTGTCCGCAGAAGACACGAAGGCCCCGATGGGCATGCCGCCACCCAGCGCCTTGCCCAGCACCAGCACATCCGGCACCACCCCCGTGGCCTCGAACGCATGGAAGAAGCCCGTGCGTCCCAGACCGCATTGGATTTCATCCAAAACGAGCAAAGTCCCGGTTTCATCGCAGCGGCTCCTCAAGGCCTCGATATAGGCTGACGGCAAAGGGCGGATACCGGCATCTCCCTGAACCGTCTCGACAAACACCGCCGCCGTCCTCTCGGTAATCCCACAAAGGGCATCCAAATCCGCAAAGGGCAAGTGGTCCACATCCGGAACCAACGGCATGAATGCATTCCGGCGGTGCGACGGAGTGGACAGGCTCAGCGCACCCATGGTGGCTCCGTGATAACCACCGAGCACCCCGAGTACTTCCGTCCTTCCCGTGACCCGCCGAACCAGCTTCAATGCACCTTCGATGGCCTCTGTTCCGCTGTTCACGAAATAGACGGCATCCAAACCGCACGGCCTCAGCGATGTCAGCAACGCAGCAGCGGCCCTGTCCTGGGCTGCTTGGGCAAATTCCCCGTACACCATCACATGAAGATGCCGGTCCAATTGGGCCCGCAAGGCCTCAAGGACAACCGGATGGCCATGCCCGATGGAGTTCACGCCGATCCCACTCACCAAATCAAACAGCCGATCTCCGCCTTCCGTATGAAGCCAGCATCCCTCGGCACGCATGATGCGTTCACCGAGGGGATGGGGTGTGGTCATGGCCAAGCCCCGAGAAAGGAAATCCCCGGAAAGCTCCATCACCGCAACGGTTCCAGGTCGAATTCAAATTCATCCGCGAAAACCCAGGTCGGATTCATCCTTCCCAAGTGCCAGTCAGGAATCACCCCTCCATTGAACTGACTCAGCTCCAATTCCAGATAACGGGCCTTGCGGTTCCCCACAAAGGACAAACGCTCGGATTGAGGGGTGTAGTCCTGCGGATCGATCTTGGGAGAGGCGCTGCCGTAAAGCTGGAAATCAAGGGAATCGATCGAAGTGCGCACCGCAACGCGCTCCGGGGCCCAAATCCAGGATTTGACGTCCTGCAGCACACCGGCCCGGACCTCATTGATCCGATAGACCCCACCAAGGTCCACCGTAATCCGGGCGTTCTTGCCGTAATATCCTTGCCAGTCCCCCGTCCGGAATTCATCACTCTCGCCACGAATGCCGTCAATGAGGGCACGGTCACCTCCTGCGGCATACTGGTTGGCGTAGGGAAACCCGATGGAAACCCGGTAGTCCGGGTTGACCCGCGCTATGCGCGAAGAAACCACCGCACTGCGGTGCCCACCGCGCTCAGCCATCACCTGGACGACCTGGGTTCCCCGGACGAGCACCTGCCCCTCGGACGGCAGGAATCCCTCAAGCTCAGCCCCTGAATTCCGTGGATTCAGATTGTCATCCAGCACCCGCACAAAAACGTCGGCATCCGGGGCGATGCAACCGATCCGAACTTCGATGCTGTCTCCGGAATAACTGCGGGGCGCATCAATGAAAGGCGTCGGAACGAAAACCGCATCACCCAAGGTCCAGTCTTCCACCGGCCACGCCTCAGGATCCTTGCCGAAGCCATCCTGGCCAACCGGCTCGTCGCGCAGATCGAATGACCAGAGGCCACCCGCCATCAATTCATCATGCGTCACCCAGGTCCGGTTCAAATCCACCCCCTCCATGCGCACGCCATGCACATAGATGGACCGCTCGGATTCCCTGTCCGCCCGTATCCTCAATTCGACTCCATCGGTCAAATGCCAGGTGATGTCATCAAACCGTGGCGTCCCGAGCACATACCGATCGGAACCCGGGGTTACCGGATAGAGGCCGATTGCACTCCAGACATACCAGCTGCTCATCTGACCGCAATCCTCATTGCCACTCAGGCCATCTGGTTCCGGTGTGTACAGGGCATCACATATGCTGTCCACCAGAGCCTGCGTACGCTCCGGGTATCCGGCAAAAGCCGGCAGGTAGGCCATGTGATGGGAAGGCTCATTGCCGTGGGCATACTGCCCAATCAATCCTGTAATGTCACTTTGATGCCTTCCCGACAGCCGACTCGGCCCATTGAACATGCTGTCGAGCAGGGCGGCATAACCTGCAGCACCGCCCAACAACTCCATGTGTCGGGAGACATCGTGCGGCACGAAGAAATTGTATTGCCAGCCGTTGGCCTCCGTGTACTCGAAGGTGACTTCCGTGGGGTCGAATGCCTCCCTCCACGCGGCGCCATAACGCGGCTGGATGAACCCATTCGAGGGGTTGAACAGATGTTGCCATCCTTGTGCTCGCTTCCCGAAACGCTCTGCGACATCCATCCGGCCCATATCCTGGGCCATCCGAGCAATGCAGGCATCATCAAAGGCATATTCCAGGGATTTGGACACGCTTTCGCTCTCTTTCTCAAGCGGCAGATATCCGAGGCTGTCCCAAATCGGTTTGGCGAGATCATCCGAAGTGGCCACGGACACCATGGCATCCAGCGCCGCATCGGCATCGAAACCCCGCAACCCTTTCGCCCAGGCATCCGCGATGACGGGAACAGCATGGTAGCCGATCATGCAACCGGTGTAATTCGACGCCAGCTCCCACATGGGCAGTTTTCCGCCCTCTTCATGCATTCCGATGAAGTTGCGGATGAAGACTTCGGTGCGCTCCGGCTCGAGCACATTGAGTAGGGGATGGGTCGCCCTGAACGTGTCCCACAACGAAAAAACCGTGTAGCGCGGTGCGTCTTCCGGCGCCTGGTGCACCATGAGGTCCGTTCCGCGATACCGACCATCCGCATCGGTCGCCAGGTTGGGCACCGTCAAACTGTGGTACAGGGCGGTGTAAAACACCTTGCGTTCGTCCGGGTCATCCTCTTCAATCTCAATGCGGCCCAATGCACGGTTCCAAGTGGCCTCAGCATGGCTCCGGGCAGCATCGAAACCACTCGGTCCTGGCGCCTCAGCATTGAGGTTTCCAACCGCCCCGTCGATGTCTACGAAACTGAGCGCAACACGCGCCTCCACAACTTCCACATCCTTGAATACCATAGAAAATATGGGCACAAAGCTCAACTCCTGCTCCAAGACACCATCGACCTCGACAACCTCCAATTCAGCCATCTGGTCCAGCCACTCAAACGGCCTGTTGAACCGCATGGCGAAATACACATGCTGCTCATCGGCCCAGTTGTCGGAAACCCGCTGCCCCACGAGGGTGGAATCGTCCAAGGGGTACATCCCGTAATTGATCAGGTCATCACGGTGCGCGAGGTCTACGACGAGCTGCATTGTATCCCTTCGATTCAAGGTCCAACGATGGAATCCAACCCGCTCGGAGGCCGTCAATTCGACTTCGACGCCGCTGCGCTCCAGACTGCACCTGTAATAACCCGCATGCGCAGCTTGGCTGCCCGGAACGAAACGGTCGCGATAACGCTCCCGCCAGACCGAACCTGTATCCATGGGCCCAACCGTCGGCATCAGCAGTATATCTCCGTAATCGCTGACTCCAGTGCCCTGCAAATGGGTATGACTGAAGCCGTAGACCACATCATCGGTGATGTGGAACCCACCGCAGCCATCCCAACCCTCCAAACGCGTGTCCGGGCTGAGCTGAACCATTCCGAAAGGCATGGTGGCTCCTGGATAGGTGTGACCATGACCTCCAGTCCCGATGAACGGGTCCACTTCCTGGGACAGAGGCAGCTCCACCACGTTGCAGGACGATAACAAAAGCACGGTGAACAGGCCGAAAATCAATGGCCGAATGGCCGCTGTAGTACTTGAATTCATTGCTTTGGAAGCATCAATTGGTCCGGGCTGGTCACACCGGAAGGAAACATGGCGCCTTCACCGGGCGTTTTGCACACCATGCATTTGAGACGGTCATGGAACCCGAAGTGCTGAATGGAGGGCGCAGGAGGATTCAGGATGCTGTCCAGGGAAAGCTGCTGCACGGGCGTCAGGAAGCCAGCGATGAAGCTGTTCCTGTCTGACTGTATGGTCCTGAGGTCTGTCCTCAACGCCCCTACGCGCAGCAGCACTTCCACTTCATCCAACCCCGAGCGCTGAACGGAGTCTATTCTCGCCTTCAAAGCGTCGGTTTTGGCTGCAGCTGCGTGGAATGCACCTGTCCAGATGCGCTCCACGGAAGGAAGGGGGCCGAATTTGGTCACCAAGGCCTCCAACATGCGGGATTCAGCACCACCCAAAGAAGCCGTTTCCTGGGCCGTCGACGCGCCAGCGCAGAGCATCCCCAGGGCCATCAGAAGCCAAGACACATGACGCCCTTGCGGCTTGTGCCATCCAGTAAGGGCCACTCCACTGCACCAATGCATGCCGCAAATTAGCGTCACGGGGCGGGCCGGACAGACCGCAACCAGGAGATTGCATCCTCGAGCGGTCTTCCCCCGGCATCACAGGTCGCGTGCTCGGACAGGCCATAGCCCGCATCCAAGGCTCCCAGCGAGATCAGGGTCATGCGCGTGGGCACTTCCACCCTCCAGCCCGAGCCGGGCAGAACATGGACCTCCGGGGACCCCGAACAGCCCCCGGGAACACCCAAGGGTGCACATCCGAACAAAGCAGCACGCTCCGAATGAAGCAATGCATCAGCGAGCAGGAGGGAGGCACTGAAACTCAACCCGTCCACCAGCACAGCCAACGGAACATCGAGGGGACGACGGAACCGCACCGAAGGCATCGGTGGCACTTCGATCCAGGTGGAATCCCCCGTTCCCCATGGGCGCTCTGACTCACGGGGCCATTGATCCTCCGTCAGGAAGGCCGCGAGGACGGCATGCCTCCTCGTCCTGTACCCCCCAAGGTTGCCCCTCAGGTCGAGGAGTACGGGCTTGTCGAGGCGTCGTATGAATCGGACCATGCGGGAACATGCCTTGCGGAATGACCTGTCCGATTCGACTCCGAACCCAGAAATGGTCCAATGGATGTACCCACCGCAATCCTCGACCGCCATCCCCGCATCCGTTTCAATCGGATGGGCCTCCGTGGTCATCCCTGATCCCTCGGTGCAGTCACCATAAGTACCCACCCAGCCCCAGGTCGCTTCGAGCCATTGGGCCCTCGCGTTTTCCGGCACCCCTTCCCCAGGAGCGAATCCTGCCCAGAAACCAGCAGCGGACAGCAAGTCCTCACGGGAAGGCGCACGATTTTCACAGCGCCCGGACGCCCGATCCATGAAACGCACCCTCAAATGGGCGTCCTGGTCTGACCGCAGCCATCGATGCAATGCCAACCCCCAATCCAAGGCCGGCGTCGGTTCTGAATCCCCTGCGAGCCGCACGAGCGCATCCCTGGCCTCCAAGCGCTCAAGCGACCAACCCTCCGACCCCCATTCTTCGAGAACAAGCGAGTCCAAGAGCCGGAGATCCCGCCCTTTCTCAGCCGAGTCCACCGTTTCCTGTCCTTCCAAAAGGCAGCACCAGCACAAGGCCGGGATGGCAATCAAACGGAAGACGGCAGGGGAGCGGCCCATCGTCAATCCTGGGAACCGGATTCTTCCTTGGCGTCCGTGCGGTTGGCCACCATCGTGAGAATGGTCGCAATCGCCACCGTCTCACCGGTCTCATCGGTCACATCCACCTTGAACTTGACAATGCCCTTCTCTACATCGTCGTCCCCACGCTTCTCCTGTTGGATCTTCTCTTCCACCGTCAGCTGCACCCCGATGGTCATGCCGGGGTAAACAGGTTTGGTGAAACGGCAGGATTCCAGGCCATAATTCAGCAATACCGGCCCTTTGTGTGGCTCCACGAACATCCCAGCCGCCTTGGACAGCACCCAATATCCATGGGCCACCCTCCGCTCAAAAATGGTGCCCTCCAATGCCGTCTCATCCACGTGGGCATAGAAGTGGTCCCCTGAAACATTGGCGAAATTGACGATGTCGGCCTCCGTCACCGTGTGCCGATGGGTCGTGTAGGTCATGCCTACCTGCTGGTCTTCGAAATGGAGGCGGAAGGGGTGAACCGGCGCTTCGGGTCGGGAGGCACCCGGCTGATGGCGTGCCGTGACCGCCGTCATCATATCCGGATGGCCTTGAATGGCCGTCCGTTGGAGGTAATGCCCCAATCCGCGCAAACCGCCCATCTCCTCACCACCGCCGGCACGGCCGGGACCGCCATGCACCAATTGCGGCATCGGGCTTCCATGGCCGGTGCTCTCCTTGGCACACGCCGCATTGAGCACAAGGATCCTCCCATGGTGCGTGGCCGCTTCCACCACGAACTCCCTGGCCACGGCTGCGTCTGCTGTTGCGATACTGCAGCAAAGCGACCCCTTACCCTTGTGGACCAGCTCTATGGCATCTTCAAGGGTGTTGTAGGGCAAGAGGCTTGAAACCGGCCCGAAAGGCTCAATCTCATGAATGCCTTGCGCACTCAGCGGCGTGGAATGGGTCAACAGTTTGGGCGCATAAAATGCCCCTGATTCCCAATTGGCCCCCAGCAGCTCCGCGCCCTGGAATTCGAGGAGCACCTCTGCATCCTGCAGCAATTTCGACACGGCATGCTCCACTTCCTTTCGCTGCTCCAGGCCGGCGAGGGCCCCCATTCTCACCCCCTCAACCGAGGGATCACCCATGGGCATGCGGCCCAACTGTTTCTTCAGTGCATCCCGCACAGCCTCCAGGTGGACCGCAGGCACCATCGCCCGGCGTACCGCAGTGCAGCGCTGACCACATTTAATGGTCATCTCCTTGCGCAATTCCTTTACGAAAAGGTCGAATTCAGCAGTTCCGGGCGCTGCATCCGGCCCGAGCACCAAACTGTTCAGAGAATCCGCCTCGAGGTTGAAGGGGACATTCTCCGCCAGGATGCGTGCATGGGACTTCAGCTTCAATCCCGTTTCGGCCGATCCGGTGAACGTGACAACGTCTTGAAAGGTCACATGGTCCAGGATATCCCGCGCCCCGCCGCAAACCAATTGAAGCGCACCCTCGGGAAGTATACCGGAAGCCACGATCTCCTTGACCATGGCATGGGCGACGTACGAAGTCAGCGTGGCCGGCTTGACGATGGCCGGCATACCGGCCAACAGATTGACGCTCACTT
The DNA here is from genome assembly GCA_938082505.1 of uncultured Flavobacteriales bacterium. Classification (GTDB taxonomy): domain Bacteria; phylum Bacteroidota; class Bacteroidia; order Flavobacteriales_D; family Sanyastnellaceae; genus UBA8752. The sequence goes on from CALLLH010000004.1 coordinate 17,609, forward strand.
TCTCGAGCATTCCCCAAATGGGGAAATTGTACGCATTGATGTGCACTGCAACACCGCGTTTGGGCACACCGATATGGTGTCCGATGAAGGTGCCCTCACGAGACAGCATGGCCGGGTCGCCATCAATCAGGTAGGGGAGGTCGGGCAATTGCTTGCGCATGCTGGCATAGGCAAACAGGGTGCCGATGCCCCCTTCGACATCAATCCAGGCATCTCCACGGGTGGCACCGGTGTGCACGCTCCAATTGTAGAATTCCTCCTTTTTCTCCATGAGATGGAGCGCGAGGGCCTTGAGCATGAGCCCGCGCTGCTGGAAGGTCATCTTGCGCAACTGCGCTCCGCCAACCGAGCGGGCATGGGCGAAAGCCTGCGCCAAATCAACGTTGGACGCATCCACTCCAGCCACCGGCCTGCCGTGAACGGCATCCACGAGCACCTGCGGATCGGGGCCTGCCGGAATCCACTGCCCAGCGATGTAATTGTCGAGTAACCTCATGTAACACGCAAAGAAAGGATTCCCAGAAGTGAAGAAAACATCAATTCGTCGACAGAATTCTTTCGTAGACAGGGAAAAACCGTTATCTTGGAAGAGATTTGTTTTGCCTCCTCTAGTCTTTGAATCACTAATCACCTGAACATGAAGAATTTGTTCGCACTCACAGCCGCTGTCGCCTTTGGATTTTCAGCCATGGCCAGCAACGTCCAACTTGTAGTACAAGCCGTGGACAATGGTGGAGCCGTCAACGGCAACACTTACCGTATTTATGCTGAACTGCCATCCAGCCAGCACAGCCTGCACGCCATCTTCGCGGATGGAGAGCACCTGCTCAACGTCACTTCCACCGGATCTTTCTATCAGAACCAATTGGGTGGCGCTTCTACCATTGACATCAATGAAGCCGTTGTCGGCATCGACGAGACCCTTGCTTTTGACAGCTGGGTAACCGTAGGAGCTGAGAACAGCAGCAACAACAACCTCTGGAACATCGGAATCGATTTCGCCAACTTCAACAACGGTGGTGCACTCGAGGTCGTTGACGGAGCATGGTTCGTGGTGCCGACGGATGTACGCGCTGTTGCGGATGCCCGCAACCTCGTCCTGTTGATGCAAATCACCACCGACGGTACAGCTACCGGCACCTTCAACATGCAGGGTTGGACTCCAGAAGGGGAGACCTGGCGCGACTACGACGTGACCTTCACGACGACGGACGCTGAAGTCTTTGGTTGCACCAATCCAGACGCCAGCAATTACGCCAGCGAGGCTACCTATGACAACGGCAACTGCGAGTTCACCAACGCCAATGGCGACATGGCTGAGCTCTTCAGCCTGGAGAACAGCAACTGGAACGTGTTCCCGAACCCCGTGTTCGAAGGCCACTTCAGCATCCAGTTCGATCAGGAAGTCAACCTTGGCAGCAACAACATGATTGTCGAAGTAACCGACATGAGTGGCAAGACCGTCATCTCCCAAGAGATGAACACCGGTGACGTCATTGGAGGCAACCGCGTCATGGTCAAGCACAGCCTTGCTGCTGGTGCTTACACCTTGAGCGTGACCCACAAAGATTTCTCCGCCGCTCAGAACTTGATCGTCAAGAAGTAATCTTCAGCTCTACAGCTTGGAAAAGCCGGTCCTTTTGGACCGGCTTTTTTCATGCCCCATGTTCTACATTATGTAAAACAGAACAAGCACAGCATCAGCCAACAGGGGACGGGCGCCGAAGAACCTCAAGCACACAGAAAGGCCTACAGCGCTTCCTTGGCCTGCTCATGCCGTAAAAAGAAGACCCGGAAACCTTGTGGCATAGACAGCGAGGTGCTCATCCAAACCTGAAGCAACCCAAGCCAGGAAATCCAAAGCCGGCCATGATTCGCGCCTGATGCACCCATGGCCAGCCCGAGATGAAATACGCGATTCCTGGAGGCTCAACAAGGCCCCAATTCGACCAGCGACGGCAGCAGCGTAGAATCCACCGCATCAAAGCACCAGTTCAAAGTGCTCAAGCGGCGATGATCCACACTGGAATCGATCCCGCAAATCAACAGCATACATCCGTGTGGACTCTATAAAACGCAGGGCGATGAGCCTACGCAAATTCCCCAAGAGTTTCCCCAACTGCATCAGTGACGCTGCAGTCAAGCAACAGCGACCGCCGGCCGCATACCCGCAGTTTCTTGTAAAACCCCTACTGAATGATAATTTACATTATGTAAAATGAGAGGTGTAAAGAAAAAGGGGCCGAAGCCCCTTTTCAATATTCTCCTTTGGAATCACTCCAAGGTCTTGAGCTTGGCGGACACCTCCAACATTTTCTCGTCCATGCCTACACGTGCATAGATGTCGCGCAGGCTGCGCAGCGTTTCACGGTCATCCGCATCAACCGCCAGGGCATTCTCGAGAAACGGCAACGCCGTGGAGAACATGGCCTTTCCGGCTTCTTCCAATTCTTTCTGTTTGGCAGCATCCGTCTTGCTCATCTTGGGCGACCACATGTCGTTCGCCTCATTGACCATCTGCACAGCCTTGTTGAAATACAGGGCGCCAAGGTTGTAGTTGGCATCGAAATAATCCGCCTTGATGGCCAAGCTCTTGCTGTAGGCATCCACAGCCTCGTCCTGCATTCCGAGGTTGTCATACACGCTGCCCAATGAAAACCACAGGATTTCATTGCTTGGATCCTGTTCGGCCGCCAGCATGAGGTTCTCCTTGGCCAATTCAAAATTGCCAGCCACGAGATAAATGTTGAGTTCCTCGATGATGAGCGCCTGTTCCCTTGGGAAGTCCTTCCGCGCGTTCTGCAAGGCGGTCAGGGCCTGCGCCGTATCCCCTGCTGTCTTGTGGATGTTGGCGACGAACAGGAACACCTCCGGCACCTGATAACCATAGGTTCCACAGACCATGTACTGTTCGATGGCCTTCTCATTCTGCCCCGCCTTCTCGAAGCAGAGGGCACTGTTGAAGACGGCCATGGTATCCACCGCGCCCAGCATCTGGGTCATTTCTGCAGCGGTGGAAAACAGCTCTCCCGCCCTGCCGTATACACCTCCATTGAAATAGCTGATGCCTGCCTGTCCCGCAATGGTGGCACCACGGGCCACGTCAGCGCGACGCTCGACTTCGTAGCGCCCCTTCAAATCGAGCTCCTCCGCCTTGGAAAGGCTGATGGCCGCCTTCTCCAGAGCATCGGGCACCTGGGCATACAACGCGCTGTCCGATGCGAGGTTGGTGTAGATGTTCCCTCGGTAACGCCAAGTTTTTTCCTTGATGTTGGCTTTGGGATCCTCAATCGCCTTGTCGATGTATTCGACGGCTTTGAGATAGTCGCCATCCATATTGGCGTTGAAAGCGCTGACGACGTCCTTCTGGGCGTTCATCACGAAGGGGGCAAAGGCCAGGACGGCCAGAATCTGCTTGGTACTCGGCATGAAATCTGCTTGAATCGGCGACAAATCTAGCACATCCCGTGCCAGACTTTGAACGCATTCCCTTCAGCAGGCCTCACTCCTCTCCCGATCCACCGTCCTCAGGTGCCGCAGATTCCCCCTCCCCGGCATCTGGCGCTCCGCCCAAAGGCCCTTCACCCCCTTCCAGCAACTCGTCTTCTTCGGACTTTGGCGTCCGACAGACCGCAGCGATGGAATCGTTGTTGCGCAGGTTGATCAAACGGACACCCTGTGTGGCCCTGCCCATGGTGCGCAGCTCATCCGCACCCGTGCGGATGGTGATGCCACTCTTGTTGATGACCATCAGATCATCATCATCGGTCACCCCGAGAATGGCCACCAACTCACCCGTCTTCTCCGTGATGCTGAGTGTCTTCACCCCTTTTCCACCGCGGTTGGTGATCCGGTAATCCTCCACCGCAGAACGCTTGCCATATCCATTCTCGCTGACCACGAGAACATCCTTGGAACCGTCCACGATGACGACCATGCCGACCACCTCGTCCTTCGGACCGGCCAGCGTCACACCCTTGACCCCTTGCGCCGTGCGGCCTACCGCCCGCACTTTCTCCTCAGGGAAACGAATGGCCTTGCCGGAGCGAAGACCCATCAGGATCTCGTTGTTCCCGTCGGTCAACTTGGCCTGCAACAGTTCGTCGTCCTCACGAATGGTGATGGCGTTGATGCCGTTGGATCTCGGGCGCGAGTATGCCTCGAGCGTCGTCTTCTTGATGACCCCCTTCTTCGTGCACATCACGACATTGTGGGCATTCACGTATTCTGGATCCTTGATGTCCATGACCGGGATGTAAGCCATGACCTTGTCATCCGACTCGATGTTCATCAGGTTCTGAATCGCGCGGCCCTTTGAGGTCCGGGATCCTTCCGGCACCTCGAAAATCCGCATCCAGAAACAGCGCCCCTTCTGGGTGAAGATGAGGAGCCAATTGTGGTTTGTCGCGGAGAAAATCTCCTCGATGAAGTCCGCGTCGCGGGTGACGGCTCCCTTGGAGCCCACTCCTCCGCGGGATTGCTCCTTGTACTCGGCCAACCGGGTCCGTTTGATGTATCCGGCGTGGCTGATGGTGATGACCACCTGCTCGTCGGGGATCATGTCCTCGATGCTGAGCTCTGCACTGCTGTATTCGATGCGCGAACGGCGCTCATCGCCGAACTTCTCCTTCATCTCCAGCAGCTCGTCCTTGATGATGCCCATCCGAAGTGCCTTGTCCGCAAGGATTTCATTCAAACGGCCAATCAGCTCCATCAACTCGTCATACTCACCGCGCAACTTGTCGCGCTCTAAACCGGTCAACTTCTGCAGACGCATGTCCAGAATGGCCCGCGCTTGGATTTCACTGAGCTCGAAGCGCTCCATCAATCCCGATCGGGCTTCCTCTGGCGTCTGGCTGCCTCGAATGAGGGCGATGACCTCGTCCAGGTTGTCAATGGCAATGATGAGCCCCTGAAGGATGTGCGCCCGCTCTTCGGCCTTGCGCAATTCGTATTGCGTGCGGCGCACCACCACCTCGTGGCGGTGCTCGATGTAATGGAAGATCATCTCCCGCAGGTTCAAGAGCTGCGGACGACCGTGCACCAGGGCGATGTTGTTGACGGAGAAACTCGTCTGAAGGGCCGTGTACTTGTACAGCTTGTTCAGGACCACGTTGGGGATCGCGTCCCGCTTCAGTTCGAAAACGACCCTGAGGCCATTCCGGTCCGATTCGTCCCTGATCTCGGAAATGCCTTCGATTTTCTTGTCATTGACGAGGTCCGCGGCCTTGCGTACCATGTCCGCCTTGTTGACCTGGTATGGAATCTCCTCGACGATGATCATCTCCTTGCCCGTGCGGGTCTCCTCGAAGCGGGCCTTTCCGCGCATCATGACGCGCCCTCGGCCCGTCTCGTAGGCGTCTCGCACCCCTTCCAGTCCATAGATGACCCCTCCCGTGGGAAAGTCGGGAGCCTGAATGTTCATCATCAATTCCGACACGGTGATGTCCGGGTTCTCGATCATGGCCACGCATCCATCCACCACTTCGCTGAGGTTGTGCGGAGGCATGTTGGTGGCCATGCCCACGGCAATGCCGGATGCACCATTGACCAGCAGGTTCGGAATCTTGGCGGGCAACACCGTCGGCTCCTGCAGGCTGTCGTCAAAATTGAGGGCGTGGTCGACCGTCTCCTTGTCGAGGTCGGCCAGCATCTCCTCCGCAATCTTGCGCAACCGGGCCTCCGTGTAACGCATGGCCGCAGGGTTGTCCCCATCGATGGAACCGAAGTTTCCCTGTCCGTCCACCATCTGGTAGCGCATCGACCAGTCCTGGGCGAGACGCACCATCGTATCATACACCGAGCTGTCTCCGTGGGGATGGTACTTGCCGAGCACCTCTCCCACAATCCTCGCGGACTTCTTGTAGGGGCGGTTGGCCATCACGCCCAACTCCAGCATTCCGTAGAGCACGCGGCGATGCACGGGCTTCAATCCATCCCGCACATCAGGCAATGCACGCGACACGATGACCGACATCGAATAATCGATGTAAGCCGACTTCATCTCGTCCTCGATCGAAATCGGGATGATCTTCTCTCCTTCTGCCATGTTGTCAGTACTCCTACCCCAATTCGGGGCCTAAATGAGTATCATGCGAAAATACCCGATGCGAACCCGCGGCAGTGTTGAGTTTGGCCCGTATTTTGAACAAGGCGCACGTGCGCTTGTGGAAAATCCAACGCCCACAAAATTTAGGACCCTTGTGGTCGAGGTAGATTTGATAGTTCGGGGATTTCCCCTTTTCTAAATGAACATGGACGCTAAATTCTCACCACGCGTGAAAGACGTCATTACTTATAGCCGTGAAGAAGCTCTTCGGCTTGGACACAATTACATTGGGGTTGAACATCTCCTGCTCGGCATCATCCGCGAGGGTGAAGGCACTGCCATCCGGATTCTGGAAGGATTGAGCGTGGACTTGCCACGGTTGCGAAAGATGGTGGAGGGCAGCATATCCCCCACCACGGTGCAGCAGGGCAATCCCGGCAATATTCCGCTGGTCAAGCAAGCTGAGAAGATTTTGAAAATCACTTACCTCGAGGCCAAGACCTTCAAGAGTCCCGTCATCGGGACGGAACATCTTCTGCTGTCCATCCTCAAGGATGAGAACAACGTCGCCACCAAGGCATTGCTCGCTTTGAATGTGGACTACGATGAAGCCAAGCAGGAGTTCGAGAGCATCCTGTCCGATGGTGGATCTTCCGAGGGGCCAAAGGCGGAATTTCCAGGCATGGCCGACGATGAGGATGAACCCCGGGGCAGCGGTGGCAGCCGCGGTGCGGCATCCAAATCCGACAGCAAGAGCAAAACTCCCGTGCTGGACAATTTCGGACGTGACCTTACATCGCTGGCCGAAGAAGGCAAGCTCGATGCCATCGTAGGCCGCGAAAAGGAAATCGAACGCGTGAGCCAGGTTCTGGCCCGCCGCAAAAAGAACAACCCCATCCTCATCGGAGAGCCCGGGGTTGGAAAAAGTGCGATCGCCGAGGGGCTCGCCATCCGCATCGTGGAGAAGAAGGTGTCCAGGGTCCTGTTCGGCAAGCGCATCGTCACGCTCGATGTGGCGTCCCTGGTGGCCGGCACGAAATACCGCGGACAGTTCGAGGAACGCATGAAGGCCGTCATGAATGAACTAGAGAAGAGCCTCGACGTCATTCTCTTCATTGACGAAATCCACACGATCGTCGGTGCTGGCGGCGCGAGCGGTTCACTTGACGCTTCCAATATGTTCAAGCCCGCCCTGGCGCGGGGAGAGATTCAGTGCATCGGCGCCACGACCCTGGATGAGTACCGCCAACACATCGAGAAGGATGGTGCCCTTGAGCGCCGTTTCCAAAAAGTGCTGGTCGAACCGACCACCGTCGAGGAGACCATCCAGATCCTGAACAACATCAAGGACAAGTACGAGGAGCACCATTCAGTCAATTACACCGAGGGGGCCATCCGAAGCTGTGTATCGTTGACCACACGGTACATCACCGACCGCCACCTTCCGGACAAGGCCATCGATGCCCTGGACGAGGTCGGCAGCCGCGTGCACCTGAACAACATCAACGTCCCACAGGAAATCATCGAAATCGAGCAGGAAATCGAGCAGGTCAAGGAGGAGAAGAACCGTGTGGTACGCAGCCAGAAGTACGAGGAGGCGGCCAGGTTGCGCGATTCGGAACGCCAATTGTCGGAGAAACTGACTGCGGCGAAAAAGAAATGGGAGGAGGACACCAAGACCCACCGCGTTACTGTGACCGAAGACCACGTGGAAGAGGTCGTTGCCATGATGACCGGCATCCCGGTTCAAAGGATCGCTGAAAAAGAGAGCGGAAAACTCACCCGCATGGAGGATGACATGGGTGAATACGTCATCGGCCAGCCCGATGCCGTCCGCCAGGTCGTTCGCGCCATCAAGCGGAACCGGGCCGGGCTGAAGGACCCGGGCAAGCCAGTAGGCTCCTTCATCTTCCTCGGCCCTACCGGTGTCGGCAAGACCCAGCTCGCCAAGGAATTGGCCCGAAACCTGTTCGATTCCGAGGAAGCGCTCATTCGCATCGACATGAGTGAGTACATGGAGAAATTCGCCGTGAGCCGGTTGGTCGGTGCACCTCCAGGATACGTCGGATACGAGGAAGGCGGACAGCTGACGGAGAAAGTCAGGCGCAAGCCTTACTCCATCGTGTTGCTCGACGAAATCGAGAAAGCACACCCCGATGTCTTCAACCTCCTGCTGCAGGCGTTGGACGATGGCCGATTGACGGATAGCCTTGGTCGCCGCATCGATTTCCGGAACACGATCATCATCATGACCTCCAACATCGGAGCACGTCAACTGCAGGACTTCGGAACGGGTGTGGGCTTCTCCACCGAGGCCAAGCAGAACAAGGAGGGCGACGACCGACGCGGAATCATCCAAAATGCCTTGAAACGCGCTTTCGCTCCCGAGTTCCTGAACCGAATCGACGATGTCATCGTGTTCAACAGCTTGAAGCGTCCGGACATCCACCGCATCATCGATCTTGAACTCAGCAAACTCTACGGCCGGATCGAAGCCCTCGGGTACCACATCGAGTTGACGGATGCCGCCAAGGACTTCCTTGTCGACAAAGGATATGACGAGCAATTCGGCGCCAGGCCACTGCGGAGGGCTCTACAGAAGTACCTCGAAGATCCGCTCGCCGAAGAGATCATCAGTGCCCAGCTCACCGAAGGGGACAAGATCGAAGGCGATGCCATGGAGGGGAAGGATCAATTGGCCATCCGCATCGTAAAGGCCAGCAAGCCCAAATCCAAGAAGAGCACCAAGAAGGCACAGAATGCTTCTGGCGCAGATGGCGATGCCGGTCCTGACACCGACGCCTCCGAGGAAACGCACGACAAAACCGAAGAGGACAACGCCTGAATGAAAGATCGCTTCCTCGCCATCGTGGACACCATCCGGGGAATGAACCGGTATGCGCTGGCATTTGGTTTGTTCGTGGCCTGGACGGCCACCTTGGCCGAAGTCGATGTATTCAGGATGTTGAACACGCGCATGGAACGGAACCAAGTGGAATCCGGAATTGAAGCCACTGAACTCGCTATCCAACTGCTGGACGAGCAACTGGCTGAAATTCAAGAGAATCCGTCCGCCAAGGAACGCCATGCCCGGGAGCACTACTACATGCACAAGTCCAACGAGGACGTGTATGTATTCCAAGCGGAATGAGGACCTGACGCTAGGGGCGGACCGCTTGCCTCAGCTGCTGTGGTCCCGCACGATGACCCATCTGCCGTCCATGCGCTCCCACACGAGGGAGAACCATCCGGACAGCGACTCCAATTCCCCTCGCTCATCCAATCGCCAAGATCCCAGCATCAACGCGACGTCGCATGAAGGGAAATCCACGGATTCAACACCGAAGGTCAGCCTGCCCATCGCCGATTTGTCCGGATATCCCTTGCGGTAATTGTCCAACGTAGCGGTCCAGCCACGCGTTGGTCCACGGCTCCCCACGAACAGCAGGCTGTCTGATTTCCAATACGGTTCCATGAACGCTTCAAGGTCTCCCCTGTTCCAGGCGACCTCCTGTGTCGCCATGCGTTCGAGGATGGAATCACGGTCGGCTTCATGCTGGCAGCCCACGGCCCCGGGCCTTTGACAGCCCGCAAGGATGAAACCAATGCACAAGGGCCACAACCAGGTACACCGAAAGAAAAGGGAACACTTCATGCCCCAAAATGGGGACGAATCGCCAATGCACGACCGGAGCTCGTGCCCGCGAAACACCTCGGGGCCGTCCACAGGGGCTCCGCCCCAAGGCCGAGGCAGAGGAATCAGACGTTGAAACGGAAGTGCATGATGTCCCCATCCTGCACGATGTACTCTTTGCCCTCAACACTGAGCTTTCCAGCCTCCTTCACTGCCTGTTCGCTGCCCAACGTCACGAAGTCATCGTATTTCATCACCTCAGCCCTGATGAATCCCTTCTCGAAATCGGTGTGGATGACCCCAGCTGCCTGCGGAGCCGTGCTTCCCGCCTTCACGGTCCAAGCCCGAACCTCCTTCTCGCCGGCCGTGAAATAAGTCTGGAGATCAAGCAGGCTGTATGCCGTGCGAATGAGCTTCGCGACTCCAGGCTCCTCGAGCCCGAGGTCAGCCAGGAACATGGCCCGCTCTTCGGCATCCTCCAATTCTGCAATGTCAGCCTCGATTCCAGCACCGATCACCATGGTCCCCGCACCTTCAGCAGCAGCCATGGCCTTGACCCGTTCGACATGGGCATTGCCATCCACGACGGCCCCTTCTTCCACGTTGCACACATAGAGAACGGGCTTCCCCGTCAACAGCTGCATTTCCCTGAAAAGAACCTCCTCGGAATCTTCGAGCTCCACAGCGCGGGCCGAAACCCCCTGCTCAAGGGCGGACTTGACCCGTTCGAACAGGTCCAACTGCTTGCGGGCGTCCTTGTCCCCGATGGAGGCTTGCTTTGCGACCTTCTGCATGCGGGCCTCCACCGTCTCGAGGTCCTTCAGCTGAAGTTCCATATCGATGACTTCCTTGTCACGGATGGGATCCACGGACCCATCGACGTGCACGATGTTGTCATCCTCGAAACAACGCAACACATGCAGGATGGCATGCGTTTCACGGATGTTCGCCAGGAATTTGTTGCCCAACCCCTCTCCTTTGCTCGCCCCTTTCACCAATCCTGCGATGTCGACGATCTCCACGGTCGTAGGCACAGTGTTTTGCGGCTGGACAATGTCCACGAGCCGCTGGAGCCGATCGTCCGGGACATTGATGACCCCGAGATTGGGCTCGATGGTGCAGAACGGGAAGTTCGCACTCTGGGCCTTGGCGTTGGACAAGCAGTTGAACAGGGTGGATTTGCCGACGTTGGGCAGACCGACGATACCGCATTTGAGAGCCATGGTGGAGCGCGTTGAAGGCGCAAAGATAGCGTGGGACAAGCCCCGCAGACTTTCCCTCCTTTTGTCCACACGGTCCGCATCGCGCTCTGGCCCAACCTAATTTCGCTGCGTCGTCCAGTTATCGCAATGACCGATCAATCCCTCCCCCTCTCCGAACTCTGCACGCAGGTGCGGCGCGACATCGTAAGAATGGTCCATGGAGCAAGCTCCGGTCACCCCGGAGGCTCGCTGGGTTGCACCGATTTCCTGGTCAAGCTCTATTTCGAGGAGATGCACATCGATCCAACCCAATGGAGCATGGATGGAAAGGGGGAAGACCTGTTCTTCTTGTCCAACGGGCACATTTCGCCCGTGTGGTACAGTGTGCTCGCCAGGCGTGGCTATTTCGATGTCGCGGAACTGGCGACCTTCAGGAAACTGGACAGCAGGCTGCAAGGCCACCCTGCGACAGAAGAGGGATTGCCGGGAATCCGGATCGCAAGTGGCTCCCTCGGACAAGGGTTGAGTGTCGCTTGCGGCGCCGCGCAGGCCAAGAAACTCAACGGTGAGGACCGCTGGGTCTATTCCCTTCATGGAGATGGAGAATTGCAGGAAGGCCAGATCTGGGAGGCCGCGTTGTATGCCGCCCACCACGGCATAGACAACCTGATCAGTTTCGTGGATTGGAACGGGCAACAGATCGATGGCCCCGTGGAGGATGTGATGACCTTGGGCAATCTCGAAGCCAAATGGCAGGCCTTCGGTTGGCATGTGCTCCAGTGTGACGGACACGATCACGACGCGCTCGACCAAGCCTTCAAGGCAGCCCGGGCGGCAGGCGGCCAGGGGAAGCCCGTCATCGTGCTGATGCGCACCGACATGGGCCGGGGTGTCGACTTCATGGAAGGAACCCATCACTGGCATGGCGTCGCACCAAACGACAGCCAACTCGCGGATGCGCTCGCACAATTGACCACCTCACACGCGGATTATTGATGGGCCGAAGCACCGTGTTGTGGTGCGCGGCATTGACCTCGGCAGTCCTCATTCTGGCGGGCCTTCCGGCATCAGCGCAAAGCCAGCAGCAAAAGACGGATGTTCCCACGCGCATCCTGTTTGTCTTTGATGCCTCCAACTCCATGAATGCGTTCTGGGGTCAACGCCGCAAATGGGACCTTTCGCGCGAGTTGTTGGCCGCCTCGTTGGACAGCCTCTACGACATTGAGGGTGTTGAAATGGGCCTCCGTGTCTACGGCCACGGAACCAAGCATGTACCCGGACAACAGGACTGCGACGACACCGAGCTGATCGTCCCGATCGGAACGGGCCGCAATCTCATCATTCAGCAGGAACTGAAGAAGCTGCGGCCCCAAGGCACCACCCCCATTGCCCGTTCCCTCCTGCTCTCCGCGGACGACTTCGACCTTTGTCAGGGACCGGGGCGCAACGTGATCATCCTCATCACCGACGGCATCGAGGCCTGTGACGAGGACCCCTGTGCCGTTTCGCGCGCACTGTCCGCGAGGGGCATCACCATCAAGCCCTTCATCATCGGCATTGGTCTCGAAGAGAAATACAGGGACACTTTTCAATGCGTTGGCCGTTACTTCGATGCCTCAAGACCGGAAGTGTTCAGGGAGGTTCTGGACATTGTCATCGACCAGGCCATCCACAGCACCACATGCCAGGTCGACCTGCTGGATGGAGAGGGCCAGGCCAGCGTGACAGACTTTGCTTTTGACATCGTGGAGCAGGTTTCCGGGCAGGTGGTCCTCGAAGCCGTGCATACCATGAACGATGCTGGTTTACCGGACACATTGGTCCTCAATCCCATCCCGACCTACGACCTCACGGTCCACACGATTCCGCCGGTACGGGTCCGGGACATCCAACTCCGGGCGAAAACCCACAACCACATCCCCGTTTCCACGCCGACGGGCTTCATCGACCTCACGGATTTTCGACCGCGCAGCGCCCTGCTCGATGTTCCGGTCCGCGTGATGGGAAAAGACAGCTGCGGATTGGTGCACATCCAGCAAGTCGGAACCCGGGAGCGCTACCTGGCGGGCACTTACGACCTCGAATTCGGCACGACACCCGTCGTCAGGGTGGAGAATGTCCACATCCGCGATGGGCGGATCGTTCCCGTTTCCATTCCTGAACCGGGCATCCTGAGTTTGAACACGGGCACCTCAGGATATGGAGGCATTTTCTATCTGGGGGAAGGACGACGGGAACTCGTCATCCCGTTTTCCGGTCAGGACCCATCCGGACGGTACACGCTTCAACCCGGCCCTTACATGGTGATGTTCCGTGCAAAACACGCTGCGCGGACAGACCTCTCCGTAACAAGGCCTTTGGATATTCGCGCTGCAGGATCGCACCACATCGACTTTTGACCATGATCGACTTCATTTCGGCTGACCAGGCCACACTCGACGGATTGACCCGAAAAGACACCCGCAGCGGTTTTGGTCAGGGATTGCTCGAGGTTGGCCAGGCCAACGACCGGGTGGTGGCCTTGTGCGCCGACCTCACGGGTTCCCTGAAGATGAACGCCTTCAAGGACGCCTTCCCCGACCGGTTCAAACAAGCGGGCATCGCCGAGGCCAACATGATCGGCGTGGCGGCGGGCCTCACGATCGGGGGGATGATTCCCTTCACAGGCACATTCGCCAATTTCTCCACGGGACGGGTCTATGACCAGATCCGCCAGAGTGTGGCCTACAGTGGGAAAAATGTCAAGATTTGTGCTTCCCATTGCGGCCTTACCCTGGGAGAAGATGGCGCCACCCACCAGATCCTGGAGGATGTGGGCATGATGAAAATGCTTCCACACATGACCGTCATCCACACTTGCGATTATGAGCAGACCCGCAACGCCACCCATGCCGTGGCGGCCCATGAGGGACCGGTCTATTTCCGATTCGGAAGGCCCAAGGTGCCCGTCATCACGGAAGCGGATGCTCCCTTCATCATCGGAAAGGCCCGTCGGGTGATGAGCGGCTCCGATGTCACCCTCGTCACGAACGGCCACCTGGTATGGAACAGCATCCTTGCCGCCCGTCAGCTCGCGGCTGAGGGCATTTCCGTCGACCTGCTGGACATGCACACCATCAAGCCCCTGGATCGGTCCGCCTTGATCGAAAGCGTGGGGCGGACACGCTGCGTGGTCTCAGCGGAGGAACACCAGCGCAACGGAGGACTCGGGGAAAGCATTGCCGCCTGTCTCGCTGCGCATCTGCCGACTCCACAGCGTTTCGTAGCCGTGGAGGATCAATTCGGAGAGAGTGGTACCCCCGCCCAACTGCTTGAAAAATATGGCCTCGGACCGGGCGCCATCGCGAATGCCTGCAAGGAGGTCATCGGCGTGAAACAGGGCTTGGCGGTCTGAGCGGTCAGCCTTTCTTGTTGAGCGCCGCTCTGAAATCCTCGGATTCAGTCCTCCGCCGGCGTGCGGACGGCATCCAGCGCAGCCACAGCGTGGTACAACTCCTCCCGGAGCGCTTCAGTGGCCGGCACCAAGGGTGAACGGACATCCAGTCCGCACAGTCCGATCAGGGCGCAGGTGGCCTTGATTCCAGTTGGATTCCCTTCCCTGAAAATCGCACTCAGCAACGGCTGAAAAGACAGGAGGCTCAATTCGGCCTCCTTGACCGATCCGAACATGGCCAGGTCCATGGCCGAGGCCCATGCATCAGGATAGGCATTCCCGATCACACTGACGAGCCCATCGCCCCCCATGGCCATCATGGGAACCGCATTCTCATCATCACCGGACAACAGGGAAAAGGAGTCCGGCACCCCCGTGCGGATGGCCCGAAATGCCACAAGATCCCCACTGGCCTGTTTCAAGCCCACCAGAGTGGGGCATGCCTTGGCCAGCGCAATCACGGTTTCCGGCTCCATGTTCACCCCTGTCCTCGATGGAACATTGTACATGATGATCGGCAAGGGAGCGGCCTCGGCCAATGCCGTGAACAGCTCCATCATCCCAGCCTGACCGGGCTTCACATAAGCGGGTGGACTGATGAGAAAGCCGGCCAATCCTCCTGCGTCGAATGAACGCATCCGCTCGACGGCAGCGCGGGTGCCCCCTGCTGCCGAGAATCCCGCTACGATGGGAAGGCGGCCTGCATTGACCTCCATGATGAAATCAAGCACCCTGCGATGCTCTTCGTCGGACATCAACTGTGACTCACCCGTGCTCCCCAAAGCCACCAGGAAGTGGGCCTTGCTGCCGGCCACATGGTGCACCATGCGTTCGAGCCCTGGAAAATCAATGTCTCCGTTCGGCGTGAAGGGGGTGATCAGGGCCACGCCCAATCCTTGGAATCGCTTGCTCATTTCAAGTCGAGTGTTTTCAAGTAGTGAAACGCAAGCTGGACAAAGGATAGCATGTCCCCTCCGTCCGGCCACGTCAACATGAAGTCCAAGGTACCATCATCCGCCTGCATCGGCCCCACCTTGAACGGGGCGTTTGCCCTGCGCAACATGGCACGCAATGGCAGGTTGGACATTCCTGCATCCAGTGTGATCAGGACGTCAACCCCGTTCAGGGCCTCGGGCATGACCAAGGGCAGTCCCAAGCTGCTGCACTCGTCCTTCCAGAAACAATGGACTTCGGAAATCTGTGGGAAATCCGGCGGCACCTCTTGACCGCCACCCAGTTTCTGAATCCGTTGGGCCCGGGACTTTGCGTGTGATTTCCTCGAAATCCCCGTATCCACGATCACGCGCCAAAGCCGCGCCTCTTCCTGTTCCTCCAGTCCCTTGACCAAATCCTTCAATTGCCTCCGCTGACGGGCATCCACGCCCGGTGCCAAGAGCCCCACGACCGTGCCCTCCTCCAGACGCTGACCGCGACGTTCCCGGATTGCGGGAGCCTCACGTCGCAACTTCCTGCGACCTATACGATTGAGCAAATTCCGCATCCCATTGGCTTGGAAAACAAAATACGGGGAATGGCGTGCTCCACCACTTCGGCATCCACGCAAAGGAATCGGCACTTACCCACGCGCAATCACCAACGCATCGGCACCTCGATGAGCAACAACCGACAATCCTCGGTGGCCTCGATGGCGACATCCGAGGTGTCCCAGACGCCGATGGCATCGCGTTTGGCCAAGGATTGGCCCTCCACGCTTGCACTGCCCTCCACCACCATGACATACAGGCCCTGCCCCGCTCCATGCAAGGCATGCTTCAGCACCGTGCCCGCGTCGACCTCGCCCAGATGGAACCAGGCATTCTGGTGGATGCTGACCCCTTGAGCCCCGTCGGGAGAGACGATGCATTGCAGTCCTCTGGCTCCGGCGTCGTATTGCTCTTGATCATAGCGCGGTTCCAGATCGCGTTCATCCGGAAAGACCCAGATTTGAAAGAACCGCACAGCTTCATCGGCACTGTGATTGAACTCACTGTGCCGAATGCCGGTGCCCGCGGACATGGCCTGGACATCACCGGTACGGATGACCGAAGAATTGCCCATGCTGTCTTCATGCTCCAAAGCACCTGAAGTCGGAATGGTCACGATCTCCATGTTGTCGTGCGGATGGGTTCCAAATCCACCTCCCCCTGCTACATGGTCATCGTTGAGAACCCTCAAAGCACCGAAATGCATCTTTTTCGGATCATGCCAACCAGCAAAGCTGAAGCTGTGATAGGTATCCAACCAGCCGTGATCGGCGTGGCCACGCTCGTCGGCGCGGTGAAGGACATATTTCATCTCGGATGTGACACCAGTTTCCATGTGCGCGCTGAAGTTCAATCCCAAGCCATCCACGACCACTGAAATGGCAAGGGCACTCGCCCCACAAACGGCCGCATATGCAACATTCATGGACACAAAAGTAAACCCTATGGGGTGGCGCCATGTTCACCCAAATGAAGGGTGAATGCCTTCTTTTCGGACGTCACGTCCTTGGCTCAGCTTCATCCGATTCCGGATTTCAATCCCGGTTGGCGGCCGCCGAAGCGGTCCTAATCCTCAATGGGTCGAGGACTTGAGCTTGTCTTCGAAAAGCATCCTGAATTTCTTCACCTTGGGGCCCACCACCGCCACACAATAACCCTGGTCGGGATTGTTGGCGTAATAGTCCTGGTGGTAATCCTCAGCCACGTAGAACGGAGCAGCAGGCTCGATGGTGGTCACGATGGGATCGTCCCACAATTCCGCTTCCTGAGCCGCAGCGAGTGAAGCCCGGGCCACCCGCTCTTGTTCGACATCCTGGGGAAAAATGGCTGACCGGTATTGGGTGCCCACATCCGCACCCTGTCGGTTCAGCGTGGTGGGGTCATGGGTGCGCCAGAAGACCTCCAGCAAGGATTCGAACGACACCACCTCAGGGTCGAATGTGATGCGGACCGCCTCGGCGTGCCCGGTGCGACCGGTGCAGATCTCGCGGTAGCCTGGATTCTTGATGTGGCCGCCGGTGTATCCGCTTTCCACCTTTTCCACCCCCTGCATTTCGGCATAGATGGCTTCGGTGCACCAAAAACAACCGCCCGCAAGAACGGCATGCGCCATACCATCGGGTGGCGGGGTCAATGAAGCGTGATCAGGGGTCATGTGTTGCGCAGTGTGGGTGGTTGGAAAGCCACAGCCCGCCAAACATCCCATACTCAGGAATATGGCTGTGGTCAGGGGGTACAGTCTATTCAAAACGAAAATCGACATTAAGGGGTTGGACGTTTCACTCCATCACAAATCCCGTGCCGGCCTCAATGTTCTCGTGTAGCTCCATCCAATGCTCCATCTCTTCTGCGGAGCCAGGAAACTGAACAGGTCGCCGGTCGCCACACCCAACTGTGCAACGCGGTCCTTCGGCGCCCAGATGACGGCAACCGGAGTGCGAATGCCGCCGTCCTGGCGCCACCGCCATCCCCCCATGAAGTGAATACCAGCGATGTGGGTTTGTCCCCCGACGCCAATTTCAGTGGGCTGCTTGAGCAACGCATCATTCAATGGTGCAGCCAATTCCAATCCCAACTTCCCGCGGTTGCCGAGCCGCATCCCCCCGTTCAACCGCACCCTGGTGGGAAGGGCCACGACCTTTCTCTCAGGCGTAGCCTGCAAGAACAATGCGGTAGGCGCCAAGCCTTGGTTCAACAAGTCGAAAACGCCCCCGCCGGCATTGGTCCAATCGGAAAAGTCGACGATGGGATTTTGCAGGCTGTAGGACTCCCCTTGCCAATCCATCCTGCCCAATTCATTGATGGCCAACGAGGCAAACCACAGTCCTGCAATCTCAGCGCGGACTGCAACATCCAACGCCACCCCGAAACCGGCAGGCCGCAGGGCGCTCCCCAAGGTGGCGTTTTCAGACACCAATTCCGTTCCGAATCCACGATTGAACGCGGCAAAGGCCGTCTGTTCATCGGCGTCGACCTCATAGTAACCGGTTCCCCTGTAATACCGGGCTCCCATCCCAATCGCCAAACCCAAACTCCGCGTTTGCAACAGGTTCAAACCAAAGCCGGCACCATAGGACCGAACATGCTGGACGGCAAACCGTCCATTGCCCAGCATCTCCTCCACTGCGGGAAGATTGATGGGCCCGATGCCCTGCTCGATCATGTTGAATTGCTCGTTGGTCAACGATTCAACCGGAACCACCGTGCCATCCGTGAGCAAAGCGGAATCAAAGACACTCGAAGCGGGTCCGAGCAAGACGAATTCAGCCAGGGCCCTGCTGGGCTCCAGTGAGACGGAATACCGGTCATCGATCGACCAAGCCCAACCGCCCTTGGAGCCATGTCTGGACCAACCAACCCAACGCAGGTCCATATTCACTTGGGTCTTCTGGTCCGCCAGAAGCTCTGCGACGGCCCGCTTGTCGTCCAGCGTCCACGTCGTCTCCGCCCCAAGGACATCGACGAGGGAGGTGCCGTCCAACAATGGAGTCTCTACCTGGATCCCCCCTTCAAAGCCGCTGATGAAGCGCAAACGCTCTGATTTCCGCATGGCGCGGCGTGCCCGCCGGTCAAGGGAATCCAGTGCAGAGCGGTTGCGCCATTGGCGGTCGGAGAATGGTCGATCGGTGGCGAGCAGGGTCATGTTCACGCCAATGGCGTGGTGACCGATCGCGGTGATTCCTGGAATGGGGCTTCCAAGAAGGTCTACCCCGGCCTGTGCGCTAACCCTGACACTTGCCAAGGAGAGGATCACGACAAGCCCAACCCCCAGGCTCATTCCTGCGGGGAAGCTCAGATTGTTCATGACCTCAAATTACCACACGCCAGCCGAAGGGATCTTCCCCA
Source organism: uncultured Flavobacteriales bacterium (assembly GCA_938082505.1). Taxonomy (GTDB): domain Bacteria; phylum Bacteroidota; class Bacteroidia; order Flavobacteriales_D; family Sanyastnellaceae; genus UBA8752. Next base: position 36,756 of record CALLLH010000004.1, read on the forward strand.
TGGCCCCGGCGCAAGTCGTCGAGTTGTTTCGCGAGTGCTGGCATGACCGTCCAACCACTTACCGGCGGCAGTTCGACATCCCCTCCGGCGAATCCGATGGCCTCGATGGCCGTCATCGTGGCCGCTGTACCCACACCGAAAGCTTCACTCAATGCTCCGGATTCAGCAGCAGCCTTCAACTCTGCCACGGCTACCCGGCGCTCTTCTATTTCCATTCCGTTCCTCGCCGCCAGACGCAAAATCGAATCGCGCGTGACCCCGGAAAGCACGGTGTCTCCCAATGCCGGTGACACCAATTTGTCATTGATGACGAAGACCACATTCATGGTGCCGCTTTCCTCAATGTACTTGTGCTCCACGGCATCCGTCCAGAGGATTTGCTGATAGCCCTGCTCCTTGGCCATCGCCGTGGGCTTCAGGGAAGCGGCGTAATTGCCGGCAGCCTTGGCATAACCGGTTCCGCCCGGCGCGGCGCGTGTGAAAAAGGTCTCCACCTTGACCCTGACGTTGCCCTTGTAGTACTGACCTACCGGGCAGGTGAAGATGAGAAAGCGGTATCGCTCACTTGGCCTGACGCCCACGTGGGCCTCGCTGGCAAACATGAACGGGCGGATGTAGAGAGAGCTGCCATCACCATCAGGAACCCAACCGGCATCCACTTTGATCAATTCAGTCAAGGCCTGCAGGAACAGCCCTTCATCGATGAAAGGCATGCACATGCGATCTGCACTCTTGTTGAATCTCCGGATGTTCTCCATCGGCCGGAACAACGCCACGCCGCCATCCGGCTGGCGGAAGGCCTTCATCCCTTCAAAAATGGACTGGCCATAGTGAAGCGACATCGCCGCAGGGCTCAAGGACATATCCCCAAAAGGCTCAATGCAACCATTCGACCACTTTCCATCGGCAAATTCCATTCGGAACTGGTGATCTGAAAACACACTTCCAAAAGGGAGCTCTCTGCCGCCCAACGTTTCGAGACGCGAATGGGCAGAAGGATGGAAATCAAAAAGGGTCGTCGTCAACATGGGCCTATCATTAAGGTCACTCCTATCACAATGCAAAAGTACGGAACGGATTACAGGGATAAATCCCTATGAATCAGTTCGACTGACCAAAAAGAAACTTATTGGGACTCACCAAACCCGACTGGACGGCATACATGACCACCGCCGCCGTATTGTTCGCCCCCAATTTCTGCAGGATGTTCCTCCTGTGGGTGGTCACGGTGTGGGTACTGACGAAGAGTTTCTCGGAGATCTGGGGATTCGTGAACCCTTCCGCAATCAGGCGGATGACCTCCAGTTCACGTTTGCTCAAACTGACTCCAGTGCAATCGGGATCTACAACATCCAGGGTTTCGAGATCGATGCCCTCCTTTCTGATGGTCTCCAGGATCTGGCCACAAAAGAACTTTCGTCCATGCTGGGTCTCCCTGACCGCCTCCACGATTTCCTGCAAATCACAGTCCTTCTTGACATAGCCGTCCACTCCTGCACGCAGCGCATGCACGAGTGTGCTGCCTTGCTGGGCATCGGTCAAGGCAAGGATGCGGATGCGCCCCAGCGACTTGAGCTTGACAATGGTCTCCACCGTAAAACCTTCTGCCAGGAAGTCAAGGATGACCACATCCGGCTCAAAATTCCTGACGAGATCGAACAACTCCGCCTCATTGGACGCATATCCCACCACCTGGTCCAATCCATGGGATTTCAGGGTGGCGTGAAGACCACAGGCGACCAATTGATGGCTGTCGGCGATGAGGATGCTCGGCATGACCTTATTCAGACTCAATCCAGATAACAAAGCTACACTCAATCCACCGACCGGGTGCACGAAGGGCATGGATGCTTCCGACAATTCTCAACACGCCAGAGGAATTTCCAGCACCAGTCCATCATGCGCTGCCACAGTGTTGGGAAAGACCGCCCGGGCCTCTCCAAGCAATTCTTCAGCACCGGCATACCGCGCGGAAACATGCCCAATGACCAATTGTCCAACCCCTGCCCGCTCAGCAATCCTGCCCGCTTGTTCCGCAGTGGAATGAAAGGTTCGAACCGCTTGGTCCTTCAGTGCACTGCCGAACGTAGCCTCGTGGTACAGCAGGTCCACCCCCTTGACCCAATCCGCTGTCTTCTCCCAATAGCGCGTATCAGCCGAAAATGCATAGCTCCGCGGCTTCGGCACCGGATGACAAGCCTTGGAAAAGGCAATGTGCGTGCCGTCCGCCCGCGTCACATCCTCTCCCCGTTTCAATGCCAGAATTTCGGTTGGAACCAACCCAAAGCGTTTCACCATTTCGCGCTTGACACCCGGCTCCCATGGCTTCTCGCGAAGCAGGAAGCCCGTGGTGGGGATTCTGTGCTTCACAGGGAAGCTCTCGAGGCGCACCGTCCCGTCCTCGAACAGCACCTCAGGAGACTCCGTCGAAGTCACATGGAAGGAAATGTGAAAACTCCGGACGCTGCCCGCAAGTTCCTCGTGTTGCCTGATGATCGCCTCAAGCCCCTTTGGTCCATAGACATGCAGGGGTTTGGTCCGGCCGAGCAAATTGAAGGTGGACAACAACCCGGGCAGACCGAAATAATGGTCTCCATGAAGATGGCTGATGGCGATGTGCTCTATTCGCATCATCCGAATGCGGGGCTGCCTCAATGCAATTTGAGTGCCCTCACCACAATCGAGCAGAAACTGCTTTTCGTGGACGTTCACCAGCTGTGAGGTCGGGTTGCGCCCGGGCAGCGGCAATGCCGCCCCACAACCCAATATGTGCACCTCGAACCTCAAAGGCCCGCCAGCATGCCGTCAGCGGTCAATGGACAGCCGAAGCACGTCGTAACGGTCTTCTGCGGCCACTCCCAACATGTAAATGCCCGCTGGAAGGTCCGTGACTGAAAGGCGTTGACGCTGGTTTGCAATGTTCCACTGGCGCAGCAACCTGCCATCCATGGAATACAACAGCGCCTTGCCACCGAGCACACCGTCCACGGTGAAGTCACCAGCCGTGGGATTCGGATACACTGAGAAGCCGTTTGCCCCGTCGACATCGATGCCATCGACCTCACCCAGGATCGGGAAAGGAAAACCGGAGAAACTGAACGGCGTGGCCAAGGGAAAGCCGAACACGGTCGCCCAGACCTCCACTTCAAGACTGAGCATGAAGTCGCCCGCAATGCTGGGCAATCCGGAGAACGTCGCACAGTACTGCCCACCACCAAGGAAGGTGCATGGATCGGCGCAATCGCCCAGGTTGTTGCACACGTAATCAAGGCCCGCGTCCGAAAAATCGAGCGTATCTCCCGTCAGCGTGTCCACGAGCAGCACGGCAGCAATCACCACAGAATCAATCGGGGCGTCCAAAGGGGTATCCGGAACCACTTCCGAAGCGAACGAGGGCACAAGCAGATGAACCTCGTCGAGGTAATCCACCCCGAGCTCAGCCACTTCGAAAAAAGTGTCGACACCGTCAGGGGCCAATCCCCAGGGGGATTCACCGAAATCAACCGATTCGGGATCACATTGTGCGGCCAATAGATTGGACACGAGGACAGCAAGCACCATCGCAGTGCTGCGGAGAGTCAGGGAATTCATCCTTTGAAAAAAAAGTAGTGTGAAATCAGAGGTCCCTTTCGACCTCCTCCATGAATACGAAGTCTATGGCCTCCTGAACCGTGGGTACGATTTTCAAAACGCTGTCCAACTGACTGATGGAGACCAATTTGGACACGGCTGGCTGCAATCCGCACAGCACGAAGGTGCCCTGCGCATCCCGACATCCACGATGTCCAATCAGAACAGCGCTCAGGCCACTCGAATCGATGTAGCGCGTTTCGGAGAGGTCGAGGACCATGTTGCGGTGGCCTTCCTTGTTGGCGAGCACAAGCTCACCTTTGAGTTCCGGAGCGCACAAGGCATCCAGCTTCTCAACCCTGGCGGTCACGACGACCACCTTCTCCTGCTTTTCGACTTCGAATTTCATGTTACGAATCAGTATCCTCCGAAAATAGGTCAATCCTCCGACCCACCCAATCTACCAGCGAGCAAGTACAACACAGCCATGCGGACGGCCACTCCATTCTCCACCTGGTCCAGTATGACGGCATCCTCTCTATCCGCCACTTCTGAAGCAATTTCCACCCCACGGTTCATCGGACCGGGGTGCAGAATCAATGGTGCACGGTCCAACCGGTCAATGCGCTCAGCCGTCAATCCGTACCGGGCATGGTATTCTTCCAAACTCGGAAAAAACGGCACTTCGGCTCCCTGCCTTTCCAATTGGATCCGCAGGACATTGGCGACATCACACCAGGCCAGGGCGGCATCCATGTCGTATTCCACTTGCACCCCAAGCGAGCCGAAATACTTGGGTATCAAGGGAACAGGGCCACAAACCATGACTTCAGCGCCAAGGAGCTGCAGACACCGCACATTGGACAAGGCTACACGGCTATGCCGAATGTCCCCGAAGATGCAGACTTTCTTTCCCTGCAAACTCCCCAGCCGCTCGCTCAAAGTGAAGCAGTCCAGCAGTGCCTGCGTAGGATGCTCATGGGTGCCATCCCCAGCATTGACGATGGGGACTCCAATCTTCTCTGCGAGATAGTGGGGCGCTCCGGGATGCGGATGGCGGATGACCACCATGTCCACCTTCATCGCGAGAATATTGCGCACGGTGTCCGCCAGGGTCTCCCCCTTCTTGACACTCGAGGATGCTGCGGAAAAATTGACCACATCCGCACTGAGCCTCTTCTCGGCCAGTTCGAAGCTCAACCGGGTGCGCGTGCTGTTTTCGAAGAACAGATTCGCCACCGTGAGGTCCCTCAGGCTGGGCACCTTCCGGATGGGCCGGTTGATGACGTCCTTGAATCCGCGGGCAGTATCGAAGACAGCCTCCACATCGCTCCGGTCAAGGCCCCGGATGCCCAGCAAGTGCTGTTGGGTGAAATCAGCCATGATCCGCAACGGGGTTCCCAAGTTCGACCCGATCTTCTCCCCCATCGTGTTCGGCCCACAAGACCTGCACGCGTTGGCTGTCCAAGCTGTCCACACTTCTGCCCACATACTTGGCCTCGATCGGCAACTCGCGACTGAACCTGCGGTCAATCAACACGGCGAGCTCAATCGTGTCCGGTCTTCCATGGGCCAACAATGCATCCATTGCAGCGCGGATGGTACGGCCGGTGTAGAGGACATCATCCACAATGACGATGCGCAGCCCCTCCACCGTGAAGTCCAGGTTGGTTTCAGCAGCCCGCAATGGCTGGTCACGGCGCCTGAAATCATCCCGAAAAAACGTGGTGTCCAATTCTCCGTAGCGAGGACGCGAGCCAAGGATCCCTTCGATCCGGTCCATCAACCTCGACGCCAACCGGATTCCCCGGGGCTGGACCCCAATCACGGCACTGCTTGAAAAGTCACCGTGCTCCTCGACCAATTGGTGAGCGAGGCGGTCGACTGTCAACCTGAATTGCAAGGGGTTGATAAGGAGGTTGGCTGGACCCATTTCGCGGCGCAAAAATAGGCGATAAGAAAAAGGGAGGCCCGATGGGCCTCCCTTTCTCATGTCAGTTGTGCGAAAAGACTTATTCCTCGACGCTTTCTGCGCCTTCGTCAGCCGCATCATCAGCCTTCTTTGCCGTCTTCTTGGCGGCAGGCTTCTTCGCAGCTGCCTTCTTGGCAGCAGGTTTCTTGGCAGCAGGCTTCTTCGCAGCCGCTTTCTTGGCAGCAGGCTGCTCCTCCGTTGCTTCCTCTTCAGCCGGAGCCTCATCGGCGGCGGCAGCTTCATCAGCGGCCGGAGCCTCTTCAGCAGCAGGAGCCTCTTCAGCAGCAGGAGCCTCTTCGGCAGCAGGAGCCTCTTCGGCAGCAGGAGCTTCCTCTACGGTGGGAGCTTCTTCAACGACAGGAGCCTCTTCGGCGGCCGGGGCCTTCTTTTTCGGCTTGTCCTTGACGGGCTCACCCGCAGGTTCATCCTCCATCTGCTGCTTCAATTGCGACAAAACATCGAGGTCCCCGAACGTCGTCTTAGCCTGACGCTCATTGACTTCTCTGACAGCACGCAGCGTTGCGGGGCTGGAACCGTTGTCGCGATCATCGCGGCGCTTCCGGTCAGTGGTACCTGAACGCTTCTTGGCGGGCGGCTCCTCGTAAGTGCGCAGGTGCGACACCGTGATGCGCTTGGCATTCCGGTTGAACTCGAGCACGATGAAATCCGCATTCTCCTCCAGCTTGATGTCGGTGCCATCCTCGCGCTTGAGGTGCTTGGCCTGGCAGAAGCCTTCCACACCATAGGGAAGGGCCACTGCGACATTGCTGCCGTCGATGGACAAAACAGTACCCTTGTGGGTGGAGCCCACTTCGAATACAGTTTCGAACGTATCCCAAGGGTTCTCCTGGAGCTGCTTGTGACCGAGGCTCATGCGGCGGTTGGTCTTGTCCAGCTCGAGCACGACCACTTCGATCTCATCACCTACGTTGCAGAACTCCGAGGGGTGCTTGATCTTCTTCTCCCAGCTGAGGTCGGAGATGTGGACGAGGCCATCAATGCCCTCCTCCATCTCGACGAACAAGCCGAAGTTGGTGAAGTTGCGCACTTTACCACTGTGCTTGGACTGCACGGGGAACTTGAACTCGATGTTGTCCCATGGATCCGGTACGAGCTGCTTCATGCCCAGGCTCATCTTCCGCTCCTCGCGGTCGACGCCCAGAATGATCGTATCAATCTCGTCACCCACCTTCAGGAATTCCTGAGCACTCCGCAGATGCTGACTCCAGCTCATCTCACTGACGTGGAGCAGCCCCTCGACACCTTCCGCCACTTCGACGAAGGCACCATAGTCCGCCACCACAACGACCTTACCCTTGATTTTGTCTCCGACGTTGACAGTCTCGGACATGGCATCCCATGGATGGGCTGTGAGCTGCTTGATGCCGAGAGCGATACGCTTGCGGTCGTCGTCGAAATCGAGGATGACGACGTTGAGGTTCTGGTCGACTTCGACCACTTCCTCCGGATGGTTCACGCGGCCCCAGCTGAGGTCGGTAATGTGCACCAATCCGTCCACGCCACCGAGGTCGACGAACACACCGTATGAGGTGATGTTCTTCACGACACCCTCGAGTACCTGACCCTTCTCGAGTCCACCAATGATCTGGCGCTTCTGCTCCTCCAATTCGGCCTCGATGAGGGCCTTGTGGGAAACCACGACGTTCTTGTACTCCTGGTTGATCTTGACCACCTTGAACTCCATCTGCTTGCCGACGTACTCGTCGTAGTCGCGGATGGGCTTGACGTCAATCTGGCTGCCGGGCAGGAAGGCCTCGATGCCGAAGACGTCGACAATGAGACCACCCTTGGTGCGGCACTTGATGGTACCCATGATGATTTCGTCGCTGTCCAGGGCCGCGTTGACCTTGAGCCATGCGCTGTGGATCCGGGCCGTGCGGTGGGAAACCACCAACTGACCATTGCGGTCCTCCTGTTGCTCGACGAATACCGGAACCAAATCCCCAACACGCAATTCGGGGTTGTAACGGAATTCAGACGCTCCAATGACGCCTTCGGATTTGTATCCGATGTTGACGACAATTTCCTTCTTTCCAATGCTGACGACGGTACCCTCGACGACTTCGGATTCACGGATGAGGTTCAGACTGCCCTCGTAAAGATCTTCGAGCTTGATGCGCTCCTCGGGATCCATTTCCTCCTTGTCGGTGTCCAGGTCATCCCAATCGAACTCACCTGCTGGGGTGTCCCAATCGCGCATGACGTAAGGCTCAGCCGGCTTGTCCTCCTCGACGGGGGCCTCCTCGGCGGGGGCTTCCTCAGCAGCGGGAGCCTCCTCGGCGGGAGCTTCCTCAACAGCGGGAGCCTCCTCGGCGGGGGCGTCCTCAGCAGCGGGAGCCTCCTCGGCGGGGGCTTCCTCAGCAGCGGGGGCCTCCTCGGCGGGGGCTTCCTCAGCAGCGGGAGCCTCCTCGGCGGGGGCTTCCTCAGCAGCGGGGGCCTCCTCGGCGGGAGCC
>CALLLH010000005.1 GCA_938082505.1 uncultured Flavobacteriales bacterium
AGCAGTGGCGGCTTTGATTTCCTCCACGGTCACGCCCGGCGCCCGCTCCACAAGGTGGAAGGCCCCGTCCCGAATGTCCAGGACAGCCAGGTTCGTCACCACGCGCTTCACACACGCCACACCGGTCAACGGAAGGCTGCACGATGGCAACAGCTTGGAGTCTCCGCGCTTGTTGGTGTGCATCATCGCCACTACGATGTTTTCGGCCGAAGCCACGAGGTCCATGGCACCGCCCATCCCTTTGACCATGCGGCCGGGAATCTTCCAGTTGGCGATATCACCGCCTTGGGAAACTTCCATCGCGCCAAGTACCGTGAGCTGCACGTGCTGTCCGCGGATCATGGCAAAGGAGGTCGCGCTGTCGAAGTAGACCGCACCCGGCAGCGCCGTAATGGTCTGCTTTCCTGCATTGATCAGGTCCGCATCGACCTCTGCCTCCGTCGGGAAAGGGCCCATACCAAGGATGCCGTTCTCACTCTGGAATTCCACAGAAATGCCCTGAGGAATGTGGTTCGCCACCAGCGTCGGAATGCCGATGCCGAGGTTCACGTACCAACCGTCCTTGAGTTCCTGCGCAATGCGGCGCGCGATGCCATTCTTGTCCAACATGGGTCAATCCAAATGTAACGCCCGCTCCATGAGCTTTTCGTACACGGCCTGCGCCGCTTCAATGCGATCCGGATCGGCCTGTTGCTCCACCGCGCGATGGCGGATGTGGGGCTCCAGCTCGGGAACGTCCGCTGTCATCTCCGACTCGACCAGCACGGCGCGCAGCACTTCGCTTGGGGACGCGCTCCACGTGGCGTGCGACACGAAGAGCAGCCGGTGGGCATCCAAAGTCAGCGCAAGGCGATGGTAGTCCAGCCAACGGTCCAGCCAATAGTCGAGGGTGTCAGGATCTCCTTCCACGCGCCCGCTGCCAAAGAGGAACGGCTTGTGACCGCTTCCAAATTCGTGGTGGGCAAGCCAGTCCATGTACGTGAGCACAAACGGGTCTCCCTCCTGCATATCCGTGTAGCGGCGGTGCATGGCGAGCAGCGAGGCAGCGTGGGCCAGCGGCTCCCGGAACATCAGGACGGCCGTGAAGTCCCGGTTGTGCTCCCGCAGTGACGGATAGCGCAGGAGGGCGTTGTTGTTCTTGGCCAGATAGGTCGTTCCCGGGCGACGGACCAGTCCTTGGTAGTCGAGGTAGCGGCCGTGCAATGCCGCATCCACAAAATGGGGAATGAGCCCGTCTCCCTGGACGAACGCCCCCTCCACATGGGCGAGGAAGAACGGTTCCTCCAAGGCCTCCGCAGAGTCGGCACCCACGAGGATGCCGTCGCCGTGGCTGCGCTCCGCGCGCGCTCCCGTCTTGGGCTTGTGCAACCTGCGCCACGTGCCGGGCGCCAGTACGAAGGGCATGTTGGCATAGTTGAGGCTGCTGAACGCCCCCGTCTCTTCGAGGCGCTGAAGCAAACTCGTCGTCCCTGCCCGAGCCAACCCCGTGACGAGCACGAACCGAGGCTCGCGCTCGCCTCCCCGCTTCCGCCAGCGCCGTACCTCTCGGTCGTGAAGCCAACGATGGAAGTTAGGATGGTCCAGGGCGATGCGGTGCAACAGCTGATCGAGGGGCGAGTAAGCACCAGTGTGAGCTTTCCATTTCGGGAAGACGAAGCTGAGCGTACCCCCGATGGACAGGGCCACGATGCCCTGCCAACGGGAAAAGGCATCCAACGCACCGGGGTCACCGGCGATTCGACCCCATACCCAAGGGAGAGTGGCAGAAACCACAACAACGGCAACGGCAAGGGCCAGCAACAGCAACAGCGATACGAGCACCTTGGACGTGCGGTCCTCGAGTTCCTCGAGCTTTTCGTCGTCCTCACCAGGCTCGAGCAGGCCATCCAACAGTTGGACGCTGTCGAGTGCCAGCCGTGACAGGACCGAAAGCCGGCTGCGCAACAGCAAGAAGGCCAGGTAACTGGAAACGAGGATCAGCATCCAGATCATCGTGCTCAGGGAAAAGCGGGAAGAACGCGGGTCCAGTTCGGCAGGTGGTGATGACCGTCGTGGTGGGAGGCGTGGACATCGTGGTAGAGGACGCCCTCTGGTCCGACCACCCAGAGCTCTCCCGAATTCTGCTCCTCGAGGAACCACCGATCACCAGGCAAAGCCTCCTGGAGCCCCTCACTGAAGGTCATGATGCCGTACTCCGCCATCAGATCCTCAAAGAGCGGGGCGAACCTTCCGGAGCCGAGGTCGAACAGCATCACCTCCGAATGGTACCGAGCCAATTCCACTTGATCCTTGGACACCGGATACTTGTCCCCCCCGTTCGTGTAAATCCCGTTGTTCTCCTGCACGTTGTTGTTGAAGATGACCAACGTGCTGTCATCCTCGATGTCCACGTCGTGTTGTGCGGCCAGCGGACCATCGATGACCCGGATGACCTTGCCGGTGGTGGGTCGGTATTGGATGACGCAGTGCAGATTGCGGAAACTCAGGAAGAGGTCGTCCTGCTCGAAGTACCGGGATGCAGAGAGCACAGGCTCGACATCGTTGAGGTGCAGCGGGTCCTGGGCATCCCCGGATCGCAGGATGAGGTGGTCGAGCCCATTGGCCTTGAGCACCTCCAGCATGGAATGCACCTCGAGGATGTGCCCCGTCTCCGCATCGATGCGGGCAATGCTGTTGTCCAGGAAATTCACCACCCGGTTCCCCATGCGGTATCGCCCCCGATAGGCAATGTGCCGCCCACCGCGTTCCCAACGCATGGCGCACACCCACAAGCTCCCATCGGCCGCGCGGTTGATCGCATGATGAAAGTTGAGGCTGTCCTGGCGCCACACCACATTGGAGACGGAGTCGAGCCTGAACAGGGGAGATCGATTGGTGATGAAGCTGACCACGGACTTGTCCTCGAGCAGAATCGGGTGTTGTACCCGCCAATGCGGTTTCAGCGGCCCGAGCTCATCAGGCAAGGTCCAACGGTGAAGCTCGGCTCCATCCCTCAGGTTTCGGATCGCGATGGTCCTCCGGTCGTCCACATCGGAGTAGGCCGTGAGGGTCAGCACATCGCGATCCAACAGGTTCAACGGGACGAAATCCGAGGGGGTGGGCACAAAGGTCTGCGGCAGGGTCTGCACCTCCTCAACCGATTGTTTGAACCGGTCCGGAAATCCCGCAAGCACCTCGACGAAGCCATTCAGAAAACCGAAATCGTGGTCCTTCTTCACCCGGTGCTGCGCCATCCATCCGAACACACTCAACAGGGCGACCAGGGCAAGCACCTGCGCCATCAGCCTTGCTCCCCATTTCGCCTTGCCCTTGCCCCGCAGGAAACGCTTGATGCGCAACCAGATGATGAAGCCAAAGGCAAACAGGATGAGGCCTCCGATGAGGATCACCAACAGGGCCCCCACCGTCACACCCCCACCGGGACCGATGTATGCCGGCCAGCCCGAGATCATCCCTGCACAGTGCGTTGTTCGATGCGCTTCTCGAAATCCCTGCCTTGGAATATGCGCTGGACGAAGATGCCAGCCGTGTGGACCTGATTGGGATCCAATTCACCTGCCGGAACCAGCTCCTCGACCTCTGCAATGGTGATCCGACCCGCCATGGCCATGACGGGATTGAAGTTCCTGGCGGTCGCCTTGAAGATCAGATTGCCCGCCGTATCCCCCTTCCACGCCTTTACAATGGCAAAGTCAGCCGTCAAAGCAGACTCCAGGATGTGCGGCTTGCCGTTGAATTCCCGAACCTCCTTGCCCTCGGCCACCTCGGTGCCATATCCAGCCGGGGTAAAAAAGGCAGGTATGCCCGCGCCACCGGCGCGACAGCGCTCAGCAAGCGACCCTTGCGGGATGAGGTCCACCTCGAGTTCACCCGAAAGCATCTGGCGCTCGAATTCATCGTTCTCCCCGACATAGCTCGAGATCATCTTCCTGATCTGCCTCCCCTGCAGCAAGAGGCCAAGCCCGAAGTCATCCACCCCGGCATTGTTCGAAATGCACGTCAAATCCGTCACCTCCAACCGGACCAGTTCCTTGATGCAGTGCTCCGGGATGCCGCACAATCCAAATCCACCCAGCATGAGCGTCATGCCACTCTCAATGCCCGTGCACGCCTCACGTGCATCCTTCACTGTCTTGTCAAGTGCCATGCTCCTGTATTCATTCAAACAAGTCTTCGTCGTCCACCGCACCGCCGTCCTTGAAATCAATCTTGCGCGCTTCGATCAATTCCTTGCAGGGCACTGCGCGCGACACCCCTGCGGGGGGCCTGAAATCCTCCAGCAACAACCCGATGTCCTCATCCGCCGCGGCGGCCTTCATGTAGAACCCGAAGATCGGCAATGCGGTATTCGCCCCTTGGCCCTTGGTGGTGGTCGAGAACCGGATGGCGGGATCCGACGCGCCAACCCATACTCCGGTCACGAGCTCCGGGGTCAGGCCGATGAACCAGCCATCCGCATTGCTCTGCGTCGTGCCCGTCTTGCCCGCCATGGGAATCTTCAACCCATCGTATTCCCGCTTCTCCAGGTCCATGCGCAACCGGATGCCGGTACCCCTGGTGATGTCCAGCTCGGCATTGTAGGCCCCATCGACGACACCCTTCATCATTTCGAGCACACGGTATGCAGTCGCCGCATCCAGCCCTTGACGGATTTCAGGCCTCGGCTCATAGATGGTGTTGCCCCGCTTGTCCTCGATGCGACGGATGATGCGCGGCGCATGCCACACTCCACCGCCAGCAAACGTCGCGTTGGCAGACGTCACCTCCTGCAACGACAACTCCGCCACGCCAAGCGCGATGGAAGGCACCGGCGGAATCTCACTTTCAATCCCCATCGCATGGGCAAGGTCCACGACGCGCTGCACGCCGTAATCCTTGATCAGCTTGGCCGTCACCGTATTCATGGAGTTGGCGAGCGCGTATTCCAGGGTCACCATCTCGCCGTACTCCATGTCGCTGTTGTCCGGACACCACGGTGGCTGGTCGCCCGGCAATTCAATGCACGTCTTCTGATTGGGCAGCTCCGTGCACGGGTCGAGGCCTAAACGGACGGCAGTGGCGTAGACAAAGGGCTTGAACGTCGAACCGACCTGCCGGCGCGATTGACTCACATTGTCGAATTGGGACCACTGGTAATCCAAGTCTCCCACCCAGGCCTTGACTTCTCCATTGCGCGGGTCCAGGCTCATGAGGCCGGCATGCAACAAGGTCTTTTGGTGTCGAATGCTGTCGAGCGGGGTCATCAACGTGTCGACCCATCCCTGCAGCCCCATAACCGTGGTCTGGGTCTCCCGCTCGAATTCGGCGTCAAGCTCGCGCCGCGACATGGCGGGCCAGGCATGTCCGCATCCACCCTTGCCCGGTCGGCAATAGTGGACCCGCTCGCCCGCACTGTCCCTTTCGGCGATATAGAATCCCGGACGGGCACATTCGGGGCATTCCTTGCCCATGGCCAGTCGGTATCGCCGACTCTGCTCCACCGCCCTGTCCAGGATGCGCTCCTGTTCCTTTCCCACGATGTCCTCCGAAAAAGGCCACGTTCGGCCCGTCGTCCTTTTCAGATCGCGCCAAAAATCCGCTTGCAATTCCCCGCGAATATGCCGGTTCGCCGCAACCTCTGCATGACGCTGAAGCCGACTGTCCAAGGTGGTGTGGATCACAAGGCCATCCCGATAGAGGTCAAAAGGAGCCCCGTCCGCTTTCGCAATGCGGTAGCCGCCCTGCTCGTCTTTTTCCGACAACAATGCGCCAATCTCGGCGCGCAACTTTTCCCTGAAGTGGGGTGCGGGGCCCTCATCGTGGCTCACCCGCTGATAGCTCAACCCCAAGGGCAGGGCATTCAAGCTGTCCAGGTCCGCCGATTGAACGGCTCCGTATTTCGCCATCTGGGAAAACACGGTCGCACGCCGCTCCACCACCAGCTCCGGCCGGCGCAATGGATTGAACAAGGCACTGTTTTTCAGCATGCCGACCAGCATGGCCGATTCATGCAACTCCATCCTGTCAAGGGGTTTTCCAAAGTAGACCTGGGCCGCGCTCCTGATGCCCACAGCCTGGTTGAGAAAATCGTAGCGGTTCAGGTACAGGGCGACAATCTCGTCCTTCGTGTATTGGCGCTCCAGGCGTGTCGCGATGATCCACTCCTTGGGCTTCTGCAGCACGGCCCGCTCAAAAAAGCCCGTCCGGTCATATCGCTCAGTAAACAGCTGCTTGGCCAATTGCTGTGTGATGGTGCTTCCTCCCCCCCTGCTCCCCATGAAGGCAATCGCGCGGGCCAGACTCTTGAAATCGACGCCGGTATGGTCCATGAACCGCACATCCTCCGTGCAGATGAGCGCCTGAACGAGGGATTCCGGTAAATCCCCGAAGCGGGCATCCGCCCGGTTCTCCCTGTAGAAACTGCCGAGCTGCACGCCATCCACCGTGTAAATCCTGGTCGCCAAATCCGTTTTTGGATTCGCCAGGGTCTCGGTATCGGGCAAGTCGGAGGAGGCGGCCAAGACCAGCAATCCCGTGATGCCCAAAACGGGTGAAAGAATCAGGGCCCACAACAAAAAGCTCGGGCCGATGAACCGGTCCCTGGGCGCCACTTTCGTTTGCTGACGCGGCTTGGGTTGCTTCTTCTTCGAATCAGGCATCTTCTTGCACAACGCTCAACCATGCTGTTGCGGGATGGCAAGATGCGCCTGAACTACCGGAAAAGCCGTTAAAAATCAACTTGGGCCGCACTGGGGCATAATTTTGCTTTGATTTCCGGCAGGCTGTAGTTCTTGCCTGAAGACGAATCCGCAACGCCCAAAGCCAACATGGAGATCCTTGTCAAAGCCGGACAGTTCCTTCTCAGCCTGTCCTTTTTGATTGTCCTGCATGAATTGGGCCATTTCATTCCAGCCCGGCTGTTCAAGACCCGCGTCGAAAAGTTCTTCCTCTTCTTCGACATCAAAGGCGCATTGTTCCAACGGAAAATCGGCGAAACCGTCTATGGCATAGGGTGGCTTCCCCTCGGAGGCTATGTGAAAATCGCCGGCATGATCGACGAATCCATGGACAAGGAACAGATGGCCAAGCCCCCGGAACCATGGGAATTCCGATCCAAGCCAGCGTGGCAACGGATCATCATCATGTTGGGCGGCATTACCGTGAATCTGATTCTTGGCGTCCTCATCTACAGCATGGTGCTGTTCGTATGGGGTGAGCAGGACTTGCGCATCGACAAAGCCCCGTATGGCCTGTCATTCGTGGAGCCGTTGAAGGAAGCCGGCCTCCAGGATGGTGATGTCATCCTCTCCTTGGAAGGCCAGCCTGTCCGCTATACCGACGACTTCCGGAAAGCGGTCTTCGGTTCGCAGGTACGTTCGGCGGAAGTTCTTCGGGGCGGGGTCCGGCAAACCCTTGATTTCCCTGTTGAACTGGGCCAGGTATTGCTCGACCAGTCCAAGGAAATGAAGCGGGGCACCACACCAATCAATGTGAACCTGCCCACCATCGTTGACCGGTTGAACCCCGGGTCCGGCGCTGAAAAAGCCGGGCTGCGTTCCGGGGATCAAATCGTTTCGATCGGAGGGGTCGCCACGCCCTATTTCGGCAACGTGGTCGAGGCCCTTGCCGGTTTTGCCGGTCAGGATGAAGTCGCAATCGGAATCGTGCGACAGAATGGAAACGGTGACAAGAGACCTGCTGTGGATAGAAGCGCCCAACCCCTGCCGCGCATGGATTCGGAAAGCCTGTCCCTCAAGGCTTCCGTCGACGTCGATGGAAAACTCGGCTTCTTTCCAGTAGCCTATGATGCCCTCGACGGCTATGAATTCGAAGACCTGCAATTCGGTCCTGTCGCCGCATTGGCAGGCGGATGGGACAAAGCATGGTCGACACTTTCAGGGTACGTTTCGTCCTTGCGTTTCCTGTTCAGGCCCGGCGGTTCACAGCAACTCGGTGGTTTCATCACCCTGGGCAGCATTTTCAGTCCGGAATGGAACTGGCGCAGCTTCTGGAACATCACTGCCCTGTTGTCGCTCATCCTGGCGTTCATGAATCTGTTGCCCATCCCTGCGCTGGACGGTGGACACGTCATGTTCCTGCTTTTTGAGATGATCTCTGGACGCAAGCCCAGTGAACGTTTCATGGAATACAGCACCCTCATCGGGTTGCTGTTTGTAGGAACGCTCATGCTCGTTGCCAACGGCAATGACCTGTGGAAATGGTTCACAGGACAGCTGTAACCTCGAAAATTTTCGGATATTGTAGGCTATGGCTGTTTTGGACCTGGAGCACCTCAAACGCATCGTAGGCAGTGACCCTGCCTTCATTCGTCAAGTGCTGCAGATTTTCGTTCGAACTGCCCCGAAGGATATGGCAGCCTTGTCGGAGAGCGTAGAGCAGTCCAACCATGAGCAAATCGGATTCAACGCCCACAAGCTCAAGAGTGCCGCAGGTGCCATCGGCTACAATCAAGCCTATGAGGATTTCAAAATCTTGGAATCCATGGCCCGTGATAGGTGCCCCATCGGCGAGATCGCCGAAATGGTGAACCGCATGAATGGTGAATGCATGGAATGCATGAACGACATAGAAAAGATCCTGGACAAGCTCTGACATCTGGATTCTCAGGCATCACCGCAATGTGCGGGTGAATCTGTCACCCGGCCAGCACCTCACCCATCCTGACAATTCTGCCTCGAGCAAAGCCTTGCGCACGGCCCTTGGCTCGCTGGCCATTTTTTCGACGACCTCATCAAATGGTCTGGAAACATAGACGTCCAGCGCTCCCATCAAATCTTCATTTGGGCCTGATCCCCTCCCGGATGCCACACCATGCCATGACTGCAACGCCTGGGCCCATCCCATCGCCTGCGGCAGGTCCATGGGGTCATGCAACAGCTCGGCAACCTGCTCGCGAATCAGCCGTGCATTGCCGCGCATGGCTTCGGAGCACCAAGCGGGTGCCAAAGCAAAAACCCGTCGGTCGTAATCCTGTGCCAACCGTGCCGTGATGAGGCTCCCCCCGGGGTCTCCGGACTCCACCACCACCGCCGCTTCAACAAGTCCTGCAATGATCCTGTTTCTCGCTGGAAAAGAGTATTTCGTTGGGGGTGTCCCCCAACGGTATTCGGACACCCAGCAACCTCCAGCTTCGAGTATCCGCTCAGCGAGGCGCGCATTGGAACGCGGATGAACCGCATGCAGACCGTGGGCCAAACAAGCCACCGTTGGAACCGCCATCTCCAATGCCCGGCGGTGGGCTTCGGCGTCAATACCATCTGCCATCCCGCTCACCATGGTCCAATCAAGGTCCCGCATCCCCGCGAACAGCCCTTCCACCGCCCCCAATCCTACCGTGGATGCCCTTCTTGTGCCCACAACGGCAACCGGTCGCGTCCTCGACAGTACATCCACATCTCCTTTGACGAACAAAACCCAGGGCGCATCCGGCAATTGAGCCAGCAAATGGGGATAGCCCTCCCGGCCAAGCACCAAGGGCACGATGCCCGCATCCCGCATTGCCGCCCTTTGCACACATGCCCGGTCACGCGCAGGACCCAGCAAATTCGGAGCGAAGCCCGTCAGCCACGCTCCCAGCCCCACCTCCCGCACCACGCGCAGCGTCCCTCTGCCGTTGAATCTCGGCAACTGCACCGCTGTCAACCAGTCCAACAACCAATCCTCCAGGTCACCGGATACATATCCGATGAGCGGATCGCGGAATCCATCATTTGCCATGCCTGGCAAAGTGGCCTTGCCCAAGGCAATGTCCTGCCGTCCATTCGCAAACGTCGAGGTTGGCTTTACTTTCGACCTGATGCGACGCAATGGATCTCCCATCCCCTTCCCCGCCCACTGGCTGAAAGCCGGCTTGATGCTGCTCGGCTTCCTCGCGGTTACGACCGGGTTCGCCCAGACCGTTCCCATCCTCTCGGGATCCGTGGTCGACGGTACCAATGGAGAAAAGCTACCCGGTGCCGTGGTCATGTTGGGGGCATCCTCCGCGCTGACCGACATCAATGGCCAATTCACTGTGCCCCTCGACAAAGAGGGAAACCGAAATCTACGGGTGCGCTTCGTCGGATATGTCGAGTGGTCCAACACCCTCGATGCCTGGCAAGGAGCGAAAACATTGGCAGTTTCCCTTGAACCTGACGTTGCCCGCATCGGAACGGCCGTCATTTCCGCCGGACGTTTCGAGCAGGACCTGGGCGAAGTCAGTGTCTCCATCGATGTCCTGCCGCCCGAATTGGTCAACCAAGGGGCTCCGACCAGCGCGGACCAGAGCCTGTCCCGCACACCCGGGGTGACCATCGTCGACAGCGAGCCCCAAATCAGGGGAGGGAGCGGATACAGCTTTGGAGCCGGCTCCCGGGTGGCCGTATTGCTCGATGGCCTTCCCGTGCTCAGCGGTGATGCCGGGCGGCCTACCTGGGGCTTCCTGCCACTCGAGAACCTCGAGCAGGTCGAGATCGTCAAGGGGGCAAGCAGCGTACTGTACGGCTCTTCCGCCCTGAGCGGCGTCATCCAATTCCGCACCGCATTTCCGGACCCTGAACCTTTGACCCGCATCACGGTCCAGCACGGCGTCCACAGCGACCCGGGGAACGGACGCAAGTATTGGAACCAAACCCTGATGCAGAGCAGCACTTCCTGGCTCCATACCCGACGCCTCGCCAATGGCGACGGCCTCAGTTTCGGGGGACAATGGCTCGGCAGCGATGGCCACAAGGGGCCCCAGATCAACCCCGCAACAGGATTGGCGCACAGCAGGGGGTACAATCCCTTTACGGTGGACCATTACGATGCAGAACGCCAATGGCGCGTCAACGGCGCTTGGCAACACGCCCCGAAAAATGGCGGATGGGGGTACGGAATCCGCGGCAACGCGATCTCCGGAGAAGGAATCAGCACCCTCATCTGGAACAACGCAGACACCGGATTTTACGCCGCCACACCGGGGGCGGATACCCGCACGGTGCAACGCATGGTGACCCTTGACCCCCACGTGGAGCGGGCCGTCGGACCATGGAACCACCGGCTGCAAGGGCGTTTCCTCCGCCTCATCAACGACAACGACAACAACCAGGCCAACGAATCCTCCACCTGGCAGGCAGAATACCGGTCCCGATACCGCAACGAGCATTGGACCGCGACCGGCGGGCTCTATGGACAAGGCACCCGAAGTGTTGCGGAGCTCTACGGAGCAGGGGTGGGCGACACGGTCCATCACGCCGCCAACAGGGCCGCCTACCTCCAGGTCGACGCCGAACCCCATGACAGGGTACACGTGACCTTGGGCAGCCGGTACGAACACTTCGTGCTCGACAGTGCATCCCAGGGAACCACCGTTTTCCGAGCAGGACTGAACTACCGTTTCGGACAAGCCAGCTTTTTGCGGGCGAGCCTCGGACAGGGCTTCCGCTTCCCGAGCATCGCGGAGAAGTTCATCCGCACCACGGTGGGAGGCATCAGTGTGTTTCCGTCGCTCGACGTCCGTCCGGAATCCTCCACCAACATGGAAATCGGCATCAAGCAGGGGTTCCGCTTTGGGCCTGACGGCCAATGGAAAGGCTTCCTCGATGTAGCCGTATTCCAGCAGGATTTCGAAAACTTCATTGAGTACACCTTCGGTCTTTGGGGCAGCACCGGAAACGGACTGCTCGATCTGGGTTTCAGAAGCGTCAATACCGGAAAGGCGCGGGTCTCGGGGTTGGAGTGGAGCACCATGGGCCAAGGAGAAACCGGGGCATGGAAAGTCCAGTGGCTCATCGGCCAGACCCTGCTTGACCCCATCAGCCTCACGCCCGACTCCATCTACGCGGAATTTCCAACCATTTCCGGCGGTGTCAGCTACGCGTCCACAAGCTCGGATACCACGGACCAGACCCTGAAATACCGCATACTCAACACCTTTCGTTCCAACCTGAGCATGCAGCACTCCTCCGGATGGACCCTGGGTTGGAACGCTGCCCGAAACACCACCATACGCAACATCGACAAAGCCTTCATCGACATCGAGAGTCTGGGGTTGCTGGAGTACGGGTTGATTGACTGGTTGGCAGAAAGACCCGAAATCCAATGGCTGCATGACTTCCAATTCGGCCGGAAATTGGATGACCATCACCACGTGGAATTGATCGTGCGCAATGCCGCCAACCTCAATTACGCCCTGCGGCCACTCGCCGCAGAAGCCAATCGGCTGTGGTTGGTCCGATACACCTTCACTCCTTGAAGATCATCGCGATCATACCCGCGCGCATGGCATCCTCCCGGCTTCCGGGCAAACCGCTCGCTGAAATCGCTGGAATCCCCATGGTCGTGCACACCTGGCGTGCCGCCTCACGACACCCGGGCATCGCGCGCGTCATCGTCGCCACGGACGACCAAGCCATCGCCGAGGCCGTCCGCACGGCAGGCGGCGAGGCCAACATGACCGGCGTTCATGTGTCCGGGACGGACCGGTGCCATGAAGTCTGGTTGGGGCTCGGTTCTCCGGACACCCCGATCCTGAACCTCCAAGGAGACGAGCCCTTCCCGGATGCCGCACACCTCGATGCCATGTGCACGGCACTCCAACGTGGGACGTGGGATGTGGTGACCCCCATGCGGACCGCCCATCCCGGGGAAATCGAACAGCCGGAAAGGGTCAAAGTGGCCACCGACGAGAATGGCCGAGCCCTGTCTTTTTCACGCGCTCCGACGGCCCATCAGGCCACCGGGGGCATTCACATCGGCATCTACGGATTTGCTCCTGGCATGCTGGGCCATTGCGCCTCATTGCCCGAAGGCCTGCTGGAAAAGAAGGAGAAACTGGAACAATTGCGTTGGCTCGAAGCCGGGGTCAGCATTGGCGTTGTCCATGTCACGGATGCAACCGGTCCCGGCTCGGTGGACACCCCTGATGACCTCGAGCGCGTTCGCAATTGGTACGCCGCCAACAACACCTGAATGACCATTGTCGGCGTTACTTGGAGGGTAGCAGATATAATCGCCTTATTTTCGGCTCACTATGGTTTCTTTCCGGGATACCGAATTCCTGATACAAGCGCTCCCTCTGCTGCTCCATGACCACGATTGCCTGGTCATTCCCAAGTTCGGAGGGTTCGTGGCACACCCGGTTCCGGCCCGTTTTGACGAGGACAAGGGGGAATGGGTTCCCCCTGGACGCAATGTCGCGTTCAACCCGAAACTCAAGGTGAGGGATGGCCTGCTCGAACAGGAAATCCGGAGGGCGACAGGATGCCGCAATGAGGCAGCAACGGAACTGATCGACAACGAAGTAGCGGCCTTGCAAGCGCACCTCGAATCCGGAGGTACCCGTGACATCCCCGGTCTGGGTCGGCTCTACCTGACGGCAAATGGTACCGTAGGATTCGCACCCGAAGCCCGTTTGGGAGAGCGCTATGCCCCCCCTGGACTGGGCCGCATTGCTTGGCTCGACCTCCAATCAACACCCGAGGCGAAGGAGGAAACCGAGATCCCGGTCATTCCCGTCGCGGGGAAAGAGACCAACGTCACATCCGAACCGGAACCCGCAGAAGAGGAGGATCAACAAGGGCTGTCGGTCGGACACTGGGCACGTTCGGCTGCGGCCATCCTGCTTCTTCCATTGCTTGTTGGAGGATCCCTGTGGTGGGGCCAAAGAGACGGCGCCCAATTCGAGATGCTCTCCTTCTCCGAACCCGAACCGACTGACTATCTCCCCCGCATCGAAGGCGAGGACATCCGGTTTCCGGAAACGGAGGACACCGATGTCCTGGCATTCCTCGATCCGAATGCGCCTGACCTGGATCCCGCATCCTACAATGAAGCGGTCATGGTGCTCCCCGTTCCTCAGCCCCTGTCCTCAGGCTGCAGCCACCACGTCATTGCGGGCACATTCACAGAAATGCCCCGCGCTGCCGGTCTGGCGAGGCGCCTGGAAGCTCTCGGATATGCGACTTCCATCCTGCCCGGTCCTGGTGGAGCTCACCGCGTGTCCTCAGGCTGCTTCAACGATCCTGCAACAGCACTCGAATTCCGACAGGGGTTGAAAGCGCTCCACGGAATGGATCAAGCGTGGATTCTCCATCTGTGATCCACTGCCGCAATGCCCAGCCAAGCCCTTTTCCCGATTGATTGGAAACAACTGGATCACATTGTACTGGATTTCGGTGGCGTGCTCTATGAGTTGGACTACGACCGAACCATCCATGCCTTCGCAAGGTTGGGCTTGGACAATTTCGGAGAGCGGTTCAATCCAAAGCTTCAGGATACCCTGTTCGATAGCCTAGAATGCGGGGAAATCAGCGAAGAGGATTTCCTGAATTCTCTGAAAAATCATTGCTCCCCTGAAACTGAAGTAGAAGACGTCCGCAAGGCTTGGAACGCCATGCTCCTCGGGTTGCGCCCCAACGCACTGCCCTGGTTGGAGTCCTTGGGTCAGTATTTCGATCTGCTCCTGTTCAGCAATACCAACGCCATCCATGCATCGCACTTCGAACAGGACATCCTGGGTACCAAGGGCCGTCGTTTCTCAGAGAGTTTCAGGCAAATCATATACAGCCATCGTTTGGGCCTGAGAAAGCCCGAAACAGAGGCCTTCGTGCAAGTGGCCACTCAGTTTGAGCTCAATCCCGAGAAAACCCTGTTCATCGACGACAACAAGGGCAATGTTGCCGGAGCCATTTCCGCCGGCTGGTCAGCGGTGCATTTCGACATTCTCCACCACTCGCTCCCGCGTTTCCTTCGAGGCATCGGATACGAGGACTTCCTCAACGACTGACCGCACGGCCGGACTTCAGTGCCACATCCCCTTACCCGTGCCGAGGTCGTTCTTTCGGCGCCGCTTCTTGTCCTTGGCATAACCCATATCGAAAGAGAGGCCCGCTTGGCCTTGCATGTGCCGCGACTCCAGCGGCAGCAGGAAGCCCGGCACGTGCCGTGAAGAGATGGACAACCGTATGGGCCCACCGCGCAGGGACAATCCGCCCCCCCACAGCCAACCACCTTGATGATACTGGGCCTGCGCATGCACCGTGACATTGCCGCGCAGACGATAGGTCAGGCCGAACAATCCACCCTCCCTGACGCGACCAAAGCTGAACTGCCTGTATGCCAGTGCACTGACCTCCAGCGATTCATGGGGCCGAAACCGAATCCCGAATCTCCATGTCTCACGGATGCGCGTATCGAATGCTGCCGCAACGCCAGGCGTTGACTGCACCGAAAAAGCCCCGGATAAGGAGTCCTGCATCCCAGCCTGCCAATCCTCGAAGAGGTTTGGCACGGAGTCCAGGGACACGGAGTCCAATCCATTGTACTCCTCCACCAGATCAATGCCTTCCAGCACGAAGTTGGACGGGTCCAACTGCTTCCCGGAAAGCGACTCCAACCAGCGCAGCCCTCCACGGCCCTCCACGGCACCCTCCAGCTCCACCTTGGGCGTCAAGCGCCAACGGAATCCATAATCGAAAGCCACTCCGGCACCGATGGTTTCGGGCACACCTCCGTCTCCTGGCAACGCCACCTCAACGCCAGCCAGCAGAGAGTCCAGGTCTAGCCCGGCTGAATTCAAGGTCGCCTGGCCAGACAAATCCCAGCTGTAATCAAGGGTATCCGTAGTCCAGACCGCATCGAAATCCTCGAGCCCGAAAGCAGCGACGCCGTTGAGCAAGTGGATTCCCCAGCCCAACCAAAGTTTGTCCTCCTTGGCCATGGCCCCGACACTCAGTCCATGGTCGAGGTAGGCCTGAGCATTGAATCCGAATTCCGAAAATGAAATGGGCCGGCCGATGTTGTCGGGGTGCCCGTTGCCCCTCCATGCAACATCAAACAAATCCCGGTCATAGGAAAATTGCTGTTCGGCGACAACCCGGCTGCGCAATCTGAATTCAAACCGCTCCTTTTCCCGGAAACCGAGAGAGAACAGGGGAACCTCACTCCTCAACCCCAAAGTTTCGAATGGATCCATGCTTTCGAGCAGTGCCATCGGGTCCACCGCCCCGTCCTGGCCGATGAAGTCGATGTACCGGGGTCCGGAATGGTCCACCTCCAACTGGAATCCCGAAAGCCCCCCGATCAGGAGGTGACTCCCGGATGGGTGCAGGATGGCCGGATTGCTCCATCCGGCCTGCCCCCATTCGGGCAAAATCTCCATGGGTCCCAACTGTGCGCGCAAACCGACAGAGGGAACCGAGACAAGCACGAGCCACAAGGCGACTTTGAATCTGATCCTCCCCATCCTACTGTGCGATCCTCAAGAACAACTTGGCCCCTAGCTCCATTCCGAGGCCCTGATCCTGCGTCAACCGGACCATCGAGCCTTGATCAGCATCGGCGGTGGCGGACCACGCCCGAAGCACCGCGTACTCCACCGTCCTCAACACATCCGCCCGTTCCCAATCAAAGAAGAAATCATGGACGAATACCGCGGGCTCCACGGGAAGCCCGTCTGAATCCACCTCAGGCACGGAAAACAAAGCCAAGGGAGACAGGGAGAGGCTGTCGACCGCCATGCCATTGGAGTCAAGCAGGACCACGGCAACATCCACCCCGAAGGGAAAGCCGTTGTGCAGAATGAGCCGCAACTCAGCGGAATCCAGTTCAACCACCTCATCCTCCAGCCCAAGTGAAAGCTCGAGCGTGTCCCGGAAATCCAATTGACCCACACGGAGCGCCAAGGGAATCTCCGCACTGAACTCCGCCGTCACGTATCCATCCGCATCGACGAAATTGGGTGCGGAAAGGTTCACCCCGTTTGGATTGGCGCGGACCCAAGCCGACAATTCAAGCTCGCGCGGCTCCACACTGAACAGTGACGTGACGTTGCTGTTCGTCTCATCGATGGTCCAGCTCACTTCCGAAGGCGATTGCACGCTTCCTTGGGCCGGAGGCACCAACAAAGGTCCTGTCTCGGCGTTCAACTCAACGACCACGACCCCCCCTTCCAGGGCCCTCAATTCCACTGAATCCAAAATCGCTTCCACTCCGAACGCATTGGTGATGTCCAAGGTGACGGAAGCCTGCTCAATCTCGACACCGGCCACTGTAAAACGCTCGTCAACCCAATCAAACGTGGTGGTCCCCTCCTCGAGGAGGATGTTGGAAGAACCAAAGTCGCCCTCAACACGCTCGAATACGAGGTCTTCCATGATGAACTCGGCAGACAGGGCCTCACCGGCCACTGCCGTATGTGCTTCATCGTTGATGACGAAAACATCGAAAAAAGCCGTGATCAGATTCGTGTCCTGAACGTTGGGGTTTTCCGGGAGGATGCGCCAGTTGGAGAGGTCCTCCGTGAATTGGAGCGGTCCGTTGGACAACATCTCCGACGTCCACACGGCCGACCAAGGCATGCCGACCGGATCGAGCAGGTTGGGTATGGTGATCTGGCCCTCCACTTCATCACCGAGCGTGGATTCCACAGTGAAGGACAGGTGACCTTGTGCCAGGTCCACAGAGGAAATCAGCGCTCCGGGAGGGTTGTCGACAATCATCTCCGCCAGGAGGGTGTCGGACAAAGGGATCACGGTGCCTGCAGAGGTGATGTTGATGGCCGAAGCAAGGGCATCATCCAGCACCAGGTCCGCCGATTTCAGCACATCCGGAATCTCCAGCCATTCCTCTGCCAGTGTTCCGGAAAATGACTCGGAATAAACGAAGACCAATTGGCCTCCTCCCCCATCCACGATGGGCACCGTATCCAGGTTGTTCGAGAGCAACTCGAGGACATCCGACAAATCGAATCGGGTATCCACGAGGGGGACGGCCATCACCGGCGTCCAGTCGGGCACGCTGAACTCTTCCGCCGGCTTCTCGCAAGCCGTCAACAACAGCGCCACCAACACCCCCAAGACCCCTTGAAGGGCCCTCACTCCCCGGAAAACACTCGCTGTTGGCATGGTCAGCAAATTTACGCCGTCCATCCGCAAAGGTTACAGCCGAAGAGCGCCTTCGGAATCAGCTGACAGGTTGGAACGATCGGCTTTTTGGATCAGCCGTCGATGCCCTCCAGATTCAACATGAAGGCATATTCCAATGCCGTTTCCCTGTAACGGCGGAAACGACCCGACTGGCCGCCGTGTCCGGCATCCATGTTGGTCAAGAACAGCAACATATTGTCGTCCGTCTTCAATTCACGCAGTTTGGCCACCCACTTGGCAGGCTCCCAATACTGCACCTGACTGTCCCAGTATCCCGTGGTCACGAGCGTGTTGGGGTATTTCTGGGCCGCAACCTGGTCGTAAGGGCTGTACGACTTCATGTAATGGTAATAGACACTGTCCCGGGGATCGCCCCACTCGTCCCACTCGAAGGTGGTCAGGGGAATGGTCTCATCGAGCATGGTGCTCACCACATCCACGAACGGCACGGCAGCCACCACCCCGTTGAAGAGGTCAGGGGCCTGGTTCATGACGGCACCCATCAGCAGGCCACCGGCGGATCCGCCCATGGCATACAGGTGGTCGGGAGCGGTATAGCCCATCTCGACCATGGCACGGCCCACATCCTCGAAGTCATTGAAGGTATTCTGCTTCTTGAGCAGCTTGCCATCCTCGTACCAATGGCGGCCCATTTCCTGGCCCCCACGGATGTGCGCAATGGCATAGACAAACCCGCGGTCGAGCAGGGACAGGCGTACGCTGGAGAAATACGGATCCATGCTGCTGCCGTAGCTGCCGTAGGCATAAAGCAGGAAGGGGTTCTCGCCATTCCGCTCGGTCCCCTTGCGGTAGACCATGCTCACCGGCACTTTCACGCCGTCCCTCACCTCGATCATGAGGCGCTCGGAAGTGTAGTTCTCCGGCGCGAAGTTGTCGTCCACGACCTCCTGCTGCTTGAGCAGCGTGCGCTCACCGGTGGTCATGTTGTGGTCATACGTGCTGCCCGGCGTCGTCATCGACGTATAGCTGAAGCGCAGGATGTCCGTATTGAAATCGGGGTTGGAACGCGCACCGACCGTGTAAGCGGGGTCATTGAACTCCAGGTATTCATCCATGGAGCCGTCCCACTTCGTGATGCGCAGCTGATTCAAGCCCTCCTTGCGTTCCTCTACGACGAGATAGTCCTTGAAGATCTCAATGCCCTCCAGCAGGACGTCGTCACGGTGGGGAATCACTTCCTCCCAGTTGTCCTTGGTGGTGGCCCCCACCGGAGTGCGCATCAAGCGGAAGTTCTTTGCGTCGAGATTGGTGACGACGTAGAAATGGTCCCCGTAATGGCTGATGCCATATTCGAGGTCGCGCTCCCGGGGCTGCACCACACGCCATTCACCCGTAGGATTGTCCGCCTCGAGCACGCGGTACTCCTGAGACAGGGTCTGGGATGTGTAGATGATGAGGTAAGCGTCACTTTTGGAACGATAGACCCCACAGCTGAAAGTCTCGTCGGTCTCCTCATAGACCAGCACATCCTCCTCGACCGGAGTGCCCAGCACATGGCGGTACACCCGGAAACTGCGCAAGGTCTGGGGATCCTTCCGCGTATAGAACACCGTCTTGTTGTCCGCAGCCCAAGTGGCCCCCCCCGTGGTCAGCGGGATCTCGTCGGGCAGGACCTCCCCCGTCGAAAGGTTTTTGAACCGGACGGTGTACTGCCGGCGGCTCACCGTGTCCACACCGAAGG
Organism: uncultured Flavobacteriales bacterium; assembly: GCA_938082505.1. Lineage (GTDB taxonomy): Bacteria > Bacteroidota > Bacteroidia > Flavobacteriales_D > Sanyastnellaceae > UBA8752. Next base: position 19,588 of record CALLLH010000005.1, read on the forward strand.
CAACGAGGTTGTTGTCATCACTGACGCTCATGCCCCCCATGGAAAAATAATCGTGGCCGTCGGCCATCACATTCTGGTCGAACATGACTTCCTCAGCACCGGTGCACTCCTCATACTTCGTCTCCTGTGCGGGCTTCCGACAATTGATGGCGTATTCCTTCCCCTCCTCGTAGCGGGTGTAATACCAATAGCCGCGGTCCCGGACAGGCACACTTCTGTCGTCCTTCTTGATGCGACCGACGATTTCGTTGAACAGCTTCTCCTGCAGGTCCTCGGTGTGGGCCATCGCCGCCCCGATGTAGTCGTTTTCAGCAGTCAGGTAATCCAGGACGTCCTGGGTCTGGGCATCCGGAGTCTCCGCATTCTTCTGTTCGTCGCTGAGCCGCATCCAGAAGTAATTGTCGACCCTCGTATCTCCGTGCTCAGTCAGCTCCAAAGGGACTTTCTTGGCGGCCGGGCCGTCGGGCAGAGTGGAATCAGACATGTCGGTATCCTGGCTTGAACAAGCGGCGAAGATAGCGGCGCAGAACAGCGCGGAGAGAAGGTGGTAACGGCTCATGAAACAGTTGAGAAAAGGGGCGGATGTGCAAAGTAGGACAAAAGCAGATGCCCCTCCTTACCAAGGGGAGGGCCCAACCACGGTCGGCACTTCAGTGGGGAGATCCCGGACTCAGAGGGCGGCCTCCTCGGCCGTGAAGACACGGAACTCGAAGCGCTCCATGATGGGATTGGCCAACAGCTGCTCGCAGGCCTGGTGGACCAACTTCTCGGCCTCCTCACGGCTCACTGCATCGATGTCGAGCGTGATGTGCTTGCCGATGCGGACATTGGTCAATTGGGCGAGACCGATGTTCGGCAGGTTGTTGGTCACCGCCTTGCCTTGCGGGTCGAGCAAGGCGGGCAGGGGAAGAATGTCGATGGCGGCGTGGAATACCATGGTCAATGCGAATGAAGGGGCCTGAACAAGCGTGTTGCCGGTCCGAAAAGCGGATACGAAATTAAGGCAAGGACCACTCCCAGCGGTCCCCCCAAGACACCGCACGTCATGGCCCCGATCAACCATGCGATGCGCGCGATATCCCACCACCGCTCCTGGCCCCAGTGCTTGAACCCCAATTGTGGCCAAGTGGACGCCATCCCAACCGGAAGCGCCGTGGCCCCGAGCAGGCCTGCATACCAAAGCCAAGGGCATCCCACCCCGTCACAACGGAGCCAGGCCCACACCAGGCCTCCCCAGAACAAGGCGGCATACGGAGCCGGAATGCCGGCAAAATCAAACCGCCCCAATTGACCATCCTCCTCTCCCGAAATGGCCAACCGGGCGAATCGAGCAAGGCGCCATGCCGCTGCCATGACCACGGCCAGTGGCCATATGGTGGCCCACCACATGGACTCAGGCATCACGCCCATGGCTTGCCATTCCATCATCAACGCCATCCCGACGAACGCCGGTGCCAGGCCCGCCGACACCAAATCCGCCATGGCGTCCAACATCGCCCCCTGAGGCCCTTCCGCTCCCATGCTGCGCGCCACGGCGCCATCGAGCAAATCACACAATTGTCCGACCATCCATACCGTCAGCATCCAACCCAACCCGGCAATCCGGCGCTCAGTCGTGCCCGTCAACCCCATCCAAGGGTCCAGAAGCCCTATGGATTCAAGCCATTCCGCGGGCGCCCAGCCCAAATCGAACTCCGATGCCGCCCACCAACACACCAAGGCACCTGCGCCCAGGTTGGTGAGCGTCAAGAGATTGGCGGGCAATGCGCGCCAATTGGGGCCCTTTGGTCCATTGGATTTCACGGCAGGAAAAGTAGCGCGATTGAAACCCTGCCCTGCACCTTCCGTATATTTGCCTCCCCGCTCAGGTGGGGAAAAGACGGTCTGGTGGCCGAGTGGCTAGGCTCAGCTCTGCAAAAGCTGCTACAGCGGTTCGAATCCGCTCCAGACCTCCAAAGAAAAAGCCCGGTTCTCACCGGGCTTTTTCAATGGGCGGAAATGCCGGTTCACTCACATACCTGGCCGAAGCCCGAGAGCACCAATAGCACATCCCCCACAGCGATCAGCCCGTCTCCGTCCACATCGGCGGCGCAAAAAGAAGGCGCATCGGCAAACGAGCAAGAGCCGTCATCCATGCTGGCGCCTGCTGCAAAATTCTCAGCCCCCGGATAAGTGCACCCGGCCACATCATCCACATCGCAGATGCCGTTCCCGTTCGTGTCGCTTTGGCACGGTCCATTGCAAACCCCAACGGCATCCAGGACACCGACGCAAGGGTCAACGTCATCACAGATGCCATCACTGTCCATGTCGGCGGTGCATCCACCACCGCACACGCCCAACACATCGAGCTGGTTGCCATCGCAATCACAATCGCCCGCCGGAATGGCGCTGCACCCGCAGGTGTAGACCGCACCCGGACCATTGCAGACACCGCATGCATCGAGTGTTCCCACGCAAGGGTCCACATTGTCACAAATGCCATCGCCGTCGACATCAGCCGGACAACCACCCGCACAAGGATCGCAACTCTCCCAGCAAACGGCCGGCATCACGATAGGTCCATCCACGTTCAACACCCGGTTCACGAACTCCCCAGTCGTCAACGTGCACGACTCACCCCCCGCAAACATCTCCTGGTCAACCCAGTCGAACAGGACAAACTTGTATTCCTGGATCCCGATCGGCCAGAACTTGGTGATGGTCCAAACCCCATCACCGTCATCATCATTGAGCGGGTCGACCGTAGACGTCCACCCGTTGAATGTCCCCGCCAGGAACATGGGGCCGTCAGGAGAAGAGGGGTCGTTCATGTCCACCGACAAGGTGACCGGATACAGGCAGGACCCGTCATCCACTGTTGCCGTGAGGCTGTAATTCACGGCATCGATATCCGTACAACCCGGCACCGGGTCACCGCCGCCGCCGCCATTCAATCCGGGACGGGTCGCCAGCCAATACAGGGTATTCGTCTTGGTGTTGCCGTCGTCATACCCATTCAGGGTCTGGGCCTCGCTCCAAGCCGCGTTGGGATCAATGACCGCATGGGCCATATAGATGAATCCCTTCCACCCTTCTGACAATCCCGGGTTGCTGAGCACCGAGGACACCACAGGGTATTCCTCCTCTATCCACTCCGCCCTCAACAACTCTTCCGTAATGGGCGTGTAAGGCAGCATCTGGATGCCGTGGATGAACTCGAGGTTGGCACCGAAGAACGTGGTGTGGTCCACCTTGGATCCCCACAGGATGCCCACGACCTTGTTGGACGCAAAGGGCTCGGGATAGATGCCCTCGCCATCGTTGATCTGCCAATACTTCCAGGTAGCACGCAATTCCGTGGCCAGCATCACCCTGCCGAGGTCCCGAATGCGGTCATCGCCAATGGCCAATCCATAGAGGTACACGCCATACCAGGCATTCACCGCCTCGGAAGAGCTCTCCTGGTTCCGTGAGTCCCCGAATTCGAAGAGGCCGGCAGCCCAGGAGTGACCAACAAACCAATCCTTGTTGCGCATGAATCCGTAATGCGGATCGACACCCGATGGCTCGGCCACATCGCGAATGAGGTGCATGACCTCATCGCCCCACTGGCTCACCCATGCGGGGTTGTCCTTGGCCATGGCGGCAGCGGCGTAGATCCAGTAACCATAATGGAAATGGTGGTCGTTGTAATAGCCCTGGCCAAAGGCGGCACCGGCATTGTTGAGGCCCGATGAGATCACCAATCCGCCCCAGGTCTGGTCGTACACGAGCGGGTCCCCATTGAGCCCGGCCAGCCTGTTCTCGAGCGCATTGCCAAGGGTGGTCCGGTATTGGGATGCCAGTCCGGGTTCATTGAGCTCATCCGCAATCAAAGCGAGCCGCGCGAGGGCGGAAAATTGCTTGCCTCCGAAATAGGGGTCCCCTGCCGTGACACCGAACCCGACGTCCGCAGCCAAAGCGCTCCGCACCGCTTGTTCATAGTCCGGCGCAATGGGCTGTGCCGCCTCGAAGCCAATGGTCGTGAGCGGTTCCTCCATGATCCAGGAAAGACCCGTCACGCCCGTCATGTCCCCCTTCAACGTATTGTACACCACTCCGGCGGTAACCGGATTCACCAGGACATCCAGGTGGTGCGGCAGGGCCATCATGAGCAGCGGACCGGAGCCCTGCGATTCCCAATTGAACGTGATGGTGCCCACATCATTCGCCGCAGTGGCAGAGACAGTACCTCCGGTGGGAATCCGTCCCGCATGCGCATCCAGCGCAGCTTCACTCACGCCATTCAGCAACGCCGCCCGCAGCGAACCGGTAAACGGCCCAGCCGCTTCAAGGCCACCATTGTTAAAGTCCAAGGTGATGGTCGATGATGCGTAGATGATCCAGGTTTGGCCATTGTTCATGACCACCTCGAAGCGCGTGCCCGTATTGGCGGCGCTCGATGACCCTCCGTTCACGGAAGTAATGGCGTGGGCAGTACCGATTCGGGGTGTCAATCCCTGATAGTGCATCGTCATGTACGGTTGTCCGCGCACGAGGTCCGCATGCATGGATCCACTTCCTGAGCCCCAAGCCAGACTGACGTGCAAGGGTCCATAGTCCGTGATTTGCCGTCCCGGCACCCCCTCCACGGCACGAAAACTCATGTTCTCTGTGAACGACGTGAAGATGAAATTCTGCTGGACCACTTTGTTCGGAGCACAAAACGTCAAGGCACTGGATTGGACCTGTACTTGATACGGCAAGGTGTTGACCGTGAGGCCACCACCTCCAAGGACCAGGTTCTGCCACCATGCATTGGTCGGAAGCGGAGCATTCGAATCCGACCACAACCCTGTGGGAGACAACCCGTGGGTCTGGAAGGAGAAGGTCGGGGTCGCCGTTGACAACGGAGCACCTCCAATCAATTCAATTTGAGAACGTCCGGTGGTCAAGACCACCAGTGAGCAGAGCAGCAGGAAATAACGCATTGGCACCTAAAGTTACCGGTGCAAAAACGGCATTCCTAATAAAGCCGCTTGAGATTCGTCAGCGTGCAAGTATGGCCGCAATGCCCGGCAACGTGCGGCCTTCCAAGCTCTCCAACATCGCCCCACCCCCTGTCGATACATAGCTCACGCGATCGGCAAGCCCAGCTTTGTTGATGGCCGCTACGGAATCACCACCACCGATGAGCGAGTATGCGCCAGAAGCCGTGGCCTTGACAATCGCTTCCGCAATCTCATTGGTCCCCAGAGCAAAACGGTCAAACTCGAAGACGCCCATGGGCCCGTTCCAGAGGATGGTCCTGCACTTCAACAGGGCTTCCGCAAAACTCTTCCGACTCTCCGGTCCGATGTCCATGCCCTCCCATCCATTCGGGATCTCAGCAGTGGGGTGCACCGCCTGCTCAGCCTCCGCATCGAAACGGTCCCCGCACAAGGTATCCGAAGGCAACAGGACTTCGATGCCCTTGGCTTCAGCGGCCGCCAAAAGGGCCAAAGCCTCTCCGTGCATTTCCGATTCCACAAGCGAATTGCCGATACTGCCCCCCTTGGCCTGAACGAAAGTGTAGGCCATTCCTCCGCCGATGATCAGCTTGTCCACCCGATCAAGCAGGTTTTTGAGCACCGCCAGCTTCGAGCTCACCTTGGCACCACCGATGACGGCCACCACGGGCTGTTCGGGCGAACCGAGCACCTGCTCCAAGGCCTTGACCTCCCCTTCCATGAGCAGGCCGAACGCCTTGTCCTCCGGAAAGAACCGCGCGATGATGGCCGTGGAGGCGTGGGCACGGTGCGCCGTTCCAAAGGCGTCATTGACATAGAAGTCTCCGTTCTCCGCCAACTGCCCGGCAAAGAACTCGTCACCGGCCTTCTCCTCGGCGTGGAAGCGCAGATTCTCGAGCAAGGCCACCTCCCCCGCAACGAGGGACTGCGTCACCTCCAGGGCATCGTCCCCCACACAATCGGCTGCAAACTTCACCGGACGTCCCAGGCAAGCCTCCAAAGTCGGGAGGATGTGCCGCAGGGAGAGGGCCTCATCGGCTCCCTTGGGCCGACCGAGGTGGCTCATGAGCACCACGCTGCCGCCACCGTCGAGCACGTGCTGTATGGTCGGCAGGGCTGCGCGTATCCGCGTATCATCCGTGACAAGCCGCGAACCGTCTTCCGCCGGCTCGGCCAGCGGAACATTGAAGTCCACACGCATGAGGGCGCGAACGCCATTGAAATCGTGATCGGCAAAGGCCATGATGGCGGAAGGAGAAGTTTCCATGATGGAGTGAATCAAGAGAACAAAGTGGACCAGCCCACACGCTCGGCCACGCGGGCGGAAAGTTCAGCAATCGGAACTCGGACCTGCTCCATGGAATCGCGATCGCGCAGGGTGACAGCGTGGTCTTCGAGGGTATCGTGGTCAATCGTCACACACAACGGCGTGCCAATGGCATCCTGGCGGCGATAACGACGGCCGATGGCATCCTTCTCGTCATATTGGACGTTGTGGTCCAGCTTCAACAGGTCCACGACTTCGCGTGCCTTCTCGGGCAAACCATCCTTCTTGATGAGCGGCAACACGGCCAGTTTCACAGGCGCCAAAGCCGGTGGGATCCGCATCACCACGCGCTCGGAGCCATCCGCCAGGGTCTCGGTCTGCAAGGCGCTGGACAGCACCGCGAGGAACATCCGGTCGAGGCCGATGGACGTCTCGACGACATAGGGCACATAGCTCTCTTCTTTCTCCGGATCGTAAAAACGCAGCTTCTTGCCGCTGTGCTCTTCGTGGGCGTTGAGGTCGAAATCCGTGCGGCTGTGGATGCCCTCGAGCTCCTTGAAGCCCATGGGGAAATTGAACTCGATGTCACAGGCCGCATCCGCGTAATGCGCCAGCTTCACGTGGTCGTGGAACCGGTAGGCATCGTCGCCCATGCCAAGCGCCTTGTGCCACTTGATCCGGGCCTCCTTCCAATACTCATACCACTCGCCTTGCGTGCCGGGCGACACGAAAAACTGCATTTCCATCTGCTCGAATTCGCGCATCCTGAAAATGAACTGGCGGGCGATGATCTCGTTCCGGAAGGCCTTGCCGATTTGCGCAATGCCGAAAGGCAGCTTCATCCGGCCCGACTTCTGGACATTCAGGAAATTGACGAAAATGCCCTGCGCCGTCTCCGGCCGCAGGTAGATGATGCCCGCGTCGCCGCTGACCGCGCCAAGCTCCGTCTTGAACATCAGGTTGAACTGGCGAACGTCCGTCCAATTGTCCGAGCCCGTTTCCGGATCCTTGATGCCGAGGTCCAGGATCAACTGCTTCACCGCCTCCAGATCATCGGCGTCCATCGCCGACTTGAAGCGGGCATTGATGTCGTCGATCTCCGCAAGCCGGCGGACGCAGTTGCCGTTGGTCGCGAGGAACTGCTCCTTGTCGAAGTCGCCTCCGAAACGCTTCTCGGCTTTGGCCACATCCTTTTGGATTTTCACCTCGATTTTGGCGATGTGTTCCTCGATGAGCACGTCCGCGCGGTACCGCTTCTTGCTGTCTTTGTTGTCGATCAGCGGGTCGTTGAACGCGTCGACATGCCCGGATGCCTTCCAGGTGGTGGGGTGCATGAAGATGCTCGCGTCAAGCCCCACGATGTTCTCGTGCATACGCACCATCGCGGTCCACCAGTAGGCCTTGATGTTGTTCTTCAGTTCGACCCCCAGCTGGCCATAATCATAGGCGGCACTGAGTCCGTCATAGATGTCGCTGGAAGGGAACACGAAACCGTATTCCTTGGCGTGTCCAATCACGCGCTTCAGATGGTCGTCCTGTTGGGCCATGTCATTCTGGGAAAGTTGGTCAGGTGAACATTGCACCTGCAAGGGGGTGCAAAAATAGCCCTTGCACAGGCTCGGACATACCTTCGTCCCATGGAGTCTGAAGCCCCATACAATCCCCGTGTCGGCATCATCGGCAGCGGCAGCTGGGCGACGGCGATTGCATCCCTCCTGACTTGGCATGACCTGCCGGGTCACCCCCCGGTCAACTGGTGGATCCGAAGGAAGGAGTCCCTCGACCACATGGCCAGGACAGGCCACAACCCGCATTATCTCAGAAGCCTGACCCTCAAACGCGACCGGCTGGCACTGTCCACCAATCTGCGGGAAGTGGTCGAGAAGAGTGATATCCTCATTCTCGCCATACCCAGCGCCCACCTCGATGGGGTTTTGGAATCCCTACCCCTGCCCGACTTGGAAAACAAGGTGGTCTTCAGCGCGATCAAGGGCCTGATTTCCGAGGACCACCACATTCCGGCCCGGTACCTGCACAAGGTGATGGGTGTCCCCTACGACCGCATCGGACTGATCTCGGGTCCGAGCCACGCGGAAGAAGTGGCCAGGGAACAGTGGACCTACCTCACCCTCGCCAGCCCCGACGTGACCGTGGCGGAGCGGCTCGCCAACAGAATGGCCAACCCTTGGCTGCACATTCGTTGCAACGATGACCTGTTCGGCATCGAACTCGCGGCAGTCCTGAAAAACGTCTACGCCTTGGCCTCGGGCGTCTCCCACGGCCTCGGATTGGGCGACAATTTCATCGCCGTGCTCATTGCAAGTGCCCTCAGCGAAACCGAACGTTTCCTGAACGCGGTCAACGACACAGCCCGCGACCTCTCGAGTTCCGCCTACCTCGGAGATCTGCTGGTCACCGCATATTCACCCCACAGCCGCAACCGGACACTGGGCACCATGGTCGGCAAAGGATACAGCGTACAAGGAGCCTTGATGGAAATGGGCATGGTGGCGGAAGGCTACCGCTCCGCGCTCGGAATCCACTCGATCAACCGGAAATTCGGCGTCGACATGCCGGTGGCGGATGCCGTCTACCGCATCTTCCACGAGCAGGTGGCACCCTCCATCGAGATGCGCATCCTGTCAGAACACATTCACTGACCGCCGCAACGATTCCGTTACCGAACTTGTTGGTTCAATGATGCGGGGTTTCACGGGCATGTTCCTTTTGTTGGCGGCAAACGCTGCGGCCCAGGTACGCTTCGTGCCCAATGAGGGGCAATGGGGCCCTGAAGTGCACCATCAGGCAGAGGTCAAGGGCGGCGGAATCCAAATCCAGGAAAACGGCTGGACCTGCTGGCAATGGGCGCCTCAAATGGACACCCCGATCAATGGAGACCCCCACCATGCCGGGTCCCGGAAGGGCGTCGTCTGGCAGGCGCGCTTCAGCGGCGGCACCCCCGTTGAATCCGATGCCTGGGACGCCCATGAAACCGCTCCGGACCGGATGCACTTCTACCTGTCCGACGACCCGGAACACTGGGCAGAACAAGTCCAGCCTGCCGGGCGCATTGAAGCCGAAGGGCCTTGGCCCGGCGTGTCACTGCGATGGAGGGGCACCCGGAAAGGCCAACCCAAATTCGAATTCACCGTGGCGCCCGGCACCGACCCGGCAGTCGTCGGTTGGACCTACATGGGCATTCAGCCCTTGGTGGAGCCCGATGGTCGATTGAAGCTGCAGCACCCCCTGCACGATCCTGACCGCGAGTTCCTTGCCCACCTCGAACGGCCCCTCGCGTTCCAGGTGCTCGAGGATGGCACCTTCATCTCCATTCCCTGCAAATACTCAGTGCAAGGCCAAGAGGTCCGCCTGACCGTGGGAGAGTACAACACAGCCCTTCCCCTCGTCCTGGACCCGGAAATCTCATTCTCGACCTTCGCCGGATCGACTGGAGACAACTTCGGCACCACGGCAAGCAACGGTCCGAACGGTTCCCTCGTGGGGGGCACCGTGGCCTTTGCCCCCGGTTACCCCACCACGCCGGACGCCTTGCAATCGACAATGGGCACCTTTTCGGACGGCATCAGCCACATGGCCCTCACCGTATTCAGCCCGGACGGAACCTCCTTGCTGTACAGCACCTACCTCGGCGGCAGCCACGCCGACATCCCACACAGCCTCGCCTACAATGAGAATTGGGGCCAGATTGTGCTCTTCGGCACCACCGGGTCCAACGACTTCCCCACCACTGCCGGATCATATCAGCCTGACATGGCGGAGGGCCCCGCCTCGGACATCACGATCTATGGCGTGGACCCCCAGCCCAATGGCGTCGACTGTTGCCTGCTGACCTTGGACGGAGGGGACTTCACCCTCAACGCCTCCACCTTTTTCGGCGGATCCGGGATTGACGGAATCAACAGCTCAGTCAACCTTCGGGCGAACTTCGGTGACTTCTATCGCGGACAGGTGGACATCGGGCCGGACGGATCGATCTGGCTCGCCACCACAACCACCTCCGATGACCTGAACCTTCCGGGAAGTCCAGCTGTTGCCGGCGGTTTCGAAGCGCTCATAGCAGGGTTCGATGCGGACCTGACTACCCTTTTGTGCGGCAGGACCTTCGGGGGTGCAGGCCATGACGCCGCGTACAGCATTGAAGTCGCCCCGGACAACTCCTTCGGGGCCTTTGGGAACCTCGACATCCTTGTGGGTGGAGGCACCACTTCCCCATCACTGCCTTTCCCGAATGGCGGGATTCAGCCTTCGCCTGAAGGCTACACCGAAGGTTGGATTGCCCGTTTCACGGCCGGACCGGATGACCTGACCGTCCAGCACGGCACCTTTCATGGCCTGACCGACTACGACCAGATCTATTTCGTTCAACGCGACGCGACGGGCCGACCCTACGCGTTCGGCCAGGCCCGCACGGGAATGCCCATCATCGGAGATGTCTATTCCAACCCCGGCAGCGGACAGTACATCACCTGTTTTTTCGAGGACCTCAGCGACATCCATTGGCAAACCACCATCGGCACGGGATCCGGAAACATCGACATCAGCCCGACGGCCTTCCTCGTGAGCGAATGCGAACAGGTCTACATCAGCGGATGGGGCGGGCAGACCAACGCCACGGGCGGGACAGCCGATGTGGCCGGCAGCACCACTTATGGACTTCCGCTGACCGACAGTCCGTTCCAATCCAGCACGGACGGCAGTGATTTCTACCTCGCCGTGCTCGCCCCGAACGCGACGGACCTCGTGTACGCGACCTATTTCGGAGGCAGTTTCGCCAATGAACACGTGGACGGCGGTTCCTCCCGTTTCGATCCCAACGGCACGGTCTACCAGGCGGCATGTGCCGGCTGCGGCAGCATGAACGACTTCCCCTCCACTCCCGGCGCTTGGAGTCCGGACAATCCAAGTCCGAACTGCAACATGGGGGTCTTCAAGTTCGAATTGGGCAAACTGAACGCCAACATCGACATCGACGGCCCAGACCAGTTCTGTCAGGGCGAAAGCGTCCAATTTGAAAACTTCACGGCAGGCCCCGCGGCATTTACCTGGGACTTCGGGGACGCGACATTCAGCAACGAGGTAGCCCCGCTGCACCTCTATGGGCTCAACGGCACCTTTGAGGTGGAGGTCATTGCAGAGGACACCACCGGATGTCTGGAGGCGGATACGGCCTATGTGACGGTGACCATTGCTCCCAATGCAGACCCCCAAATCGAGCCCGTGGAGCCGCTCTGTCTCGGGGACGACCTGCAATTGACCGGCAGTGGCAACGGCGAATTGAGTTGGTTTCCTCCTGTCGGATTGAGTGCCACGGATGTCCCCAATCCTACGGCAAACCCCACCACCACCACCACCTACACCCTGACCGACATCACCCTGTGTGGCACCGAAACCACAGAAGTCACCCTCGAGGTCATCGACATGGCCACCTCCACGAGCGGAGACACCCAAATCTGTCTGGGCGATGTCGCTCCGCTCTCCGTGACGAGCCCATTGCCCGATGCCCCCACGTGGACCTACACTTGGTTTCCTCCGGATGGCCTGTCCGATCCTTTTTCCGCAAATCCACTGGCATCTCCGACCAATTCCACCACTTATTCGGTGACGGTAACGTCATCCGAGGGGTGCCTCCGCGAACACGACATCACCGTGGATGTCGTGGCCTCTGCACCCGGCGGCAACACCTATCCCACAGTGGACCTGTGTGACGGTCAGTCGACCCTCCTCTCGGCCGAGGACGGCAACGCCTGGACCTGGACACCGGCCACCGGCCTCAACAACCCCTCGAGCCAGAACCCCATCGCCAACCCTGTGGAATCCACCACCTATTCTGTCGACATCACCAACCTGTGTGGCACAGGCACCGATCTGGTCACCGTCAACGTCATCGTGCCGGAGGCCTTCGCAGAACCCGGTGGGTGGGTGTGCGCAGGTGAACCCTTCCCGGTGGCCGCATCCGGAGGAGTGAGCTACCAATGGGTGCCCGGAGCATTGGTCACCCAACCCGGCGCCGCCGAAACCACTGTGGTGACCGAAACCTCCCAAACGTTCACGGCATACGTGACCGATGCCGATGGCTGCGTCGCCACCGCCGAAGTCACGGTGCAGGTCTGGCCCCGGCCAACCGTTGAGGCCGGACCCGATCAGCGCAACGACTGGCTCGAACCCACTTTCCTTTACGGTTCCGTCGAAGGCGCCCCCATTGACTCCCTCTGGTGGAGCCCATCAACACCGCTCTCCTGTTCGGATTGCCTCATCCCGGAAGTGATCCTCCAGGAGGACGGTACATTCACGTTGCACGTCATTGACACCAACGGCTGCCGTTCTGCGGATGTCGTACAGGTTGAATTCCGCTACCCCCTCTACGTCCCTTCCGGGTTCACCCCGGATGATGACGGCGTCAATGACGGTTGGCGTCCGGAAGGCCATTGGCTCAATGGGGCCGGCACCTACATTCTTGGTTTGCCGGATGGCACCATCCTCCCGGGTTACCGCGTCGAAATCTGGGACCGGTGGGGCACCCTCATCTGGGCCTCCATAGACCCAAGGGCGTATTGGACGGGTGGCGTGGGCGGTCCCGGCATGGCCGAAGGGGTGAGCTCCGTCGGCAAGGGCCAACACAGCGCTCCATCCGGAGTCTACACCTGGCGCGTTTTCTTCCCGACCAGCAAGGGACTGGAAACCCGGCAGGGAAAAGTCACCCTATTGCGCTGAACGGATTCAGCGCAGAATGAGGTCGGTGGTCGCGATGCGCTCTGCTCCGTCGACCAGGTGCACGGTGTACACCCCCGGTTCGAAGGGCGCTGCGGCCGTGAAGAAGATGCACGCTTCCATGCGCTCTCCAGTGTAATCCAACATGCGCGCCGCTGAAGCCGGAACACCTCCTGGCATGGCCACGGGGTCGCGATCTCCCGGTGGAAGGAGTCGCCCGTTCGGATCGACCACCTCCAGGAACAAAGTGCGCTCACCCTTCTCGGCAATCCTGTTCTCCAACAGCGTGAAACAGGTCTTGATCATCTCGGCACGCTTTGCCCGCGTCGTCTCGCGCTGGGAGCCCGTGGTGGCCACCCGGATGGCCACAGGATTCAGGTCCATGGCCTGCAATACCCGCCCCGCCTCGATGATCTCCTCCATGTCATCCTGCTTCCGCTCCAATGCATCGTTGCGCTCGGTAACCACCGCCACCTGATTGGCCATGGCATCGCGTTCCTCCTGCAATGCTATGTTCAGCTGGTTCAAAGAATCAATGGTCACCACATAGCCCTGCATGATGCGCCGCAAGGTCTCCGCCTCCTTCTTCAATTTCGAAACACTGTAATTGCGGTCCCTGACCTTGCTGATCAACCCCTCGATCTCACTCCGCTGTGCGGCCATCTCAGCCATCATCAGCGAATTCTCCGTCTGCAAAGTGTCATAGCTGAACCGCAACTTCTGTAAGTCGAGGTCCAGGCTCTGCCGCTCCAACTCGCCGGCATTGATTTCCTCCGTCTGAACGTCAATGGTGGTGCCCTGCTGGGACACCTTGAATCCCAGATAACCCGCAGTACCGGCCAACACTGCTATGATCAAGAGATAAGTCGATCGCTGTTCCATGGGTACAATCAACGCAACAATCGGACCACTTCGCATCCGGGCATGGCCGAATCCGAACAGGAAGGCGTGCGTAGTCCTCCCTCAACGAAGCAGCGGATAGAACGCGTCCTGTGTGTGCAAAACCCGATGGCCGTATCGGTTTCTCAGGATGGCCAACACGTCGAACCGCACCTCAAGGTCCCATTCCGGGTGCACCGCCAAAAAAGCCCGTGCCGCCAAGATGAGCCTCTCCTGCTGGGCCTTCGACACCATGCGGTGCCAACCCACCTGCACCGGCTCAGTGCGCGTCTTGACCTCCACCACCACGAGCCAAGGTCCATCCCGCACAAGCACGTCCACCTCAAGCCTGCCACGGCGCCAATTCCGAGCAAGAATTTCCCAACCCAATCCTATGATGTGCTGCACCGCCACTTCCTCGCCCCACCTTCCCAGCCCCTGCTTCAACGTCTCCATGGCATGAAAATGGCCTGCACATCGCAGCCCGGTTCTACTTTCGTCGCCTTGATGTACCGACGCCTTTCCCCCTTTTGCCATCGTTCTCGGTGGACAGCGCTGGTCCTGATGCTGTGGGCCCACGGGGGGCAGGCAGGGGCGCAAACCGGGTCCCGGGCCATGGGCCAGGCCATCGGGTGGGTGGAAACCCCGAAAGCAGACGGCAAGTGGTACGTCCATTGGGGCTACCACAGGGCAGAATATGGAAAGACGGACCTTCGCTTGATCGGGCCCGGTGTGGACCTGACCTTCCACGACCTCAAGGGCACCGACATGCCGGCGCCTTTCGACCCGAAAGTGCACCTCAATCCGGCAGCATTGACCATTCCCCAATTCAATGCCCGCGTGGGACACAAAGTCCGAGAGGGCACGTTGGTTCCCGGGGCGCTCTGGATCAGTGCGGGCTGGGACCACCTCAAATACAAGGTCCCACACTCGGTCCACCAGGTCAGCGGTTACATCGACAGCGCCGTATACAGCCATGCTCCCTTCGATTGGGCCTGGCGCGAATTCAACTTCGAGCATTCGGACGGCATGAACTTCATCCGAGTGGCCGCCGAACGCGACTTCACCTTTGGCCGGGCCGCCAGAACCCGACAAACGTGGGATACGGCCCAAAGGAAATGGCAATTCGGAATCCAGACGGCCGCGAGCGCGGGTGTGATCCTCAGTGCCACGGATGTTCGCTGGATGGGGATACGGACCAAGCATTTCTGGCATGTCAGCGGCTGGGGCGTCAGCAGCAGCGCGGGCGCATGGGTCCAATACGGACGGTTCCGCATGCTGGCGAGGGCCCAGGCGGGATGGATCAACATAGGAAATGGCAAGTTTCTGGCTTCACAGGATTTAAGTGGCGAAACCCCCACCGTAGAGGGGGCCGAAGCAGCCCTGCTCGACGCGAGTTCCTCGCGGCACGCGATGACCTTCCTTGAACGCGGCATTACCGTCGCCTACCTCTTCGGCCGCAAGGGCAGGCCCGCTTCGGATGAACGCATCCGGGTCGCTCCTGGGCGTTGATTTCCAGAGGGCCGGGCTCCCTATCTTCGCAGGCCACTGCGACCGCCCCTATGTCCGAACAACCCCGATCCCGCCGTCCTCAGCGCACAGGCCGCTCCGAGAACCCCAACCGAAAACGTCCAGGAAGTACGGATGGTGGGGCCGAAAAGCGGGGCTTCGGCAGCCGGAAAACCCTCTCCGACTCCACTGGGGAAGCGGCACGCAAGGAACCCGGCCGCGGCCCGAAATCCGCTGGAAAACATAAAACAGACCGGACGCGCTCGGGAAAGCCGGCCCACTTCAAGTCCAAGCCCAAGAAAAGAGCGCCGCTGAAGGACCCCAGCGCCCCGATCCGCTTGAACAAGTTCATCTCCAACTCAGGTGTTTGCGCCCGAAGGGAGGCCGATCTGCTCATCACCGCCGGTGCGGTAACCGTCAATGGTGAAGTCATCACAGCCTTGGGCGCCAAAGTGCTGCGTTCCGATGAGGTCATCGTCGAGGGCCAACGCATCAAGCCCGAAGCGAAACGCTATGTCATCCTGAACAAGCCCAAGAACTTCCTGGGTACGGCAGGGGACAAACAGGGCAGAAGAACCGTCATGGACCTCATCCGCAACGCCACACGCGAAGCGGTGCTGCCCATCGACAAGGTCGAACGCATGGACACCGGGCTCCTGTTGTTCACGAACGACCCGGAATTGACAGAGCGCATGCGCATGCCCGGAACCCGTGTCCGTCAGTTGTTCCATGTCACCCTGCGGCAGAAAGCGCGCCAGGATCACCTCGACGCGATGATGGAAGGCGTGGAAATCGAAGGGCAGCGCTACAAGGTGGAGGCCGCCCACTTCATCGACCCCGAGAAGCAACCGCGCGAAATCGGAATCGAAATCCACTCCAACCGACCAAAGGCCCTGACCCGCCTGCTGAACCACCTGGGATATGATGTTGACCGTCTGGACAGGACCACCTTGGGTCCCTTGACCAAAAAGGACCTGCCTCGAGGGCATTGGCGCCTGCTGACGGAGGAAGAATTGAATCTTCTGCGTATATCCCTCTGAACGATATTGCATCCACATCGCCGTGTCCGACAGCCTCGTCATCATACCGACCTACAACGAGAAGGAGAACATCCCCAGAATGCTGGAGACCGTCATGGCACTGGCACCCGGGCAGGGAGAACCCTTCCATGTCCTCGTCGTTGATGACGGGTCCCCTGACGGCACTGCAGACTTGGTTCGAGCAGCACAAGCAAAACACACCGGCCGCATCCACATCCTCGAGCGTTCAGGCAAACTGGGATTGGGCACCGCTTACATCGCCGGATTCAAATGGGGACTGGCAAAGGGATATGAATACCTGTTCGAGATGGACGCCGACTTCAGCCACAACCCCCATGATCTCGAGCGGTTGAGGGCGGCCTGCATGGATGGCGCAGGAGTGGCGGTGGGATCGCGTTACACCAAAGGCGGGGGCGTATCCAACTGGCCCTTCCACCGCATGGTCATGAGCTACGGCGCCTCCCTCTACGTGAACCTCATATTGGGTTTGGGGGTCAAGGATCCTACGGCAGGCTTCAAGTGCTACCGCGCCGAAACCTTGCGCACCATTCGACTGAATGACATCCACTTCGTCGGGTATGCCTTCCAGATTGAGATGAAATACAACGCCAAGCGGCTCGGTTTCACCATTTCGGAAGTGCCCATCACCTTCGTGGACCGCGAGTTGGGCACGTCGAAGATGAGCTTGAACATCTTCAGGGAGGCCTTTTTGGGTGTCCTGCAGATGCGCCGCTTCGATATCCGTCCCGCTGTCACCACGGCCCAGGCATGAAGCACCTGTTCAGCGGGGCGCGACTCGTCCACGAAGGCCGCACAGAAACCGCTGACCTGCTCGTGGTCGATTCCAACATCGCCGCAGTCGGTCCGGACCTCAGGAAATCGGAAAACCCCGCCATCGCAGCGCAAGCGCAACAGGCCACCCTGCACGACTGCAGGGGCCTTGATCTTCTGCCAGGCCTCATCGACGACCAGGTCCACTTCCGGGAACCGGGATTGACGCACAAAGCCGAAATCGCCACCGAATCACGCGCAGCCGTCGCGGGTGGGGTCACATCCTTCATGGAGATGCCCAATACCGTCCCACAATCCCTGACCCAGGAATTGCTTCAGGACAAGTACGATCGGGCGGCACAGGTCAGTCCCGCGAACTACAGCTTCTTCATGGGCGCCTCGAATGGAAACCTCGAGCAGGTCCTCAAAACCGACCCCCGCACCGTATGTGGGGTCAAGGTGTTCATGGGCAGTTCCACTGGAGACATGCTGGTCGACGACGCCACCGTGCTCGAGGGCATCTTCCGGGAGTGTCCGATGCTCATTGCCACCCATTGCGAGGATGAAGCCACCATCCGGGCCAACGCCGCCGAGGCCAGAGCGCGTTTCGGGGACGACGTCCCGATTGCACAGCATCCCATCATCCGCAGCGCAGAGGCCTGTTATCGAAGCTCGTCGCGGGCCGTGGAACTGGCCGAGCGAACCGGTGCGCGGCTGCACGTCCTGCACATCTCCACCGCCCGGGAACTGGGTCTGTTCGACGGCAAAAAATCCCTCTCGGAAAAGCGAATCACCGCCGAAGCCTGCACCCACCACCTCTGGTTCACTGACGCGGACTACGCCGAACGCGGCACCCGCATCAAATGGAACCCCGCCGTCAAGACCACTGAAGACCGGGCCGCCATCCGCGCTGCGCTCAAACCGGGCGGCGCCATCGATGTCCTCGCAACTGACCACGCCCCGCACACCGCAGCGGAAAAGGCCAACAACTACTGGTCCGCCCCCTCCGGCGGACCCCTGGTTCAGCATGCTCTGGTCGCCCTGTACGAAGGCGTGGAACAAGGGTGGCTCGACCTCACCGACATCCCACGCCTGACCGCCCACCGCGTCGCCGAACTCTTCGACATTGAAGGACGGGGCTTCCTGCGTCCGGGATACTTCGCGGATTTCGTGCTGGTCGACCCCGCTTCTCCCTGGACCGTCACCGAGCAAGGATTGCTCAGCAAGTGCGGCTGGTCACCCTTCACGGGAGACCGGTTCTCCGCCCGAGTGGTGGGAACCTGGGTCAATGGAACACAAGTGTGGGATGGCGAACGGGTCCTCGAGCCCGAATCAGGTCAGGAACACGCAGGACGACGTTTGACGTTTGACCGATGATCGGAAAGCGACATTTCCAATGGTTCCTGATCCCGGTCGCCATCGGCTTCACCTCATGCGATCCGAGGCCACAGGATGACATTCCTCCCCGCTCGGACATCATGCTGGACCGAGTGGACTTCGTTCAGCTGCACGCCGAATTGCAACTGCTCGAAGCCGCCTACCGCCAGCGCATGTTGCAAGGCGGCGATCGGGATGCCAGCCGGGCGGCCCACCGGAAACGCATCCTTGACCAAGCCGGCGTAAGCGACTCCGCCTTCACCGCCACCTATGAATGGTGGTACAGCCAACCTGAAGCCTTGCCGGAACTGCTTGAAGAGGTCAAGCAGCACCTGGATTCTATGGAGCGGAACAGCAAGTGGAATTGACCCCCCTCAGAGCCCCGACCGGGTGGCGTCCTGTACGACCTCTCGAATGGGCCTGAACCGAAACTCGGGCAGGGTCCGGGCCAGCTTGGAGGTGTCGTAACAATGGAAGCGCATGGTGTTCCTCGCCATGTCCCGGGTCAACATCGGAGGCTTGCCTCTCAAGCTGCCCCAGAGGGTCGCTCCCCGCCACGCCAGTTCCAACATCCAGCCGGACAGGGGCCGTTCCGGTGGACGCACCCCCAGTCCCTCTGCCACCCACCCCATCAGGTCGCGAAAGGCGATGTCCTCGGCGGAAACGACAAAGCGTTCACCAATCACACCCTCCACACCTTCATCTGCCGCCTGGTCCAGGGCGCCGACCACGTCCAGCAAATCCTCTGCTCCCACGAATCCATTCCCTCCGGCGGGATGGTACCGCCGACCACGCGCAACACTGCGATACACCATGCCGGAACTCTCATCATAACGAGCGTCCCCCAGGATGATGGTCGGATTGACCACAATGACCTGCAGTCCCTCGGCCTGACCCCTCCACGCTTCCATTTCGCCGGCGCGCTTGCTCTTTCCGTAGGGAGAGGCCCCCGCGCCGTCCGCCCAATCCGAAAGTTCATGCACAGGAGCACCGTCCACTCCGGACCGTCCCAAGGCCGCCACGGAAGACACATGGAACAACCGCCGGACACCGGCACCCAAGGCCGCGTTCACGACGTGGGCTGTGCCGTTGGCATTCACCTCCTTGAGTCGCTGGTCATCTCCCGGACGAAAGCTCACCCGGCCCGCTGCATGAAACACCCGGTCACAACCTTGCATTGCCTCCTCGAGGCCGACCACATCACCCAAATCCACTTCCCGCCATTCCAAGTCTGACCACGCGGCTTCAAACCGCGCTCCCAACCGTTCCTGCAGCCAGGTCTCCACACGGTCCAACTTGCTGTGTTTGCGGTGCAGGGCGACCGTCGGCCAACCACGCTCCATGCGCCAAGCCAACCGGTACATGCCCACGAGGCCCGTAGCTCCGGTAACCAACTCTTTGGAAGGGCCATGCCCAGGGGTGGGGTCCAACATCGCCGTCGAAGGTAACTTGCCTCGACCCTCTCCGCCTGATGGAAGCCACGCCGCACATAAAACGCATCCTGCAGCGATTGCCTGACAGTCCGGGCGTCTATCAGCATTTCGATGCGGACGGCAATCTGCTGTACATCGGCAAAGCCAAAAGCCTCAAGAAGCGGGTCGCGAGCTATTTCAACAAACAGACTTACGAGAACGGCAAGACGAGGCTGCTTGTCAAGAAAATCGCCGACATCAAATTCATTGTCGTGGAGACGGAAGTCGATGCGCTCCTGCTCGAGAACAGCCTGATCAAGGAGCACCAACCCCGGTACAACATCGAACTCAAGGACGACAAGACCTACCCCTCCATCGTCATCCGCAAGGAACGCTTTCCGCGGGTCCATCCCACCCGCAACATCGTCCGGAACGGATCGGAGTACTTCGGGCCTTACGGATCGGTCAAGACGATGAACGCCGTGCTCGACATCGTTCGGAAACTCCACCCCATCCGCAATTGCTCCTATGACCTGAGCGCAAAGAACATCGAAGCGGGCAAATTCCGCGCCTGCCTGGAGCACGACCTGGGCAATTGCAAGGCGCCCTGCATCGGCAAACAGAGCCTGGAAGATTACGATGCCGGCGTCGATGCCATCCGCGACATTCTCAAAGGCAACATCAAGGACCTCGTGCGCACCTATGATGACGCCATGCGCCAGGCATCAGCGTCCTTTGCCTTCGAGGAAGCCGAGGAATTCAAACGCCGCAAGGAGGCTTTGCAGAAGTTCCAGGCCAAAAGCGCCGTGGTCCATCCAAGTATTCACGATGTCGAAGTCTATTCGGTCATCAGCGACCCTTCAGCTGGCTATGTGAACTTCATGAAGGTCATGGACGGCGGAATCGTCCATGGCCAGACCATCGAGCTGCGCAAGCGCCTCGATGAAAGTGACCAGGAACTGCTGGAATACGGCATCCTCGAAATCCGCAGCCGCTTCGAACTCCACAGCCCGGAAGTCTACACCAACATCCCTGTGCGCAGCATTGTGCCGGAAATCAAATGGCACGTGCCCCAGCGTGGTGACAAGAAGCGCCTGATCGAGCTTTCGGAACGCAACGCCAAATACACGATGCTCGACCGGCGCAAGCAGCAGGAGCAGGTTGACCCTGAAGCCGCGCAACACCGCGTCATGGAGACCTTGAAAAAGGACCTGCACCTGACTGAATTGCCCGTTCACATCGAGTGCTTCGACAATTCCAACATCCAGGGCACGAATCCCGCATCGGCCTGCGTCGTCTTCAAGAACGCCAAGCCCGCCAAGGCCGACTACAGGAAGTTCAACATCAAGACGGTGGAGGGGCCTGACGATTTTGCCTCCATGGCCGAAGTGGTTCACCGCCGCTACAGCCGCCTGGTTCAAGACGGTGAAAGCCTGCCGCAGCTCATCATCGTGGACGGGGGCAAGGGGCAGTTGTCGAGCGCCGTCGGCGCATTGAATGAACTTGGACTGATGGGGCGGGTCGCCATCATCGGCATCGCCAAGCGCCTCGAAGAACTCTATTTCCCCGGAGACAGCGTTGCCCTGCACCTCGACAAGCGCTCGGAATCGCTCAAGTTGATCCAAAGAATGCGGGACGAGGCCCATCGGTTCTCCCTTGCGCACCACCGCAAACGGCGCAGCGCAGCCGCACTCCGAAGCGAATTGGACGACATCCCGGGCATCGGTCCCGCCACACGGCACAAACTGCTCGCTGCTTTCGGCTCCGTGGAGGGCATTCGACAGGCGGACGAGGCCGATCTGCTCAAGTTCACTTCACTCAAGGTGGTGCAGGCCATGCGCACCCATTGGCAGGAAAAGGAAGGGTGAGACCTGAACGGCGCTCAGTGCGGGCTTGAGAACGCCGGGTCCGCCAAGAATTCCGGGTCTGTCAATGTGTGCATGAACGCCACAAGGTCGGCGCGGTCCTGCGCCGTGAGGCCAAGACCATAATCCACATTGTACTGCATCATGGGGTCCATGCTGGGACTCGCCACCGCTCCATGGTCATAGTGATCCAGGACCTCATCCATATCGAAAAACCGGCCATCGTGCATGTACGGCGCCGAGACCATGACATTGCGGAGGGACGGCACCTTGAACTTGCCTTTGTCCATCTCTTGCTCGGTCACCGCCATGTAGCCGACATCCGACATGTCCGGCTCAGCGTCCAGGCCATTGTTCACGAACTGGTGGCTCGTGAAGTCCAATCCACTGTGACAATGGGCACAATCCGCACCGCTGACTTCGGGGTTGAACGGGTCGAATTCATCGAAAAACAGGTCATAACCCCGCAACTCACTTTCCGTGAACTCCACTTCTCCAAGAAGCCAGGCATCATAGCGGCTTCGGTTGGACACCATGGTCAACAGGAATTGCTCGAGGGCCATCGCCAGACGCTCCGTGGTCACGGCTTCGGTGCCAAACGCCATCATGAACTGATCGCGGTATTCCCTGACGCCCGCCAGTTTGACCAAAACGTCCTCAAGGTCCTCATCCATTTCCAGGTCGTCCTGAATGGGCTGCAGGACCTGCTCACGCAAGCTTGACGCCCGGCCATCCCAAAAGAAACCGTGGCCATGGGTGCCACCATGGTGCACGTGCCACGCAAGATTCGAAAGCACCATACTGTGCCGGCCGCCCTCTTCGCCTGCAATGCCGACACTGAACACGGCCACATCCGAGAAATTGCGCTGTTGGGCATGACAATCCGCGCAGGCCTGGGTATTGTCCCCGGAGAGCTGCTTCTCATGAAACAGCATCCTGCCCAATTCGACACCCGCCTCGGTCAAGGGGTTGTCCTCCGGCCAATCGGGCTCGGGAAAATGGCGAATGTCAACGTTGAAGGGCGTCGGATCGTACACCGCAGGAAGCGGCTCCGGCTCGGGATCAGGCTTGCAGGCCACAAACAGGACCAACCCGACCAGACCCAATACTTGAAACTCCCGCATCATCCCTGCACCCAACGTCTGGTCTGACGGTCCGTCGCGTTGAAGATTGAAATCAGGAACGTGCCGGGTTTGACGTCCACCATCTTGAAGGTCTTGGAACCTGCGGGGATATCGTAAAGGCCCAATGACCGGCCAAGAATGTCCAGCAACTCTATCTGCACTGATGTATTCAGCGGACGGAAGAATTGCACACGAACTCCACCATCCATCTGGATGAGGTTGAAATCCAAGGACGGTCCTGCCACATCGTAAACACTGTTCGCTCCGGGCATACGGAAGACGTGGTCTGCGAGGTTGTTGCAAACGAGCACCGCCTCACCATTCTCCCCATGATTGATGAGTCCAGCATCAACGGACAGCTGCTGATAGAATCCCAGGACATCCGCTTCGACATCGAGGATCAAGGTGCCGTCCTCCATGGTCGCCAACACTTCCATTTGACCCGGGGTATGGTTGTCATCGCCCAGTGCATGGATCTCATGGGTAATCACACCATTGATGCCCGCTCCACCCTCAAGGGCGATGAACCGATATCCTGCGGACCAACCCCAGTGCATGCTGGGGACTTGGGGTGCAAGCGGGTGACCAGCCGGCCAGGAAGCGGGGTCAGCATGGTTGTTGTCCGGGTCAATTCCGACGCTGAACTTCAATCCTTCCACGTTGGAGACTTCCGATACAGACCCAAGCGGGTGAACCTCATCGACATAGGCATCTGCCAAGACGTAGGCCCCTTCAATCGCCGTTTCCTGACCACCATCATGCACAAGGATGAACATGCTGAGGTAGTACTCAAGGCGGTCAATCTCCACCTCTTCTCCCAACGGCGTGATCAGGTTCACATCCGCGTCGAACTCAGCCTGTCCAGCTTTGTGGTCGATGCGCAACGCCACAGGGGTCTGCGCCATCATGAGGCCGCCGGTGGCAATGAGAAGCGTTAAAATGCAGGTCCTGAGCATTGAACAAGGATTATTACTATATGAGCAAAAGATACAAAATTTCAGACACATAGCTTTGCTGTATGGACACGGAAAGGACTGAAATCGGGGCATTGGGGGAATTTGGTCTCATCTCCGAATTGACACGCAATCTGCCATCCCGACAGAAGAGCACCATTTTGGGTGTCGGAGACGATGCCGCCGTGATTTCCGCACCGGAAAAAGGGCTCCACACCGTCGTCAGCAAGGACCTGCTGTGCGAAGGGGTCCATTTCGACCTCATGTACGCCCCCCTCAAGCACTTGGGATACAAAGCCATCGTTGTCAACATCAGCGACATCTGCGCCATGAACGCCAAGCCCACGCAGGTCTTGGTGGGACTCGCACTGTCCAACCGCTTCAGCGTTGAGGCAGCAAAAGAGCTGTATTCTGGAATGCAGCTGGCCTGTGAACGATATGGTGTCGACCTCATCGGTGGCGATACGACCTCTTCCCGCGCCGGTCTGATGTTGAGTGTCACGGCCCTGGGCGTGGTGCAAGAGCAAAACATGACCCTTAGAAATGGCGCCAAGTCCGGTGATTTGCTCGTGGCGAGCGGTGAACTCGGTGGAGCCTACATGGGCCTTCAGGTCCTGGAAAGGGAGAAGCATGTCTTCAAGGAGGCTCCAGGGGCCCAGCCCGACCTCACGGGGTTTGAGGCCCTTCTGGAACGCCAGCTCAAACCCGAGGCCCGGGTAGATGTCATTGAGGAGCTGGCCAAGTTGGAGCTGGTGCCCTCCGCCATGATCGACATCTCCGATGGATTGGCCTCTGAAGCCCTTCACATTGCTGCACAATCCGGTTGTGGTGTGCGCGTGTATGAGGACAAGATCCCCATGTCGGAACAGATGTACGAGACCGCCAGGGCCTTCAACCTCGACCCCACCCTGTGCACACTCAGTGGAGGAGAGGACTACGAGCTGCTGTTCACGGTACCGCAGGATCGATTCGAGGACATCAGGAACCACCCCATGTTCTCCATTGTGGGACACATGACGGAAGACCCCAACGAGCGCAAATTGATCACCCGCAACGGCATGGAAACGGAACTCAAGGCCCAAGGGTGGGATGGGCTCAAGGATCCATCCTGACCCTCTTGAAGCACCCGTGAACTTTGGCATTCGTTATCTGGATTGTGTCCAAATAGCAGCACTACCTTTGTGGCGTATCCCCTGAAAGGGGGATATGCAATGACCGAAAACATGATCACCGTCCACGAGAATGCAAAGGACCAGGTCCACCGCTTGATGGCGGAGCAGGGCTGTACAGAGGGAAGCTTCGTACGTGTGGGTGTCAAAGGCGGTGGCTGCAGCGGGCTCATGTACGAATTGACCTTCGATCATGAGATGAAAGAGGGTGACCAGAGTTTCGAGGATAACGGGGTCAAGGTGGTCGTGGACCGGAAGAGCTTCCTCTACCTCGTCGGCACTGAACTCCAGTACTCCGGAGGCCTCAATGGAAAGGGGTTTGTCTTCCACAATCCCAACGCCAACAGAACCTGTGGCTGCGGAGAGAGTTTCTCCGTTTGAGCCCCTACACGCCATGAGCGCAGCCGAAGACAATCCCCTGTTGGAGGAATTCACCCGAAAGGAGTATGAATTCGGCTTCACCACCGACATCGCCTCCGACAAGATTCCCCCGGGACTGAACGAAGAGGTGATCAAGCTCATCAGCGCCAAAAAGAACGAGCCCGAATGGATGCTCGAATGGCGCCTCGATGCCTTCAAGGTTTGGCAGTCCATGAAAGAGCCCGAATGGGCCCATGTCCAGTACCAGAAACCCGACTATCAGGCGATCAGCTATTACAGCGCGCCCAAGTCTGCGGCACCATTGGGTTCCCTGGACGAAGTCGACCCGGAGCTTCGTGCCACCATGGACAAACTCGGCATCTCCCTCGAGGAGCAGAAGCGCCTTTCCGGCGTCGCCGTGGATTTCGTGATGGACAGTGTTTCCGTCGCCACTTCGTTCAAGGAGAAGCTCGGCGAACTCGGAATCATCTTCTGCTCGATGAGTGAGGCCATCCAGAAACACCCCGACCTCGTGCGCCAGCATCTGGGCACGGTGGTTCCCGTCAAGGACAACTTCTTCTCCGCACTCAACTCCGCCGTCTTCACGGACGGCTCTTTCTGTTACATCCCGAAGGGCGCGCGCTGTCCGATGGAACTGTCCACCTATTTCCGGATCAACGAAGCGGGCACTGGCCAATTCGAACGCACGCTCGTCGTAGCCGAGGAGGGCAGCTATGTGAGCTACCTGGAGGGTTGCACCGCTCCGCAGCGGGACGAGAACCAGCTGCACGCAGCTGTCGTTGAGCTGGTTGCCAAGGATGATGCCGAAATCAAGTACAGCACCGTCCAGAATTGGTACCCTGGGGATGCCCAGGGCAAGGGCGGCGTTTTCAACTTCGTTACCAAACGTGGCATTTGTGAGACCCGCGCCAAAATCAGCTGGACACAGGTTGAAACTGGATCGGCCGTGACCTGGAAATATCCGAGTTGCATCCTCAAGGGCGACGGCAGCACCGGTGAGTTCTACTCCGTGGCGGTCACCAACAATGCCCAGCAGGCCGATACGGGCACCAAGATGATCCACCTCGGTGCGAACACCAATTCCACGATCATCTCCAAAGGCATCTCCGCTGGAAACAGCCAGAACAGTTACCGGGGTCTGGTGCAAATCGGGCCGCGGGCAAGGAATGCCCGGAACTTCTCCCAGTGTGACTCCCTGCTCATGACCGACACCAGCGGAGCCCATACTTTCCCTTACATCGAGGCGAAGAATCCAACGGCTCAGATCGAGCACGAAGCCACCACTTCCAGAATCGGCGAAGACCAGATCTTTTATTGCCTGCAGCGGGGCCTGACCGAGGAACAGGCCATTGGCTTGATCGTCAACGGGTACGCCAAGGAAGTCCTGAACAAGCTCCCGATGGAATTCGCCGTCGAAGCACGAAAACTCCTCAGCATCTCGCTAGAAGGCAGCGTAGGCTGATCCCACCATTACGATCCACCATGCTCCAGATCGACAACCTCCATGCCCGCATCGGCGACACTGAGATCCTCAAAGGGTTGACCCTGTCCATGGGCGCCGGTGAGGTCCACGCCATCATGGGCCCCAACGGCTCGGGAAAGAGTACCCTCGCCAGCGTTCTCGCTGGCCGCGAGGAATACGAAGTCACCGCCGGAAGCATCACCTTCGACGGGGTGGACCTCTTGGAACTTGATGCCACCGAACGTGCCGTCGCCGGCATTTTTCTCGCATTCCAATACCCTGTGGAAATCCCGGGAGTGTCCAACATCAATTTCCTGCGCAGCGCCCTCAACAGCATCCGCGAACAGCGGGAGGAAGAACCCCTTTCAGGCAAAGACTTTCTCGCCAAGGTCAAGGCTTGCGCCCAACTTGTGGAGCTCGATGGAAAACTGCGCGACCGCTCGGTGAACGAAGGGTTCAGTGGAGGAGAAAAAAAGCGCAACGAGATCTTTCAGATGGCGATGCTTGAGCCGAGACTGGCTGTTTTGGACGAGACGGACAGCGGACTGGACATCGACGCCCTGCGGATCGTTTCCCACGGCGTGAACTCCATGCGCAGCGCTGGACGCAGCTTCCTCGTCATCACACACTACCAGCGCCTGCTCGACCACATCGTGCCCGACCATGTTCACGTTTTGGCCGGTGGCCGGATCGTGCACAGCGGCGGTAAGGAATTGGCCTTGGAGCTGGAAGACAAAGGGTACGATTGGATCGTCGACAACCCTGCGACAGAAAAGGCATGACCGAGGTCGTCACAACGACAAAGGAAGCGGCATTGGCCGCCCGCATCTCCGAAGCCATGGCGCTATCCGGAGTGGTTGGTGATGGCCATGCGGCGCAGCAGTATCTGGGGCAATTGCCCTATCCGACCACCCGCCTCGAGCGGTGGAAATACACCCGTGTGGCTCGGTTGCTCGATTTCGAGCCCCAGTCCCTCCCCGAGACCGATCCGCCAGGTCAAATCCTCCCGGGCTTCAATGCCCATCGCCTCGTCTTCACTGCGGGAAAGTTCACCGCGGGAACGGTGGTGGATGAGGGCAAGGATGGCTTGTTCATCGGACCGGTATCCGCAGCCTTGG
Organism: uncultured Flavobacteriales bacterium; assembly: GCA_938082505.1. GTDB lineage: Bacteria > Bacteroidota > Bacteroidia > Flavobacteriales_D > Sanyastnellaceae > UBA8752. The sequence continues at coordinate 47,614 of CALLLH010000005.1, forward strand.
AGCGCTACCCCGAACGGGTTGGAGCGCTCGCGAAATCGGGCTTCAAGTCCAGCGAATGGTTTGCTGCCATGCAGGCGTCCGCTCCACAGGATGGGGCCTGCATCCTCATCCCCGAGGGGCACCGTTCCGATCAGCCGATCCTCATTCATCACCACATGCCTGCGGGTGCGCGGGCGGCCCAACCCGGTCACCTCATCCAGGTCGGCCATGGGGCCACTGCTGAGGTCGTCTTGTGGTCTGACAGCCCCGCCGGAGCCTGCGGACTGATGAACGGCTCCCTCGATGCTTCGGTGGGCGATGCTGCCGACCTCACGCTCGAAATCGTGCAGGACGAGGCGGGCAAGGGCCACCACATCGGTCATCACCACTTCACCCAGGGCAAAGACAGCCAACTCACAGTGCGGACGGCAACCGCAAGGGCCCATTGGCTGCGCAACGATCTTCAGATCACCCAGGGAGGCACCGGAGCCAACAGCACTTTTCATGGCTGCTATCTCCCCAATGGTGAGCAGTTCGTGGACCACCACACCAGAATCGACCACGCCCACCCTGATGGGCAATCCGACGAGCTGTACAAGGGCCTTGCTGCCGATGCGGCCACCGCCGTATTCAACGGCAAAATCATGGTGCACAAGGATGCCCAGCGCATCGAAGCGTACCAAAGCAATGCCAACCTCCTGCTGGGAGAACGGGCCTCCGTCTTCACCAAGCCGGAACTTGAGATCTATGCGGACGACGTGCGTTGCAGCCACGGCTGTACCACGGGTCAATTCAACCGGGAAGCCCTGTTCTATCTGCGCTCCCGGGGAATGACCGAAACCGCCGCACACAACCTGTTGGTGCAGGCATTCCTCGCCGAAGTCCTCGACGGATTCCGGCCCATGATCCGCGATCATGTCCATGCCGTGTACGCCGAAAGGCTGGGCTGGACCTGATGGACCTCGTCAGACTCGACCGTCTCCTCATTGACCGTGGCATTGTTGCCAGTCGGCCCCGGGCCGAACGGCTCATTGCCGAGCATGGCGTCCTGGTCAATGGGGCCCTGGTCCACAAACCCGGAAAGAAAGTGCCCGCAGATGCACAGCTTGAGCCTCAGGGAGAGGACCTGCCGTGGGTGTCCAGGGGGGCGCTGAAACTCATTGCGGCGCTCGATGCCTTCAGTCTGGATCTCCACGACAGGGTCGTGCTCGACCTGGGAGCTTCGACAGGGGGGTTTACCGAAGTTTGCCTGCACGGGGGCGCCCGGCAGATCCATGCCGTCGATGTGGGCAGCGATCAACTGGCACCGCACTTGAAGGAGGACCCGCGCGTCCGGAACATCCAGCAGATGCACGTGAAGCACCTCACTTCAGAACACCTTCAACCCCCGCCCGACACCATCGTCATCGACCTGTCCTTCATCTCGCTGGAGCATGTCTGGCCGAGAATGTCCGGCTGGCTGGGCCCCGAGGGCTTTGGCGTCGCCCTGATCAAACCGCAATTCGAAGTCGGTCCTGAGCACCTTGGAAGAAGTGGCGTCGTGCGGGATGATAGAATCCGCGCCAAAGCGGTCGCGCGATGCTGCTCATCGGCGGCAAACCACGGCTTTTCCTGTTCGACCCCCATGGATTCTCCCATTGAGGGCGGAAGCGGCAACCGTGAATTCCTCCTTCATTTCACATGGGGCCATTCGGCCTGAACCTTTACTTCGCAGGGCGGTTCCCCCAATAGACATGGCCAATACAGCCCTTCCCGATCGCATCCGACGCGACTTCCCCATCCTCGAAAGGGAAGTACACGGAAAGCCATTGGTGTACCTCGACAATGCCGCCAGTGCCCAGAAGCCCTTGGCCGTCATCGAAGGGCAGCGGGAATACCTCGCCAACCATCACGCCAACATCCACCGTGGTGCCCACCACCTGGCCCAATGGGCTACCGAAGCCTTTGAAGGCGCACGGAAGAAGATTGCCGCACACATCAATGCGGCGCACGCTGAAGAGATCATCTTCACTTCGGGTTCCACGGATGCCATCAACCTCGTAGCCCAATCATGGGGCCGCACCCACCTCTCCGCTGGAGATACGGTGCTGGTCACGAGAATGGAGCATCACGCCAACATCGTTCCCTGGCAGATGGTGTGCGAATCCAGAGGGGCGCAGGTCATCCCGGTCAACGTATTGCCCGACGGCGTGCTCGACCTGGAGGATTTCCATGCCGCCCTCAAGCAGTACCGTCCCAAAATGGTTGCCGTGGTTCACGCGTCCAATACGCTCGGCACCATCAACCCCGTCTCAGAGCTCTGCGCAGCAGCCCGTGAAGCCGGCGCGGCCACCCTGGTCGACGGTTCCCAAGCCCTGCCGCACTTCGGCATCGACGTTCAGTCCATCGGGTCGGACTTTTATGTGGCCACGGCACACAAAGCATACGGTCCTACCGGCCTTGGTTTCCTGCACGGTCGGAAATCGATGCTGGAAGCCATGCCACCCTGGCGCGGCGGAGGGGAAATGATCCGCAGTGTGTCATTCCAAGGCACCACCTACAACGACCTGCCCCACAAATTCGAAGCCGGAACGCCCCACATTTCCGGCGGCATCGCCTTCGGACTGGCCCTCGATTGGATGAACGCCATCGGCATGGACGTCATTGCACAACATGAGCAGGTGCTGGTCCAGCACGCCCACAGCACCCTGAGCGCAGTGGATGGAGTCAAGATCATCGGAACCGCGCCGAACAAAGTCGGTGTCGTTTCGCTCATTGCGGAGGGGCTGCACTCCTATGACCTCGGAACCCTCCTGGATGGACAGGGCATTGCCGTGCGCACCGGACACCACTGCACAGAACCGTTGATGGACCACTTTGGTCTCGAATCCGGTACACTTCGCATGTCCTTTGCGGCCTATACCACCACCCTCGAAATCGACCGGGCCACGTCCGCCCTTGAACGCGCCATGCGCATGCTCCGTTGAACGATGTCAGCCGCACTGATCCAGTCCCGCCAAGCCGAAATCATAGAGGAGTTTGCCCTCTTTGACGATTGGATGGACAAATACGAGCACCTCATCGAACTGGGCAAGGACATCCCCGCCATCAACGTGGCCAGAAAAACGGAAGAGCACCTCATCAAGGGCTGCCAATCCAAAGTGTGGCTCGCAGCCGACGAAGCTGACGACGGCACCGTCCTTTTCACGGCAGACAGCGATGCCATCATCACCAAAGGCCTTGTCGGTCTGATGGTGCGTGTCCTTTCGGGCGCACAGGCAAGGGCCATCGCCGAAGCAGACCTCCATTTCCTCGACACCATCGGTCTGCATCAGCACCTGTCCCCGACCCGTTCCAACGGGCTGGCCAGCATGGTCCAACAGATGCGCCTTTATGCCGCCGCGCTCGCAGCACGACGGGCTTAACTTCACCCCATGCCTTCGCAGCAAGACGTCATCACTGTTCTCAAGACGATTTTCGACCCGGAAATCCCCGTGGACATCTACGAACTCGGCCTCATTTACGAGGTAAAGTTCTCGGATGTCGAAGGCGGCCAGAAAGTGGACATCCAGATGACCTTGACATCGCCCAACTGTCCAGTGGCCGAGTCTCTTCCCGCCGACGTCAAACAGCGGGTTGCCGCCATGGAGGGCGTCGCTGACGCCGATGTGGAAGTGGTCTTCGAACCGTCATGGACCCAGGACATGATGAGTGAGGAGGCCAAACTCGAACTCGGTTTTCTGTGATCGACGCCGTACCCCATAGCGACACATTCGATCCGGGCGAAGGCCGCGGACTGGCCATTCTGGGCTCGACAGGCTCCATCGGGACACAAGCACTGGACGTCGTTCGGGCCCAACCGGGCAAGTTCAGGGTGGAAGTCCTGACGGCCGGGCGCAATGCCGACCTGCTCATTGCCCAAGCGCTTGAGTTCAAACCGAACGCCGTCGCCATAGCGGACGAGGCCCAGGGACAGAAAGTGCGTGACGCCCTGTGGGATCACGACATCAAGGCGTATTCAGGCGCGGAGGCCATTGCACAACTCGTGGAGATGGACACCATCGACATCGTCCTGACCGCACTGGTCGGCTTTGCAGGACTGCGCCCCACGATGAACGCCATCGCTGCAGGAAAGCACATCGCGCTGGCCAACAAGGAGACCCTGGTCGTTGCCGGGGAGATCGTGATGCGGGCAGCGCGTGACCAAGGCGTGGACATCCTTCCCGTCGACAGCGAGCACAGCGCCATCTTCCAGTGCCTCGCCGGCGAGTTTCACAACCCGGTAGAGAAGCTCATTCTCACGGCTTCTGGGGGCCCATTCCGGGGCCGTCAGCGAGCCGATCTCTCCCACGTAACAAGGGAACAGGCACTTGACCATCCCAATTGGGACATGGGGGCCAAAATCACCATTGACTCCGCCTCCTTGATGAACAAGGGGCTCGAAGTCATCGAAGCACGCTGGCTCTTTGACGTGCCCGCAGCGCACATCGAAGTCGTGGTCCACCCCCAAAGCATCATCCACAGCGGTGTCCAATTCAAGGATGGCAGCATCAAGGTGCAAATGGGCCTGCCCGACATGAAGCTGCCGATCCAATACGCCCTCGGCTATCCCCAACGCCTCAGCAATGATTTCCCCCGGTTCAGCTTTGCCGACTTCGCAAGCCTGACCTTCGAACAGCCCGACCTGACGACCTTCCGCAACCTGCAACTCGCTTATGACGCCCTCGCCGCCGGCGGCAGCGCACCATGCGTCCTCAACGCAGCCAATGAGGTCGCCGTCGCCGCTTTCCTCAAGGGTGAAGTCGGTTTCTTGGAAATGAGTAGCCTTGTGGAGCACGCCCTGGAAACGGTGGAACACGTTTCCAAACCGGACCTCGAGACCCTCTTCGCGCTGGACACGGCCGCCCGGGAGGCCGCCGGCGCCCGCGTCACACCGTCATGATGTCCGCCTCCTTGGAGGCGATGCGGTCATCCACCTGCTTGGTGTAGTCGTTGGTCAGCGTCTGGATGTTGGCCTCTCCGGCCTTGATCGCATCCTCACTGGCGCCGTCATCCTTGGATGCCTTCACCGCGTCGTTGGCATCCTTGCGCGCATTGCGGATGGACACCTTGGCATTCTCGCCCACCGCCTTGGCCTGCTTCGCAAGGTCGCGGCGACGCTCCTCCGTCAGTGCCGGCACGGAGATGATCAACACCTCGCCATTGTTCATGGGGTTGAGGCCCAGGTTCGCGTTGGTGATCGCCATCGCAATGGGCTCGAGCATCGATTTCTCATAGGCCTGCACCGTCAACGTGCGCGGGTCCGTCGTAGAGACATTGCCGACCTGATTCAACGGCGTCAGCGCGCCATAATAGTCCACCTTGACGCTCTCCAACATGGAGGGGTGTGCCTTTCCAGCTCTGATCTTGCGCAACTCCAGATCAAGGCGGTCCATCGCCTTCTGCATGTCCTCTTTCGCCGAATCGAAGGCGAGGTCAATCATTTCGCTCATGTCCTGTGTTCAGACGGTTACTATGGTGCCGACCTCCTCGCCCTGCACGATGCGGGACAGATTGCCGGGTTGGTTGATATCGAATACGATAATCGGAAGTTTGTTCTCATTGCACAACGTGAACGCCGTCATGTCCATGACCTGCAGGCCCCGCTTGAATACCTCGTCAAATGTGAGCGTACTGAAACGCTCGGCATTGGGGTCCTTCTCGGGATCGGCGGTATAGATCCCATCCACCCGGGTGCCCTTGAGGATGACGTCCGCTTCGATTTCTATGGCCCTCAATGAAGCCGCACTGTCCGTGGTGAAGAACGGGTTGCCCGTGCCCGCACCGAAAATCACGACCCGGCCCTTCTCAAGGTGACGCATGGCCCTGCGGCGAATCACCGGCTCTGCAATCGCCTTCATTTCAATCGCGCTCTGCAGGCGGGTGTCCACCCCAATGTGCTCCAAGGCGCTCTGCAGTGCCATCGCGTTGATCAGGGTCGCCAACATGCCCATGTAGTCGCCCTGCGTGCGCTCCATGCCGCCTTCAGCAGCCTGCACACCGCGAAAAATGTTGCCTCCACCGATCACCACGGCGCATTCGACACCTTGTTTCACCAAGGCCTGCACTTCACGCGCATAAAGGGCAAGTTGTTGATTGTCAATGCCAAATTGCTTCGCGCCCATCAGGGCTTCACCACTCAGCTTCAGGAGGACACGGCGGTACTTCATCGAACGTGAATATCCGACGAATACATGGCCTCCCGCAAATGAAAACGGGCCACCTCGAAAGGCGGCCCGTTTGGTCTTTTCATTGCGACTGAAAATCAGTCGAGGCTCACGCGGCTGAACCCCGTGATGGCGCGGTCGTCTCCGACGGCCTCCTTCACGTAATCCGCTACACTCTGCTTGTTGTTCTTGATGAACGCCTGGTGCACCAGCGTCACCTCCTTGAACCACTTCTTCAAGCGGCCCTTGGCGATGTTCTCCGCCATCTCGGCTGGCTTGCCCTCCTTGATGGCGAGCTCCTTTCCAATCTCCAATTCCTTGTCAATGGTCTCCTGATCGATGCTGCTCTCATCGAGCGCGATGGGGGACATGGCTGCTGCCTGCATGGCCACATCCTTTCCGACCTGCGCATCAACCTCTCCATTGAAGGCCACCAATGTGGACAAACGGTTTCCTGGGTGGATGTAGGACACCACTGCAGCACCAGTGACCTGCTCATAGCGGCTGACCTCGATGCGCTCACCAAGGCGACCCATCTGGTTCGTGATTTCCTCTCCGACGGACACGCCAGTGGGGTGGGCACAGGCCAGGAGCGCATCCTTGTCAGCAGGAGCCTCAGCCAAGGCAATGTCGAGGATGCTCTGGGCAAACGCAACGTAATCGGCGTTCTTCGCCACGAAGTCGGTCTCACAGTTCAGCGAGATGATACATCCGCGATCGCCGGAATCGTTGATTGAAGCGAGAACCGCGCCTTCTCCAATCTCGTTGTCACCGCGCTTTGCGGCAATCTTCTGTCCCTTCTTGCGAAGGATTTCAATGGCCTTGTCAAAGTCGCCCTCGGCTTCCGTCAAGGCTTTCTTGCAATCCATCATACCTGCTCCTGTTTGCTTGCGGAGCTTGTTGACTTCAGCTGCGGTAATACTCATGGTATTGGTTTTTATGCGGGTTGGTGCGAATCCAATCGCACCGTTTTCAAACAGGTTCGTAGGTCGATCAACAGGGTGACCTCAAGCCTCCTTTTCTTCTTGACCGTCCTCGGCGGCAGGCGCTTCCTCGGCGGCAGGCGCTTCCTCGGCGGCAGGCGCTTCCTCAGCGGCAGGCGCTTCCTCAGCGGCAGGCGCTTCCTCAGCGGCAGGCGCTTCCTCGGCGGCAGGCGCTTCCTCGGCGGCAGGCGCTTCCTCAGCGGCAGGCGCTTCTTCAGCGGCAGGCGCTTCCTCGGCGGCAGGCGCTTCTTCAGCAGCAGGCGCTTCCTCGGCAGCAGGCGCTTCTTCAGCAGCAGGCGCTTCCTCAGCGGCCGGCGCTTCCTCGGCGGCAGGCGCTTCCTCGGCGGCAGGTGCTTCTTCCGCAGCAGGCACTTCCTTATCCGCTCCGCGTTCCGCCATGCCTTCCTTCATGGCTTCAACAATGGCATCCACTACCGCCTTGATGGACTTGCTCGCATCATCATTGGCCGGGATCGGGAAATCCACAGGACGGGGGTCACTGTTGGTATCCACCATGGCAATGACCGGAATACCCAACTTCTTGGCTTCAGCCAAGGCAATGTGCTCCTTCATCACATCCACGATGAAGACCGCTGCCGGAATGCGGTTCATATCGGAAATCGAGCCGAGGTTCTTTTCCAGTTTTGCACGCTGGCGGCTGATCTGCAAACGCTCCCGCTTGGACATCGTGTTCAGCGTGCCGTCCCCTTCCATCTTGTCGATCTGCGTCATTTTGCGGATCGCCTTGCGAATGGTGGCGAAGTTGGTCAACATGCCACCAGACCAACGCTCGGTTACGTAAGGCATGTTCACCGACTCGGCGGCCTCCTGCACAATGTCCTTGGCCTGCTTCTTCGTCGCTACGAACAAAATGCGCTTGCCACTCTTGGCCATTTGCTTGGCGGCAGCGGCAGCCTCATCAACGAGGACGACCGTCTTGTGCAGGTCAATGATGTGAATGCCCTTCTTCTCCGTGAAGATGTAGGGCGCCATGTGGGGGTTCCACTTGCGCTTGAGGTGGCCGAAGTGGGATCCTGCCTGAAGCAGTTGGTCGAAATTGGTGCGTGCCATGTTGCTACGTTCCTGGGGTTTGGCAACGAAGGGGTAGCTTCTGATGAAGGTCCCCCCCGTTTGGATGCTAGCTGAAAATGCTGAAATAAAAGGTGCTGTGGATCAGCGCTTGGAGAACTGGAACTTCTTCCGCGCCTTCTTCTGACCAAACTTCTTGCGCTCGACCATCCGTGGATCACGGGTGGTGAGGCCCTCGGCCTTCAAGGTGGGCTTCAATTCGTCGTTCAATTCTATGAGCGCCTTCGAGATCGCGAGGCGCAAAGCCTCTGCCTGACCGGTGATCCCACCTCCATCGAGGTTGGCCTTCACATCGAACTGGTCGAGTGTCTCGGTCAGCAGGAAAGGCTGCTTGACTTTGTATTGAAGGGTCGGCAGCGGGAAGTACTCGGTGATGTCCCGCTTGTTGATGGTCACCTTGCCCGTGCCTTGCGTCATGTAGACGCGGGCAATGGCATTCTTACGGCGACCGGAGGTGTTGATCGTCTGCATGCGAATCAGGAGGGAATGGCGTGAGCAGTGGGCTGTTGTGCCTCGTGCTTGTGTTCAGCGCCTACGTGTACGTGAAGGTTCTTGTAGATGGCGCGGCCCAGGCGATTCTTGGGCAGCATGCCGCGAACGGCGTTCTCGACCAGGCGCTCAGGCGTGCGCTCGAGCACTTCCTTGGCCGTGCGGCGGTACTGACCACCGGGGTATCCCGAGAAGCGGATGTACTCCTTGTCCTCCCATTTGTTGCCCGTCAACTCCACCTTTTCGGCGTTGATGACGATTACAAAGTCGCCACAATCCGCATGTGGCGTGAAGTTCACTTTATGCTTGCCGCGGAGCAGGCGAGCAATTTCAGAACAAAGGCGTCCGAGTCGCTGCCCTTCGGCATCGACCAGCAACCATTTCTTGTCGGCGTTCTCCTTATTGACGGAGACTGTCTTGTAGCTCAACGTGTCCACGGTGGTTCGAGTTGAAAAAACCCCGAAAAATTCGGGGTGCGAATATAGTGGCAATTCCGATGGGTCACAAACCCTTGAGGAAGAGTGTTTCCCACGGCCTTGAGTGGACTGTGGCTGGCCCTCCAAACCGAGGCGTTCACACCCCTTTGAAAACCTGCCGCGCAACTTGGTCCAACTGCATCGTAAAATTGAGGCACCATGACCGCATACGAAAGGCATCCACCACATCCGGTGGGCGGAACGATAGAAGTCATCGCCGGCCCCATGTTCTCCGGCAAGACGGAGGAGTTGCTGCGCAGGCTGAGGCGCGCAAGCTTGGCCAAACAGGCCGTAACGCTCTTCAAGCCGGAACGCGACAACCGCCACGACACCACCGATGTCGTCAGCCATGACGCCCGCAGGCAGTCGGCCCATGCGGTCCTGAATGCCGTGGCGCTCGAAACCATGCTCGAGCAGATGGTCGATGCAGATGAGATGCCCGACGTCGTCGGCATCGATGAAGTACAATTCTTCGATGAGGAAATCGTAGCGGTGTGCAACCGGATGGCCGACCGCGGCATCCGGGTCATCGCTGCCGGGCTGGACCTCGATTACCTCGGCCGTCCTTTCGGCTGCATGCCCCTGCTTCTGACCCATGCCGAATACGTCACGAAGCTTCACGCCATCTGCACCATCACAGGACGTCCTGCGCATTTCTCCCACCGGGTGGAAGGTGGAGATGAAGACGTCCAGATCGGGGGCGCCGAGTCCTACCAGGCCCTTTCCCGCGAACCCTACAACGAGGTTGTCGTGCGGTCGCACCACAGGGTGACCTCCTCCGAATGATCCTGGAACTGGAACTGTGGAAGTCCCTGCTCTCCCACCTCAACGGTGAATGGGAGCCGGACCCGACCACGGGACCGCCGGAATTCGAATATCTCGCCACGGATACCCGCACGTTGCACGTGGCCTCCGAGGCGCTTCACAGCACGGTCTTCGTCGCCCTCAAGGGCCGCCGCCATGATGGACACGACCACATTCACACTGCAGCCTCCATGGGCGTGCGGGGGTTCATCATCGCACAGGACTGGCCGGGCGAATCTCCAAACGGGGTCGTCATGCGGGTGCCCGATACATTGAAGGCGCTCCAGGCGCTCGGCCGGGAGGCAAGGAAATCCAAGGATGCTACGGTGGTCGGCATCACGGGTTCCAATGGAAAGACGACCGTAAAAGAATGGTCCCACGCCCTCGCGGGTCGCGACATCACCATTTCTCGCAGCCCCGGCAGCTGGAACAGCCAAGTGGGCGTGCCCCTCTCACTGTGGGGCCTCGACGAGAACGCCCAGGTGCATTGCGTGGAAGCCGGGATCTCACAACCCGGTGAAATGGGACTGCTCGCCTCCATGATTCGGCCTGAAATCGGCGTAATGACGCATTTCGGCGACGCCCATGATGCCCACTTCCATTCCCCATTGGAAAAGGCGCGTGAAAAGGTCAAACTCTTCGAACAATGCCGAACCGTCGTGCTCGGCACACACGATGATGCCGTGATGCAGGCGCTGGATGAACAGGGGTTGACCGGCCGTTGCATCACCTGGACAATGGACGGAATGGAGGGCCTCACACACGCCCTGCGAGCCCCACTCAGCTTCACGGACATCCAGACAGCGACGGGGCATACCCGCCTGAAGGGGAAATGGGAGGGCCATCCTGTCCATTGGACCTTGCCATTCGAAGAAAAGGCCCACGTGGCCAATGCCCTGACATCGGCCCTGCTCATGCTCGAGTTGGGCGTTCCCCTGGAACACCTGGGCGACCGATTGGCCAAATTGACGCCCATCGGCATGCGACTCGAGCACCTCGGTGGCATGGGCGGTGGCACCATCATCAACGACACATGGAACCACGATCTCGATGGGCTGACGACCGCATTGGACGCGCTGGACCGGCTACCGGGAAATCGCAAAAGGGCCGTGGTCCTGTCCGACCTCGTCCCCTTCGACAGCAAGGATGAGGCACAAATGGAACGCCTGCGGCACTCCATCGGACAACGCAAAGTGGACCGGTGGATCACGGTGGGGACCGAACTCAGCTCTGGAATTCCCGGCATTCCATCGGAATTGCTCGTGCATTACCCTTCCACAGAATCCCTGCTTGACAGCGCGGCACTCGATGAGTTGCAGGGTTGGCATGTCCTGGTCAAAGGAGCCCGGCCCTTCCGTTTCGAACGGGTCGCCCAGTCCCTCGAGGCCAATCCCCACACCACTGTTTTCGACCTCGATCTGGGGCGCCTCGCCCACAATCTGGAAGTGCACCGGGAACGGTTCGGCCTGCCCGTCATGGGCATGGTCAAGGCCTTTGCCTACGGAGCGGGGGACGCGGTCGCCGTGGAACTGGACCGACTGGGCATCGATTACCTCGCTGTCGCTTTTTCGGAGGAGGGCATCGCCTTGCGAAAGCGGGGTGTGCAATGTCCCATCCTCGTGCTCAACGCCGACCCGCAGCGATACGCCGACCTCATGGCGTGGCGACTCGAGCCCGAGATACACCGCCTTGAACACCTCGAGCAGTGGCACCAGACCACCGCCCAACGAACCGATGCCCAACCCCTGGGAGCGCACCTCAAAGTGGAAACCGGCATGCACCGGCTTGGACTCGGGCAGCAGGAATGGTTCGCCGCCGGTGCGCGCATGGCAGAGCTCCGCATCCCCATCATCAGCGTCTACAGCCACCTCTCCGCGGCAGACAATCCACTGGCGGATGACCACACCCAAAGACAAATAGACCGGTACCAGGCTGCCTGCACCGCAATTTCCGAAGGTTGGATGACGACGGCCCGCTCGGAAACGCCACCGCCTTTCATCCGCCATCTGGCCAACACCGCAGGCGCAGCGCGGTTCGAGCAAGCCCGGTTCGACCTCATCCGCTTGGGGCTCGGACTTTATGGCCTCGACACCTCCGGAACGATGGATGGCCTGCAACCCATCGGCCGATACCACACCCGGGTCAGCCATGTCCACACAGTGCAGGCCGGAGAGCCCGTCGGCTATGGCGCAGATGACGTCTCCGAGTCCGACAGGACCATCGCCACCCTGCCCGTCGGGTACGCTGATGGATTGCCGCGGTCTGCGGGAAGGGGCACAGCCCGGCTTTCCGTAATGGGCGTTGCATGCCCCACCGTGGGACCTGTCTGCATGGATGGCTGCATGATCGACATCACGGGACTTGACGCCGGCGTGGGCACCACCGTCGAAATCTTTGGTGACCATGCCGCCATAGAGTCCCTGGCTGAGGCCGCAGGCACCATTCCGTATGAACTTCTGTGCCGCATTCCCTCCCGGGTGCGCAGACGTCATCTGCGCACGTGAGCCTGCCCCGTGTGTACCTTCGTTTGTGTGGATCGATCGCAGAAAATCCCCATTGAACCCGGTGATACCTACACTTCTCCGGAAGGGTTCATCGTGTTCACAGAACAATACCACCGCAAACGCGGCTATTGCTGTACAAGCGGATGCAAGCACTGCCCTTACGCGTTCGACAAGGGAACCGGCCGCATCCGCAACCCCAAAGGCCTCTGAACCATGAATTCCGCCGCTTCGACCACATCGGCCCAGACTGACTTCCGATCCGCCATCGCCGAGGGCCTGCCCCGGGTTTTGCCTCCTCGGCGCAACCGCAGCAACGGTGTGCCCCACGCCCCTGTGAGGAGAGACATTCTCACGCCCAAACAAAAGGAGCTGGCATTGGCCAACGCACTGCGCTATTTCCCCGCCGCACAGCACGCCGAACTCGCACCGGAATTTGCCGATGAATTGAAGCGCTATGGCCGCATCTACATGTATCGGTTCATGCCGGACTACGCCATGCATGCGAGGCCCATCGAACAGTACCCCGCGGTTACCCCGCAAGCAGCCGCCATCATGCTCATGATCCAGAACAACCTGGATCCGGCCGTCGCCCAGCATCCCGAAGAGCTGATCACCTATGGCGGCAACGGGGCCGTCTTCCAGAATTGGGCCCAGTACCGCCTGGTCATGCGCTACCTCAGCGAAATGACCGAAGAGCAGACCCTCGTCATGTACAGTGGTCATCCCATGGGCCTCTTTCCCTCCCACCCTGGCGCTCCCCGGGTCGTGGTGACCAACGGCATGGTGATCCCGAACTACAGCAGCAGCGACGACTACGAGCGCATGAACGCCCTCGGGGTAAGCCAATACGGGCAAATGACCGCGGGTTCGTACATGTACATCGGACCTCAGGGCATCGTCCACGGAACCACGATCACCGTGCTCAATGCAGGCCGCCGACTCGACCCCGAAAACCCGTCACTGGCCGGTAAGCTCTTCGTCACGGCCGGTCTCGGAGGCATGTCCGGCGCCCAACCCAAAGCGGGCAACATCGCTGGCGTGGTCTCCGTGACCGCCGAGGTCGACCCCGCCGCCGCATGGAAGCGGCACGAGCAAGGATGGGTGGACCATGTCATCGAAGACGTCGCCGAGCTGGCGCACAGGGTCCGGTCTTCCATGGAGGCCAAAGAAGTCGTGAGCTACGCCTACCTCGGCAACGTGGTGGATGTCTGGGAACACTTCGACACGGCCGGCATCCACATTCACCTCGGTTCGGATCAGACTTCACTCCACAATCCCTGGGCAGGGGGATACTACCCGGCAGGCTTGGCCTTTGAAGAGGCCCAAACCATGATGGCGGAGCATCCGGAGCAATTCAAGGAGCACGTCAAGGAGAGCCTGCGCCGCCATGCCGCCGCCGTCAACCGACACACGGCCAGGGGCACCTACTTCTTTGATTACGGCAACGCCTTCCTGCTGGAGAGCTCCAGGGCCGGAGCCGACATCATGGCCGATGATGGAGAAGCCTTTCGATATCCAAGCTATGTACAGGACATCATGGGCCCCATGTGCTTCGACTATGGCTTCGGCCCATTCCGTTGGGTGTGCGCCAGCGGCCAATCGGCCGACCTCGACCTGACCGACGCCATCGCATGCGAGGTCCTCGAGGCCATGATGGCCGAATCGCCGTCCGAAATACGGCAACAGATGGCGGACAACATTCAATGGATCAAGGGTGCCAAGGCCAACAAGCTCGTGGTGGGATCACAGGCTCGGATCCTCTATGCCGATGCCGAAGGCCGCATGCGCATCGCCAAGGCCTTCAATGACGCCATCGCCCATGGGCGCCTTGCCGGGCCGGTCATACTCGGCCGTGACCACCACGACGTGAGCGGAACCGACAGTCCCTATCGGGAGACTTCCAACATCTATGACGGCTCCGCCCTGACGGCCGACATGGCGGTCCAGAATTTTGTCGGTGATGCATTCCGCGGCGCCACCTGGGTATCGCTGCACAACGGTGGCGGCGTGGGTTGGGGAGAAGTGGTCAATGGCGGCTTCGGCATGCTGCTTGACGGTTCTTCCGAAGCCGAGGCCAAGCTGACATCCATGCTGCATTGGGACGTCAACAACGGCATTGCACGCCGCAGCTGGGCCCGCAACAAGGAGGCCCAATTCGCCATCCGCCGGGCCATGGAGGCAGAACCCCGACTGAAGGTCACCCTGGCCCAGAACGCCGATCCCGACCTCATCCGCCGCGCATTATCCTGATGGAGCATTTTCAATGCCATTGGACCTCCGAACCCGGCGGCCCTGTACCCCTTCCCACCGGACCCTGGGTGGGCCATCATTTCGAGGAGTGCGAATTCGAAGGCCTCGACCTGACAGGATTCGATTGCCGCAACGCCCGTTTCGAGAAATGCACTTTCCGCGGCTGCATCCTCGAGAACATCCGGCTCACCGGAACCCGCTTGCACGGTGTTCGGTTCGAGAAATGCAGCCTGCCCGGGCTTCGCTGGTCGACACTGGACACCACGATGGTGGACTTCACGATGGTGGACTGCCGAGCACCCCTCGGGGATTGGGAGGAAATGGACCTCCAAGGTGTGCAGTTCCGAACGACTGATTTGAGCGGCGGAAATTTCCACGGAAGTGACGCGCGCAAGACCGGTTGGACCGGTTGTCGGTTGCGCAACGCCATCTTCGACCGCACGGACCTTAGGGATTCCGACTTCCGTGGTGCCACCGACTGGTCCATCAATCCCGCCGAGAACCGCCTCAGGGGTGCGCGTTTCGATGCCGCGGACCTCACCGGTCTGGTCCAGTCCCTCGGCATCCTGCTGGACTGAGCCTGTCCCACCAAGAAACGCAGGAAACGTTTTAACAAGCATTTCGTTTCCGAAGGGAAAGCCCAACGGTATTTTTGCGGCCCGAAACCGGGAGAAACATGTCCCTTGATACCGCTACGTCCAGCCGGGATTCCCGCACCATAGAACTGCTCGAAAGCTGCGAATTGGCCTTTTGGCGTTTCGGCGTCCGTGCGGTCAGCATGGATGACCTCGCCAGCAACCTCGGCGTATCCAAAAAGACCCTGTACAAACACTTCCAGGACAAGACCGACCTGGTCCTTCAGGTGTTCGACAACAAGTGTCAACGCCAGGACGCGCACATCTCCGCCCTTTCGGAAAGCGGACAAAACGCCATCGATGCCATCATCGGGGCCATGGCCTACATGCAGTCCGAACTGCGGGGGATGCACCCCTCCATGCTCTTTGACCTTCAGAAATACTATCCTGATGCCATGCGACGGCTCGAGCAACACAAGCTCGAAAACATGCAAGGCTATTTGCTGCGCAACATCGAGCGCGGCCAAAAAGAAGGGGTCTACCGAAAGGACTTCGACGCCAAACTCATCTCCCGACTCCACATGGCGATGGTCCAGACCATGACCGACCCTTCCACGCTGCTCGAATTCGGCCGCCCCCTCTCCGAACTCCAACAGGAACTCCACGCCTATCACCTCCGGGGCATCGCTACCCAATCCGGCATGGACTACTACCACACCCACAATGAGGCCCTCAAGGCCAAAACCACCGCATGATGCGCCTCCTGATCCCGCTCTTCTCCCTGCTCCTTGTTGCCTCCGCTGGAAAAGCCCAATCCGGCATTCGCCTCACCCTTGAAGAGGCCCAGTCCATTGCAGCGGAGAGGTCCTACACTGTGCGTTATGCCACGATGGACAAGGAAGAAGCCGCCAGCAGCACCCGTGAAATCATCGCTTCAGGGTTTCCCCAAATCAGCGGAGCGGTCGAATACAACCGATACATCGACATTCCGACGCAGGTTTCCAGTGGTGATGCCTTCGGCTTCCCGGACTACCTCACCACCTTCCTCGGCAATGTCTCCCAAAGCACAGGGGTCCCCCTCGATGCTCCCCAGGTCGACCCTGACGCCATTCAGGAATTCCAGTTCGGTGCCGAACAAACCGTCACCGCCGGCATTACAGCGACCCAGCTCATTTTCAGCCCGAGCTACTTTGTAGGCATCCAGGCCTCCCGCGCCTATGCCAGCGCCATGGAAGCCGCTGAATCCAAATCGGTCGCAGATGCCCGCCGCGCCGCTGGCGAAGCTTACGCCGCTGCCCTCGCTGCAAAAGAGAATGTCGGCCTGCTCAAGGAAGCGGAATCCCTTGCGCGGGAAGCCGTGGACCAGACCCGTGCCCTGGTGCAGGAAGGGCTGGCCGAGGCCACAGATGCTGATCAACTCGAGCTCGCGTGGATGGAAGTGACCCAACAGCGGATCACCGCCGAATCCATGGCCGCGGTGACACAAGACGTCCTGAAGTTCTCCATCGGAATGCCCGTAAAAACCAACGTCATCCTCGCGGACTCCTTCGGTTCCCTGGAGGACCGGTTTGACGGCGCTGCCGTGCTGGGCAAGCCGTTCGATGCCGTTCGTCTTCCGGAAATCCGGTCCCAATCCAAGAACCTCGAGCTCTCCGAACTGAACATCCGCAATGAAAAGTCCCTGGGACTTCCCAGCATCGGCGCATTCTACACGAACCAGCGCAATGCCCAGCGCGATGCCTTTGACTTCCTGGGCGAAGGAAGCTGGTATCCCATCCAATTGGTGGGGGTACAGATGAGCATTCCCATCTGGTCGAGTTTCGCAGGCAAGGAACGGGTAATCCAGGCTGAGTTGACACGGGACCGCGCCGCCACCGCACTGGAGCAACTGACCGAAGCCGCCACCCTCGAATACCGCGCGGCCGTTTCGGAATACACCGCAGCCCTCGAACAGCGCCAGCAAGCCCAACGCACCCTCGACCTCGCCGAACGCATCCTCGACCACACCCGTGTGCGGTTCACCGAAGGACTCGCCAGCAGCTTCGAGCTCACCCAGATCCAGAACCAACGCCTCACGGCACAGGGCAGCTTGACACAGGCCACCCTGCGTTGGCTCAACGCCCACCTCCGCCTCCAACGTTCCCTCAACGCTTGATCAACATGATCCGCTACTCCCTTCTCCTGACATTTCCTGCCCTGATGATGGCCGCCTGCAGCGGTCCTGCTTCGGAAAACACTTCGGAAACGGTTGATGCCGTTCCGACCACCGCTGAAGCCCGGAAGGTCACCACCCTGGAGGCCTCACTCGCCTCTTTTGACCACCATTTCACCGTGCAGGGCAACGTCGAAACCGACCGCATGGCCCAGGTTTTCCCCATGACACAAGGCACCATCCTGCGCGTCCTCGTGGAGGAGGGACAGGCCGTCCGCAAAGGGCAAGTCCTGATGGAGCTGGACAACGAGGCCATCGCCCGAAACCAGGACGAGCTTGAAACCCGGCTTTCCCTCGCCAAGGACGTGCTCTCCCGCCAAGAACGATTGTGGGAACAGGGCATTGGAACGGAAGTGCAGCTCCTTGAGGCCAGGACCAACGTCAAGGCATTGGAAGAAAGCATCGCCGCGTTTTCCGAGCAGGTCGAGTTCGGAAAGGTGACCGCGCCCTTCGCAGGAACCGTGGACCGCATCTTCGCCAAGGAAGGCGGCATGGCGTCTCCGATGGCTCCTTTGGCGCGGGTGCTCGACCTCACGGATATGTATGTCCGGTCCAAAGTGAGCGACCACTACATCGGCAAGGTGAAGACGGGCCAGCGGGTCGAGATCATCCTCGCCGGCCGCGATACCCTGACCAGCGAAATCACCCGGGTGGGACAGTACATCGAACCGGCCAACCGGACCTTCGAAATCGTGGTGCCCGTGCCTGACGGTTCGGGGCTTTTGCCCAACGAATTCGCCACGCTCATGGTCAACGACCTGCACTTGGACAGCGCACTTTCACTGCCCTCGGGCCTGATTCTGCAAGACCGCTCCGGGCAGGACTTCGTCTACGTGATCGAACAGGGAAAAGCGACGCGAAAGCCGGTCCGCCTGGGCATTTCCGCACTGGACCGCGTGCTCATCATCGAAGGAATCGCCCCCGGCACTGAGGTCATCGATCGCGGAGCGGGACAGGTGGTCGAAGGCGAGGCCGTCCAGGTCATTGGTTGATCCTCCGCCCTTTCCAACGACACCACAGCGACCATCCCCATGGAACCACAGAAACCCAAGGAATTCGGCCTGAGCTCTGCTTCAATCCGCAACAAGACGACGGTGGCGGTGCTGATCACCATCATTCTGATCGCGGGCATTTCCTCGTACATCACCGTGCCCAAAGAGAGTTTTCCGGAGGTCAGTGTGCCCGAGGTCTATATCGGTACGGCCTATCCAGGGAACAGCCCCGGCGACATCGAAAAGCTCATCACCCGCCCTATCGAGAAAGAACTGAAGGGCATCACGGGCATCGACAAAATCATCTCCACGAGCCAACAGGGGTATTCCGCCATCGATGTGAAGTTTGACTTCTCCGTCACGCCCGAAGTCGCCTTGCGCAAAGTCAAGGACAAGGTGGACATCGCCATGAGCGACCCGAGTTTTCCTGACGACCTCCCCAGCGACCCCAACGTTTTCGACCTGAATTTCTCGGAGCTCATCCCGGTAATGCAAGTCAACCTCTCTGGCGACTATCCCATTGACCAGCTCGAGGACTTTGCAGAAGAACTGCAGGACCGGATCGAAGACCTCGACCAGATCAACGAAGCGGAAATCCGAGGCGTCAATGCCAAGGAAATGGAAGTGGAGGTGGACTACCTCCGGGCAGAGGCAATGCTGGTCAGTTTCAACGACATCGCCCAGGCCATCGGACAGGAAAACGTGTCCATTTCGGGTGGCGATATCCTCATGGACGGCCGCAGGCGCACAGTCCAGGTCGTAGGCGATTTCAGGAATGCCGAAGACCTCGAGTCCATCATCATCAAGGCCGAAGGCGGGCAACCCGTATACCTCCGCGATGTGGCCAAGGTGCAGTTCGTGGACCAGGACCCGACGAGTTTCGCCCGTGAATGGGGCGATCCGGTGGTGTCCCTCGACGTGCGCAAACGGGCCGGGGAGAACCTCATCATCGCTTCCGACGAAATCAACCGCATCATCGCTGAAGCCCGGGCGGAATTCCTTCCGGCAGACCTCAACGTGAGCATCACATCCGACCAGTCCGACCAGACCCGAACCCAGGTCGATGAGCTGCAGAACAGCATCATCCTCGGCGTCCTGCTGGTCGTCGGTGTCCTGTTGTTCTTCCTCGGGTTGCGCAACGCCCTCTTCGTGGGAATCGCCATCCCGCTTTCCATGTTCCTCAGTTTCGCCATCCTGAATGCCCTCGGCATCACCTTCAATGTGATGGTCCTGTTCGCCCTGGTGCTGGCGCTTGGCATGTTGGTGGACAATGGCATCGTCGTCGTCGAGAACATCTACCGCCTGATGGACGAGGGCATGTCTCCCTTCGATGCCGCGCGGTTCGGGGTCGGCGAAGTGGCCTGGCCCATCATCGCATCCACCGCCACCACGCTGGCGGCTTTCCTCCCTTTGGCGATCTGGCCCGGCATCATCGGTGAGTTCATGAAATACCTGCCGATGACCCTCATCATCGTGCTGTCCTCATCCCTGTTCATCGCACTGGTAATCAACCCGGTGCTCACAAGCGTCTACATGAAGGTCGAAGAAGCCGAAATGAACGTCAGGCGCCTGTTCATCACCACAGGCGTGCTCATCGTTCTTGGGCTGCTGCTGCTGGGTTCGGGATGGAACACCCTGGGCAACCTCTTCGTTCTGGCCGGCGTCGTGGGCCTGCTCAACCGGTACATCCTCACACCCGCCACCGGCTGGTTCCAGAACAGCTTGTTGCCCTCTTTGGAAAACAGCTACGAGCGGCTGCTTCAATTTGCCCTGAGGGGCGCCAAGCCCTGGCTCTTCTTCTACGGCATGATCGGGCTGCTCTTCGCTTCCCTTGCCCTCCTCGCTGTGTTCCCTCCCAAGGTGGAATTCTTTCCCCAGAATGAGCCTCAGTATGTGAACGTCTACATCGACATGCCCATTGGAACGGACATAGAAGAGACCAACCGCGTCACGAAAGAGGTCGAATCCATGGTCATGACGGCCATCAACCGCCCGGAATTCCTCGGGGAGGATGCCGATGGAAATCCGCTGCAGTATCTGACCAACTCTGTCATAGCCCAGGTTGGAGAGGGCACCTCCGATCCTGCCGAGGGTCCACAATTGGGCGCCACCCCACACAAGGGGCGCATCACGGTGAGCTTCGTCAAATTCCAGGATCGACAGGGAATCAGCACCACCAACGTCCTCAATGCCATTCGGGAAGAGGTGCGGGGCTACCCCGATGCCATCATCCGGGCCACCAAGAATTCTGACGGGCCGCCACAGGGACTGCCCATCAACATTGAAATCACCAGCCCTGACTACGAAACGGCACTCGCCTATGCGGACGGGATGAAGCGCTTCATCGAATCCACGGGCATAGGCGGTGTGGAGGGACTCAAACTCGACGTCGAGAAGTCCAAGCCGGAAATGCCCATCACCATCAACCGGGACAAGGCGCGGAGATACGGCTTGAGCACACAGCAGATCGGCTATGGCTTGCGCAGTGCCCTCTTCGGCCGTGAGGTCAGCCGATACAAGGACGGTGAGGACGACTACCCCATCAACCTGCGCTTTACGGATGTCTACCGGAACAACACCGACGCGTTGATGAACCAGAAGGTCATCTTCCGCAGCCAATCCGATGGTCAGATCAAGGAGGTCCCCATTTCCGCGGTGGCGACCGCCGGGCGCTCGACCACCTACAACGCCATCAAAAGGAAGGACCTCGACAGGACTGTCACCCTGGCTTCAAACGTACTGGGTGGCTACAACGCCAACGAAGTCGTAGCGGCCATACAATCCTCTCTGGAAGACTACCCCGCTCAGAAGGGGGTACAATGGGAGTTCACGGGACAGCAGGAGGAACAGGCCAAGGAGATGGCCTTCCTATCCAAGGCCCTGGTGATTGCCCTGTTCCTGATTTTCCTGATCATCGTGGCTCAATTCAACAGCATTTCCACACCCTTCATCATTGGTTTCAGTGTGCTGTTCTCGCTGACCGGAGTCTTCCTCGGACTCGTCGTTTTCCGCCAGGACTTCGTGATCATCATGACGATGATCGGCATCATCTCCCTCGCCGGGGTCGTCGTCAACAACGCAATCGTGCTCATCGATTACACCAACCTGCTCATGGACCGACGCAAACGGGAACTCGACCTCGATGAGGACGATCTGCTGCCGTTCTCCGACATCGTCCCCATCATCATTCAGGGAGGGCGGACCCGTTTGCGGCCGGTGCTCCTCACCGCCATCACGACGGTGCTGGGACTGTTGCCCCTCGCCATCGGCATCAACGTGGATTTCATCAGCCTCTTGGCCGAATTCGATCCGAAGATCTACATCGGAGGAGACAACAACATCTTCTGGAAACCCATGAGCTGGGCCATCATCTATGGCCTCACATTCGCCACCTTCCTCACCCTCGTCATCGTACCCGTGATGATGTGGTACCTGACCAGGGCCAATTACAAGTGGATCAAGCGGCAACCGATCTCATGAATCCACCGTCAATCCCACACGGCCCTATTCCGGAAATCAAACCTCAATTCACTTTGCACCGCTCTAACTTCGCGCTTCCGGATCCGCCCGGCCCACGATGAGTGACCTTCTCCAACACGAGTGCGGCATCGCCTTGCTCAGGCTCAAAAAGCCACTTCAGTACTACATCGACCAATACGGTACCGCCTTCTACGGCATCAACAAGATGTACCTGTTGATGGAGAAGCAGCGGAACAGGGGACAGGACGGCGTAGGCCTCGCCAACGTCAAACTTGACGTTCCACCGGGACACCGCTACCTGAGCCGTTCGCGCTCGGTCGCCAAACAACCCATCGAAGACTTGTTCGGACAAGTCATGGGCCGTTTTTCGGAAACCCGCGAACACCATCCGAAGCGATTGAAGGATGCCGATTGGCTCCAACGGAATTTCGCCTTCACCGGAGAGGTCTTCCTCGGACACCTGCGCTACGGCACCTACGGCCACAACACCATCGAAAGGGTGCACCCCTTCCTGCGGCAGAACAATTGGCGCAGCCGCACCCTGGCCCTTGCCGGCAATTTCAACCTGACCAATGTCGATGAGCTGTTCGACATTCTGGTCGGGTTGGGACAGCACCCCAAGGAAAAGGCAGACACGGTAACGGTGCTCGAAAAGTTGGGGCATTTCCTGGATGAGGAAGTGGAATCCGCCTTCCGCCAGTTCAAGAATGACGGCCACGAAAATGACGCCATCAGCGGACTCATCTCAGACAACCTCAATGTATCGAGGGTGTTGGAGCGCGCTTCACAGAGTTGGGATGGCGGCTACGTCATGGGGGGCATCATCGGGCATGGAGACGCCTTCATCACCCGCGATCCCAACGGCATCCGGCCGTGTTTCTGGTATGAGGACGATGAAGTGGTGGTTGCCGCATCCGAGCGGCCGGTGATCCAAACCGCCTTCAACACCAAAACGGCGGATGTAAAGGAGCTGCAGCCCGGTGAGGCCCTGATCGTGACCCGCGACGGAAACGTCCAGATCCAACAGGTCCGCCCCGCTGCAGAGCGAACCCCATGCAGCTTCGAGCGCATCTACTTCTCGCGGGGCAATGACGCGGACATCTACCGGGAGCGGATGGCTCTCGGCGAATCCCTCGTGCCCAAGGTGTTGGAAGCCATTGAACACGACCTGGATTCGACGGTCTTCAGCTTCATCCCCAACACGGCGGAGACCTCCTTCTATGGTCTGGTCCGTGGAATGGAGAGCCACCTCAACCAAAGCAAGATCCAGCGCATTCTGGGCATGGGCACCTCCCCCGACCCAGAAGAGGTGAAGTCGATTCTGGAAGAGCGCCCGCGGGTGGAGAAAGTCGCATTGAAAGACGCCAAACTGCGCACCTTCATTGCCGATGATGGCGCCCGTGACGACCTCGTCGCCCACGCCTACGACCTCACCTACGGCACCATCGAACGGGGAAAGGACCAGCTGGTCGTCATCGACGACAGCATTGTACGGGGCACCACATTGAAGCGGAGCATCCTGCGCATGCTGGACCGCCTGGGCCCACGCCGCATCGTCGTGGTCAGCAGCGCCCCACAGATCCGCTATCCCGACTGTTACGGCATCGACATGGCCCGCCTGGGAGACTTCATCGCATTCCAGGCCGCCATCGCTCTGCACCGGGAGCGGGGCCATGATGCCTTGATTGAAGAGGTGTACTCCGCTTGCAAGGAGGAATTAAAGAAACCCTACGAGGTACAGGAAAACAAAGTCAAACCCATCTACGGAGCGCTCTCCATCGAAGACACTTCGCGCAAGATTTCAGAACTGCTCACACCCGAAGACATGCGGGCCCAGGTACAGATTGTCTACCAGAGCATTACGGGACTTCATGCGGCCATCCCGAATCACAAGGGCGACTGGTACTTCACGGGGCAGTTCCCTACACCAGGAGGCAACAGGGTCGTGAACCGGGCATTCGTCTACTGGAAGGAGGGGCGAACAGAGAGGGCCTACTGATCCTTCGGCCAACCCCGATGGCGGCCGCACTCTTTCGTTGACTGTGCACACCACCACCGGCCTTCTTGGTCAGCATGACCCCCTTATTGGACGATGAACCGCACCGGCCGGCTGGCCGTTTCCGGGATGAACAGATAGGGGCCCTGCCTCCAATCAGCCGTGGACACCAAGACCGCTCCGCACTCATCGGGAGCGGACTTCCAGACGACCCTTCCCCCCAGGTCCATGACCCGGGCCCCACCTTCCGGTATGAACAGGTTGACATCACCACCGCGGCTCACTGGGTTTGGACTCACTGAAAGGCGGCGGGGATCCCGCACCGCCTCTCCAACGCCCAGGGTCAGGTTTCCATACCAGGCCACATCATCCGCGTAGTACAGCTCATCGCCTTCAAGACTCTCCACCCTCAACACCTCGTGAAAAAACACCGGCAAAGCCGCATCCGGGGCATGATATGAGACCTGATGGTAATACCACACCGCGGTGTCACCGGCATACGATTCCACATGCACTTGATCGTACACCATCCTCAACACCTCCGGATAATACTGGCCTCCCGGTGCCGCCAAAGAACCGTGCGCATCGATTTCCGTGCTGGCCGTTCCTTCCAAAACATAAGGCTGTCCCAATAGCTGCAACTCCACTCCATAGGTATCGGACGCCGTATCCCCGTATGCCATGGGGTAGCGCCACTGCACGAGGGGGTCATCAAATGGGACCGTGATCATCTGAACCGAATTGGCATTGCCCATCAACGTGAATTCACCTCCAGGCGCAAAAGCATAGAACCCCAGGTTGTCCCCATTGGCCATGACCCACTCAGCGTCAGGAAAGGCCGACACGAAGGGGGAGACAGACGCAACATCGAGCGAAAGCAACCCTACTGAAGTGCCTGAAACATCGCCGAAATCCCAATTCTGTGGCTCATCCCCTCCAAGCGTGGGCTCAATGTAGAAGCTGGCGACTACGTCGGCAGTCAGCCCCACTTCGGGCCATTGACCCTCCGAAATCACCACCTGCGCTGATGCGAAATGAGCCACACAGGACAACACGAAAAAGGTCAGCCGCTTCATGCTTCCGAAGTTATGCCTCACATCTCAATACATCCTGACGGCCCATTCGAAAGCGCCTCGGGTCTTCGAAACCCAACATGGCCTTCAAGGCCTGCCAGCATTGAGCTGGCGTAGTACCCGGAGTGGGAATCGAACCCACACTCCAAAGGAACGCGAGTTTGAGTCGCGCGCGTCTACCAATTCCGCCATCCGGGCAAGGAGGACGGCAAATTTAGACCACTTCTTCCGAAACCAACGGCACCGAAACGCGGAAGGTCGTACCCGTCCCTTCCTCGCTCTTGAGAATGAGGATCTGGCCCCCATGATAGTCGCGAACAATCCTGCGTACCAGACTCAGCCCCAGTCCCCAACCGCGCGCCTTGGTGCTGAAGCCCGGGTCAAAAACTTGACGCTGCACCCGGCGCGACATGCCCTTTCCGGTGTCCTCCATGTCGAGAACGGCATGCCCGTTCTCGGAGAAGAGCGTCAAACTGAGGTGACCGACCCCCTCCATGGCATCCACCGCATTCTTGGTGAGGTTCTCCAGGACCCAGCCGAACAGGGCAGGATTGAAGGCGGTGATCAATGGGGCCGACGGCATGTTCACCTCGAAATGCACCCCCTTGGGCATCCTCGGCTGCAGATAGGACATCGCATCTCCGATGAAGGCCACCAAATCGTTGGGGGCCAGCTCCGGGTCAGAACCAATCTTGGAAAACCGGTCCGTCACGGTCCGCAATCGTTCGAGGTCCTTCCCCAATTCCTTGAGCACGGATTCGTCTACCCCTTCGGTCCGCAACACCTCCACCCAGGCGAGCAAGGCAGACAGGGGTGTCCCCAGTTGATGGGCTGTCTCTTTGGCCATGCCCGCCCAAACCCGGTTCTGCTCCGAGCGACGCAATGCGCTGAAGGCAGAATAGGCCAGCAGGAGAAAGCCCCCGATGATCAGCAGCTGGACCACGGGGAAAAGCCGCAGTTGCTTGAGCACGAGGGACTCATCATAGAGAATCCAACGGCGCTCGGTATCGGGCAAATCAAGGGCAATGGGCAGGTTCACTTCCGCCAATCGCCCAATGAGCGCCGCGGTGTCGATCAGGTCATGTTGCTCGAACCGGTCCGCCTTGATGATCCGATTCAGTGAAGAGTCCACCAACAAAACCGGAATGGAAGCCGAATTCAACACCGTCTCCGAAATGAACGAATGGATGATGTCATCCATGACCGCCTGCAGGTCGCGAAAACGATTGCTCTGGTCATAATACAATGTCAGTCCCTGCTCGAAAGAAATCACCGAACCCCTTGATTCCATCGCATCGCGCAGCGAATCCAACTGGGCTGGAGAGCGCATCGCGGGGTCGACATTGATGTCCGCCTGCAGCAGGCTGTCCTTGTACACGAGAACGGGAATGGTGCGGTTCGTCTGAATGAAGTTCGTGACGAACGTGAGGTCGATGGGCGCCCCCGGGTTCGCACCTTGAATGATCCGGTAGGCCTTGCCGGTGAGATCGGCCTTCTCACGCTCCTCCTCGCGCAGGGCACTGAACAGGTCCTCCGTATACCGCACAAGCTGCGCCCTCTGGACGATGGCCTCGGACCACAATTCCACCTTCCGCTGCTCCTCCTCGCGCAACGTGCGTGCAATGTTTCCACTGGACCATAAAGTCAGCGCCACGATGGTTGCGGCCCCGAACAAGAGGACAACCCGAGAATATTGCTTGCTGTTGATGCGCACTTTAAAGCTCTTGCGACATCTGCGATGTCGTGCTCAATGTATTGGGGTAAAGGGCGCGCCCGACCCTGACCCAGCACAAGAAGTTCCAACCTCTGACAATGAAAAACGTCGACCGAAGTCGACGTTTTAATGACCATAGGCAAAAGACAGAGGTCCAATTTGGTTAAGCACCTGCTCACGGTTTTACCCGTGAATGACAGGACAGCTAAGATACAAAATATTAACGTTCGACCATCAACAACTTGCGTTCGTCTTGCATTTAAGGTGAGAAATCGTCTCCATCGTCAATGAACCCGGGCGGTTGGCGCTTTGGTTTCAATACAGAATCCGCCCCCTCCCGCTGCCGGATCAGGTCAACTCCCAAGCCTTGCGACAGCGAATCAGCCCGCAGCCCCTCCTGCTCACCGCCCCGCACGAGGTTGCGCAACCGATCCACCGCATTGCGTCGCTCCACACGCCTGTGCGACTGATGTGCAGCACGGTCGTATCCGAATTCCGGCGCTTCCAAAGTCCCGCCGATCGCCAGGAAAAACCGGTGTCCAAGGCCATCGTCCTCCGTAATCCCGAATTCTTCCTTGTTCGACTTCAAATCCCTCAACGCAAAGTCAAGGGTGTAGTCCATGCCGCCAGACAACCGCTGCCAACCGCTGATTCCGACATCCATGGCATCTGAAACCACATCCGTCGGCGCCAACGTGAACACACCCTGTTCCAGCGAGACTTCAGCCTCTATGGTGTTGAAACGCACCCTGCGCAGCCTGCGCCGAAGGTCATTCGCATCCGCCAACAACCGGTATTTGCCTTCTGCCTCCAGTGTTTCGGGTATTCGCTGCAACAGCTCGAAATCAATCAACTCACCCTGCTCCAACCTGACCACCAGATCAGTCTCCCACGTCAAATCGTCCTCGGCGCCGAAATGGTAGGTCAAGCCCCCCTCCGCCCATGCTCGCCCTTTGACATGGCTGGGCAACAGCGTAGCCTGGCCCAGTCCTCCGGTCCCCGAAAGCAATGCGGCCACATCCACGTCCACCATCCTGCCATCGAACCGGATTCCGCGACGGTCCCACCGGCCCGACGCCATCAACGCCCCTTCGAACACCTCCGACTCCACATTTTCAATCCGCCCTTCCTGAATGCGGGGCTGGTACTCACCACGCGCAGACAGCCTGTCCGCTGTCAAGGCATCCCATGCGACGTCCTCCACACTGATGTTCCACAGGACCCGTCCGGGCAGATCTCCAGGGTCCCCGTCTCCACTCCCGAAACCTGAAATCGCACGCTGAAACAGGGGCACCTCCAATCGATTCAGGGCAACCTCAAGGCTCAACCCCCCTTGCCCGCCTTCGGCAATCGACATACGTCCGTCAAACCCGGGCCCCTTGAAATCGCCCACACCCACAGACCACGTTTTCGGACCTGCCTCAAATTGTCCTTGGCCCAATTTCCACGGGTTTTCCGGCCCCCCGCTTCCCATGGACTGGATCAGACCAACGTCAAAGGTGCCCTCGCACGATCCACTGGACCACTTCCAATCTCCACTTTTCGGGCGTTCCAGGTTGACATCCGCTTTCAAGGACCAGGTCCCTCCATCACCCAACACCACCCCTGTCGGAAGCGCCGCCGCCATGCCCATCAACGCCACAGCCTCGGCCGGGCGCACAAGCGCTTCTCCCTTCAAGTGCACATTCGAGTGGCCGCGCGCATCGGTCCATGATCCGTCACACCGCCACTCCCCTCCGGCAACGCGGCCATGAAGGCCCTCCCAGCCTACCTCCCAGCCCTTCCGGGATGAATACGCTGTCGCCCCCCCATTCACGTCCTCCACGAGGACATCCCCATTCCTGATTCCAAGGCCGTCCATGCGCAACCGAACAGCCCATGAGCCGGACCAAACATCTGAAACGGGCCCATTCCAGCCCCCGCTTTGTGCACCACGCCCGACGACAACCTCCACGGAAACACCGCCCGACAACACCGTCTCCTTCATCCATGTGTCCGTCATCAGATGCGGTGGAATCAGCAAAGCGACTGCATCGGCTTCCACATCCGGAAATCCCAAGGACATCGAGAACCCATCGGCATCCGACAACCAAGCATGGCAGTTGGACACGCGCCCATCACGGCGGACGACACCATCCAGAATTTCCACATGAACCTCGTCTCCGGACCATTCCATGTCCATCCCCGCACCCAGGTCCCATCCGGAAATCCATTCTTGACCCCCTGCCTCGAGCCGAAGCGATTTCACATCGACGGAGCCGCTGCACTGCCAGGATCCACCATCAACGCCTTCACGCGCCACACTCAGTCCGGCATGTCGACAATGACCACCCCACTCCAGCACATCCTCTGCGCCCGGAGCCCACCAGTCACCCACCGTCCTCACGTCCACCAGGGTGACCTCATCAATGCCCCACTCCACATCGTCTGCAGGGCCTTCCACCGAACGCCAGAATTTCCAGTTCACATCCCCATTCCGACGCCGGACCAAGGAGACCTCCCCCCCGGATGCGCGCACTTCAACGGCATGAAATCGACCCGAAAGCAACGCCCTCCACCCAAAAACAACCCCCAATTCCTGCAATTCCAGAAAGGGCGTCCCCTCCTCCAATGCATCTTCAATCCAAACATCCTGCAAAACGACTTCAACATCAGGCCAGGTCTGACTGACAGAAAGCCTCACAGCGCCGATCCTGACATCCTTGGCCAAATGCGGCTGTATGGCCTCAAGCACGCGTTGCTCGAGCCCCCTTGCCTGATACAACAGGACCGCGGTCAGTGATCCTGAAACAACAAAAAGGAGGGCCACCACCCACACCATCGCACGGCGCCAACCTGAAAGGGAGCGCATTCGAACGGCACCGGTCCCCCTTACGTCCTGTTCAGAATGTCCGTTCTCTTGATTCATGCGCCAACGATGAAATTACCCGCCTCTGCATGCGGTCCACACGTACCCGTTGAACCAACGTGAACAGCAATGGTTGGATTATGCACTCCCGTCGCCAAATTCAACCTCACTGTTTCACTCCCCTTTCCATGGACAAGCGCACATTTCTCAAAATCAGCAGCCTTGCAGGAGCAGGCGTCGTAGCCGTACCGCTTGTGTCCTCCCTCATCGGTTGTGGCGCTGCCCCTTCCGGGGATGGTGGTAATTCCGACGCCATGCCTGGAGATGCTCCTGCCGGTTTCACCCTTCCCGACCTGGGGTTTGCCCATGAAGCCCTGGAGCCGGCAGTGGACCGGAAGACCATGCGCATCCACCATGGCAAGCACCACGCTGGCTACGTCCGAAAACTCAATGCCGCACTGGAAGGGCACCCCATGGCCGGCTCCTCGCTCGAGACCCTCCTCGCCTCCATCACAGCTGATGATACCGCCCTGCGCAACAATGGTGGTGGGCATTTCAACCACGCCCTATTCTGGAACATCCTGACCCCGGGCGGAGAACAGCGCCCCTCAGGCCTTTTGGCCCAACGCATCGACAGCGCCTTTGGTGACCATGAAGGTGTCCTGAAGTCCCTGACTGCTGCTGCGGGAAGCCGCTTCGGTTCCGGATGGGCTTGGCTCGTGCAGGATGTCAATGACCCCGATCGCCTTTTCGTGACATCCACCCCCAACCAGGACAACCCCCTCATGGTGGACATCGTGGACGCGTCTTCCCAAGGCCGCCCCCTCTTGGGCATCGACGTTTGGGAACACGCCTATTACCTCAATTACCAGAACCGCCGCACAGATTACGTTGCCGCATTGCTGGATCGCGTCAATTGGACAGCGGTATCCCGCCTGATGGCCTGACCACTCCGCCGTTGGGAAGCGGACAAGACTCACCGGACGCATCATACAACCCCTCCTCGAGCAGCGCTTTGAACTCCTTGGTGCTCGGGCTCAGAAGAAAATAAGAATAGCCTGGGGTGCCCTCCGACTTCCTGCGTTCAACCCCACCTTCGAGCAGGACCTGCATCCTGGCAATGGGCTCGTCATGGCCATCGAAACTGCCCGTGAAGAAGGTGTTTCCCTCCTTCTTGAACACCACCACCTCCCAATGTCCGGTCTCCACGACCGGTCGGCTGAACACCAGGTGACGCGCAACCTTGCGCAACAGAAAATCCTCGCCGTTCACCAGAACTTCATCCCCGAGCCGCAGTGTATCCTTTCCAATGACATAGAGCATGTCCCCATCTGTAATGACGCCGCGAAACGCCTTGGGGATATTGGGGAGATTCGGCCGATCAGGTGGCATGGGACCATCGAACTGCACGGTCGGGTTGCACGCTGCAAACAGCATGGTGCAAATCAATAGGCACGAAAAAGGGCGTGGGGTCATGAATCAGGAGATTACCAAGGCCGCAATTCCAGCCAACGCGCAGTAAACGGCAAATCCATTGAATCCATTGCGCTTCACGAGGGATATCATGGTCCGACAAGCCCACCAGCCACTGACGAAGGCCGCCAAGGCCGCCAAGACGAGGGCTGCGACACTTACCGGTGTATCCGCCGCTATTGTGGGGTCCATCAGGTCCAACACCTCGAGCGCGGTCGCCCCCAGAATCGGAGGCAACACCATGAGAAAACTGAACCGAGCAGCCTCCTCACGGTCCACACCGAGCAGCAGTGCCGTGGCGATTGTCGCTCCACTGCGGCTGATGCCCGGCAGGACAGCCACGGCTTGCGCACAACCGATCACGAAAGCCTGCCTTGGACCAACCGCCGCGCCTGATCGTCCGCGTCGTTGCGCCCAGAACAACAGGGCCGCCGTCACCAGAAGGGCCGCCCCGACGGCCGTCAAGGATCCGTCAAGCCTGGCCTCGATTTCGTCCATGAACAAGACGTACACCACCGCCAAGGGTGACATGGACAACAGCACCAACCCCGCAAAGCCCCGGGACTCGCGGCCCTGCGGACCCGAGCCCACCAGACCCGTGACCAATCCCCAGATGTCCTTCCTGAACACCACGATGGTGCTGAGCGCCGTGGCCCCGTGCACGACCACACTGAAAGCCAGCCCCCCCTCGTCAATGCCCAACAAGGCCTTGCCCAATTCGAGGTGACCGGAACTGCTGACAGGAAGAAATTCCGTCAACCCCTGGACCAGGCCCAGGAGAATGGCCTCCCACAATTCCATCAGGAACCGGACTCCTCGGAGGGGAAACGCTTGAGTATGCTGTAAAATATCACCCCATAGCCGGCCATGACCGTCAGCGGTGCGATGGTGATGCGGCGGACGCTGAAAATGGCTTCCGAAAAATCATTGGGGTCTTCGACTCCGCCACCACTCATCAAAAGGTACCCGACCACCAACAGGGCTATGCCCGTCAGAAAATAGATGTAGTTCCGGCGCTCAAACGGAAACGCATTGCGTCCGGAGCTGAGATCGGAGGGCGTGCTCATGTTGCGAAAGTACACGATGGGCTCCGCGTGGAAGCCTTTGTCGGACATGTGCTCCTCACACCAACTTGTCGAGACGCGCCCCGAAATAACGGCTCACCGCCCAACGCGCGCTCAATCCGGTCAGCACCAACCCGACGAACAACTGAAACGCAAGGACCCACATCAACTCCTTTGCACCCCAAAAGCCCAACGCTCCGGGAAGAATGGTCCTCGCCCCTGCCAGCGCGAACACCACTGCGGCATAGGCCAGCAAAGCGCCGATCAGGCCATACCCCATGGCCTCCAGAATGAACGGCCGCCGGATCTTGGCCGGAGGTGCCCCAACCAGCTCCATGCTGCGGATCAGAAACCTTCTTCCGAACACACTCAGCCGGACCACATTCAGGATCTGCGCCACCACCACCACCATCAGGGCCAACACCAAACAGAGGCCGGGAATCGTCCATTCATCGAAACCCCGCTCGAGACGAAGCAAAAGGGACTCGGGATAATCCACCCGGGACACGCCTTCCATGCTGCCCCATTCCTCCACCTGCTGCTGAAGTCCAACGAGGCCTCGATCCTGCATCCAATCCCGGTCCAACGACAATTCCATCACAGGCGGCAGCGGAGCCTCCCCCAGAAAGTCCATGAACGGCTCACCCAACGCTTCCTCCAGTTCCCGGGAGGCAGTCTCCGGATCCACATATTCCACCTGGGATACGGCCGCATCCACCTCGAAACGCTCGGTCCATTGCAGCACTTCCTGCTCCGACAAAGCCCCGTCCATGAGCACCACCTCCACCCTCATCGAGGACATCCAATCCAACTTGAGGTCCCGAACCAACATGGCCCCGGCAACCAGGGTTCCCAGAAGAAACAGGGTCAATGCCACCCCCAACGAGGTGGACAGGGCCGAGAAATCATGGGCCCGGCTGCGTCTCGTTGTTCTCGTTCGCGACATGAGGATCGTTGCGTCCGAAGTTAATGGTGGCGCTGCTTCATCAGGCCTCACTCACTCACGTCCCATGACCTGTACCGTGAAGTGCAGGTCGATTCCCGCGAGGGGGTGATTGAAATCCACTTCCACCTCGTCCTCGCCGACATGCACCACGACGCCATGCACCTCATCTCCATCGTCATCGCGCATGACCACGACCTCCCCCTCTGCCATCACACTTTCATCGAACCCTTCATCGTCGATGAACTGTTCCTTGGGCAAGACGGCAAACGCGCCTTCCATTTCAGGCCCATAAGCCTGGTCGAAAGGGACCAGCAATTCAAACTGGTCCCCGACGTCGGCCTTCGACACCGCCTCTTCAAGCGCGTCCAAGACCTCATCGCCCCCCTCTGTGAAGGCAAAGGGCTCCTCCGGAACCGTCGCCTCGATGATTTCACCTTCCGGACCTTCTGCCCTCAAGGTGTAGTGAATGATGTGTTTCATATGGTCTCATTGAACAGGGGCAAAGGAGCGCACAATGGCCTCCACTTCCCTCAGGTATTCCCTTTTTCCGAAGTATGGTGCGTAAACATAGCCGTCCACCGTCACCAATTGTCCCCTTCCCTCATCCACCCAGGCTATCGACGTCCATGGGCCCCCCATGAAGTCGCCTTCCATCCTCCAGAGCCCCCGCATGGTGGCAGCAAACCCGTCCCTGAATGACACTTCCTCATACAGGGGGGGGAGGCGATATTCAGTCGTCATGTAGCTTCCTTCCTTGCGACTCGAAATACGCGCCTTGAACAACGAGTCCCTCCGCTGCAACATGCCCTCCATGGAAAAGTCCACCGGGCCTCGATACGGCGTTCGGTGGACCACCAATCCCATTTGAACATCATGGTTGCGTCCACCCTTCATGCGGGTCAAGGACCGCTCGATCCAACAGAAACCTCCTGAACTGGCCACCATCTGCGCGTCATTGGGCAGGATCGCGGTCAGCCCGTGTTGTTCAGCAAGCTCCTGCTCCAATGGCCGATTGCGCCCAAGACCCAACAGGTCCGCATACCGCCGCGTCTCTTCCTGCTCCATCATGTCCGCGAGCATCCAAGCGCCGTCCACCGCTTCCAAGGCCTTAGCGGCCCCAGCAGCATCCTTGGCGGTCACCTCTGCATAAACCTGCCCTTTGGAATAGCGGTTCCGGTACACGGTCAACCTGGGCTCTTGCGTATCGATGCGGTCCGCCACGTCGAACACGACCAGGTTGCGGTGGGGCTTCCAGAATCGATCGAACTCTTTCGGATCCAATCGGATCACATCGAAGCGGGGCTCGTATTGCGGCAGTACCCGCACCGGATGGCCGAACACACTGTCCACCACCGCGCCCACGCCATCATTCCACAAGGCCTGGGACGCCACCATCACGACCTCGCCACTGGGCCCCACCTTCCCTGGAAGCATGGCGAAGCGCTCGGCCTTGGTCGGCGGTTCCCCCGTGCCGACACATCCCAACATCACCACGGCCAATGTCACGAGTGTACCGACAAGGAAAGACCTTGGGCCGGGCACTGAAATCGTCAATTGTCTTGCTTTCATACCGGTGGTGTGACCAAACAACATGCCGAAACGACCGGCTCAACGCCGGGCCGCATGGATATACAATTTCTGTCCAACCCGAATCATGTCGCTTCTCAGGCCGTTCCAGAATTTCAAATCCCTCACACTGACCCGGTGCTTTCGGGCGATGGTGCCAAGCACATCCCCCGAACGGACGCGGTAGACGACAACCTCGGGTTCGAAACTGACTTCTGGGGTTTCCTGCGCCTCTTGCTCGAGGATGCCCGGTAAAGCGTCGAGAAGCATCCCGACCCGCTCAGCCGGCATCACCACCGGCCACCCGCCATCCACCGCCCCGGGCACCACTTGCTTGCGGTACTGTGGGTTCAATTGGGCCACTTCTTCCACCGGTCGGGCCATGGCCCTTGCCAACTGGTCAAACGTGACGTTCTCATCCAGCATCACGGAATCCAAGGTGAACCGGGGTGCCATGGGTTCACTCGGAACCAAGCCGGCATCAACAGGGTGCTCGAACAGATAGACCAAGGCAATCAAGGAGGGCACATACTTGGCCGTCTCTCGGGGAAGAAACCGCCTCACCGTCCAAAAGTCGCGCGAGCCTGACCTGCGAATGGCCTTGTTGACATTGCCAGGGCCCGCATTGTAAGCCGCCAAAGCAAGGTGCCAGTCCCCCTCGTACATGTCGTACAACCGCGACAAGAACCGACATGCGGCCTCTGTGGAAGCCGTGGGGTCACAGCGTTCATCGACCCAACTGTTGATCGCCAGCTCCTGCTTTCGGGCCGTAGCATACATGAACTGCCACAAACCCGTGGCCCCGGCCCCGCTGCGCGCAAGCGGGTTCAGTCCACTTTCCAACACAGGCAGATATTTCAATTCAAGCGGCAGATCATGTCGGTCCAATGCCTCCTCGAAAAGGGGAAAATAATGGTCCGCCCTGCCCATCATCCGGCCCAGGAAAATCGGCCGGTGCCCCATCATGAAGGCAATGCGGTCCAGGACGGCACCGTGGGGAGCGAGGTCGAAAGGGGTGCGCAGGTCGAGGTCATGCAAGGCCTGCACGACCACAGCCGTATCCAAGTGACGGGACAGTTCAAGGCTGGGCGTGCCTGCATACCATACCGCGCTATCCGTACTCAGGCAATGGGCGTCGGCACACCAGGCCAGCCACAAAGAATCCGCCCGATCGGCCAACCTGCTGGCCACGGCAACCGAATCCACTCCGACGGAATCAACACGCTCAACCGTTTGGAGAGCCGCCCGGCCCTCCATCAATGGCAAACAAAACAGAGCAAGGGTGATCGCCGCGGCAACCAAACCGGACTGATCAGGCTTTGCCCGCGTCATCCTGCCCCTTGCCGTCGTCTTGGGTCGCGTCCTTGAATTCCTTGACACCGCGACCCAGACCGCGCATGAGTTCTGGAATCTTTCGTCCGCCGAAAAGGAGCAAGACAACGAGAACAATCAGAATGACTTGTGTAGGACCGATGGCACCCATCCTGTGGAATTTGCCGGCAAGTTCGGCGAAATCCAACGACAAAGACAATCACCCGTGCCCAACTCTCCCCAACAAGGGCGTCAATTCCCACACGGGAAATTGTCGATGAGGCGCACCCCGCCCAGACAAACGGCGGCAAACACCCTCATGGCGCCTGGTTCCCAAGGGGCCTCCGCCAGCGTCAACCCGTGCCGAACTTCCAAGTATTCAACCTCGAAACCGGCCCGTTCAAGCCGTTCGACAGCAAACCCGACAACTGCTCGAGGACGCGCATGTCGCGCGACCTTCATCATCTCGGCAGACAACATGGAAGCCTTCTTGCGGTCCGCCTCCGACAACCTGGAATTTCTTGAGCTCATTGCCAAGCCGCTGGATTCCCGGACTGTCTGGACGGGCACCACATCCAGCGTGTCAAACTCCAATTCAACCAGCCTCTGGACGATCGCCAACTGCTGCCAGTCCTTTTCTCCGAAGAACGCCGAAGTCGGTTGGGTCTTCTTGAACAGACTGCGCACCACGGAAACGACCCCATCAAAGTGACCCGGCCGCATCGCTCCTTCCATCACGGAAGTCAAAGCGCCGAAGTCCACCATATCCGACGTTCCGGGAATGCCCGAGGGATACATCTCGTCCACGGATGGAAAAATCACCGTATCGGCCCCCGCCGCAGCCAGCAAGGCTACATCCTCTTCCGGGGTGGCCGGATAGGCCATGAAGTCCCCCGGTTCGTTGAATTGGGTGGGATTGATGAAGATGCTCACGACCACCTCCACAGGCCGAAGGGCATCAGCATCCGCCATGCGCCTCGCCTCTTTGACGAGTGCAGCATGTCCCTGATGCAACGCCCCCATGGTGGGAACAAAGAAGACCTCCAACATTCGGCCTTCCGAACGGTCACCGATCCAAGCGGCAAATGACCCGAACCGCTTCATCTTCATATTGTGCACATCAACGGACAAAACGAATGGGATTGTGGTGGTGGTGGGTCGGATCAGGTCGGGGTCAAAAAGACCGTTAATGAGTGCCAACAGACACGAATTCAGGCGCCCGAAAGTAGCGGTATTCCTTGGATTTCCGGCTCTTCCGCCCTATATTTGAACGTAGCCTGTACAGAAATTCCGGAAAGAAAGATTCATGAGCAAGACCCGCATTCTCTACGTCAGTCAAGCGATCCAACCCTTTCTTCCGGAGAGCCCCATCAGCAAAGCCAGCCGCGTCATTCCCCAGGGAATTCACGAGCGCGGCCGAGAAATCCGGGTGTTCATGCCCCGCTACGGTGTCATCAATGAGCGCCGGCATCAGCTCCACGAGGTCATCCGTCTGAGCGGAATGAACCTCAACATCAACGATACAGACCACCCCCTGATCATCAAAGTAGCCTCCATTCCTACGGCCAGAATGCAGGTGTACTTCATCGACAACGAGCACTACTTCAAGAAGAAGGTCACGTGGCTTGACGCCAAGGACAAGCTTGTGGCCGACAACGACGAGCGCGCCATCTTCTTCGCACGGGGTGTGCTGGAAACCGTGCGCAAGCTCAGCTGGGCTCCGGACATCATCCACTGCCATGGATGGATGACTTCCCTCGTGCCATTGTACGCGAAGAAAATGTTCAAGGGAGATGCCCATTTCGAAAACACCAAGATTGTGACGAGTGTCTACGATGAAGGCTTCAATGGAACCCTGAACGGGAGCCTGCATGAAAAAATCGCGTTTGATGGCCTCGACAGCGCCGGACTCACGGACCTTCAACTGCCCACGTTCGACGCCCTCAACAAAATGGCGATGAAGCATTCTGACGCCGTCATCGCGGGATCGGAAGCGCTGACAGAGGAAACCCAAGTGGCCTTCAGCAGCCTCGACATACCCACCATGCCCTATATGGACGCCGAATTGAGCGCCGCCGACATCGCGACATTCTACGACACCATTCTTGAGGGAAAGGGGGTGGCCGTTGAGGAATAAGAATCGGTACGTCACACGTATCTCTCCTGGACCGACCCATGCGGGGAGGACGGTCCTTGACGGCCTTCGCATACCCAATTTCTGAACGACCTTGCGGGCTCTTAAGTCAGCCATGAGCATTCGATCATCCCGAATTTTGCCGACCGCCATCGCCACCGTTTTGGTGGTCGTCGTTGCAGGGTGCAGAAAGCCCGATGGCAACATCGGACTCGCCCTGCAACCCGAAGAGGAACTCCTCGCGCTGAAGACGGACACCATCCCTTTCAGCATGTCCATGGTGCCCGTGGATTCCTTGCGTTCTGACGAAAGAAGCCGGCTGTTGCTCGGAAGCACGGTAGATCCGGTCAGCGGATTGACGGAAGCCTGGTTTTCGACAGAGTTGCGCCTGTCCCAAACCTCAGTGGATTTTGGGGAAACTCCAGTCTGTGACAGTGTGGTGTTTACGCTGCGGCACAACGGACCTTCCTACGGCCTCAACTTCAGCCAGAAGCTCAGGGTTGAACAGCTCGCAGACACCCTGTCCATTGACAGTAGCTACTACGCCAACAATCGGCAACAAACCACAGGAGTAAATCTCGCGGATCCCTTGCGCCAACCCGTCCAAATGCACCCGAGCAATCCATTGTACGTGGGCAATGACACCCTGACAGCGCAAGTTCGCATCATGCTTGACCCCCTGTTCGGTCAATCCATCCTCGATGCGGACACCACGGTATTCTCGAGCAATGTCGAGTGGAGGAAGTGGTTCAAAGGGGTGTCCGTGAGGTCAGAATATGCCCAAGGAGGCATCGTCAGTCTCGAGCCGAATGTCGGTGTGTCGTACATGCGGATCCATTATCACAACACAACGGACACCACCAGTTATGACCTCGTGATCAACAGCAATGCTGCCCGCGTCAGCCATTTCCGGCACGTTTGGCCTGAACCCTACGGCGCCCTCAATGACAGCCTGGCCACCGAGGCCACCGAGCAGGCCGTGTTGCTGGGAGCGGGAGGATCATACCTCAGGTTGGACCTGTATGGCCTCGATTCCTTGGAGGCCCCGGAGGGCGCGGTCATCAATCGCGCGGAGATCATCTTGCCCGTTGACCAAACACCTTCCAAACTCCGACGTCCCAATTTCCTGACGGCTTTTCTCAAGGGAAACAATGGGGGCATCGAACTTGCGCCCGAGGCCACCTCTCCAGGTGTGGCCTATGATGGCGCCTACAATCCTGAGCGGAATGCCTACGTGTTGAACTTGCCCATTTATGCGCAGCGCCGACTGAACGGAGAGGATGAGCGGCCCTACGTCTTCCTGTATTCGGAATTGTCTTCGGTCGCGTTGGAACAACTCGTCATCAATACCCCAGACGCCGAAGAGCCCGCCACCATGGTGCTCACCTGGTCCCAGTGAGCCCGGAAAAGCCCACATTACGCCGTATCTTTCGGGGATGTGCGGGATTGTCGGTTATCTGGGGGAACAAGACGCATTTCCCCTCCTCATCAAAGGTCTGAAACGGCTTGAATATCGAGGTTATGACAGCGCAGGCATAGCGGTCATCGGCGATGACGGAACACTGGAGCATCACCGCAGAAAGGGCAAGGTCGATGATCTGCTCACCCACATGGAGGGACACCAGCCCTCGGGCCGTGTTGGAATCGGGCATACGCGCTGGGCTACACACGGGCCACCCAATGATCTCAACGCCCACCCTCACTTGAGCGGCGATGGCCAACTGGCCTTGATCCACAACGGCATCATAGAGAACTACCACGCCCTGAAGGAGACCCTATCCAACAGGGGTCACACCTTCTACAGCGATACGGACACCGAAGTGTTGATCCACCTCATCGAGGAGATCATGAAAAACAGTGAGGGTCTCGACCTGTTCGAGGCCACCCGCGTTGCCCTCAATGAAGTCGTCGGCGCCTATGCCATCGCGGTCATCGACAGGGCAAAGCCCACGGAATTGGTGCTCGCAAGGAAGTCGAGCCCACTCGTCATCGGAATCGGAGACGGGGAATTCTTCATCGCTTCGGACGCCACCCCCATCATCGAATACACCAAGAACGTAGTGTATCTCGAAGACGAGGAAGTGGCCCGGGTGTCCCTTGCCAGTGGCCTGAAAATCCGCACCATCAAGAACCACAAAGTAACTCCGGTCATTACGGAACTTGAGATGGCGATGGAGTCCATCGAGAAGGGGGGATACGAGCACTTCATGCTCAAGGAAATCCACGAACAACCCCGATCCATAGCCGATTGCCTGCGCGGACGGTTGCGCCTGGGCCACGGCTCCATCCGCATGGCCGGAATCGAGGATCACGAAGAAATGTGGACGGAAGCCCAGCGCCTGATCATCGTGGCGTGCGGTACAAGTTGGCACGCCGGCCTCGTGGCGGAATACATGTTTGAGGACTTTGCCCGGATTCCGGTGGAAGTCGAATACGCCAGTGAATTCCGCTACCGGAATCCCGTCATTGGCCCGGGAGACATTCTGATCGCCATCAGCCAATCAGGTGAGACCGCCGATACGCTGGCGGCCATTCGGATGGCCAAGGAAAAGGGCGCCCACGTCTTCGGGATTTGCAACGTCGTGGGGTCCAGTATTTCAAGAGAGTCCCACAGCGGCGCCTACACACACGCCGGCCCGGAAATCGGCGTGGCCTCAACCAAAGCCTTCACCGCTCAATTGGCCGTTCTCGCATTGGTCGCCATCCGGGTCGGGAGGCTCCGCGGACAACTTGAGGAGCAGCGCTTCAACCGGCTGATCGTCGAACTCAACGGCATCCCCGAAAAAGTGGAGGCCCTCATGGAAAGGGAGGACGAGGTGAAGGCCATTGCCGAGACTTTCATGGGTGTCCCCAACGCCTTGTTCCTGGGGCGCGGCTACAACTTCCCAGTTGCATTGGAAGGGGCCCTGAAGCTCAAGGAAATCAGCTATATCCACGCTGAAGGATACCCTGCCGCGGAAATGAAGCACGGCCCCATCGCCCTCATCGACGAAAACATGCCGGTCTTCTTCGTGGCCACGAAAGATGCACATTACGACAAGGTCATTTCCAACATACAGGAGGTCAAGGCGCGGGGAGGCAGGGTCATTGCCATCGTCACGGCGGGAGACACGGAAGTCACCAAGCTCGCTGAGAAAGTGATTGAGGTCCACAGTACGGTTGACGCCTTGGTGCCCATCCTCAGCACCATTCCATTCCAGCTTTTGAGCTACCACATAGCCGTAAAGCTCGGACGAAATGTGGACCAGCCCCGCAACCTGGCCAAGAGCGTCACCGTCGAGTAATCCACCGGATTCCACTCGTGGATTGCGTCGAATCCGCGCGCCAAAGACTTCCCACGAGAGGTCTAGGTCCAACCCTGATTCAGCATCTCCTTGGCAAGGACCTCGAAACCATCCAGCATGGCTTCAAGGTCCTCAGGCTCCGTCAGTGGATTCATCAGTGTGCAGCGCAACCACACTGCGCCATTGAAACGGGTCTGCACCACATAGTGGGCCCCTTCTTCGAGGTGCCTTTGGCGCAACGCTGTGGTGAAGGCGTTGTGCCGACCTGCTGCGATCTCCTCCGGGACCAGGCGAAAACAAACAATATTGGACTGCGGCACCATGGCCAATTCCCAACCCTGACCCCTTCTCCTGCCGATGCTCCCGGCCAGCTCCTCTCCCAGTCCGAATAGCCGATCCACCAGGACACCCCATACCTCCGCGCCATACTCCTCGAGCACCGCAGCCACCCGGGTGGACAACATCCGCTTGGTGCATTCAAAAGTGCGTTTGCCGAAATTCCACCACTCCGGATCTTCCGCATCACTCCACAAATACTCTGCCGCCTGGGTAAACGGCAAAAAACTCTCGTCCTGCCTCTTGTAGAACAGGCCGGTACACAAAGCCGGCACCCCCATGATCTTGTGGAAGTCCATGGCAATGCTGTCCGCACGGTCCATACCGGCCACAAGGTGTCGGTATCGTGAACTGAATGCCGCCGGAGCACCATGGGCGCCATCGACATGAAACCAAAGGCCGTGCTCCTCGGCAAAATCCGCCGTCAACTCCAAATCGTCATAAGCTCCCGAGCTTGTCGTGCAAGCGCTTCCCACCACGGCCACGACCCTCCTGCCCTGCGCCGCCATCTGTTCCATGGCCTTGTCCAATCCGGTGCGGGTCATGCTGTGGCGGCCATCCGTCGGCACCAAACCCACGCCTGCCGCTCCCCAACCCATGATCCGCACAGCCCTGTCGACACAGTAGTGGGCCTGGTCCGAGACCAGGACAGCCCCTTTTCCATCGTCTCCTTGGACCCATGCATCCGCACCCTCACTGCCCCTTTTCCTGCGGGCCGCCAACAGCGCCACAAGATTCGCGAGGGTCCCTCCGTGACACATGACGCCGCCACTGCCATCCGGCAGCCCCATGGCCTTTCCGATCCGGGCCATGAGCACATCCTCCATGGCGGAATTCGTAGGCCCCATCTCGTAGATGGCACCTCCGTTGTTCAACAGGTCGGTGACCAGGCCCACCAGCGCCCCGTCGGGAAATGGAACGGCCACCTGGTGTCCCATGTATCGGGGGTCTTGAAGGCCATTGGAACGGTCCACCACTTCCCTCAACAATGCCGGCAATCCCTTGGGATGGGCCAGCCGGCGTTCCCAGTGCTTCCTTTCCTCCTCGGGCGGCACCCAGGGCATGGACCGGCTCCGCTCCCGGGCCTGAGCCTCCTCCAGATGCCGCTTCAAGTCTCCCAACACTTCAGTACCCAGCGCGGCAAACCGGTCCGGGTCGTATGCCTTGCGCAAAAGCGGGTGCAACGGGTCGATCATGGGGCCAAATTCCGCATATCAGGAGCAATTCGCACCACGCCGTTCTTTAATTATTTCGCTGATTAAGAGGGGTTCAACATAGCGCCATGTGGAAAAGGCGTGGATATGTTCTAAAGCTTCGGCGGAATTCCCTTTCTTGCGGCCGGAAACTTTTTGAAACCTCAAGATGAAGCACATCCTGACCGCCTTGGCACTCGTTGCCTTGTTTGCCACTACAGCTACCGCTCAGAAGCAATTCGGCGGAGAGCACAACATTGAATTGCAATTCACCCCCTTCGGTGATTCCCCCATTGATGGCACGACCATCAAGTACCGGAATTTCACCGATGAAGAGTCTGCATTCCGTCTGAGCCTGACCCTGAACAGCGCCAACGAGAAGTCCATCGGCTTCCGTGAGTTCGACTTCAATGGAGTCGGCCGGCCTGAGCCCTACTTCTCCATCATGCCCGACGGTACTGTTGTGGAAGGAGGAATTCCCGCCATCGCCGGTGCTTACGTGACTTCCGGCGACGACGAGATTCCTAGCCCGGACCTTTACGATACCTACAGCACCTCCACCTTCATGATTGCTCCCGGTTACGAGAAGCACTTCGATGCCGGTGGTGACAACCTCAGCCCCTACATCGGATTTGAAGTCGGCTATGGCGTGACGAACAGCTCCATGGAGCAGGAATTCTGGAGCGCTGACGACGAGAACCAAGTGGGTGACCAGGACCAGTACATTGTCTGGACCCAGACCATCAGCCAGAGCGCCAGCATGTTCAAGATTGGCCTCGTTACCGGTTTTGACGCTTACTTGACCGACTACCTGTACTTCGGTGCTGAGGCCGGACTCGGCTTCATGAGCTCCAAGGTGAACGACATGGAGATTGCCGCCACCGACAATGTGGCGTACAACCTCTTCTGGGGCACCCAGAACGCTGTCGATCCAAGCGACCTGACCGAGATGCCCGCTCCCATCCAGGGCAGCGTAGACCTCGCAGGTCACGCTTACA
Source organism: uncultured Flavobacteriales bacterium (assembly GCA_938082505.1). Taxonomy (GTDB): domain Bacteria; phylum Bacteroidota; class Bacteroidia; order Flavobacteriales_D; family Sanyastnellaceae; genus UBA8752. Next base: position 91,568 of record CALLLH010000005.1, read on the forward strand.
GCGGTCAGCACCCCGCCAACATCAACGACCGTCCTTTCTGGACGGGCAGCCAGCAGGCCGGCGGACTTGGAACCACCTTCCAAGCCCAGCTGCGCCTCGGTTACCTCTTCCAGTAATCGGAAGGCCAAACCCTGTTCAAAAGCCCTGCCCTCACCGGCAGGGCTTTTCTTTTGCCCCTTTCGGTGAACCGACAGAACTTCAAGCCCATGGCATATCGAATGGAATTGGATCACGGCGAGCACACCTGGCATGCTTCGGGTCAACCCACCGATCTGAGCATTCCCATCGACCCCCATACCGGCCTACCTCGGGCATGGTACCGTGGAGCCGCTCAAGCCATCCCTGTCCGAGCGGATGGGTGGGTCGGCTCCGTTGCCGATGGCGGCAGCGTGAACTTCCGGGACATCACGTTCAATCCACACGCACACGGCACCCACACGGAAACACGGGAACACATCCACGATGCCTTTCAGCCCATCGACGCGCTGGCGCGGTCAGGGCAGCTCCCCTTCCTGCAGCCCGCCATATTGTTCGACGCGACTCCCCAGCCCCAAGGAGAGGATTGGGTCGTCGAGATGCGAGAAGCAATGCCTTCAACATTGCGGAAATGGCGCCCCAGCGCCGTCATCCTGAGGTGCACCGAGGGCCCCTCCCTCATGGATTGGAGCAACACCAACCCGCCCTACCTCGCCGATGGTTTCGCCGAGGTCCTGGTCCAACATGGAGTGCAACACCTGCTCCTCGATTTGCCCAGTGTGGACAAGGAAGTCGACAGCGGCATTTTAAGGGCCCATCACGCCTTCTTCGGACCATCTGACAACCCTCGTGTGGGCTGCTCCATATCAGAGCTTTTGTGCGTGCCAAAAAGCCTTGATGAGGGCCCAGGACTTCTGGCCATGCAAGTCGCTCCCTTCGTCAACGACGCTGCCCCTTCCAGGCCCCTTTGGTTTCCAGCCAACATTGTTGAACGCCGCCATTGAAGGCCGGCTTGATGCCCTGACCACCCCGTTTCCCTGGAAATGAAAAGGCCCGCCCCGATGGGGCAGGCCTTTCCGTTGCGTTGTGAATCGCAGAACGATCTCAGTCCACGTCCCACCAGAGGTTGGTCTCCAAGGCATCCGCACCACCAAGGGCGGAAACACCGGATGCATAACCACTGGAGTTCAGCGTCTGCTCATCAAGCGGGTACTCGAAACGGCTCGGCACTGAGCCATCACCGGCCAGGTGGCCATCAGCACATGGGTACAGTTCAGGAGCATCCAAACGACGGACCTCTGCCCAGGCCTCATGGCCCTGCATGTAAAGCGCTGCCCATTTCTGCGAACCGATCTTCTGCTTCCAGTCGCCAGGGGCAGTGGAGTAAGCCACATCCGCCTGACCGAGGTAGGCGTTGATCGCATCTGCGTCCGTCAGACCCCACCACTGCATGCTGAGCGTCACGGCCGCATTGTAGTGGCCCTCGGCATCCAATGGCGCACCGGACCAACCCCGCTCGACAGCTTCAGCGCACAAGAAGTGCGTCTGTGCTGCGTCGAAGAAGATGCCCGGCAAGTCACCGGCGAGCACCGCGGCACCCCGCTGGGACACAGCGTCATTCGGTGTCAAGGCAGCATTGGCCTCATCCAGACCATACACCTCACCTACGTATGTTCCACTCGCCACAGCAGGGCTGAAGTACACCCCCAGGCGTGGGTCGTTCATGGCTGTCAGCCAATCCACCATCGTGTTGGAGGCAGCGAAATCGTTCCGCGTCTTGTAGTCCTCATTCACGGGGTTGTTGTTCGGAGCAGCGTTGATGTACGGGAATTGGGCGTTGTCCTCGTTCGCTGCAATGATGCCTCCGCCGAGGGCGGCTTCACCTGCGGACTTGGCCGCAGCAGGCGCCACATCAGACATGCGCATGGCGACACGAAGCTTGAGTGTGTTGGCAAACTTTTCCCACATGCCCATGTCTCCACCGTAGACTTGGTCACCCTGCGGTCCTGCACCGTTGTCCATGGCGGCCATGGCGCCGTCAATCAAGCCGAGGATACCGTTGTACACGGCCTCTTGGCTGTCATAGGCAGGGGTGGTGTTGTCCACACCTTGAAGCGCCTGCGTCATGGGGATGGGACCCCATGCGTCCGTCATCATCTGATAGACCCACGCCTGCATCAATTGAGCCACAGCAATCTGATTGCCGTTTGAACCGAAACCCGCCATGTCCTCAGGGCTGTCCGTATTCAACGCAATAATCTGCTGCAAGTCCTGAAGGGGTCCAGCATAGAGGCCACTCCAATTGCCATTGGTCACCTCCGTACGGAACTGGTAACGGCTTTCATTGGAGTACTGGTTGGAGGACCAGTGCTGCGCCAACTGCATGCCACGGCGACTGCCCCAGAATGAGTTGTACATGATGTCCATGGTGGACTTCTGCGCATTGGTCAGAAGGAAGCCCGGAGAAACCGCAGCGGGTTCGTTCGGATTCGAGTTGATGTCCTCGAAATCCTTCGTGCAACCCGTGAGGGCAAAGACGAGGGCGAGGCCGGCGAGGAAGAAGATGTTCTTGTTCATGTCCTAGAGTTTTCCAGATTGAAGGGAATCAGAGGCCGAACTTGAGGTTCACGCCGATTGTGCGCTCTGCGGGAAGCTGACCGCCCTCGAAGCCCTGGATGTTGGAGGCCGAGGTGGCCACCTCCGGGTCGATGTTCGGCACATTCTTGTGCAGAATCGCCAGGTTGCGACCGAAGACACCCAAGCTGACGTTGCTGAATGGCGTGCCGTCCACCACGTCCGCAGGAAGGCTGTAGTCCAAGCGCATCTCCCTCAACTTCACGAAGCTCGCATCATACTGGTCTGCGGCATGGATCACATATCCCTGGTTGTAGAAGAAGTGCGCCTGCGGGTTGATGGCAGCCGTATTGGCTGCTCCGGTACTGGCATTCACACCCTCAACGACGACACCGGCGTAACCGGGATCACGCATATCGTTGCCATCGGCATCGAACACGGTGCCCTCCAACGTGCCGGAATACTTACCCCACTGGTTGGAATAGCTGTGCAGTGAGCCTCCGTCCTGGAAGTCTACCAAGGCGTAGAAACTCAAGTTCTTGTAATCCAACGTGGTGTACACTCCACCCGTGAAGTTCGGGAGGATGGTACCCAACGGCTGCACCGTCTCCGAGCGGAGGTAGTAACCGTTGTCGTCCACCAATTTGTTGCCCGCATCATCGTATTGGTAGTCAAATCCGTAGAACGTGCCCAATGGCTGACCCGGACGTGCCTCGAGGGTCACGCCGAACAGGCTGGTGTAACGGATGTTCTCAATGCCATCAGCAAGCTCGAGCAATTCATTCTGGTTCTTGGCGAAGTTCACCCCGATGTCCCAGCGCAAATCATCCGTCTGCACCGGTGTTGCGGCCAAGCTGAGCTCGATGCCCTTGTTGCTCGTCTTCCCTGCATTCAACACAGCGCTGCTGTATCCGCTGGACGCGGACACTGGCACGTTGAAGATGAGGTCCTCAGTGGTGCTGCTGTAATAGGTGAAGTCAAATCGAACCTTGTCGAGGAACAGGTTCACCTCGAAGCCGGCCTCCCAACTGCTCGTCTTCTCCGGACGGAGGTTCGGGTTGTTCTGAGAGTTTGGAACGGTAGCGGAACCGCTGTTTCCGAAGTTCGTGTTGACGGCATAGGTCGTGGCCGTGCGGTAAGGATCCGTATCGTTGCCGACCTGCGCCCAACCGAAGCGAACCTTGGCAAAGCTTACCGCATCGATGTCGAGGTCCTCGCTGAGGACATAGCTCGCTGTGGCGGAGGGGTAGAAATAGCTGTTGTTCTCAGCCGGAAGCGTGGAGCTCCAGTCGTTGCGGCCCGTCAAGTCGACATAGAACTTGCGCTGGAAGCCGAAGCTGGCACTCGCCAAGACCGAGTTCACCGTCTTGCTGCTTGAGAAGTCTCCCACCTCGTAGCCGTCAGCACCGTTGTTCACGGTGTAGAGACCCGGGGTGTTCAAACCGCCCAGCGTATAAGCGTTGAGGCGCTTATAGTTCCGAATCCGCCTGTTCACACCGACGAAACCGGTCAGGTTGAGGTCATCACTCAGATCGTCCGCGAAATTCAAGTACGCGTCCAGGTTGGTCTCCTGAAGCTGACGGGTGCTCTCACTGTAGGAGCTCTCGTTCACGCCACCTACGGCCACGCGCTCCTCACGGCGGTCGATGTAGAAGTCACTCAACGCGCGGCCCATCAGGCTGAACACATCGTTGATCTTGTACTTCATCGTGACATTTCCGAACACGCGATCACGCTGGTCGTTCTGGACGTTCTCATAACGCTCCCAGAAAGGGTTGTCCCAATAGTGGGGGCTAGGATCCGTGACGCTGTTTCGGTTCCAGGTCCTGTGGCTGCCATCCGGATTCTTGTAGTTGCGGAGGCGCTCCATGCTGAGCTGACGCTGTCCCCACTGGGTAAACTGCGACATGATGGAGGAGCCGTAACCCGTCTGCGGACGCCCCTTTCCCTTCGACTGCACGTAGTTCATGGAGACGCTGGCCTCGAGGTCCTCACTCACCTTCTGGCTTCCCGAGAAGCTGAGCGTATTGCGGTCAAGGGAGCTGTTCTCATAGACTCCAGTCTGGTCGTGGTTCGTGTAGCTCAGTCGGAAGGCGCTCTCATCGGTAGCACCCGTAACGTTCACGTTGTTCGTGAGGGTCACCCCTGTCTGGAAGTACTCGTCCACGTCACTGTCAGTCGCTGACCATGGGCGGGTCGTGCCAAAATCGGCATCGCCTGCATAGTCGTACCAGCTGTCCCAGTGGCGCACCGGGGTGCCGTCCAGTTTGGGTCCCCAGCTTCCGTCATAGCCATAGTCCGGGATGAAGTTGCCACCAATGGTGTCGATCCATGATTGTCCGGCTCCACCGCCATAGGAATTCTGGTATTCAGGAAGAACGTAAACGTTGTTGAAGGCAACCCCGCTGTTCACGCTGATGCCGATGCCCCGCTTGCCAGAAGACTGGTAGCCCTTGCCCGACTTCGTCGTGATGACGATGGCACCGTTCGAAGCACGCGAACCATAGAGGGCCGCAGCAGCCGGACCCTTCAAAACCGAAACCGACTCTATGTCATCGGGATTGAGGTCCTGAATGGCGTTGCCATAATCGTAACCGCCTACGGACCGCTGGGTGTTGCCACTCGAGTAGTCCGCGTTGTCCATCGGGACACCGTCCACCACGAAGAGGGGTTGGTTGTCACCTGTAATGGAACTGGCGCCACGGAGGAGCACCTTGGATGAAGATCCAATGGCCGTTCCGGAAGTCACCTGGACACCCGCAATCTTACCGGTCAACGAACGGACCACATTCTCGGTTCGGGAATCGGTGAAGGCATCATTGCCGAGTTCCTGCACGGAGTAACCCAATGCCTTCTTCTCCCGGCTCACGCCGAGTGCGGTCACCACAACCTCATCCAAGGCCACGCCACTCTCCATGGAAACATCCATGGTGGCACCGTTTACTTCCTTGCGAACGGTATTGTAGCCCACGAAGCTGAAAGTCAAGACTTCGCCAGTTGCCGCTTGAATGCGGTACATGCCGTCCATGTCAGACATGACCCCGGTATTCGAGCCTTCTACGACGACCGCCACACCGGGCAGGCCTTCACCATTGGAGCCATCCGTCACCTTTCCGGATACCGACTGGGCCATGGCCGCAGTGATACCGAAGGCGAACGAGGCCAACAGAAGCAGGAGTTGGTTCCTCATTGCTGATTGAATTTTGAATTGTTTGATGGTTTTTGGCAATACTTCACCATTCGCAAATCACGATAAGTTGTGTCAATGAGACACCGTAGGAATTCACCTATAATCACCAAACGCACTGTTGATAACCGCCGTCAGGCACTCCATACCACCCGAAATACCGTTCCTTCTCCGAGGGTGGATGTGCACTCGACCCTGCAACCATGACGGCCTGCAATCGCTTTGACCATGGGCAATCCAAGCCCTGACCCGCTGCCCCGTGTTGTGAAGCGGGGCTCAAAAATGCGCGCCAGGATCTCCGGTTTCATGCCGGGTCCGGTGTCCACCACTTCCACGCAAAGTGGTTGATGAAAAACCTTGATGATGACCTCGCCCGGGCCGTTTCCCACGGCTTGTAGTGCATTCAGCACGAGATTCTGGAACAATCGGACCATCTGGTCGGCATCACATTCAATCACTGCGTCACCCTCCATCACCAACACCGGACCCACTTCCGGTTTTGCCCACAACTCCACCACCTGCTCCAACACACTGCGCAATGAGACGGCCGTGATCTCGCCCTGGGGCAACCGGGCGAGTGTGCTGAACTCATCCGCAATCCTGGACAAGACATCGATTTGGCCCTGCAAGACATCTGACAGCGACACCACCCTCTCCCGCAGCTCACCGGAATCCACGGTGTCGTCCTTGGCCCTTCGCTCCAACTGTTGGATTCCCAGCTTCATTGGGGTCAAAGGATTCTTGATCTCGTGGGCCACCTGCATGGCCATTTCCCTCCAGGCACTCTCTCTTTCAGACTGGGCCAGCGCCGCTGTGGACCGGCGGACGTTGTCCGCCATCTTGTTGTACCGGTTCACCAAAACACCGATCTCGTCCCCGGCCGGAGCCGTGTAGCGCAATGGTTCAAATCCCGCATCATTGGACACATCCATCCGGTCCATCATCGTACCGAGCCGAGACAGGGGACGGGTGATCGACCGCGACAACAGGAAGGCGAATCCAGCGGCCACCGCAAAGACCAATCCGAATACCCCACCCAGACTGCGCAACAAATCCCGTCTGCCCGAAGCCTCCAAACTGCGCGACGCGTAGCGCAACGCCACCAGCGCCACGGGTCTTCCCACGGCATTCAGCTGATACCAATACGCCAGGTACTCCCCGCTTCCGATGGGCACCTCCATCCGACCGGCACCCTGCGCCATGGCGATGAGCACTTCCGGATCTGCGTCAATGGCAAAGCCTTGCGATTCAGGACGCTCGAATGACGACGTAACGAAAAGGCTCCCGTCCAGTCTGTACACCGCCAACGGCAGCCCGTGAACTTCCTCAATCTGCACGATGCGGTCAGCAAAGGCTCCGGGCATCACCGTCCAACTCAAGGAGGTCGCCTCTACAGTGTCGCCAACCGCACTCCGCAGGGCAAACCGCAGACTGCGCGCCACGGCATCCTCCTTCCTGACGAGCCTCGCCGCATTGTAGTCCTCGTCCAACCTGGCAAACCCAATGAACGTAGCGGCACCCGTCAGGACGAATCCCAACAGCACCACGCCCAGCATGGCGAGGAACAAACGTTGTCGTAAGGGTAGTCGAATCAAGTTTGCGGGATCAACCTTCAAGCGCTTCTGCGCCGCCCACAATCTCGAGAATTTCTGCGGTAATGGCCGCCTGACGGGCCTTATTGTAGCTCAATTTGAGGTCGCGCAGCATATCTCCTGCGTTCTCAGTGGCCTTGTGCATCGCCGTCATCCGTGCTCCATGCTCGGACGCATAACTGTCAAGCAATGCTTTGTACAGCTGCACCTTCAGCGTGTTCGGTACAATGTTCTGCGCAATCTCCGCCCGGCTGGGCTCGAAGATGTACTCCACACTGGTGGCCACGGTCTGTGCCGTCTCAACCAACGCAGCCTGCTCGATGGGGAGCATCTGCTCGCACATGACATCCTGCACCGCGGCATTGACAAACCGGTTGTACAGGATCTCCACCCTGTCAAACTTGCGCTCGCGGAATGCCGTCATGACCTGCTCCGCAATGATGGCTGCATGGGCAAAATCGAGGTTGTCGAAAATGCTGTGCGGGGTTTCACCGAGGTCAAGCTTGGTCACACAACCCGTCCTCCTAAAAGCGTCGTTCGCCTTTTTCCCAAGGCACAACACACTGACTTCGCTTCCGGACAACTCCTCAATCCGCTGGTTGGCCAGCTTGATGATGTTGTTGTTGAACGGACCACACAACCCCCGGTTGGACGTGACCGCAACCAGCAGGACACGCTTCGCCTCCCGCTCCTCTGCGTATGGGTTTTCGGAGGCTTCCAAGGAAGCGCTCACATTCACCAGGATCTCCTGAAGCTTCTCCGCATAAGGCCGCATGCGGGTCACGGCGTCTTGCGCACGGCGCAATTTTGCCGCAGACACCAGTTTCATGGCCTGCGTAATCTGTCGGGTGGACCCGACGGATGCAATGCGGTTGCGTACTTCCTTGAGACCGGCCATCGTATTTGCTTAGCTGGCGAATTGCTTGCTCACCTCCATTGCCGCCTCCGCCATGGTGGCCTGCGCCTCGTCGGTGTATTTGCCGGTCTTCAACTCACCCAAGGTGTCAGCATGCTTGGTCCTGAGGTAATCCAGGTAGGCCGTTTCGAACGCCTTCACCTTGTCGACCGGAACATCCTTCAATAGGTTCTTCGTGCCAGCATAGATGATGGCGGTCTGCTCTTCCACCGGCATCGGCGAGTTGAGGTTCTGCTTGAGAATCTCCACGTTCCGCATGCCCTTGTCGAGCACGGCCTTGGTTGCACTGTCCAGGTCGGAACCGAACTTGGCAAACGCTTCGAGCTCGCGGTATTGGGCCTGGTCAAGCTTCAGCGTTCCGGATACCTTCTTCATGGACTTGATCTGGGCAGATCCTCCCACTCGGCTTACCGAGATGCCGACGTTGATGGCCGGGCGCACGCCGGAAAGGAACAAGTTGCTCTCCAAGAAGATCTGACCGTCCGTGATCGAAATCACATTCGTTGGAATGTATGCGGATACGTCACCTGCCTGCGTCTCGATGATCGGCAAGGCCGTCAATGAGCCGCCACCCTTCACCATGGAGCGGATGCTCTCCGGAAGGTCGTTCATGTCCTTCGCGATGTTGTTGTCCGCGATGACCTTGGCCGCACGCTCCAGCAAGCGGGAGTGCAGGTAGAAAACGTCACCGGGATAGGCCTCACGGCCCGGAGGGCGACGAAGCAACAGGGACACCTCGCGGTAGGCCACGGCCTGCTTCGAGAGGTCATCATACACCACCAGTGCGGGGTTTCCAGTATCACGGAAGAACTCACCAATCGCCGCACCCGTAAATGGTGCATAGAACTGCAGTGGAGCGGGGTCGGAAGCCGTAGCAGCCACAACGACCGTGTAGGACATGGCTCCCGCTTCCTCCAACGTCTGAACGATGCCCGCCACAGTAGAGCCCTTCTGGCCAATCGCGACGTAAATACAGAACACCGGCTCTCCGGCGTCATAGAATTCCTTCTGGTTGATGATGGTGTCCACCGCAACCGTGGTCTTTCCAGTCTGACGGTCACCAATGATGAGCTCGCGCTGTCCGCGGCCAATCGGAATCATGGAGTCCACCGCCTTGATTCCCGTCTGCAGCGGCTCATTCACCGGCTGACGGAAAATCACACCCGGAGCCTTCCGCTCAAGCGGCATCTCGTAGAGGTCCCCTTCAATGTGTCCCTTGCCATCAATCGGCTCACCCAGGGTGTTGACGACACGGCCCAACATGCCCCGGCCCACCTTCACAGAGGCAATGCGGTTCAGACGCTTGACGGACGACCCCTCCTTGAGTTCACCGGATGGCTCGAGCAATACCGCACCGACATTGTCCTCCTCGAGGTTCAATGCGATTCCGCGGACACCGTTCTCGAACTCAATGAGCTCACCAGCCTGCACATTGGACAGGCCATAGATGCGGGCGATTCCGTCTCCAACCTGGAGGACGGTGCCAACCTCCTGGAGGTCGGCTTCGGTCTGGTTGCCGGCCAACTGCTCTCGCAGGATGGCAGATACTTCGGCGGGTTTGATCTGGGACATGAGGTTGATATACGCTCAGTAAGCCGGTTCGTATGGATTGTTGGTGAGGTTGCGGTGCATGGACCTCAAGGTCTGGAACACCGAAGCGTCGATCATCCGATCACCGACGCGCAGCTTGAAGCCACCAATCAGTTTGGGATCGACCTTTTCCGACAACTCCACGCCTCCCTCGTGGACCTTGCCGATCAGTTCATTGATTTCTGACCTCCTCACATCATCCAGCGGGGTGGCCGTGACCACTTCCGCCAACACGATGCCGCGCTCCTCTCGGACGAGCGCAACGAAAGCGTCCGCCACTTGACCCAACAAGCCCGCCCGCCCCTTTCGGGCCAGCAGGGCGAGAAAGTCGATGGACAGAGCATTCGCCTGTACAAACACCGCCCGGATGATGGCCTCCTTCTTCTCGGGACGAACCACGGGGCTGCCAAGGACGGCAGCCAATTCCCGGTTTTCGCCAACGATTTGGGCCAACACCCGCATGTCCGCATCAACGGCGTCAACCGAACCCCGCTCTTTGCAGAGGGTCAGCAGGGCTTTGCCATAACGACGAGCAACAGCGGTGGATGCCATGGGGTCAGTTCAGTTTTGAGTCGGAAATCATGCGGCCGATCAGCTCCTGCTGGGCCTCGTCACCATTGAGCTCCTTGCGGACAAGTTGCTCGGCAATCTCAAGGCTCAACTTGGCCACTTCGGCCTTCAGCTCCGCCACGGCCGCAGCGCGCTCACCATCGATGGCCTGTTTGGCCTGCTCGATCATGCGCTCGCCTTCTTCCTTGGCCAGGCTTTTGGCGTCCGCCACCAGGCGATCGGCCATGTCACGGGCATCCCGCATCATGCCATCACGCTCAACGCGGGCCTCCTGCAACAGCCGCTCATTGTCGGAGTGCAGGTTTTGGATTTCCGCCCGTGCTTCTTTGGCGGCATTGAGCGCTCCTTCAATTTCCTCTTCCCGGTCCTTGAGACCTTGGAGGATTGGGCCCCACGCCATCTTGCGCAGCAAGAAGAGGACCACAAGGAAGGAGATCGTCGCCCAAACGACCGATCCAAAAGCGGGTGTCAACAACGCATCCATGTCGGAGTGCGCTGGCGATTAAGCGAAGACGACGAGAAGGCAGACGATGACCGCGAACAGTGCCACACCCTCAACGAGGGCGGCTGCGACGATCATGTTGGCCCGGAGGTCTCCGCTCATTTCAGGCTGACGGGCCATGGCTTCGAGGGCGGACCCACCGATGCGGCCTACGCCGATGCCGGCTCCGATTGCAGCTACGCCGGCGCCGAGACCTGCGAGACCTTGATTCATTGATTCCAGAAGGATCATTGCGAGTTCCATGATGTATGGATTTGGGTTGAATTGGGTTGTCTTAGTGATGTGCTTCGTGGGTCGCCTCACCGAAGTAAAGGGCTGCAAGCAACGTGAAAACGTAGGCCTGCAAGAAGGCTACCAGGAATTCGATCAGGTACATGAAAATCATGAAGAGCGTGGAAAACGCCCCAGTACCGAAACCGACGCCTCCACCGAACTGCTCTCCGAGAATGAAGATGAGCGAGGTGAAAGACAGAATGATGATGTGCCCGGCCGTAATGTTGGCCGTCAGACGGATCATGAGGACCGCCGGCTTGATGAAAATGCTCGCGATCTCGATCGGAACGAGAATGAACTTGATGGGCAGGGGTACGCCTGAGGGCCAAAGAATGTGGCCCCAATAGTGCTTGTTGCCCGACACCGTGGTGATGATGAAGACCAGGCTGGCCAGCACCAACGTGATCCCGAGGGTGCCGGTAATGTTGAATCCTCCGATGAACGGGATCAAGCCCAACAGGTTGCTGAAGAAGATGAAGAAGAAGACCGTCAACAGGAAAGGCAAGTACCGGTCTGCCTTGTGCTTTCCAATGCTGGGAATCGCCACCTCATCCCGAATGAAGAGTACGAGCGGCTCCAATGCGTTCTGCAAGCCCTTCGGTGCCTGCCCCTTGCGCTTGCTGTAGGCGCGTCCGGCGCGTCCGAAAAGCAAGAGTACCAGCCCCATCATCATGAGCATGCCGAAGATGCTCTTCGTGATGGAGAGGTCCATTATTTCAACGCCCCCTGAATGGTGATCACCATGGTCGTGGCCCGCATGATCACCGTGCTCGTCATGATCACCATGCTCATGGACATGGCCGGAAGGGTCGTGATCGTGTGCGGCCAGCACGCCGTGGTCCATGGTGTACCACAAACCTGAGCTTCCCTGATGCGCACCGTGATGAAGCGCACTGCTCATGAAGACATCGAACTGGCCCGAAGCCGGCGCGTATGCGATGACCGGAAGAGGAATGTGAACGTTCCCGATGACGTGAATCTCGTGGGCGTCCTGGATGTGGTGGATGATGAATTCGCTCGGATTGAACGCCGCGTCACCGTGGGGTTCGCCCGCCGCGTCAACCGCTCCGACTGCCCCGAAAAACAGGCCTATGGTCAAGGCCTTGGACGTGCACCGCTGAAAACGGGTGAAAAGGGAAATCATAATCGCGTCCTGCGAATTTGGGTGCGAAGATAGTGCCCGTTTTCCTTACGTCTCATGCCCGGTCGGGTCGCCCGCAAAGAACTTTCAACGCGGGTCCGTGGGTCGCTCAGAATGGCGCATGGATTCAGCGACGAGTATGCTGGTGAAGGCGAGGTATACCACGTAGGAAGAAACCCCGAACACACGGGGGTCTGGACCCCCAACCAGCAGATACGCCAGAATGAGGCCCAACATCGCGAACATCTTGATCATGGTCACGCCCATCACCTTCCGCACCTGCCCTCCCGACGTTGATCCTCCAACAGGCCTCAACCAACGCTCCAACAGCGGCGTGAGCAACGCAAGAAACAACACGAGCAAACTCAAGGGACTCCGCACGGCCTCCGTCATGATGGGGGGGGCCAGTGTCCATATCAACATCAGGAATCCCCCGGCGGTCAGAATGTTGAGCAACATGAATTTCATGGGTTCAAGTTGCGCAGAACGATGGTGAAGGATGCGGCGAGACCCAGCAGCGCGCACAGGGCTGTTGCCCAAGCCACTTCGTGCCCTGCAGCGGCATCCCAGCGTGTGCCCAGCCATGTGCCCCCACCGATTCCGACAAGAAGCGTGGTGGCCATGCCCGTGTGCCGCATGATTGCGGGGCCCTGATCAGGCCGATTGCTGGAGGGGCGCTTGCTCGACATCGTCTGCCTCACCGGCCCGGCTTCCTGCTAATTTGACTTCGGGCTCAGCGTCCAGTCTGCAAATACCCACCACCTGTGCGCCGGCCTCCACGGCCATCCGGCCATATTGGATTTCACCGTCAACTCGGCTCGAGGCCTTCAAGCTCAACAGACCAGCCACCCTCAATTCACCCAACACAAGGCCTTCGGACTCACAGTCCATACAATCCACCCGGCCTTCCACCCGGCCGCTCGAGCCGATGACCAACCTTCCGGAAGTGTGAATGTCCCCCTTGAAGGAGCCATCAATGCGAATGCTGCCCTCGCTGCGGATGTTCCCCTCCATGTGGGTGCCCTCCACAATGCGGTTGATGCCTTGCTCCAGGGATACGTCGTTGGTCCGTTGTCTGGCCATGGTTGCTTCTTCCTATGTGAAGTTCAACTTCACTCCCGAAGGTAATAATGGTCGAAGAACATGAGATAGCCATCCACATCCTTGCCTTTGAACAGCTCGACATAATTCTCCGTGTGGATGACAAACACCTTGTAGCCGCTGGTATTGAAGTCGATCATCGACTCCCTGTTGTTCGTCAGCACCCTGTAATAGTCCAGGGCCCGATCCTTCCGCACGAACTGCTTGACCAGAATGAGTTGGTTTTCCCGATCCAAAAGGTTGCTGGTCACTTTCAGGTCCGCGCTTGCGAAGAATTGTCGGTTGAAGTCAGACAAGGCGGCCTTGGCGCCTTCAGCATTTCCGTCCCGCACAGGAATCACGACACCGAGATAATGCTCGAGAACCGGGTTGTCCTTGTAGATGCCCATTCCCTCGGGAAGTGTTGGAACCGCATCGGTCTTCTTCTTTTTCTCCTGGGCCCCCTCGGCGCCGAGCCCAAGCAGTATTTCCTGCGCAGCAATGCCTTGTTCGGAGGAATCACAGGCCGCAACCACCTCCTTCAGCGCCTCAATGTAATTGTCCCTGCCGCGCGCGCGCCCGTCCAACCAACCGATGCACTGGGCCCTCAAAAACCGGTAACGGCAGGATTGGGTGTGGTTGGGAACCGTGTCGAGCGTCGTATTGATTTCCTGCAGGATGTTCTCGTAATCCTTTTGGGCATAATAGCGAATGACATGGGCCTCATAGGCGGCAAGCTCCTCGAGCCGGCGTTGCTCCTCGAAATCCACGAAATCGGGATCCTCGACCAATTGTGCCCACTCACTGTCGGGATATCGCAACGAGATCTGATCGGCCCAATACTGTGAGTTGCAGGTTGCACAGAACGGGTTGGTGTAATTCTCGGTCTCCTCCAGCAACAGGTAGGTCCGGTACAATTGATAGTGGGCCAACGGGTGTTCCTGGCTCTCCTCGAAACGATCGAGGAGGTCCACCCACGCCTCGATCGCATTGTCCGAATCTTCCAGCTTTTCCTTGTAGATGACCCCGCTCTGATACACGGCGGTTGCCGTCTCTGTTTCCGCAACTTCACGGTCCTCCTCGTCACAGGGCAGGCCCTCCATCAACTCCTCAGGTGTCGGCAACACACCTCCCGCCAACAGAAGGTCCCCTGCCGCGACAATCTCCGCCACCTCCTCGATGGTGCCGAAGCCCGACGCCATCTTCCTGCTTCTCCTCCAATCATCCTCCAAGGGTCGGTCTCCCCAACGGTCCACAAAGAAAGACTGGCCTGCAGTGCGCAAACGCGGGTTGTAGGGCCAGAAGGCCGTGGCGCTTCCGGGGCCGTTCAGGCTGGCCTCCAGCTCCTCTTCCGCCATACGTTCAGCCTCGGCCTCAGCCTCCTCCTGTGCAATGCGCAGGTCTTCAATGATGTCCTCCAGTCGGGCATAGCGTTCGTCCTCATCGAGGTCACACAATTCAAGCAGGCTGTCATTGCGGACAATGATGGTCAGTTGTTCGACCAGCTCAGTCAAGCTCCTTGCATTGTTTCGCACCTCCGCATACCGGGGGTGGTCCTCATCCATATTGGCGAGCGTACTGTCGTAGTAAGCTTGAGCCAACTCATACTCCCTGTCCTCCAGGTGGAGGTCGGCCAACGAAAGGAAGGACTTCATTCTCGGACGCCGGTTTCCCGAGTCCTCGGCGAGTGCGTCCCTGAGGTATTCCTTTCCCGCTTCACGGTTCAGCTCCTCCAACTCGATTTGTGCCAAAGCATAGTAGACCTGGTCGCGGAACGCTTCGTTCTTGTCGTCTTCGAGCATGTCAAAGAACAGCTCCCGAATTTCCTCGCTTCTTCCCCCGCGACGGTCATAGGCCAATGCCTGCTGCATCCGCGCCTGGAACTCCATCTCGTAGGGCGTGCGCAACTTGACCACGTCATCAAACAGGTCAATGGCCTGCTGATTGCGTCCATAACGCTGCTTGAGCTGCGCCAACACGAACATGGGCCGGGCCCGGTCCCGCTTCTTTCGAATCAAGGGAATGGCGCGTTCAATGGCTTCAATTGCCTCATCGATGTTCTGTTGGATCAAGAGGAATTCGGCCTGCACGAGAAAGGCATCGGCCCTGAGCTCATCGGAAGCGTCCCGCTCGCCAATCGCCTTCAGCAAAGCCGAATTGGCCTTGGGCATATTCTCCATGGCCATGTACGTCCGCGCCAACCAGGCGCCCGCCGCAACTTGACTGTCCGGCTCCTTGTGCTTGCGCTGGAGGTATTTGAAGACCTCCTCCGCCATCACGAAGTCCCCCTTGTAGAAATGACCCTTGCCGATGATGGTGTAGTTGTCGTCAATCCACCGGTTGAGTTGTGGCCGCTTGAAATCCTTCTTCAAACTGGAGGGTGGCGTCATGGCGTGGCGGTCCACCACCCTGGAGCACTTCTCGATCGCCCGCTCCATCAAGGGGTAGAGAAAGTCCGCCTGATCCTCCGAGCCATAAATGAACAGCGGGATGACCTCGTCCCAATCCTCATCATGGGTCTCGGCCAACTTCTGGTCCGCTTCCTCCATCGCCAAGCGGGCAAAATGAAACCCGTTGAAGCGGGACGTCGTGTTGTGATAAGCCCGATAGGCGCGGCCATCCCGTTGGGTGCTGCAGCCCGTCCACAAGAGGGCAACCGCAGCCAGCAGCGCCAATGAGGTCCCCGCACCCGTCCTCCAGAACTGGCGGGGCGCCGACAACACAAAATCTCTGAAAGGGAATCGATCCGCCATGTGCAGGAGTCCGTGCAGGAAACTCCGAAGGCGCGAAAATATTGCAATCGAAGCGGCCCAAAGGCAAAATGAACATCAGTGAGCGCGGTTCTCCGCCATCTTTGAACCCTCATGAAGCGGCAGAACGGCCAGAAAGCCAACAAAGGCAACGCCAGCAAATCAAAGCAGAACTATCGCCTGATCCTCCAGGAAGAGGGTTCGTTTGCAGAAAAGTGGGCCCTGCGGGTCAAGCCCGGACAACTGCGGTGGATGGCCCTCGGCACGGCTTTAGCCATCATCGGCCTGACCTATTCAATCATCGCGCTGACCCCCTTCAAGGAGTGGGCCGTTCCGGGTTACGTTTCCTCGGAGACACGCCAACTCCAGCAAGACTCCTGGCTTCTCGTTGACTCCCTCTCCAAAGAACTCGGCGTCCAACGCCGCTATCTCGACAACCTCGTGGCGGTCATGGAGGGCCGCATCACACAGGAGATGCTCCGCGACAGCATTTCAACAGGCCCGCCCGAAGAAGGACAATCTGCCCCCCCCATCAACCCGAGTCCCTCCCTTGAACGCCTGCAAGACGAAGTGGACGAGGAAGACGCCTTCACCATCGGACGCAACAGCGGCCTCGACCACGCGGGACTCTGGATGGCGCCTGTGGAAGGCCGTGTTTCTTCTCCATGGAATCCCGCCCAGGGTCATTGGGGTGTAGACCTTGTCGCGCCTGAAAACAGCCCGGTCAAAGCCGCAGCAAATGGCACCGTCATATTCGCCGGTTTTACTGCGGGCGGTGGACACACCGTGATGGTGCAACACGCCGAAGACAGGTTGTCCGTCTACATGCACAACAGCCGCTTGGAAGTCTCAACAGGAGACCGCGTCAGCCGGGGAGACGTCCTTGCAATCATCGGTAATTCCGGAGACCACAGCACAGGACCCCATCTTCATTTCGAGTGGTGGGAAAGCGGGGTGCCGATTGACCCCGCAATGAGGATCAGCCTCTGAACGGAATCACACCCGAACACCCGCGCTTACGCGGTGCGCCTGCCAATCCGTCATACTGCGGAAGGCGGCCAAGCGGACTTCCAGTGCGCCACCATCCAAGGCGCGAATGCCTTCGGTTCCAAAGGACTCACAGGTAAAACTGGCCAAGGCACTGCCCATGACCACGGCGGACTTCATGGCTTCGAAGTCCGTCCTGCCCAACGCCGCAAGATGACCGATGAACCCGCCGGCAAATGTGTCTCCGGCACCCGTGGGGTCTACAACATCTTCAAGGGGCAAGGCGGGACAGAAGAAATACCCGAGCCCCTCGGCTCCCTGGTTGAACAGCAAGGCACCGTGCTCACCCTTCTTGATGATCAGGTATCGGGGGCCCATGCCGAGAATGACGCGGGCCGCCTTTACGAGACTGCGCTCACCTGAAAGCTGCCTCGCCTCCTCGTCGTTGATGGTCAACACATCGACCCGCGCAATGACCGCCTTGAGCGGCTCAAGGGCGATGTCCATCCAGAAATTCATCGTGTCGAGCACCACCAGTTCAGGCCTGGCCTCCAATTGATCCAACACAGATGCCTGAAGCGTAGGGTCGATGTTGCCCAGCATCAGCCACTTGGCATTGCGCCACGCCCCCGGAATCACAGGGTTGAAATCCGCCAACACATTCAACTGGGTCTCCAGCGAATCCCGGCCGTTCATGTCCATGTGGTAAGAGCCTGACCAGTAAAAACTCTTTTCTCCGGGCTTGCGCTCGATGCCATCCAACATCATGCCCGCCGCCACCATATCGGACAGCTCACTTTCCGGGAAATCATCGCCCACGACACTCACCAATCCGGTGCGCACGCCCAATCGGCTGGCTGACCATCCGATATACGTCCCGGCGCCACCCACAATCCTGTCGCGGAAGCCGAAGGGGGTTCGAATGGAATCGAAAGCAACGGTGCCGACGGCAAGTACTGAGGAAGAATCAAATGACATGGCAAAAAAGTCAGACGCAAAGATAGCTTGCACCTGAATGGCGCTTTGTGCATTGTACGAATTGCTGAAACCGCGTATCTTTGCGCACCCTTGAAAAAGGGTCTGAGCATTCCCCTATAGCTCAGCTGGTTAGAGCGACTGACTGTTAATCAGTAGGTCCCTGGTTCAAGTCCAGGTGGGGGAGCAAGAAAAACCCCGGAGGAGACTCCGGGGTTTTTCATTTGAATGCGGTGGTCGTTCAGAGCAGGTTGATCCTGCTGGCCAGCAAATCCTTGTAGCTGCCCCCGATGGGGATTTCCTTCTCCATGTCCCTTACCTGGATCATGGAGTACTTGATGCTGTGGATGGCATCGAGGTTCACGATGTAGCTGCGGTGAACCCGCATGAAACGGCGCTCATTCAGCTTATTCTCCACATCCTTCATCGTGCTGTGGATGGTGTAGCTCTGCTCCGGAGTATGCACCACCACGTAATCCTTCAGGGCCTCAATGAACAAGAGGTCATTGTGGTCAATTTTCATCAGGCGACTGCGGTTCTTCACGAAGAGGTATTCCGCCGTCTCCTTGTGCTCGGCCATGTTCCTCAGGAACTCATTCTCCAGACGGGCCTCCTGCTCCTTGGAGAATTTATGGATGGCCATCTCGATACTCGTCTGAAGATCGACGTCCTTGAATGGCTTCAACACATATCCATGGGGCTCAGCCAGCTTGGCCTCTCCCAATGTGCTCCGATCCGCATACGCTGTCAAGAAAATGATGGGCACATCGAGCGTGCGCTTGATCTCCTCTGCCGCCGCTATGCCATTCATATCACCCTTCAGCATGATGTCCATGAGGATGACGTCAGGACGATGGCGAATCGCAAGCTCTATGGCGTCTTCACCGTTGTCTGCGGTGGCAACCACGTTGTAGCCGATTTTTTCGAGCGTCTGCTCAATGTCTTTGCGAACGATGCTCTCGTCCTCAGTGACCATAATGTTGATGGACATTTCCTTTCAAATTTTCACCCGTAACCCTAATCGAATTGTTCGATGGATGTCGGCCCACTATCCGTCAAACAGGTTTTTCGGGCGCCGAAAGCTAATCAAAAACCGGGTTCCCTCGTCGGATTCCGCGGTCAATTCCGCATCCAACTGCTCACTCAGGGCCTGAACCAGATACAATCCCAATGAGTCCCGGGTGCTCCAATCAAACCCCTCAGGCAACCCTACTCCATTGTCCCTCACCTCTATCCGAATCTCCTCGGTGTCGTCGGAACCCTCGACATCAACCGCCTTCAATCGAACTGTGATCACGCCTTTTTCTCGTCCCTGAAATGCATATTTCATGGCATTTGACACCCATTCGTTCAAGATCAGGCCACATGGTATGGCCTGATCCAAAGGAGCTTCAATGTCCTCGAGTTCTGTGATCAGCTCCACCTCCGTGTTGCTCTGATATCCCTGGATGATGTTGCCCGCAATCCGCGTCATGTAACCCGGAAAACCAATGCGGGACACATCCGTGTTCTGGTACAGCGTCTCGTGAATGATGCTCATCGTGGACACCCGGTTCTGTATCTCCTCCAATCCGACGATGGTCTTCTCGTCGTGCACAAAGTTCTTCTGCAGATTCAGGATGGAGTGGATGATCTGCAGGTTGTTCTTGACCCTGTGGTGCACTTCCTGCAACAGGATTTCCTTCTCCTTGAGCGCCCCCCGTATCCTCCTGTCAATCCGCTTCCGCTCGGTGATGTCGTATGCTATGGCACTGATTTCCCGCGCCCCATGCGGTGATTCAATGGGGTTCAAGAACAGCTGCAACCAGCGTCTTTCTGAGTCCGATTCATCATTGCCCACCGCCCACTCGAAACGTTGGGGCTTCCCATCCAGCGCGCGAACAAATCGGTCATTGACATCGAAGCCGTTCAATCCCCGCGTTTCGTTTACCAGCGTCCTCAGCGCCGCGGAGCTTTCCTCCACCGTCGCACCCTTCTTTTTCAGGTCCAACCAGGACTTGAAATTCATGTTGCTGCTCGTGACGGCGTGTCCCTCTGATTCCGTCCAGATGATGAAGTCCTCTCCTGATTCGACAATCGAACGCATGCGGGCAGTGGCATCCCTCAACGCGCTTTCTGCCGCAATCCGCTGCTCGATTTGCTGTGTCAGTTGCTGATTGGCTTCTTCTGCCAATTCTGCCCGGATCCGCTCCTGCATCAGGGTATACCGGTCCGTAACATCAGAGAGGTTGACCTGGACCGCCGGTTGGCCATCGAAAATCGTCAGGCGCCATTTCAACATGAGTCGCCGACCGCCCGGATTCAATTCAAGCTCCCATTCCTCAACATTCCTGCCTTGTCGGGTCTGACGCGCACTGGTTGCCACACGCTCCTGGTGCTCCTTGATGAAAAGGGCGGCAAACCGCATGCCCTCCAGTTCATCACCGATTCCTGAAAACAAGCTGTTCGCCACGGGGTTGGAGTAACGGATCAACTCGTCCACCAGGATCATGATGCCGTTGGGAGAGCTCTGGACCAGCAAACGAAACCGCTCGCGCTCCTGCACCAGGTCGAATTCAATCTTCTTCCTGTCCGACACATCATACATCATCCACACCTCAGAACCATCCTCCAGCCGACCCTTGCCGATGTCCAGGTGCAGTTCATCTCCATTTTTATTCGTCAGCATCCAATCCGCTCGGTCGAATACTCCGCTCCCGGCAATCGGCTCAAGGTTGCCCAGCCTTCTGAAGCCCAACTGACTGATGGCATCGCCCACCACTTGCTCAGGATGATCGACGCCCATCATGACCAAGAACCGGGAATTCACATCCAGAACGATTTCATCCTGCACCAGAATGATGCCCTCCTGTGCAATGTCATTCAGCCTGCGATAGTGCGCTTCCCTGTCCTGCAGTGCCTGCTGCCTGAAACGCTGTTCGCTGATGTCCACCAATTGCAGCATGCCCTTTCCACCAGGTCCAGGAGAGAGGCGAATCTCACATTGGAACCGCTGACCTTCGCCGCGCTGGATCTCCAATTCCATGCGGATCGGGGTACGCTCCGCTTCCGACAATTTGCGCCAGCGCGCATTGAAATACATCCGATCCTCCTCACGCCATAAGAAAGCCTGATGCTGCAACCAATCAAACGGTTCAAACCCAACGCGAAGCCCCAACAAGAAGAGGCCCCTGGCATTCGCATGGGTCACCCGATCACCATCGAGCATCAGGAGCGCTGACGGCAAGGAATCCATCCATTCCGATGGCCAATGTTCCTCCTTCTTGTCTGTCATCGATCCGTTTTGGAACCATTCACCTTGACAATGCGGCCCGCTCTGTATTGTCGCACCAACCGCACGATACCTGAAGTATCGAAATAACGCCAATTGCCTTCAGGCAACCCACCCTCGTACCGTCCACTTGAAGCCCGTATTCCGGAAGGCCAATATGTCACATGTTCTCCCGTCGGAACACCGGAAACATATTCTCCCTCAAACCTCACTTGTCCATCGGGGCCATCATGACGCCAAACTCCATCCCGTTCCCCATCCAGATAAACACCGGACCTGCGGTCATCGTTCACATGTTCCACCCAAGGCCCTTGCTTCATGCCGCGTTCATATCTGCCAACCGCCAGGGTGTCGCCCTGTCTTGACAGCTCGACGAAATCTCCATCTTCCTTGCCTTTGCGGTATTGCTCATCCCGATGCAAAGCCCCGCCCTCATGATACCACTTCCAGCGGCCATGCCATGCATCCGCCCGGTATGCACCCTCCTGCTCAGTGGTGCCATCCACCCTCAAAAAAGTCCAGGGCCCATCCCGTTTTCCATCGAGGTATCCGCCTTCGGCCTTCACCTCGCCCGATGGCCAGAACAGCTTCCATTCGCCTGACCGTCTGCCTAGACTATCCAAGGAACCCGATGCGTGAAGCATCCCTTCACGAAACACGCGAACCTCGACCAAGTGCCCCTTCTCATCAAAAAAACGATGGGTACCCATGGGCACATCCTCACGCCAAGGCCCGGATCTCGAAACCTGACCGTTCGGATGAAAAGCCTTGCGTAAATCAAGCGCTACAGATTGCGGAGCATCCTTGACCTGCTCCCCCCGTTTCCAAGTCTCCGTTCGCTCCAAATCACCGCTTCGGCTGAAAAACTTGAATACACCCTCTTTCAAACCGCGTTCGTAAGGCCCTTCAGATCGAACCCCTCCATTCGGCCAGAACGTCATCCATTTGCCGGTCTTCCGCTGTTGTGCATCGTAGCGATTGATGTCCTCCACCCAGCGCAACAGGTCATCGCGGTAGCCACTTCTCCGGATGATCCTTTCACTTCCCTCTTCATCCACCGCCAGATTGATGGCAATGCCTTCTTTTCGACCCGCCTTCCATGGAATCCTCGCGATCTCGCGGCCCAGTTCATCAAATTCCAACGCCCAACCATCCATCGTGTCTCTTCTCCATGGAATGCTTCTGACCAAGGTTCCCAGCGTATCCCATTGTTGCTCCACTCCTTCCTTTCTGCCCTCGAGATAACCCAACGTCGTCTCCACCCTGCCCTTTCGGTCATAGAACACCCACTCGCCATCCAAGTCCCCATCCCTCCAATTTCCCTCGCTCTTCCTGGTTCCATCCTCATGAAATGAGGTCCAGAACCCCGCCGGAACGCCTTCCACCAACCATCCCCTGCTGCTGATCGATCCATCCCCAAATCGGTATTCCACGGCTACGCTGTCTTGTCCAGCTCCCTCCAGCACAGCGCAAGAACAACCGATCAGCAAAACCATATTTTTCCAGGAACCCATCACCTCCGCAAGTTGGTCATCCCCCCTCAACTCCACTTCTTCTGCTCCATGGTTTCTTTCCCCAACACACTATCTAATCTTTTATTCTTTAAAAGAAGTTTAGTGGTCATAGTAGGTCTGTTCATACTGATGAAAACTCCTTCACCGCAAACTTGGAGCTGATGGAAATCCATGGTGTTTGGTCAGTTTTCACGCATTATTGACGAAGGCAGAATATTCAATATCAGTTGAATGAATCAAGTTTTCACACAAAATCGTGAATTGGTGGTAACCGCCATTCTCAGCAACTGTCTTCGCTTCCCAGTGTGGATATGAGCGGCAACCATGTGGGGATGATTGGGAGAAGTAGAGGTAAAACAGAGGGTGTTTTGCGTCACGATTGTGCAAGCCAGATTGGGCACGTAAAAACCAAATTTTCTTATGGAGAGTTTACACACATCAATTCGTGCGAATTCACATTTTCATGTGGACGAATCGTAATCGAGGAATACAGGAACTTCGGGGCATGAGGATTCACCTTGGAAACGACCACGCAGCTGGTCCTTTGAGAGCAGCGGTGATGGCCTGGTTGGCTGACCGGGGGCATGAAATCGTGGACCACGGAACCAACGGTGA
Source organism: uncultured Flavobacteriales bacterium (assembly GCA_938082505.1). Classification (GTDB taxonomy): domain Bacteria; phylum Bacteroidota; class Bacteroidia; order Flavobacteriales_D; family Sanyastnellaceae; genus UBA8752. The sequence continues at coordinate 115,081 of CALLLH010000005.1, forward strand.
TGGCAGTGTGGATTACCCGGATCACGTGCACCCTTTGGCCATGGGTGTAAAGGAGGACGCGGCCTTGGGTATCCTCATCTGCGGCTCTGCCAATGGGGTGGCCATGACGGCAAACAAGCATGAGGGGGTGAGGGCGGCCATAGCGTGGAGGCCGGATATCGCGGCACTGGCGAGACAGCACAACAATGCCAATGTCCTGTGTCTTCCGGCCAGGTTCATTGCCATTCCCGATGCAATCGATTGCATCGACACATTCATTGAAACCGCTTTCGAAGGGGGTCGGCATGAGCGCCGGGTCGCCAAAATCACTTGCGCATGAAACACGCCATTCTTCCCTTTTCATTGGTCCTGTGTTGTCTCCTGCCGATTGCAGTGGCCGGCCAGGTCTTGCAACACATGGACGCAGCCGGAACCTGGGCCGAGACGATCACGCCTGAGGACCTGGCAACCCACCTTTACATCCTGGCGTCGGACTCCATGGAGGGCCGGGAAACAACCAAACCCGGTCAGCGCAAGGCAGCGGATTATATCGCGACACAATTCGAATCCATGGGCCTGGAACCCGTCAATGGAAGCTACTTCCAGGACGTGCCCATGCGGGTAAGCAAGTTGTTGGGTGGTGTGGTATCCGTGAGGGATGAAAAGCTCTTGTTCAAGGAAGATTTTGTGCCCTACCCAGGGATTGAGGTGAAGGACCTTACAGCCGAAGCGGTATTTGTGGGGTATGGAATCCAGGAGGGTGAGTGGGATGATTATGCCGGCCTCGATGTTCGGGGAAAGGTGGTGGTCATGATGTCAGGAGAGCCCGGGGACGAGAAAAACGGCTTTGAATTGACGGCGGATGGGTCGCCTTCCCGGTGGAGCAAGGAGCGCAATGCGAAACGGGAACTGGCTGACAGCCTCGGCGCCGAGGGGGTGATTGTGGTCACGCCGGATTTTGGCACGATGCGTTCACGCATGGTGCCGTGGTTGAGCCGGGAGCGGATGCGGTTGGATGTGGATCGGGAAGGCGAGGGCACAGATCTGCCGACGTTGTTGACCTCGGAAGAGGTGCTCCTGAGGATGACGGGGTGGAAGAGCATGAAGGATGTGCGGAAAAAATGGCCGAAGCGAAAACTCAAGGCCACGGACTTTGGGGTGATGGAAATGGGCTTGGCCCGAAAAGACGAGCGGATCATGGCCTCCAACGTCTGGGGCCTGCTTCCGGGTTCCGATTCCACATTGGCGGACGAAATTGTGGCCCTGACGAGTCACTACGATCATGTGGGCATCGATAAGGACGGGCTGATTTACAATGGAGCTGACGATGACGGCAGCGGAACGGTGAGCCTGCTTGAAAACGCGGAAGCGTGGACCCTGGCCGCGAAGGCGGGCGACGGTCCCCGTCGAAGTGTTTTGTTCATGGCGTTCGTAGGCGAGGAAAAGGGCCTTCTGGGATCAGAATGGTACAGTGAAAACGCCGCTTTCCCACTGGAACAGCATGTCTGTGATCTCAACATGGACATGGTGGGCCGCGTCGATGAGGCACATCCCGATGATGACCGCTACATCTATTTGATCGGCAGCGATAAACTGTCCAGCGAATTGCATGAAATCAGCGAGGCGGTGAATGAATCCCACGTGGGTTTGGACCTGGACTACACCTTCAACGCGCCCGATGATCCCAACCGGTTCTATTACCGGAGTGACCACTACAACTTTGCGAAGCACGGCATCCCCGTCATCTTCTATTTCAGTGGGGTTCACGAGGATTACCACGGCCCCGGAGACACTCCGGACAAGATCCTCTATCCGAAGATGTCGGAAATCGGGAAGCTGGTCTTTCTGACCTCTTGGGAGGTGGCCAATCGGGACGCGAAACTTGAAGTGGACCGCGTCAACGACTTTCCGACGAACCGCTGATGGCCTCGACGAAGGCGGCCTGCTCGAGTGTGTGCTTGACGCCGGTGGCCGGGCCGTTGAATCCCGAGTGAATCCAGGGCTCCTTGGCGTTCGGGCGCAAAACGAGGGTGGTGGGAAAACTGACCACCCGGTCGAGGAAGGGCAGGGCTTTCTGAGCCTCTTGCTTTGATGCAGGACCGGCCAACGCAATGGACCAGCGCCCTTCATGGCGCCACATCTCCATGGACTCGCTGTACGCCTTCAGTCGGTTGAGTGCCCTTTTTTCGCCGGATTCGCGGTCAAGCCCGCGTTCAAACGCAAGGGTGTGCACGATGACGTGGGGGTGGGAATCCAGCAAGGAGGCCAACAACCGGTGCTCGTCCATGCAATTGGGACACCAGCTCCCCATGATGCTGAGGATGTGGACCGCAGTATCGGTAGGTTCCCAATTCCAAGAGACCGAGTCACCGACCAAATTCAAGCCCGAATAAGCGACGGGTTGTCCGGTCCATAGGGCTTTCATCCCGTCGTTCAGGGCGGGCGTTTCCTCCGTCATCGCAGATCCCACAAATGGTGTGCTGTAATGGTTGCCGCTGTAGAACCACCCCGCGGTCAACCCCCCATCGACAGATCGACGGGCTGAAAACAGAAAAAGGTGGGCCCCATCGAAGGTCTGCAGGGTGATGTTGCCGCCGTCTTCACTGCCGTGGAGGTAGCGAAAGTCGCCTGTGGCCGTCTCAATCGTCCCGGTCAGGCCCCCATCACGATCGGAACGCATAACCAGGTCTCCGAACCAGGGGTCTTCGTTTCCGAATGCGAGGCGCCAGACCTCCTCTTTGTGGGGGTGTGCCGGAGCGGCCTGCCCGCCCTCTCCCGCTCTCCAGGAAACATGGACTTCATAGGGGTCCTCCCCGGTGCGGAGGACATCGGTCCATTGGCCGTGACCCTCCCCGTTCAAACACACGGAGCCATCAAAGACGGGAACCGTGTAGCACCCGTCTTGTTGGGTGAGGTCAAGACGCTCTGCACCATTGAACAATGCGAGGAATTCGGGCGTCTTGGAACCCGGAATCCGAACGTCCACACTGTCGGAGAGGTGGAACACCAAAACGCCATTGTTTCCCCCGTGAGCCGAGCTGTTTAGGGTTGCGCGGGACGTGTGTTCAACCGCTTCTTGACACCCCGTGCAGAGCAACAGCACGAAGAGCGCACCACGCCACAGGGGACCCATCAGAATTCGAACTTGATGCCTTGGGCCAAGGGCAGTTCCGTGCTGTAATTGATCGTGTTTGTCTGGCGACGCATGTAGGCTTTCCAGGCATCACTGCCGGATTCGCGGCCGCCGCCGGTCTCTTTCTCACCGCCGAACGCCCCACCGATCTCTGCGCCGCTGGTTCCAATGTTCACGTTCGCGATGCCGCAATCGCTGCCGTTCGGAGAGAGGAAGCGCTCAGCACTGCGAAGGTTGCTGGTCATGATGGCGGAGGACAGGCCTTGCACAACCCCGTTCTGCATTGCAATGGCTTCGTCAAGTGTGTCGTAACGCATCACATACAGGATGGGCGCAAAGGTTTCGTGCTGAACGATTTCCATGTTGTTGTCGGCCTCCGCGATGGCGGGCTTGACATAACAGCCGGATTCATATCCTGCACCGTCGAGCACACCGCCTTCGACGATGATCCGGCCCCCTTGATGGACCACCGCCTCCAGGGCGCTGTTGTATGCCGCAACTGCATCGGTGTCAATGAGGGGTCCGACGTGGTTGTTCTGGTCCAGGGGGTCACCGATGCGAAGCTGTCCGTAGGCGCTCTTGAGGGCATCCACCACCTTGTCGTAGATGCTGCTGTGGATGATGAGTCGGCGGGTGGAAGTGCAGCGTTGTCCGCAGGTGCCCACAGCACCGAAAACGGTGCCGGGAACGACCATTTTGAGGTCGGCATCAGGCTCGACGATGATGGCGTTGTTTCCTCCGAGTTCGAGCAGGCTCTTGCCCAAGCGGGCCGCCACGGCTTGGGCGACAATCTTGCCCATTCGGATGGAACCCGTAGCCGAAATGAGCGCAACACGCTTGTCTGATGTCATCATCTGGCCTACAGTGTAGTCGCCTTGAATGATGCAGGACAGCCCGTCGGGAACATGGTCCATATCAGCGGTCACCTCATTCCAGATGTTCTGACAGGCTACCGCGGTCATCGGCGTCTTTTCGGAAGGCTTCCAAATGCAGGCATTGCCACACACCCAGGCGAGGGCGGTATTCCAGTTCCAAACGGCAACCGGGAAATTGAATGCGCTGATGATGCCCACGACCCCCAGGGGGTGCCACTGCTCGTACATGCGGTGTCCGGGGCGCTCTGAATGCATCGTGAGGCCATACAGCTGTCTGGACAGACCGACGGCGAAGTCACAGATGTCAATCATCTCTTGCACTTCACCAAGGCCTTCCTGGAGGCTCTTTCCCATTTCATAGGAGACCAAGGCACCGAGGGCGTCTTTGTGTTTCCGCAGTGCTGCCCCATACAAGCGAACAACCTCTCCGCGTTGCGGTGCGGGAACGTTCCTCCAAGCCAGAGAGGCTTCGGTTGCAGCGGCGACCACTTTCTCGTAATCGGCAGCCGAACAAACACCGGTGCTTCCAATGGACGCGCCGTCCACCGGACTGACGCTCGTGATGTTGGATCCGGTGCTGAGGTTGTGCGAACCTATCTGCGTGCCGGGGTTGATGGTGGTCAGTCCCAATTGGGAAAGATGGGCTTTCATGTCCATGGTGCTCGGTTTGTGGGTCGCGAAGTTACTCTTCCGCCTGTTGCGCGGTGGTTTTTGTTTAATGTGTTGGCAATCAGTGGTTTGTGTTTTGGGCTTTTCTCCGCGTTTGAGGGGGTTGGGTGCGGCGGCTGGAGAAAGCCCGTTTTTCGCGTCCCTATGGCTGTTTGGGATGTTCCACGTGGAACATCCTCACCTACCGAGGTAGACCATCAGTACTGAGAGGTCTGATGCGGAAACACCACTGATCCGAGAGGCATCGCCCAGTGTTGGTGGTCGGTGCTCGTCAAGCTTCTGTCTGGCCTCCGTGCTCAGTGATGTGAGCCGCATGTATTCCAAATCGGGGGGGAGCTTGAGGTGTTCAAGGTCTTTCATGCGTTCTGCTTGGGCCTGTTCTTTTTCGATGTACCCCCTGTACTTCACCCCGGTTTCGATGTGGTCGATCCATTGGTCTGGAATCCCGGTAAACGCGGCCGTGAGCGCCTCTGATTGGGAAATGAGGGTTTTGAGTTTGAGTTGGGGCCTTGAGACCAGTTTGTCCCAGCGTGTCTTTTGTTGGATGCTGCTGCTTTCATGCGCCTCCAGTGTGGGGTTGACGTCTGATGGTTCTGCGCTGCTGTTGGAAAGCAGATCGCTCAGTTCATCAAGCCGGGCTTGTTTGTTTTCGAAAAGTGCCCAGTCTTGGTCGCATATGAGTCCTGTCTCTCTGCCCAGGGGGGTGAGTCGTTTGTCTGCGTTGTCTTGTCTGAGCAGGATCCTGTATTCAGCCCTGCTGGTGAACATGCGGTAGGGTTCGTCCGTGCCTTTGGTGACGAGGTCGTTGATCAGCACTCCGATATAGGCCTGGTCTCGTCCGAGGATGAGCGGTGGTTGGTGTGTGCGGGAGCGGTGGCAGTTGATACCGGCCATGAGTCCTTGGCACGCGGCTTCCTCGTATCCTGTTGTTCCGTTGATTTGCCCTGCGAAGTACAGGCCGGGTAGGGCTTTCGTTTGGAGAGTGTGGTCCAGTTGCGTTGGAGGGAAGTAATCGTATTCAACGGCGTAACCGGGCCTGAACATCCGGGCGTTTTCTAGGCCTGGAATCTGGCGCATGGCTTCTAGCTGGACTTCTTTGGGTAGGGATGTGGAGAATCCGTTGATGTAGGTTTCTATGGTGTTGCGCCCTTCGGGTTCTATGAAGATCTGGTGTCTGTCCTTGTCTGCGAACCGGTGGATCTTGTCTTCTATGCTCGGGCAGTACCGGGGCCCTTTCCCTTGAATGGCCCCCGAAAACATGGGGCTACGGTCGAGTGCTGATGCCAGTATCTCGTGCACTGCTGGGTTTGTGAAGGTGATGTGGCAGGGCAGTTGGGGTGCTATGGACAGGCGCTCGAAGTAGCTGAATGCTTCTGCTGTTTCTTCTCCTGGTTGTGGCTCGGTTTTGTCGTAGTCTATGCTGCGGCCGTCTACCCTGGGTGGGGTCCCGGTTTTCATCCGTCCGGTTTGGAGGCCGTGGCTGCTGAGTTGGCCTGTGATCCCTTCCGCTGCCCGTTCCCCTGATCTTCCGCCGGAGAATTCTTGGGTTCCCAGGTGAATGCGGCCTTGAAGGAACGTTCCCGAGGTCAGGATGGTGTTGGGTGCTTTGATGGTGAGTCCCAGTTGGGTGTTGACGCCCAGGACCCGCCCGTCTTTGATGAGCAGGCTGGTGACCATGTCCTGCCACAGGTGGATGTTCTCTTGTGCTTCCAGTTGTTGGCGCCAGGCCCATGCAAATGTGTGCCGGTCGTTCTGGGTTCTGGGGGACCACATGGCAGGGCCCTTGCTCTTGTTGAGCATGCGGAATTGGATGGCGCTGCGGTCGGATATCCGTCCGCTCATGCCGCCCAGTGCATCGATTTCGCGGAGAATTTGGCCTTTGGCCACGCCGCCCATGGCGGGGTTGCAGCTCATGGCACCGAGTGTCCCCAGGTTCATGCTGATCAGGAGAACGCGTTCTCCGAGGGTGGCTGCGGCATGGGCTGCTTCGTTGCCGGCGTGACCTCCGCCGACTACGATGACGTCATATTCTTGAAGCATGGTCTGTGTTCCACGTGGAACATGGTGTTAAGGAAAGGCCCGGTGGTCAAGCCAGCGGTCTTCCTGGTGTCTCATGGTGCTTTGCTCTTCGTCCGTGGCGTCGTTGTGCCCCAACAGGTGCAGTACGCCATGGGCCATGACCCTATGGAGTTCGTCCAAGGTGTTGTGGTTCAGTGTTTTCGCGTTGTCACGAACCCGGTCAATGGAAATCAGGATGTCACCCGCAATGCCCGCTGCTGACGGCATGGGAAAGGTGAGGATGTCGGTGAGGTAGTCGTGGGCGAGGAATTGTCTGTTGGCTTCAAGCATGTAGCCGTCCGTGCAGAACTGATAGTGTATGCCGTGCAGCTTGTGCCCGTCCATGGACGCACAGCGGTCCAGCCACGCACGAATGTGGGAGCGGTGGCGTAACCGGAATGTGGGGTGCTGGAAGTGGAAAGTGATGGTCTTTTCGGCCATCAGTCGGCGCGCTCCATCTGTGGAATGGCCTGCTCGAAGCGCAGAATGGCGATGCGGCCCAGTTCTTGGAACTCGCAGTAGTCCGCGAGTTGCCGCATGAGGAATACGCCCCGCCCGTTGGGTTTTTCGATGTTCTCCGGGGAGGTGGGGTCGGGTATGTTCTCGTAGTCGAATCCGGGACCTTCGTCGGCAATCCTGAACTCCAGAATAGGGCCCTCCACAGCAACTTGAATGTCGACCATTTTGTTGGCATTCAGTTTGTTACCGTGGACGATGGCGTTGTTGACCGCCTCGGTCATCGCGATGAGGATCTCTCCATAGTGGGTCTCCTCCACACCGAATTCCTCGCAGAGATCGTTGATGAGGGCTTCAACCTCTGTGATGCCTTCCATGCGGGAGGCGATGTGCAATTGTCGCTGTACGGACATGATATGGCTTCACTCCCGTTCCGGGGCCTCCAAAGTATTGAAATAATCGTTGACCTTCTCCTTGTAGTAAGGGTTCAAGTCTGCAGGCACGGTCCTGAGCAATTCGATCTCCTGGGTCTTGCGGCGTTCGTATTCCTCAAGACTGGGGGGTGTTTCCCTCTGGATTTCTTGTGCTGTGCGGGATTCCCGTTCCTCTTTTTCTCCTCGGATGCGCTCGGCATTCTCCGCTTGCAGAAGGCGGGTCAGGATGTCCTGATGCCTGTCCAGGCTCAGTTGATCGAGTTGTCCGTTCACGATGTCCTTCTCCAGCTCCTCCATCTCCTTTGCGATTTGATTGAGGCCGTTTCCTTCTCCTGACCCGTCCTCGTTGAGCTGCTCACCCAATTCCTGGGTCATCTGACGAATGGCAGCTTGCTGTGCGGCCATCTGGGCGAGTTCCTTGCTCAGTTTTCGCTGCCCTTCCTTGCCCTCTCCTTGGTTGAAGCCCTTCATTTTCTGCTTCATCTGCTCCAGCTGCTTGCTCAGCGATTGCTGCATTCCCTTCAGTTGCTTTGCGCTCGGGGAGGGCTTCGATCCGCTCCCCCCAGGCTTTTCGCAGTTGCCCGTCCCGGGCTTGTTGCAGCTCGATTGATTCTGCATCTGCTGGAGGACTTCGTCGAGGAGCAGTGCGAGGTTGTTGAATGAGGTCATCACATACTGCTGGTTGGTCGTGATGACACTGGTCTCCCGGTCGGTAAACCCATCGAGGGCCTGGCCCATGTGCAGGTTGACCAGGTTGATTTCCCTGTTGACGATGGATTGCAGTTGAGTGACGCGCTTGCTGAGGGCAAAGAGGCTGTCCTTGACCATTTCAGCATCGTCCTTGAGCTTTCTCTGTTCCTGTCCGTGGAACACGTAGCGGGGGTCGTCCTTTTGGGTGGTGCCCACAGAAGCCATCAGGTCCTCCTCATCGAAGGACAAGGTGATGATGTTCTCCAGCAGTGCCCTCAGCGCCTCCATGTCCTCGTCCATGGACTCCTGCTCCCCCTGTTCCATGGCGCTCTCCATCTGCTGCGCCATCTGGCTCATCTTGCCTGCGGCATTCTGCTGCTTTTCGGAGGCCTTCTTCTCCTTGCCGCTGTCCAGCTGTTCGCTGGCGTCCTGCATGTCCTGTTCAATCTCCTGTTGGAGGTCCTCCATCGTGGGGACCTTGTTGGGGTTTTCCAGCTCTTTGTTGAGCTTTTCGGCGTCATCCAGGGCCTCCTTGATCTTGTCGAATTCCTGGTTCAGGGAGTCCTGCTTGGCGGCCAACTCTTCTTCAGGGGTCTCCCCTTCTGCTGTTTCTTCCGCAAGCTCTTCCTGCTTCTTGGCGAGCTCCTCCAGATCGGAAATGGCCTCTTCCATTTTCTGTTCCCACTGAAGCTGCTTGAACTGTTCCAACGCCCGGTCCAGCTCTTGTTCCAGCGACTCCTGGTCGAGGTCCATCTGTTCCAGCTGTTGCTCAATCTGTTCCTTGTCCCCGTCCTCGATCTGTTCCATCAGCTCCCGGAGTTCATCGAACATGCGCTGCAGTTCGTCCGTCATGACTTCATCCATCAGTTTCTGCAGTTCTTCCTGCTTCTTCTGGATTTCCTCATTGGGAGGGTTGAATTCTGCCTGCTGCTCGTTTTTCTGCCGGTTTTGCTCCTGCATCTCTCGAACCTGCTCCTTCAGGGCCTCCTGCTGCTTGAGCATCTCTTCCAGGGCCGCCTTCTCCTCCCAACCCAGCTCTTCTTCCTCCATCAGGTCGCGGCGGAGTTCGCGCATCTGCTCCCGCAAGCGGCGGGCCTCCTCCAGGTTTTCTTCAAGTGCCGCGGTGAGTTCGGCGTCGGCGCTGTCGAGCTTTTCGGCCAGCTCCTCCTCCGAGGGGGCAGCATAGCTGAAGGTCCTGGAGCGGGTCACCTTGGGGCCGTTGACACCGTCGTTGTCCCGCACCTCGAACCAATACTCCACCTGGTCTCCAAGGCCGATTCCAATGTCGGCCAGGTCCCAGAGGTGGATGAACGCATCCTGTCGTCCACGGGGGCGGTCCAGGTCCAGGTGCTCCACGGCGCCTCCTTTGGGCTTCCAAACGAAACGAAGGCCGTTGAAGCCATAATCGTCCTGCACAACCCCACTGAACGCCATGCGCATCAGGGATAGGCTGTCGCTGCGCTCGGCCACCCGGATGGTCGGGGGGCGGTCCACGATGCTGCGCAGTCGGTAGCGCACGGAGTCGACAATGCCGACCGCTTCGGACTGCGGGTACAAGGTGTAGTCGAGGTCTTTCTCTGCCGTTCGGGAGAAGCTGAAGCGGTTGCTGACATCGGGCGAAAGCCTGTCGAGTTCCGAGCCCCACATCAGGCCCAGCGCGGTGGTGTTTCTCGTGCCCAATTGAAACGCGAGCACGCTGCCCTCGGGGACATCGAGGTCGCCTTCATTGCGCTGCTGGTAGGGGGGGAGGCCGGTGTGCGCCGGAGGCCGGATTTCGATCTTGAGGTCTTGCAGTTCAGGGCGTGGCAGCACGGTCAGGCGCAAGTCCAATGCTGGAGTGCCCGAGGCGGAAACAACGATGTCCATGGATTCCCGGACGTTGCGGAAACGGTATTCCCAGAGTCCACTGGCTTCTCGCGACATCCTGAATCGACCTTCTCCGGCCATCAACTCTACCCGGCTGGGTACGACCGTTCCTTCGGTTCGGATTTGAAGGGTGTAGTCGGTTTGGGCAATCGCCTCGAGAGGCCCATCGCAGAACAACCTGAAATCGGGCGATGCCACAAGCTCCGTCCGGTGACGGATCAAGCGCTCGGTCGGGGCCTCGACCACCTCGGGGACCACGAGGTACAACGCGGCAAAGGCCAACATGGGCGGAAGCACATACTTGAAATAGCGGCGGTTCTCACCGAAATCGACGGCCGCAGTGAAGCGGAACGGCCGCAGTTGTTCGCTGCGCTGAGCAATGGACGCCAGCAGGAGTTCCTGGTTGGAATCCCGGGAGCTGTCCGCGCGATGCTGAAGTTGCAGCGTATTGAGCAGCCGGTCCTCGATTTCAGGAAAGTGCTGCCCGATGATGCGCGCCGCGTCGTCATGCCCAAGGCCGCCGCGAAGCCTGAAGAGCTTGAGGGCCGGCAACAGGATGGAGCGCACGATGACGAAGGAGACGGTCGCCAGAAAAGTGTAGAAAAGGGCAGTCCGAACGTCCGTTCCGAATTGTCCGACCACCTCCATGCCGAGCACGACGAGCCATGACGCAGGAAACGCCACCCCAAGCATCAGCAATCCGCGCAGGATTTCATTGCGGTGATACTTTCGGATGAAGGCGTCCAGGTTCTGGCGCAAATCCTGATTTGGGGCGTTTGACATGGAGGAAAGTCCTGAACGGAATACCAATCCCTGAAGTTACACCGGGAATGCCTCCGGGACTTCATCAACTGTTAAAGGAGCGAAACCGCACGCTTGCTACTTTCGCGCACCAATTCCAACGGACTGAAAATGCGTTCCGTATTCACCCCCTTTCTCCAGCCGGCCACATTCTTGGCGTTGACGTTGTGCTCCCTCACAGCAGGCCAAGCGCAAGGTCTTTTCATCAACGAGGTTGATTGCGACAGCAATACCGTGCCGGACAGTCTTGAATTCGTGGAGCTTTTCACAGCGCCCAATGCCACCCTGGACGGCCATGTGGTGGTGTTCTATAAAGGCGGAGGCAACACGGTGACGACCAACGTCTATGCGGCGTTCGACCTCGACGGCATGACGGCGGACACCGCAGGGTTCTTCCTCCTGGCCAATCCCGGAGTAGAGGGGGCAGACCTCATTTTCGAACCGGGCCTGTTGCGCGACGGCGGTGATGCCGTGGCCCTGTTCGAGGGGGACAGCGCGGACTTCCCCAACGGAACACCCTTGACGACGCTCGGCCTGCTCGATGCCGTGGTCTACGGAACGGGCGACCAGACGAATCCGTTCCTCATCGACTCTCTAACCCCGGGGCAGCCACAATTGGACGAGTGGTTGTACGGCGTGCAGAATGGAGGCGCGCTGGCGTGGGCCCGGCTTCCGGATGGCGGCCCGGCATTTGCCTCGGATCAGATGGTGTTGCAGCAGCCGACCCCCGGTTACACCAACCTCCTCGACTGTGACGGCGGATTGATCAGCGCACAGGGAGGAGAAGGCGGCACGGCCCAGATCTGTGTGGACCTTCCGGGCGGCTTCCTTCCATTCACGGCGCAGAGCAACGCCATCGAGAGCCAGTATGGATTGGTCATCACCAACCTTCAAGGAGAGGTGCTCGATGTCGTTCCCGGCGGCGAAGGCAACCTCGGATACAACTTCTCCGGATCCGCTGCGGGCCCCTGTCTTGTGTGGGGCATGAGCTATGATGGTGATCTGGACCCCTCCACCATTCAGGTCGGGGCTCCCTATGACAGCATTGCCGCCTCGGGGTGTGTGGCCTTCAGCGCGCAGCCGGTTGAAGTGGAACGGATTTTCTGCTTGCCACCGAGCTGTGATGGTGGTGGCATCTTCACCGCTGCGGGCGGCGACCAGGCCGTCGGGTGCATGGGGTTCGCCAACACGCTGGTCCAATTCGGTTACCTCTCGGAAAGTCCTGAGGCGCCCTACCTCTTCGTCATCACGACTTCTTCGGGAGAGATCCTGGACAGCACGTCAACCCCGGCATTTGATTTCGAAGGACTCGGGGTGGGGGAGTATGAAGTCCACGGATTCAGCCATCTCGGCGCCATTGATTCCTCCACCTTCGTTCCGGGCTTGCCCGTGACCGCATTGCTTGCGGACTCATGCAGTGCCCTGTCCTACAATCACCTCGACGTGTCCATCCAGCCGTGCGATCCCACAGGGCTGTGCACGGACCTCTTCTTTTCGGAGTATGTGGATGGTACCGGCTTCAGCAAAGGGCTGGAGTTGTACAACCCCAGCGCCTCCACCCCTGTGGACCTGTCCGAGTACACGGTCAAGACCTACAACAATGGCAGCAGTGTACCCAACCACGAGTTGGACCTCTCCGGCACCCTGGCCCCGGGCGAGGTGCTGACCATCGTCAACCCGCAGGCCGTGCCGGCCCTGACGAATCTGGCGGACATCCTCGATGACGTGACCCTGTTCAATGGCAACGATGCCACGACATTGGAGCGCAATGGCCAGGTCGTGGATGTGCTGGGGGAAGTGGGGGTCAACCCGGGAAGTGACGGGTGGCCCGTCAACGGCATCACGATGCTGCACAACACCTTGGTGCGCATCCCCGAAGTGACGTCCGGCAGCGCGGACTGGGATGAGGTGGACGACCAGTGGTTCGACCATCCGGAGAACACCTTTGAATTCTTCGGAAGCCACGAGGCCTTGCCGTGTGGTTTGGATACGACGGCAGTGCCCATCCTTGGTTTCGGCGTATCCGAGATCCTGGCCTTTGAGGGGGATGTCGTGGGCATAGAGTTGCCCGTGTCCTTGCCCCTCCAGGATGTCCAAGTGCAGATTGATGTGGCGGCGGGCAACACGGCGACCCCCGTTGCCGATTTCGGCACCTTGTTTCCGGTGAATTTGACCTTCCCACAGGGTTGGTTGTCCCCACAAAGCCTGGCGGTCGGCATCGTGGACGACTTCGAACCCGAGGGCGTGGAGACGTTCACCTTGGTCCTGACCGTGTTGTCGGGTGAAGCGGAGGTGACCATCGACTCACTGACCATCACGATTGCGCCCAATGACCTGGGTTTCCCGCACTATCCGATTGCGGATGTTCGCGGAATCGACGGCAATGGCGTGCTCGACAGCCTGCTGGTGCCCTGCGAACTTCGTGGTGTGGTGCACGGATTCAACACCTATCCCAGCGGATTGCGCTTCACCATCATCGACCCGACAGCGGGCATCGAGGTATTCAGCCCGGTAGAGAATTTCAACTACCTCGTACAGGAAGGGGACAGCGTGCGCATCCGAGGCACCGTCCAGCAGTTTCAGGGCCTTGCACAGATCATCGTGGACACCCTCATCCTGTCCACGGTGGGCGAGGAGCTCCAGGAACCCGAATTGGTCAATGCGCTGGACGAAGAGACGGAAAGCGCCCTGATCCGACTCAAGTGTGTGGAGCTGGTGGACCCCGCCAACTGGACCAACGCCATGCCACAGTTCGAGGTCTACGTCTCTACGGGCGCTGCGTTGTACCTGATGGTGGTGGATGCGGACACCGATCTGTTTGGAAGCGAGCCGCCCGTGGGCGTGTTTGGCGTTACCGGCATTGGGGGCCAGCGTGACTTCGAGGCACCATTCGTGGATGGCTACACCATTTTGCCGCGCAGTGCCGCGGACATCTCCGAGCCCGTGGAGGCCGACTTTTTCGTGGAAGACCCCTGGTATGCGGAAAACGGCCCCGTGCCGTTCGAAAACTTGTCCTCCGGGGCAGGGAGCTACTTCTGGACCTTCGGTGACGGCACGCCACCGGACACCACGACATCTCCGTTCCATGAATACGCCGAGGAGAGCACCTACACGGTGGTCCTCACGGCGCAAAGCCAAGATGGGGTCTGTTCGGACCAATCCGTTCAGGAGGTGACGGTCGTGTTCACCGACACGAGTACCATCTACGTCGGTGAAATCGACGTACAGGCTCCATTCGAATTCGGTCCCAACCCCTTTGGTGATGCCGCGTCTTTCGTCCTCACCACAGCCGTGGACCTCGACCATTGGGGTGTGACGGATGCCCTGGGCCGTTCCTGTTTCCACGGCGGAGTGGTGCGGAAAGGAGGGCGCATCGTGCTGGAATCGGACCGGCTCGAAACGGGGTGGTACATCCTGAGGATGATGGCAGCTGACGGAAGGGATTGGTCTGTTCGACTGGTCTGCCACTGAATTCCATAGATGAAGACCAGTCGCGCCCAAATCACCCTGCATGCGACAGTAGTGGTGTTCGGCTTTACGGGCGTGCTTGGAAAGCTGATTGCCCTTCCCGCCACACCATTGGTGTTCTGGCGGACCCTGATCGGCGCAGGCGGTCTGTATTTGTGGATGCTGCTCAGACAATCGGGAAGTGCAGCCCTCTCGCGCAGTGTTCACCTGGGAATCGCAGGAACCGGCTTGCTTGTGGCGGTGCATTGGGTCACCTTTTTCGCCGCCATCAAGGTGTCCACCGTTTCGCTGGCGCTGGCGGTCATGGCGACCGTACCCATGTTCGTGGCCCTCGTTGAGCCCCTCTTGCGGAAGCGCCGTGTTGACCCTTCCGAATTGATCACGGGGTTGATCGCCGTAGTGGGCTTGTGGTGGATGTACCGCGTGGACGTTTCCTATGGCGAGGGCATGGCGCTGGCATTGGTGAGCGCGTTCTGCGCAGCCTTGTTTGGAACGCTGAACAGCATATGGGGCCAGGACGCGCCATCCATGGCTGTATCGCGCATCGAGCTTGCCTCCGCATGCATCGCCCTGGCCGTGTGGATGACCTTGTCCGGCCAATGGGAGGCCAGCATGCCGACGGCGGAGGACTGGGGTTGGCTGTTGCTGTTGGGGTTGATCGCGACATCGCTCGCTTTTGCGCTGACGGTCGAGGTCATGAAGGTGCTGAGTCCATTCACGGTAGCCATGGCCATCAACTTGGAGCCGGTATACGCCATCCTGCTGGCGCTGTTGATCTTCGGTGAGGAGGAGGTCATGCCTCCCGGATTCTATGGCGGTGCAGCGCTGCTGATTTCTGCCCTTTTCCTCGATGTGATCATCAAGCGACGCAAGGCGCGCCAACGGTTGGGAACGACAACCTGAGGGCGGCGTTCATACCATCAGCCGCGCGGTGATCGCATCTCCCATGGGCCAGCGGCTTTCGGGAATGCGGAGGCGCTGTTCGACCCACTCACAATCCCCATCGGCCAGCAGCGCGGTCAATTCGCTCTGGTCTTCCAGCGCCAACCCGGTCGCCCCGCGCAACCAGGAGGGGTCCACACCTTCGATGCGCCGGAGGCCCGTGATGAGGGCTTCGTTGAACCGGTTCGAATCCGTGAGTTGCTCAGACGTACGCTGTTCATCGAATTGCCCCTTTTCCGCCACCCTGAGGTAAGCGGCATTGGACCGGGCATTCCACCAGCGGCTGTGCCCCTTGAAGCTGTGGGCTCCAGGCCCTACGCCCAGGTACGGGGTCCCATTCCAATAGGCTGAATTGTGCCGGCTCCGTCCGCCGGGCCGACACAGATTGGAAACCTCATAGTGCTCGAACCCTGCGGAACGCGCAGTATCGCACAGCAGGGCATATTCCTTCAGGACGCTTTCATCCGGAGGGGGGACAAGGTCGCCGGAGGCCAGCTGGTGCCCGTAGAGGGTTCGGGGTTCGGCAGTGAGAATGTAGCAACTCAAGTGGTCCACGGGCAAACCGCATGCCTTTTCCAGGTCGCGCTCCCACCGTCCCGGTTTCCCCATGGGCAGACCGTACATCAGGTCCACGGATACATGGTTGAATCCCGCATCCGCGGCGTCCATGATGGCCCGTTCGGCGCGGTCCACACTGTGGATGCGCCGCATCCACCCGAGCACATCCGCCTCGAAACTCTGTACCCCGATGCTCAGGCGGCCCACACCTGCCGCCTGGAGCTCCTTCAGGGCTTCCGGAGACAGGTCCTCGGGGTTGGCTTCCACGGTCCATTCCTCGAGGGCCCAATCGGCGTGGCGGAACGCAACTTCCGCAATTCGCCGGATGGCCGCTGCTCCGATCACACTGGGGGTACCGCCGCCGAAATAGAGGGTGGTGAAGCGCGCTTCTGTCCAGTGTTTCAGTGCCCCCACAAGCTCAAGACAAATGGCCTCCACCATGCGGTCCCGGTCCCGGAGCCGGGTGGTGAAATGGAAATCACAGTAGGAGCACGCCTGGGCGCAAAAAGGAACGTGCACATACAATCCCGCCATGAAGCGCAATTTCGGCGCTCGCGGGAGGTAAATTGCGTTCATGGCCGGATATCGCAATGCCAGCGGGGAACAAATGCCCGTCAAGGAGGACGGCGCGAGACTTCATCGCGACGAGCGGGGGCGGTGGTGGGTCCGCGTGGGTCGGAAGAACCACTGTGTCTCTGTTCAGCAAAACGCCTCCGGCCAGTGGGACGTCAGGCTGGACGGCGTCTCGGATCAATGGGTGTACCGTGGACTGAGGGAAGAGCTCATGGAGCGCATGGGCATAGAAGAAGGTGTTGGAAACCATTCTCTTGAGTTGCGCGCGCCGATGCCCGGCAAGGTGCTCGAGATCCTCGTAGAAGAAGGACAATCCGTCGAAGAGGGAGAGGCCATGCTGGTGCTCGAGGCCATGAAAATGGAGAATGTCCTGCGCGCTGGAACGGCAGGCGTGGTCTCTACCATTGGGGTCCAGGCGGGCAGCGCCGTCGAAAAGGAAGCCGTCCTCATCAGCATGGCGGATTGATCCGTCGAGGCAACGTCCCTTAGCCACCTTTCGTTGTGGATAATACATGGCGGAGGCTGAACACGGCCCGTTGCCGGAACTACCTTCGATTCACTCTCATGCGCGTAAACATTCTCCGGATTTTTCTGCTCCTGTTGTCGTGTTCGGCAGGCCAAACGATGCTTTGGGCCCAGTCGTGCAGCGACCCTTTGACGGTGTGTCCGGAAGAACCCACTTCGGTCTTCATCACGGAACCGGCCTTCCTGAATTTCGAATGCATCGATGCGACACATGTCGCCGTGCTCAGCTTCAGGTCCAACCACAATTTCGAGAACCCCGGAAACGCCCGCATCCGGATCACCCAGGTCACCTGTGATGGTCCAACGGGCCCGGACACGCTCTCCGCCATCGTGGTGGCCGCGTCGGGCGACCCCTGCGACCCTGCGGCCCTGACGGCGATGGGACCCTGCGTCAGCGGTGTGGACGACCTGATCTGGGAGTCTTCCACGCTCATGCACGACACCGAATACTTCCTGCTGATCGGAACCGAGCACGACCCATCCGACACCCTGTGCGCGATGTATGTCGAACTGGAGGGTGACGGCGTGACGATGGACGCCTGCTGCAACCACACCCTGATCCCCGGGGCGTCCGCAACGCTGTCCGTGGTCGGCGGTGATCCCGTCTACGGCTATTCGTGGAGCCCGGATTTCTATCTCTCCGACCCGGACCTCGCGACCACCACGGTGACCCCGGCGGAAACCATCTCATATCAGGTGGACGGCGTGATCGGAGACTGCCAGGTGAGCAGCTCGGTGACGGTGACGGTCGGTTCCCCCATCGGGGTGCCCAACAGCTTCACCCCCAATGGAGACAACATCAATGATTTCTGGGGAATCGACGGCATCGGGGCTTTCCCGGGAGCCAAAGTCGAGATCTTCAATCGTTGGGGCCAACTGGTCCACCGGTCCCTGGGTTATGCGCAGCCTTGGGATGGCACCGGCCGATCCGGGAAACCCCTGAATCCGGGGACGTATTACTACGTGATCGAGCTCAACGACGAGACGTTGCCCATTCCGCCCGAAACCGGCCACGTGGCCATCATCCGATGAAACAGATGCCATTCCACCGCATGATTGGGCTGTCCGTTCTTGTCCTGCTCATCGCAGGACAGGTGCAGGCGCAGCAATTGCCGCTGAGGACCAATTGGCAGTTCAATTATTTCCAGGAAAATCCGGCGTTTGCGGGATTCTCGGATTGCCTCGAGCTGAAAGCGGGGTTCCGTCAGCAATGGGCGGGGTTCGACGGCGCACCGCAGACGGCGTTCGCCAACCTGCAGGGTGAGTTGGGCCAATCCGCCGGAGGGGGCATCCACGGGTTCGGGGGCCGGGTCACGGATGATTCTGCAGGCCCGTATGGGTTCACCCAGCTGGACCTGGCCTACGCCTATCATTTGAAATTGTCCCAGGGCTGGAGGCTTGCCGCCGGAGCAGCCGTGGGGTTCATGCAGTATCGGTTGTCCCTGGGCGAGATCGTCCTTCCGGACTTCCAGGCGGGCAATGATCCCGCCATTACATCGAACGCCAACCAACTGTTGGCGCCCACGATGGACTTTGGTCTCTGGGCCTACAACAAATACACCTTCTGGGGGCTTTCCGTCCAGAACCTGATCGAGCCCTCGGTGGATGAATGGGGGCTTGACACCCGTTTCCGACGCCATGTGAGCCTGACCGGGGGGTCCCTCATCAGGCTCGATGGCCCGTGGAGCTTTCACCCGGCGGGATCCCTGAGGTTCGCTGCGGGCGCCCCGGTGGCCGTGGATGTCCAGGCGATGTTCGATTATGATGAGGTCATCCGTTTCGGTCTGGGGTACCGCAACGAGACCGCCCTATCCGGTTTGGTGACCTTGAGCCTCATGGAGAACATCACCATAGGGTACGCCTATGACCGGAACGTCGGTCCCTTGAGCCAAGCCTCGGCCAACACCCACGAATTCACCCTTGGTGTGCTCGCGTGTCCCACCAGGTCGGGCCACGTCCCTTGTGCCGCATTTCAATGAGGATGGTGCAACATCCTGACCGGGTCATCGTATACAGACCATCGCGCTGATGACTTACCGTTGCGGACCATACCGACCGATCGCCCTCCCAAAGTCAGGGGGCATTACGGTCGCCGCAATGTTGTCCTTGGTTTTCCTGTGTTGTGGTTGGGCCCCATTGGGAGCACAATGTCCGGACACCATTGAAGTCCTGCAGCCGATTTCCTGCAGCGGCGCGGATGACGGGGTGCTGTCGGTCACCGTTCCGGATGGCGTCGACGGCAATGATGTGTTCTGGCTCCAGAACAACGACACCTTGTTCGGCCCCGTGCAGACCAACCTTGGCCCGGGAAGTTATCTGGCGTTCATTCCTGGCTGCCCACCGCTGGGAGCCACGCTGAATGAGCCGTTCAATTTTTTCATCACGGCTGCGGTCACCCAGCTGCCAACGTGTGATGCGCCGTGTTCCGGGGTCGTAACGGTCACCTCGAACTTCGGTGCAGAGCCCGTCACCTATACCTGGTCGCACGATGCCGCTGAAACAGGTCCAATCGGGACGGATATCTGCGAGCAGTTCATCTTGGTCTCCGCCATGGATTCGAATGGGTGCGTGGATCAGGACATTGTTTCCGTGGAGATTCCCGATGTGGAGGTGCTCACCTTTCCCACCCCCCCGAGTTGTTTCGGTTTTTCCGATGGCTCGGCAGCGGCCGTAGCCACAGGGGGACTCGGCGGTGATTTCGAATTCGAGTGGATCGATGCCTCAGGCAACGCGGTGGGCAGTACGGCGGACATTTCCGACCTCACAGCAGGGGGATATCTGGTCACCGCAACGGATACAGGAGGTTGCAGTGCTTCCGCTGTGGCCATACTCGACGCGCCAGCACCGGTCGATGTGGCCATGGAGGCGCAGGGCGTGAGTTGTTCCGGAGCCGCGGATGGCTTGGCCGTGGCGTCTTTCGCCGATGCGGTGAATTTTGCCTGGTCAGGACCGAACGGTTTTGCGGCATCCGGCGCGCAATTGGACACCATCATGGGGTTGGAGCCTGGAGACTATGTGGTTTTGGTCACTGCTGTTGATGGGTGTGTAGGGGAAGGCAATGTCAATGTTCCCGCTCCCGCGCCGTTGGAAGTGGAGGCCTACCTGGACCCTCCGAGCTGTCCCGGACTGGACGACGGTGTCGTCGGCGCCGTTGCCATGGGAGGAACGCCGGGCTATGCGGTGGAGTGGACCCTGCCTGATGGTGGAGTGGCCGAGGGCCAATTCCTGAGCGGGGTGCCCGCAGGAACCTATCTCTTCAGCCTCGAGGACGCCAATGGTTGTCCTGCTGATGGGGTCGCCCTCCTTACCGATCCCGACCCCGTGGAGGCCTCCCTGGATGTCATCGACCCCCTCTGTGCCGACGGGCCGCTTTCCGATGATGGGAATGTTGCCGCCACGGTCACGGGCGGATTGGCTCCATACAGCGCGGTCTGGGTCGACCTGGGCACGGGTTCCGTCGTGGCCACGGGCCTTGCTGCAGCCGGCCTCTCCGCAGGCAACTACGGACTCGGCGTATCTGATGCCCTCGGTTGCCTTCTGGACACCATCGTCACATTGACGGCTCCCGATTCCCTGGAGGTATCGCTGGAATTCGAGGCGCCGGCATGTGCAGGAGAGGCCAACGGCTTCATTTCCGCGTCCGCAGCGGGTGGCGTACCGGATTACGTCTATCTGTGGCAAGGGGGCGTGGCGCCGACCATTGGCCCTGAAATCTCGGGATTGGGACCGGGCAACTACACCCTCGAAGTGACGGACGCCAACGGGTGTCAGGCATTGGACGTCATTGTTCTTGAAGAACCGGAATTGCTGCAGTTGGTGTTGGCGTCAACCCCAGTGGGGTGTGACGGCAGTGACGGGTCGGTGGTGGCCGTCAGCGCGGGAGGCACCGAGCCCTATGCCGTGCTCTGGACCAACGGGTCCGGTGAGGAAATGGGTTCCATGGACACCTTGTCCGGGGTTCCTCCAGGGGTCTATACCGCTCTGCTGACGGATTCGAACGCATGCACTGCAGAAGCGTCGATCGCGGTGGCGCTGTTGCCCCCGTTGACGGTTGACGTCGATCTGGGGACGGTGGATTGCGCCTCGGGGCAAGTTCCCGTGACCATCAATGTCGCGGGCGGTGCCGCCCCGAGCATATTGACGCTGTCGGACGAGGACGGGGGGCTCGGTTACACCATCGGAATGCTGTTGGATCCGGGCACGTACTCGGCCTTGGTTGTCGATGACCGCGGCTGTTCGGAGGATTCTTCCTGGACCATCCACCCCCCGGTCGAGGTCGTTGCGGACATCTCATCAGCAGGGTGTCTGGGGGCAGGCTCCGTCCACCTGGATGTCGTGGGAGGCGATCCGGACGCCGGATTCAATTTCAACTCACCTCAGTTGGGCGCGCCCACAGCAGCATCCGGGGCGTCGGCAACATGGAATGAGGTGGCCGAAGGGGCCTACACCTTCGTGATTGGAAACGGGACCTGCAGTGTTACGCAGACCGTTGAAGTGGAGGGCGTAGACCTGTTCGACTGGACCGTTGAGACCATTCCCTTCGCTTGTACGGACGCACCGGGCGCGGTCACGGTCACGGTGGATGGGGGGCAGGAACCCCTTGTTTTTTCAGGCCAGTCCGAGGACGGTTCCGTGGTTTGGACGCTTTCCGAGGCCACCGGACTTGACCCCGGCAACTATGAAGTGTCCGTGATGGACGCGGCGGGATGTCAAAGGGATACGGTCGTACAGGTTGAAACCACCCCGGAGCTGAGCATGGATGCCACGGTGGAGGACATCAGTTGCAGTGGTGCGGATGATGGTGCCATCCTGTTGGAGGCGGAAGGGGGCGCAGCACCATTGACCTTGGGCGCCGTAGGCCCTGCAGGCCCCATGCCCTTGCCCTTGGAAAACCTCATGGCCGGAAGTTATGTGGCCGGGGTCATCGATGCACGGGGCTGCACTGCGGATACCGTGGTCGTGGTCTTGTCCCCCGACCCCCTGGTGGTCGAAACCGGTTTGCTACCCGAGTCCTGCTCAGGCACCGCCGACGGCCAAGCTGAATTGACGATTTCGGGCGGAACGGAGGCCATTCAAGCGCAGTGGGACGGAGGCCCTTCCGGGAGCGTCTGGACCGGATTGTCGGAAGGAACCTATGGCTGGACTGTCGTGGACGCCAATGGCTGTGACACGGCGGGCACAGTGGACATCCCGGTTGCAGGCGCACTGCTGGCAGAGGCCCTCGTCCTGCCCGTATCCTGCACGGACGGTGTTCCGCAGGGCGCGGTGGTCATTTCCATCCAGGGCAACGGTGCGGATGCCGAGGTCCTGTTGGGCGGCCTCCCGGCGGATGCCTTTGCGGCCTCGGACACAGCAGACAACTGGCAATGGATCAACCTCGCGGCAGGCAGTTACGGCTGGTCCGCTTCCCTCGGGGAGGGGTGTTTCACCTCGGGACAGGTAGACATCGCACTGCCAGAGCCCCTGGCCTTTTCGGGTGTCATCAACCAGCCCGCCTGTGAAGGAGGAGCGGGAAGCGTGATCGGCAATCCCGTGGGGGGGACGGCACCGCTGACCACCGCGTGGTCCGGAACCACCGCATCGGGCGACTCCCTCTCGGGAGAAGGGGCGTTGGCCGAATTCCTGCCGGAGGGCACGTTCACATGGACCCTGATGGACGCCTCGGGCTGTTTCCTCGACACCACCGTGACCCTGGAGGCCCTTTCCTCAGGCCTGTCCTTGGATCAGGCCCTCACCCAGCCGAGTTGCGGCGGAGCTCTGGTTGGAGAGGCCGTCCTCACACCTTCCGGAGGTTTGCCACCCTACGCAATCGTCGTTCAAGGGGCCGCCGACACCACGGTATTGCCTTTTCTGGTTCCGGGTTCCTATCCGTTTACGCTGGTGGATTCCATCGGATGCGGGTACCAAGACACCATCGTGATCCATCCGGCCAGCGATTTCAGCCTGTTTGCTTCGGTCGATCCGGCCTCCTGCGCCGACAGTGAAGACGGCCAGATTACATTGGAAACGGAGAATGGCACAGGCGAAGTCGACTTCACATTCACAGGGCCTTTCGGTGCGATGCCGGCGTCAGACACCATCGCGGGAGTGGGGGCCGGCATCTATGAGGTGACCGCATTGGATGAGGCGGGGTGCCCCGCAGTCCTGTTGGTCGAAGTTGGAGCGCCACCACCTGTGGTCGTATTGCTGGACAGTCTCGTCAGGCCCAGCTGTGTGGGCGATGAGAACGGCTTCCTTTCAGTGGCGGTATCCGGAGGCGCGGGGCCGCCCTATGACGTCCAATGGCTGCTCGATGGGGTCTTTTTCGGCAATGGTCCGGACCAGGAAAACCTGGGCGAAGGCCCCTACGCCGTGGAAGTGTTCGACCCGGCTGGATGTCCCGGCAGCATTGCGGCCATTGCACTGGTCGCAGAGGGGGATGTCCAATTGACGCTTCCGTCGGACACCACCTTGTGTTCAGGAAGCCCCTTGGAATTGGAGGCGACCGCGACCGGCGCCACGGAAGCGTATTGGATGTTGCCTTCCGGCAACAGTGGGATTGGGTTGTCTACCGGTGTGGGTGCCGTGGAGGAAGGCACCGTTCATTGGGTCTTCACGGCCATGCGGCTGGGCTGTGTCCAGGAAGATTCGGTCGCCGTGACCGGGTTGTCATTGCCCAATCCCGATGCAGGGCAGGACGCTTTCATCGTTGGAGGAACCGCTGCTTTCCTCGGTGCCGCAGGCGCTCCTGACGAATGGAATTACGCCTGGACCCCGGCAAACGCAGTGGTGTCGCCCACGGCAGCGGCAACAGCCACGGAGCCCCTCACGGAAACCACCGTGTTCGTGCTGGAGGCCACGACACCAGAAGGGTGTTCGGCGGCGGATACGGTGCTCGTCGAGGTCTTGCAGACGTTGGATATACCATCGGGGTTCACACCGAACAGCGATGGAATGAACGACCGCTGGAACCTGGGTGGGCTGGATCAATACCCGTCCGCCGAAATCACGGTGTTCAACCGCTGGGGGGACGTGCTGTTCACGCAAGGGGTCGACCAGGGTCCGTGGGATGGAACATTGAACGGCATCCCCGTTCCCGTGGGCACCTACTACTATCACATCCGGGTGAATGAACCCGCGCTTCAGACCGAATGGACCGGACCCATCACCATCATGCGATGAAGCGAGCGAATTCCATACCGAACAGGGTGCGCTGCATCGTCTTTCTCCTTGCGGTGGCGCTGACCCCGTGCGCAAAGGGGCAGCAATTGCCGGTGACCACATTGCCACTGGATCACGCATACGATGCCCATCCCGCGGCGGCGGGTGCGGACTCGTTGATCCACGTCAGCCTCTGGCAGCGAAGCCCATGGACGGGTTTGCCTTCTGCACCCAGAACGACTTCTTTGGCCTTGACGTCCCCTACGGGGTCCACGTCTTTTGCTTGGGGCGCAAGGGCCTGGAGTGATGTCGCGGGCCCGACGCGCATGTCCGGAGCGCATGTCGGATTGGCCTACAAGACCCGTTGGACGGAAGAGCTCAAGATGTCATTCGGCTTGGGCCTGGGATGGACGCAGTTTTCAATCGATGGCAACCGGATCGAACTGGAGCAGGCCGGCGATCCTGCGCTGGGGGATACCTATCAGGCCATAGGTGTGCCGGACGCAACCGCAGGACTCATGATCTCCAGCCCGCGTTTCCAGATGGCGGTTTCTGCAGGTCAGGTGCTCGGCGGAGGGCTTCCTGTGTATGATGGGACGAGCGTTGATTCTCGACTGGAGGCCCACCTCCGCGGGTTGCTGTCCTATCGGTTCGGTTCGGGAGAATGGGGGTGGACTCCGGTGTTGCAATTCCAGCACTTGAGGCCTGTGCCTTCGGAGTGGTCTGCGGCCCTGCGCGTTGACAAGGCGCAGGATGTATGGGCGATGGCGGGCTATCGTTCAGCGGGAGCAGGACATTTTGGTGCGGGGGTCCGCATCAACGACCAATTGACATTCAGCTACAACCGGAACTGGGCGATGGGTACCCTTGCCAAGGTCTTGGGCGGGGGCCATGAAGTGGTGCTTGCATTCACGGTGCCGCGTTGAAGAAGGGTGGTGGAGGAGGCGTGGCACGTCTTTGGCCCCGGTAGTTTAGCGCAACAAACAACAAACTTCGAACATGGCGGGATTCAAGAATTTGGAGGACCTCGTGGGTGACCTCGAAGAAGGCCTCAGAAAGTTGCGGGCGGGAAAACTCGAGCCGGAGGAGCTGACCCCCCTCGTGGTGGATGCGAGGGAGCTGTGCGACCGCCTGACATTGTTGAGGTTCAAGGCGCATGAATTCTCCTATGAGATCCGGCGCAAGGCACCCGAGGGCGGGGTGGATGACAAATTGGCTGACCGCCAGCCGATCAGGCCCTTCCGGATCGGAGCGGCTTACCAGACCTCGCTCATCGACGCGATAGAGGAGGTCAGCAGGGAACAGGCCGAACAGGCCGAGGATCAGCGGAGAAAGGAGGGCACGCCCGAGCTGTTCGATGCCCCGCTCGAATGGCCCGAAACGGAGGTTCCTGAGGCACCTGAGGCACCCGAACCGACGCCGGAAGCCTTGGAAGAGGAACCGATGAATTCCGCTGAGGCCGATGCGCCCGAGCCCGAGCCCGTGGTGGAGGAAATTTCGGTGCCTCCGGTTGTGGAAGAGGCTTTTGAGTCGGCGACCATCGGCTCCATGGCATCGCAACACCGCGAGCCCAACCAGGAGGGGCCTTCCTTGGCGGAGCAATTGGAGCGCCAGCCCATTTCAGACCTCCGGTCGGCCTTCAGCCTCGTGGAGAAGTACGAGTGCATCAAGATGCTGTTCGATGAGGACGCTGTGGAATTCAACCGGGTGCTGGAGGCATTGGAGGAAGCGGGAACGTTTGAATTGGCCCTCCATTGGCTGGGCCAGCATGTCGAAGCGTCAAAGGCTTGGGACCGGGAAGATCCGCTGGTGATGCGTTTTCTCGAAAGGGTGGAAAGGCGATACAGCTGAAATGCTGACCATCGTACCTACGCCGATCGGCAACCTGGGGGATTTTACGCCAAGAGCGTTGGAGGCTGTTCAGGCTTGTGATTTCGTGCTCGCAGAGGACACGAGGACCACAGGGTCGCTGCTTCGGCTCAAGGGCGTTGATGCGCGTCTGAGGTCCTTTCACGCGCACAATGAGCACAAAGTTCTCGACGAGGTTGTAGCGGACCTTGTATCCGGGGCCACGGCTTGTCTTTGCAGCGATGCGGGCACGCCCGCCATCAGCGATCCCGGATTTCTTTTGGTGCGGGCGTGCATCTCGGCAGGGGTGGAGGTGCAATGTCTGCCTGGCGCCACCGCCTTTGTGCCGGCATTGGTGGTAAGCGGCCTTCCCTGTGACCGGTTCGTTTTCGAAGGTTTTCTCCCCCACAAGAAAGGCCGCCAGACCCGCTTGAAGGCGCTGGCCCTCGAGCCGAAAACTTCGGTTCTCTACGAGTCTCCCCATCGGATCATCC
The DNA here is from genome assembly GCA_938082505.1 of uncultured Flavobacteriales bacterium. Classification (GTDB taxonomy): domain Bacteria; phylum Bacteroidota; class Bacteroidia; order Flavobacteriales_D; family Sanyastnellaceae; genus UBA8752. The sequence goes on from CALLLH010000005.1 coordinate 141,590, forward strand.
GGCTGCTGGGCGAGCTGGAGGAACACTGCGGCCCGGAGCGCAGGGTGAGCGCCAGCCGGGAGCTGTCCAAGAAATTCGAGCAGACGGTGCGGGGCACGGTGACAGAAGTTCGGGCCCACTTCGAGGCCCACCCTCCGAAAGGAGAATTCGTGGTGGTCTTGGCAGGAGCGGATTGAATCCGTTCAGAACAAGACTTTCTGCAGCTCGCCCACCCGATCGACCTTGACGAGCTCAAGCCCAGCGGGGGGCGTCGGCCCCTTGCCCACCAGACCACTGACCACGAGCTTCTTCATGCCGAGTTTGGCGGCCTCCATCATCCGTTGGTCGATGCGGGCGACGGGCCTCACCTCACCGGTCAGGCCGACTTCGCCACACAGGGCGGTTTTGGGGTCGAGCGTCAGGTCGAGGGTCGAGCTCAGGATGGCGCCGACCACCGCCAGATCGATGCCGGGGTCGCCCAGGCGGATCCCACCGGTCAGGTTCAGGAAGACATCCGAGGCGCCGAGCTTGAATCCACAACGCTTCTCGAGCACGGCCAACAGCATGTTCAGGCGCCGGAGTTCATAGCCGGTGGCCGAACGCTGTGGTGTGCCATAGACGGCGCTGCTTACCAGTGCCTGGATCTCCACCATGAGCGGGCGAGCCCCCTCTACGGCCACGGCCAGGGCGGTGCCGCTCAGCCGCGCACCTGCCTGCCCCACCAGGGCTCCGGAAGGATCGGTCACGGGGTGAAGGCCGTCGCCGCGCATTTCGAAAATGCCGATTTCCTGGGTGGACCCGAAGCGGTTCTTGACGGCCCGGAGGATTCGGTAGGCGTGGTGCCGGTCGCCCTCGAAGGTCAACACGACATCGACCATGTGCTCGAGTACTTTGGGGCCGGCGATGGCGCCCTCCTTGGTGATGTGCCCGATGAGCACGACGGGAAGCTGCAAGGGTTTGGCCGCCAGAATCAGCTCTGCTGTGGACTCGCGCACCTGGGCCACACTTCCGGGCGCACTGTCCACCCTGGGCGAGTGCAGCGTCTGTATGGAGTCCACGAACAGGAGGTCCGGTTTGTGCTCCTTCACGGCACGCACGATGCCCTCAGTGGAGGTCTCGGGGAGGATCAGAAGGTCGGGCCCAAGGGTGCCGAGGCGGTCAGCGCGAAGGCGCACTTGTTCGGGACTCTCCTCGCCGGAGACATAGAGGATCTTTCCCGAGGCCTTCATGGCCGTCTGCAAGCTCAACGTGGACTTCCCTATGCCGGGCTCCCCCCCGAGGAGCACGAGCGCTCCCGGGACCAGGCCGCCACCCAGGACGCGGTCGAACTCAGGTTCTCCCGTTCCTGCCCGGTCCGTCTTCTGTTCGGTATAGTCTATGAGCGGCCGGGCCTCGACCGCCCCTGCGACCACAGCGGAGCGTTCCATCCGAGGATGGGCGGCCTCCTTGAATTCATTGACTGTATTCCAGGATTTGCAGCTCGGACAGCGACCGACCCACTGGCCGGTCACGTGACCACAGTCGCCGCATACGAACCGGGTCCGTGTCTTGGCCACCCGGGGATCAGCGTACGATGGTCACGTAGCCGCTGAAATCCCTGCCGTTGGGCAGGGTCAGCAGATAGTAATGCGTGCCCGAGGATGTTTCGCGGGCATCCCAGAGGTTGTCGTAATTGTCGCTCTGGAACACCAGGGTGCCCCATCGGTCATAGACCTGAAGGATGGCGCCGTTGTAGCGCAGCAGGCCTTCAATCTCGAACGTGTCGTTCTTTCCGATGGACCCTTCCGCGGTGCCTGGCGTGAAGATGTTCGGAATCTTGATTTCACAGGCATCGATCTGCACCTCCCAGCTGTAGCTCAGACCTGCGGGCGTGCAAGGGTTGAGGGCGGTACCGGTGATCAAGAGTGGGGAGTACCAATAGGTGGTATCCAGAATTTGTGCCGAGGTCAGGGTGACGGCGTCCTCTTGAAGGAAGTTCAGGTTGCTCGGACTGGGAGTGCCGAATTGAAACTCCATGGACCAATTCCAATCCACTGCGTGCACGCTGTTCAGCTCGAACGTATTGGGAATTTCCGGACAGAGGAACCAGCTGTCAAAATTCTCTGGACTTGCTGCGGGCTCCTGTGTTCCGAGTTCCACCGGGTACCCCATCCAGACGAAGGTGCTGTCGTCGAATTCGACGCACCCCAAGGGGTCCTGGAAGGTCGCGGAGAGCCAGGTATCGTGGTAGGGATTGAATGTGGCCGTGAAAGTGCTGCCCACGGTACCGTCTTCCCACGTGACGGTCCAATCGTTGTCCGTCAACGGATCGACCGTGACCGTATTGCCGCCTTCGCAGTTCAGGCTGAATCCGGGCATGGGGTTCGGAATGGGAACGAACACTTGAACCTCGGAACAAGCCTCGGCCGCACCGCACTCGTTGGAAGCTTCCACGCAGTATTCGCCGGCACCGCTTGCCGTGATGACGAAGTCGTCCTCGTTCAGGTTCGCGTTGTCCAGCGTCCACTCAATGTCCACGCCGCTGCCCGGATCCAGTCCTGGGTCGAGCACCACGGTTTCCTCTTCATCGCATACGATGATGTCCTCCAGGCTGGGGTCCGCCAATTCCGAGGTGACAATCGTGAAAGGAAGCTCAACGGTACCACAGGCATTGGTGACCTCGACACTGAGGTCATAGCTGCCGATTCCATCGAACTCGTATTCTGCGAAGAAGCCTTGCGCACTCTCGGCATCGGGCCACTCCAAAGGGTATACTGCTCCTTCGTACAGGGTGTCCACCTGGAAGTTGGCGCTTTCACCGTCGCAGAGGAGGTAGCTGCCATCAGCCTGAAGGTTGTCACTGGGTCCGATGAGGTTGGCAATCGGGGTTGTGCTGACTTCCATGGGATAGCAGGCGGCATAGCCACAGTTGTCGTCCGTGAAACAAATCTCATAGACACCGAAGCCTGCTGTGGGGGTGAAGAAGGTGTTGAATTCCGTGGGTTCCGAGAAATATCCGGAGCCGATGTTCACGCCCCAGGTTCCGCCGACCGGGTCCACTTCACAGTTGGCGTTTCCGGAATACACCAGCCCTCCTTCGGCCGGAAGATCATCGACCTGCTGGGGATTCTGGGTGGTGCAGTTGTAGACCGTGAAACTGAAGTCTTGTACCGGCGCATTCGGCCCTGTCACAAGCACGATTTCAACCAGGTCACCAAGCGACACTTCGAGGTTGGTATGGGCCGTAAACGCTTCGAAACTCGTCAGGATGTAGCTCGATTCGTTTCCGTCAGCGTCCGTGACGGTGACTTCGAGGTAGTTGTCACCTCCCCAGCCCGCTGGGTCAGAGGCGGACATGTACACCAAAAGCGGACCTGCATCGGGCGTGGTGTATCCGCCACTGAACTGGACGCTGTACAGACTGTCACAGACCGGAGGAATGGTGATGTCAGGAATGACCTGGGTGACCTGTTCCACATTGAAGACACGTTGTCCTTGGCAGCCATCATCATTGGTCACCAGGATCCGGTAGGAGCCCGGAGTCACACCGATGGCGGTATCGCCGAGCTCGGTCGCAGGAATGACGATTTCCCCACCCGCGCCGTTCCAATCATCGTCCCATTGATAATCAACGAACTCATCCATGTTCTCATCGCAGACCGTGACGATGGCGGTGTCGTCACCACAGATCGGGTTGGGCTCGATGCAGACATCCGGGAGGAAATACAGGCTCTGGTAGATGAAGAAGTCCTGTGAAGCAGAGCAGCCCTCATCGATGAAGGCAGTGACAGTGAATGTGCCTCCAAAAGGATAGGTGCACTCTGGACCACTGCAGCCCAGCGTCCATTCGTAACTGTCGAAGTCGTCGTTGCAGGTGATGGTGGTCTCCTGACCCGAACAGATGCTGAAGTCGCCCTCGATGGTCAACTCAGGCAATTCGACATTGATGACCTCAACCCAGTAGCCAAGGACGGTCTCTCCGACTGGAGTTCCATCATCGGTGGCCGTGATCTCAAGGAAGTAAGTCCCCACATTCTCCGGTGTACCTGCCAGATAGGCATCCAGATAGGTGACATCATCCTCGACATAGGTGCCGTTGTATGTGACGGCATCAAGGTCAGTAAGCTCGATGGTCACGGTCTGGCCTGATTCCGGAGACAGGAAGCCGACGTTGAGGTCCAGCGTGTCGTTGAGACAGACGTAGAGGGTGTCTGCGCATCCCCCTCCCGGTGTTTCAGTCGGGATGGGAGCCTGGTTCGGGTCCGATCCTGACACATTCACACAGAAGTCCTTTCCGTTGAGCCAGAAGCAACCATCCTGATTGGCCGGCCCACCGCCGTATGGGCCATTGTAACTGTCATCCTGGAAATTGAAACGCCCGAACTGCACGAAGTTGTCGCTGTTGTTCTGGACGTCGATGCCCACCGTGGCAGGGTCCGGTCCGCAGCAACCGCCGGCTCCGCCGACATCTCCGTGGGCCCATTCCATGTTCTGGTAGCACATCTGGACGTTGTTGCCCCCCCCGATGGCAATGGATCCATCGGCAGAGAACACAATCTGATAGCTCACGGTCCTGTCATCGTGGTTGTTGTAGTACCCAACATCGACCCAATTCACATAGACGGCTTCCGGCGTGATGCGGTAATAGATGTCGCCCGAGAGGCGGTAGTCCGCATCACCCCAGTAACCCGAGATGATGTTGTAGTTGGATTCCGGCAGCTCTTCCGGGGTCCAGTCGATCACAGGCTCCGTGAAGGAAATCAGGCCTTTCGAATTGATGTAGAACTCGTTGTACTGCTGACCGAACAGATTGAAAGTGAACGGAAGGGACAGGGGCCCGTGGGAATAGTCCACGTCAACGCCCGCACCACCAGTGAATTGCTGCATGTCCGGGGTGATCTCGACGTAGGACTCTGTGGGCTCGATCCAGCAGTCGCATTCGCCGGAGCGCGCAAGCCGCTGTTGCTTCCGGGCCTGCTTTCTGGCAATGTATTCCGGCGTGTTCTGGTGCCGTTCGATGACGGCGATGATTTCGGACTGGTCGTACCCTTCCCAGTTTCGATACATGTCCCACTCATCCCTGTCCATCATCATGACGGCGAACTCAAACCCTCCGTATTTGCTATACAAGGCAGAGATTTCGTCGGGCACAGTTTCTTGGGCATTGAAAGAAACAGGCAAGGCACAGACGAAGAGGAGAAGCGTTGAAAATCTCATGGTGTTGGTTCTCGCGGGGGCGCAATATACCGCAGACTGTGTGCACTCTTGCTCACTGCGATAGGGGAACGACGCACGAGGTCCCCACGCCGAAAACTAAACGCCTGAGATGGGGCCTTGGTTGCGCATCATTCGGGTCTGCGAGGGCGTACTTTTGCACCTTCACATGGAACATATCCGAAATTTCTGCATAATCGCCCACATTGATCATGGGAAAAGCACCCTTGCGGACCGTCTTCTCCAGTTGACGGGCACCGTCGACGAGAGGCAGCTGCAGGAGCAGACCTTGGATGATATGGACCTGGAGCGGGAAAGGGGCATCACGATCAAGAGCCACGCGATCCAGATGCGGTACACCCAGGATGGCCAGGAGTATATCCTGAACCTCATTGACACTCCCGGGCATGTGGATTTCAGTTATGAGGTGAGCCGTTCAATCGCGGCCTGCGAAGGCGCTTTGCTCATTGTCGATGCCACGCAGGGAATCGAGGCCCAGACCATTTCAAATCTGTATCTCGCGATTGAACACGACCTCGAAATCATACCTGTGCTCAACAAGATGGACCTGCCCAGCGCAGATCCCGAGGATGTGATCGACCAGATCGTGGACCTGATCGGCTGCGGTCCCGAGGACGTACTTCCGGCGAGCGGCAAGACAGGGATGGGTGTCGAGGACATCCTGAAGGCCATCGTGGCGCGGGTGCCTGCACCGAAGGGCGACCCGAGCGCACCGCTGCAGGCGATGGTATTTGATTCGGTCTTCAACTCCTTTCGGGGCATCATCGCCTACTACCGGGTGCTCAATGGCGAAATCAAAAAGGGCGACCGGGTGCGTTTCTTCAATACAGGCAAGGAATACAACGCGGATGAGGTCGGGGTGCTCGGTATGGACCTGAAGCCGCAGCAGTCGGTGAATACGGGCAATGTGGGTTACATCATTTCCGGGATCAAGAACGCCAAGGAAGTCAAGGTGGGCGACACCTTGACCCTCGCCGCATCACCATGTGAGCGCGCGGTAAAGGGCTTCGAGGATGTCAAGCCGATGGTCTTTGCCGGCATCTATCCGGTGGATACGGAAGATTACGAGGAGCTGAGGTACAGCATGGAAAAGCTGCAGCTCAATGACGCGTCACTGGTTTTCGAGCCGGAAAGCTCCGCCGCCCTGGGGTTTGGTTTCCGTTGCGGATTCCTCGGCATGCTCCACATGGAGATTGTACAGGAGCGGCTCGAACGGGAGTTCAACATGACCGTCATCACAACGGTGCCCAACGTCAGCTACGTCTGTTACCCCAAGAAGGGTGACCCTATCGTGATCAACAATCCGTCGGAGTTGCCCGACCCCAGCAAGCTTGATCACGTCGAGGAACCGTTCATCAAGGCCCAGGTCATCACGAAGTCCGAGTATGTGGGGTCCATCATGAACCTCTGCATCGACAAGAGGGGCGTGCTGGAGAACCAGGTGTACCTGACCTCCGACCGTGTGGAGTTGACATTCTCGATGCCACTGGGAGAAATCGTCTTTGATTTCTATGACAAGCTGAAAAGCGTCTCTCGGGGCTATGCCTCCTTTGATTACTTCCCGGACCAATATCACCCCTCCCAACTGGTCAAGCTGGACATCCTCATCAATGGGGAGCAGGTGGACGCCTTGTCTGCCTTGGTCCACCGGTCGAACGCCTTTGAACTCGGCAAAAAAATCTGCGCCAAGCTCAAGGAGTTGATCCCGCGTCAGCAGTTCATGATTGCGCTCCAGGCGGCAATCGGAGCGAAGATCATCGCAAGGGAGACCATCAAGCCGGTCCGGAAGGACGTGACGGCCAAGTGCTACGGAGGTGACATTACGCGGAAGCGCAAGCTGTTGGAGAAACAGAAAAAGGGCAAAAAGCGCATGCGACAGGTGGGGTCCGTGGAAGTCCCCCAGGAAGCCTTCCTCGCAGTGCTCAAGCTGGACTGAGTCTCGCCGAATTCAGGCTTCGCCCCGGGCGAACTTGTTCTTGTTGGCCAATTGACCACATGCAGCATCTATGTCTTCGCCCCTCGACCGACGGACATTCACCACCATGTTGAACTTGTCTTCGAGCAGGGCCTTGAAGGCATCCGTTCTTTCGGGGTCTGCCTTGCTGAAGGAGGCGTCATCGATGGGGTTGTACTCGATCAGGTTGACTTTGCACGGCACGCAGGACGCAAACCGCGCCAGATCCCGGGCATCATCGAGGTCGTCGTTGAAGCCCCCAAGCAGGATATACTCAAAGGTGACCCGGGTCCCGGTTCTATCGTGGAAGTACATCAGGGCATCGCGCAAGGAGGCCAAGTCATTGGTCTCGTTGATTTCCATGATGCGGTTCCTTTTGTCGTCCTCAGCGGCATGCAGGCTCAGGGCGAGGTTGAATTTCACCTCGTCATCACCCAGTTTGCGGATCATCTTGGCGATGCCTGCCGTCGAGACGGTGATGCGCTTCGGGCTCATGCCCAATCCCGGAGTCCCTGTAATGCGCTCGACCGATTGGATCACGTTGCGGTAGTTGAGCAGGGGCTCTCCCATGCCCATGTAGACAATGTTGGTCAAGCGATGTCCGTGGTGCCGTTCAGCGAGGGCAGCGATGTGCCGGACCTGGTCGACGATCTCTCCGGCGGTCAGGTTGCGCAGCAACTTGAGTCGGCCGGTTGCACAGAATGCGCAGGAAAGGCTGCACCCCACCTGGCTGGAGATGCAGGCGGTCATGCGGTCCTTGGCGGGGATGAGCACGCCCTCGACCACTTTTCCGGTCTCGATGGGAAAGGCACACTTCACGGTGCCATCCACGCTGACTTGCTCTTCCTCGGCAACGATGGGGGTCAGGGAGAATGCCCTTCCCAGGGATTCCCTGAACCCGAGAGGAAGGTTGGTCATGTCGTCGAATCGGCCGACCCCCTTCGACCAGAGCCAATCCGCCAATTGTTTGCCGCGGAATGCCGGCTGACCCAATTGGACGGCAGCGTCCTGCAATCCCTGGTCGTCAAGAGAACGGATGTCGTGGGTAGCGGCCATGCAGCCGCGAAGGTAGCGGCGCGGAGGCGCTTCGCGGCTCAGGGACGAAGTCTGCCGATTGAGGTCAAGCTACAGCAGCGTCGAATCCGCGGGGGCTTTCATCAGAAGAGAGCATCTCGGCCATGCGCCGGCGCAGATCCTCGCGTTTGCGGACAGCGAGGGCGATTTCCTTGCCATTCACGAGTGTGATGGAGTTCGTGCGGTAGTTGCACTGCCGGATTTTGTTCAGGTGCACCAGCTGGCTGTTGTGTACCCGCACGAATTTGGGATTGTTGATGAGGCTCTCCACGTACTTCAGGTTCTTGGAGACCATGAGCCGCCCTCCGTCTGTCTTGTATATGCAGGCATAGCTGCCGCTGGCCTCTACATGTAGAATCTCGGAGTGGCGAATGAAGTGCCGCTGTCCGGACGTGGTGATTTCAAGTTTGCGGTGGAAATCACCATTCTCAATCATTTTGATGCGGTAGTGCTCACGGATGCGTTCGGCACAGGCCTTGAGGTCCGTGGGATCGACCGGTTTCAGCAGATAGTCGAAGGCCTGCCGTCGAATGGCATCGATGGCATAATCCTGGTAGGTCGTGTAGAACACGACATAGAATTCCCGGTCTTCGAAGCGATCGATGAGGTCAAGCCCGGATTCGAAGGGCATGCGGATGTCGACGAAAACAATGTGGGGCCGTCCACTGCGGATGGCATCATAGCCGATGCGGGCGTTGGGCGCTTGGTCTATGACCCTTATGAACGGGCAATGGCGTTCAAGTTGGCTGTGCAAGACCTCACGGGCGGGAGCCTCGTCATCAACGATGATGGCATCGAGCTGGGCATTCATTAGCGGACGATTTGGTTGTTGCATGGCAGGAGTTTCCTGCAACACTACAAACCCGAATATACGAATTGAACTCTATAAAAAGCAAATTCGCAGAAGATAGAATTTAATTTGTAGTTGTCTATACGGGACCAATCAGCCCGAATGCGACGTCAATCGAGCGGTACACGTCGAGATCGATTTCCCGCAGTTTGCCTTTTGGGCGGAAAAATCCGGTGCGTACGACCACCAAGTCGAGATCGGGAACCGCAATCACGTATTGACCATGCAATCCTTGCAAGCTTTTGAAGGCATGTCCTTTGTATTCGCCCATCCATAATTGGTAGCCGTAGTGCTGGATGTCCGTTCCGTCCGGGAGCGGTCCCACAGGCGTCATCATGCGCTGGACGAATTCCGGTTCGAGGACCACGCGGCCATCGACTTTTCCCGAGTCGAGCAGGAGCTGACCGAACCGGGCATACTCAGTGGCCCGGGTATAGAAGCAGCAGTAATTCCGCTCATGCCCTTGGTTGTCGATGGCCCAACGGGCTTCCTCGGTGGCTCCGAGCGGCTCCCAGATGTTTTGGGCAAACCAATCCCCAAAGGGGATGTCGATCACGGCCAGCAGGATTTCCTGGAGCAGCAGGGTGTTGCCGCCCTGGTATTTCCAAGGATGACCCGCGGTTTCGTCAACCGCGTAATCCTCGAGCCGATCGAGGATGTTCGAACCATAGGTGGACTTCGCCATGAATCCGAACGGATTCTTGTAGTTCTCGCCGTAGGGAATGTCCGAGCGCATCTGGAGGACCTGTTCGATGGTCAGGTCTGCGGAAGGACCCTCGGCAAAACGGGGGAGATAGGCCGAAACCGGGTCTTGCACGGAGAGCAGTCCCTCCTTTTCGGCAGCGCCTATGGCCATGGCGGTCAGTGTCTTGGCCGCGGAAAAGGCATTGGTCCGCATGGTGTCCGCTCCAGGAATCACATCGGAAGTCCAATCCAGCAGGAGGGAGTCCTGGAAAATGACCGCGAAGCCCACGGTTTGCCAGGACCGCGTTGAATCAAGGACGTCCTCGGCCAATGAAACCTTGCCATGACGGCTGTGGAGGGGCCACGGTCTCGGGTTGGACGATGCCGGTACGCTCCGGCTTTCTTGAAAACGCAGATCGTCGATCTGTGCATTCTTGTATCCCCGCAGGTAGCACTGCCGCAGGCCTCGCCAGACGTGGCCGTTGTCCGTGATGAGACTGAGGCTGTATAGGGCAGCCCAAGCTGCCAGGAACCAGATGAGAAGGCGTTTCATGGAGTCAATGCGCTGCTTGGGCCCCAAGTACGTCCAAAAGGTGCGATTGCAGCGCCACTTTCACCTCCTCCAACGAGACTTCGCGGTCGGATTCCTCGGCGAGATTGGTGACGCCCCTGTCTCTTATTCCGCACGGCACGATGAGGTTGAAGAAGTCAAGGTCGGTGGCCAGGTTGAAGGCCAGTCCATGCATGGTCACCCATCGGCTGCATTTCACCCCGATGGCACAAATTTTTCTGGCGCCAAGCCCCGACTGGGGATCGACCCAAACCCCGGTCAAGCCATCGATCCTTCCGGTGTCGACGCCCCAGTCGCTGCATGTGCGCATGACGGCTTCCTCCAGCTGGCGCAGGTACCAGCCGATGTCGGTGCGGAACTGGTCGAGGTCAAGTATGGGGTAAGCCACGAGTTGTCCGGGCCCATGGTAGGTGATGTCCCCGCCACGGTTGATGGCGTGGTATTCGACGCCCAGCTGCTCGAGCCGTTCCCGGGAGGCCACCACGTTTTGCGCATCCCCACTCTTGCCAAGGGTCAAAACGTGAGGGTGCTCCACGAAGAGGAGGTGGTTTTCCGGCCAGGGAAATTCGGGAAGTTCTTCTGCCCCCCCTCTTCCGGACTCCGGCAATCCGGCCCTGCGCCGCGCAATTTTCCGGTTCACGGCCTCCTTGAGCAAGGCCTCCTGGTGGTCCCAGGTGGGCTTGTAGGCGGCACGCCCCAGATCATGGACGTGCACGTTGGGCTTCATCCCAGTTGGGCGAGGGCGTTCTTGAGGTAATCGATGTGGCGGATGTCCACAGGGTCGGTTCCACTGTCTTCCGCCATCAGCAAGGACAGCCAGTCCCCGAGGTGCACGAGGTGCATCCAGCGTTGAAGCCGTGTGGCGCCGACGGCCTGAAATTCCTCGACGGCAGCACCTGTCTTGGCGAAGATCTCCTTGCAGAGCCGCATGCGCTCGGCCGTGCGGGGGTGGTCCTCCTCGGTATGCAGGAAGAGCGCCGCCACCGAGGCGTCGCCGCTTTCCCATCCGACGAGTTCATTGTGGTTCATTTCCGGGAACACGTGGTGGTTGCACAGCCGTTTCGCGTTCTCGTTGATTTGTTGTCGCCAACGGATCAGCACGGGCTCCATGGCGGCATCGCCATACAGGAGGGGTTGCCTATTGGCCAGCAGGCTGACCCACTCCGCTGCCCTGGATTGGATTCCGTCGGACTGGTCCTGGAGCCAGGCGGCGCTTGTCCGAATGTCCTCCATGACATCCTCGCTGTCACCGGGCAGATGTCCAAGGGCCGCAAAATGGCGGAGCAATCCGGTGACGGCCCACCCGAACTGCGAGCGTGGAGGATGGCCACCGGGAACGGTAAGTACGGGCCAACCGTGCTCTTCGGCCATCGCCCCCAGTTTTCCGCCGGATGTCAGTGCGCGCACCTGGGCTCCTCGTGCGACAGCTTCCTCCAAGGCCGCCAGGGTCTCTTCGGTATTGCCGCTGTAGCTGCAGGCGATGACCATGGTGTCCGGACCAACCCAAGCGGGGATGCGGTAATCATGGCAAGACAGGATGGGCACCGTTGCGGCGTCCGCCAACAGGCCGGACATGAACCGCCCCCCGATGCCTGATCCGCCCATGCCGAGGACCAGCACCTGCCGGTGTGCGGGAATGGCCTGTGGGAGGGCCTGACCGGACAGGGTGTCCGCAGCCTGTTGGAGTTGGGCGGGGAATTCGGCGATGAGGCTACGCATGGAGCACGGGTTCACGCGAATTTACTGACTGCCGGACGGGCGTCCACGAACTAATTTCGCCTTGAATCAAGCCACCATGATCCGATCCGAACAGGAACGCGTGAGGTTGGAAAGCCTCGCCCAACTCCGTCAACTGGGCATTGACCCCTATCCCGCTCCCGCATACCCGGTGGATGCGCATGCCGCTCCGTTGGCCGCTGCGTTCGAGGAGGGCAAGGAGGTCTGCATGGCCGGTCGCATTCTGTCGAGGCGCATCATGGGCAAGGCTTCCTTTGCTGAGCTGCAGGATTCCACCGGCCGCATCCAGATTTACCTCAACCGAGACGAACTCTGCCCGGGAGAGGACAAAACCCTGTACAACACCGTATTCAAGAAACTGCTCGACCGGGGCGACATCGTGGGCATCAAGGGGACCACCTTCACCACGCAGACGGGAGAGTCGAGTGTTTTGGTGACCGAATTGACCGTGCTGAGCAAGTCCATACGGCCCCTCCCTTCCGTGAAGACGGACGAGGAGGGCAAAGTGCACGATGCCTTTACTGACCCGGAATTGCGCTATCGGATGCGTTATGTGGACCTGGTGGTGAACCCGGCCGTGAAGCGCACCTTCGAGGCGAGGAGCAAGGTCATCCAGGCCATGCGGGAGTCGTTCACGGAGCGGGGATGGCTCGAGGTGGACACCCCCGTACTGCAGCCCATTCCCGGGGGTGCCGCTGCCCGCCCGTTCATCACGCACCACAACGCGCTTGATATACCCCTGTACCTCCGGATTGCCAATGAGTTGTACCTCAAGCGCTTGATTGTCGGGGGATTCGATGGCGTCTTCGAATTCTCCCGAAACTTCCGCAACGAGGGCATGGACAGGACGCACAACCCTGAGTTCACCATCCTGGAGTTGTACGTCGCCTACCAGGATTACCACTGGATGATGGAGACCGTCGAGGAGCTCCTCGCCAGGGCATGCCGCGCCGTGCACGGAAACACGAAGGCGACCCTCGCGGGACGGGACATCGATTTCACCCCCCCGTACAAGCGGGTTACCATGAGGGATGCCATCCTGGAGCATACCGGAGTGGACATTGACGGCATGGACGAGTTTGGATTGCGCGAGGCATGCGCCCGCCTGGACATCGAGGTGGAGGACGCCATGGGCAAGGGCAAGCTGATCGACGAGATCTTTGGCGAGTGCTGCGAGCACCATTACGTCCAACCCACCTTCATCACGGATTACCCGGTTGAGATGTCGCCGCTCACCAAGGCGCACCGGGACAACCCGGAGTACACGGAGCGGTTCGAGTTGTTCATCAACGGGACGGAGGTGGCCAATGCCTATTCCGAGCTCAACGACCCCATCGACCAGCGTGCGCGTTTCGAGGACCAGGTCCGCCTGGCGGAGCGGGGAGACGATGAGGCGATGTTCATCGACCAGGACTTCCTGCGTGCCCTGGAGTACGGCATGCCGCCCACGAGTGGTGTCGGCATCGGGGTTGACCGCCTCGTGATGATGTTGACGGACCAGACGTCCATTCAGGAGGTGCTGTTGTTCCCGCAGATGAGGCCTGAGGTGTTTCGCAGCGGACCGGACCTCGGAGCCCTAGAAGCCCTCGGCATCCCCGCCGAATGGGCCCCCCATGTCGCCGCGGCGGGATTCGACACCCCGGAGTCGGTGCGGGAGGCCAAACCGGCGGCTTTGAGGGAGAAGCTCAATGGCTTCCGAAAAAAGAACAAACTGGACCTCCCTGCATTGCAGATCGAGGAGGTGGAGACCTGGACTGGGGCATGATGACGGCTTGGTTCCGCTTTGGATTCCTGTGGTTGTCGGTCCTGCTGCTCGCGGGATGCTCCAGCGGCACCGAAACGCCCGGTGCTGGTGACGCTCCCCGTGCGGCATCCGCCCGGCTTGACAGCGCAACCATCATCCTGTCGAAGTACTATCAAAGCCGCAACTATCGGAATTGGCTTGAGCGGATTTCGGAGGGACAGGACATGCCACCGCTCCGGTTCGTTGAGGCCTATGGTGCCGACTCCGTGTGGCTCCGGACCGAATTGGTCGGCGCCAGCGCAGTGGTGTTGACGGGGGGCGAGGACATCCACCCTGCGCGCTACGGGCAGGCGGCCGACACCATCCGTTGCGGTCGGATCGACGAGGAAAGGGACAGGGTGGAACACCAGTTGCTCGACCATGTCCTGGCGACCGGATTGCCCTGTCTTGGGGTCTGCCGCGGCTTGCAAATCATGAATGTCCACGGCGGCGGCTCCCTGCACCCACACCTTCCGGACGCGGGATTTGATGGACACCGTGGCGGTGCGCCGGGCAACACCAGCGATACCCTCCATCCGGTCATCATCCCTTCGACCTGGCGTGCAGAGGGAACCGTGTTTCCGGCTGGAGCACAGGGCATGTTCGTGAGCCACCACCACCAAGGCATTGACCGCTTGGCGAAAGGCTATGCGGCGTGGGCGGAGGATCCTGGAGGACTCATCGAGGGCATCCGCCATCGGGATACCCTGCAGGTCCCATTCCTGGTGGGTGTCCAATGGCATCCGGAGCGATCCGAACCTGGGCAATTGTTGTCGGACGGTTTGGGGATGGCCTTCCTCGGTGCTGCGCTCAGGGAGACACGTCCTTGACGGCGCGCGGATCGTGATCGTTTGAATCCCCTTCCGGGAAAGGGGAACAAATCACTGGCCGATTGCGGCGAGTGTGGGAGCTGCATTGCCTTCCAAGGCGGCCATTTCATTCAGCAGTTTGCTGCATGCGGCCTTGAAAGCCTGTTCCGACTCAGTTCGGATGGGCGTGGAGGGGGGGAAATCCTCCTTGAGGTGGTCCACCTGAGTTCCATTTTTCCAGAAACGGAAGCACACGTGCGGCCCCGTGGCAAGGCCGGTGCTGCCCACATAGCCAATGACATCTCCTTGTCTGACGGCCTGGCCCTCTTTCACCTTGCGGCGGCTCATGTGCAGGTATTGCGTCGTGTAGGTGTCGTTGTGGCGGATCTTGACATACTTGCCGTTGCCCTTGGTATAGCTGGCCTGGGTGACGATGCCGTCACCAACGGCGACAATCTCCGTGCCGTGGGGGGCAGCATAATCGGTGCCCAGGTGCGCCTTGACCTTCTTGAGCACAGGATGGAAGCGCCGCTTGTTGAAGCGGCTTGATATGCGGCTGAATTCAACGGGGGCTTTGAGGAAGGCCTTCCTGAGGCTGGCACCGGTCTCATCGAAATAGTCGAGGCCATCCCCCTGGTCGAAGGCGAACGCGGGGAAATTCCTTCCGCGGTGGACAAACTCGGACGCCACGATTCTGGGTAGACCCACCGGCTCTTCTCCGACCCAATCCCGCTCATACATGATGCGGAAATGGTCTCCTGGCTGGATGCGACTGAAGTCGATGGTCCAGGCATACACGTTGGACATGGCATAGGCGAGGGTCGTCGTATGGCCTGCATCCTCGAGCGTCTGGTAAAGGCTGCCATTGACTTCGCCCTCGACGAAACTGCGGCGGGTGTTGGTGGGATAGCGTCCGCGGCGGGAAGACTGTTCGCCATTCAGCTCGAAGACGACATATTCCCGCTGATCTATGCCGTAGACGAAGAACCGGGCAAGGGAATCCTCAGCGTGGATGAACAACCACCAGGGACGGCCCTCACGCATGCGTCGAACATCATAGACCTCCCGATGCTGGGTGGCGATGTGGTGGAGCGTCGCCGAACTGACGCCTTGGGGAGACAGCAGATGGGACAGGCTTTGACCTGAGCGGACGGTGCCCTTGGAAACGCGCCATTCCGCCGTACCGGCTTCAATTTCGAACCTTGCGGCGAGACGCTGCTCCTCGGAAACGGCCTCCATTCCCGTGATGAATTCACCCAGGGCGAGCAATGGCGCCTTGGGGGCCTCTTCCGTCCGGTCCGAACAACCGGATACGGCAATCCAGCCGAACAGGAGTAAGGCGCCCCAGCATTGATATTGAATCGAGCTCCGCATGATCGATTGGAGGGCACAAACATGACCCACCAGGCTCCTTGAACGGAATCGGCCACAAAAAGTTTTGCCGCCGCTCCCTTTTAACGCGGACAGGGTGTCACTTGTGTCCGATGTGCTGCAACACCCAGCGCTTGCCCCAATCCTCCATTTCTTCGGCGGACCACAACCCAGGGAAGAAGATGATCTTCTGGAAACGCGGAGGCAGGTACTGCTGCCAATTGGTGCCACCGGTGGCCGCGAGGTCGACAGGGTCTTTCTGCAGGTGGCGTACGGCACTGCGGTAATGGGACAGCGGCCAGTGGACATTGACCAGTTCGTCGAGGGTCCGCAAGGCCTCCTTGAGTTCGGGAGTGCGGTCAGCCTCGGCGAGTTCCTGCCACTTGCGCCGGAGGTTGGAGTGGTACCGTTCCTCGGCGAAAGCAATGATGCCCGTGCGGTATTTGACCTCGAATTGCCGCAGGGTCAGGGTGGGCTTTCCGGAGGCCAATTCTGTGGCTCCCCGTCGCCAGTAGAGCTCTTCAAACATGGCTTCCACCTCATCGAACCCGTGGTCGGACCGGGCATCCCGAAGTTCGTGGTTGACGAGCCTGTCCATGGTCGTGCACGCCAATTCCACCAGCCTATACTGAACGCTCTGGAACCCACTGGAAGGAAGCAGGGACATCCTGAATTTCAGGAACTGCCCCCGGTCCAACCCTTCGACCATCACGTCGAAGCTGTCCACCAGCACGTGGAAGTACCGGTTGATGCGGCGCACGCGATTCAGCATGTCCTCGGAAGAGACCCGCTCCTGGGTGTGGAGCTGCCCCAATTCGTGCAGGGAAAGCTTGAAGTAGAGTTCGGTGATCTGGTGATAGGCGATGAAGATTTCTTCGTCAGGGAAGGGGGTGACCGGACGCTGGAGGCTGAGCAGGGTGTCCAGGCGGATGTAATCCCAGTAGGTCGGGAAATCAGCATGAAGCAGGCCATCGAGATAGGACACGAGGTCCTGTCCCATCGCGGCGTACTTGTCCCTCAGTTGCTCGAGCCGGTCCAGCACGTCCGGCTCGAAGGTGTTTGCGTCGGACATGAGGGGCAATTTACTGCTTGGAACCGGCGGTTGGCGTTTCACCGACCTCGGTCAGCTCAAGACGGATGGACCCCACGACGAGGTCCGATTTGACGAGGACGGGTATGCGCCTTGCATCGCGGCTCACATAGACGGTCAGGTCATCCTCACTCGCCCAGATCCGACCGGACATCACCACCGGCTTGAAACTCCAGCAATCGAAGGTGCCGGCCGCGACATCTACCGCCTCTGAGCCCATTTTTCTGGCGCGCACGGTGTGGACTTTGCCATCGAGGAAGATGGGCATTTCAATCAGGGCGCCATCGGGCAGCTGGTCCAGGGGCAGTTGTCGGGCATAATGGAAGGCGGAAACGAGATCCTGGCAGAACGCGGGCAGCGCCTGATGTCTGATGCGGTCCCGGTCTTCGGTTCGGGCCGTGCGGCGCTCAGGGTCGAACTGGACGGTTCGTTCCAACCGATACCCGCCTTCCCTGATGCTCCTGTGAAAGAAATGGGGAAATCCACCCTCGAAGTCCACGTGGGACTCGTAGTGGTCCCGCACCTTGAAGACCCAATCGAATGCCCCGGTGCTTCTTCCGGTGCCGACAACGCGCCATGTGGGTCTACCGCCGTATTCGGGTCCAGGCTCGGTGCGCAGATTGGCCTCCCCTGCCTGGAGGAATCCGTAGCGGACCGCATACCGCAAATCCTCTGTTCTAGCGGCGGGCTGAGGAATGTGGCGCAGGGCCAATACGGGGCGCGAAAGGGCAGAATCCAGCGTGATTTCAGGTGGGGTCCAGCGACCATTGTTCGAGGGGGTGTCCTGCGTGAAGGCACCTGCGGACAGCAGCAATCCGAGCAGGACGGGCGGGAGGACATTGGTCAGCGGCATGATGGACCCAGCGCAAATTCAGTGCCGGAATTGCGCCGTCATCCTTTGATGTGGGCCACACACTTGAGTTCCACCGCAATGGGCGTTGGCAGCGCGCCCACTTCAACCGTGGTGCGGCAGGGCCGCAATGCGGGGTCGATGTTTTCGAAATGCGCGCGGTAAACGCGGTTGAACGTGTGGAAATCACGCCGCATGTCGGTGAGGAAGACGGTGATGTCCACCAGGTCTTCCCATTGGGCGCCTTCCGATTCCAGGATGGCCTTGACGTTGGCGAGGACACCGTGGGCTTGCGCCTCGAAGTCGAAGGCGGTGAAATTGCCATTGTGGTCCTGCTGCAGACCGGGAACCCCTTCATCATGGGCACCACTTCCAGGAATACGGGGACCGACACCGCTGAGGAAAAGCAGATTCCCCACACGGCGGGTCAGGGGGTACAGGCCGACAGGCTTGGGTGCGTTGGACATGGTCTTGGTTTAAGGGTTCAACCGTGCATCGTTTCCTTGCGCCCATAGCGCTGAATGATCTCCGCCTCATGATCCAGGAATTCCTTCCATCGGGCGTCGACATCGATCCGGCCTCCGTATTGGCGGGCAAAGCCCAGAAACGTGGTGTAATGCTGGGCTTCGCTGATCATGAGCTCATGGTAGAACGTGCGCAGGTCTTCATCTTCAATGCGTTCTGACAACATGCGGAACCGTTCACAGCTGCGCGCCTCGATCATGGCGGCGAGGAGCAGCCGGTCCACCAGCTGTCCCTCGCGGCTTCCGCCCTTTTTGATGAAGGCGGCGAGGTCGTGGATGTAAGGGTCCTTGCGCTCCGGTCCGAGGGTCCAGCCCCGGGCCTTGATCTTCTCGACCACCATGCCGAAATGTTCCATCTCCTCTTGCGCGATGCGCGTCAATTCCTCCACGAGATCCGTCAGTTCGGGGTAGCGGACGATGGTGGAGATGGCATTCGAGGCCGCCTTCTGTTCGCACCAGGCGTGGTCGGTCAGCACTTCGGCGATGTTGGACTCGACGAGGGCGACCCACCGGGGATCGGTCGGCAGTTTGAGTCCAAGCATGACTTTCTCGGCTCCCTCTGACATGGTTCAGGAATTCATGGCGTCCTCGATGGCCTCCGCATCGACGGGGATGTCGCCCATGAGGTCATCGAATCCATCTTCGCGGACGACGATGTCGTTCTCGAGTCGGATGCCGAGCCCTTCCTCTCGAATGTAGATGCCGGGCTCCACCGTGAAGATGTGTCCCGCCTGGATGGGCTCATGCCAAAGCCCGACGTCATGGACGTCCAGTCCGATGAAATGGGAAGTGCCGTGCATGAAGTACCGCTTGTACGCGGGCCAGGCCGGATTCTGTTTGGCCACGTCATGCTTGTCGATGAGACCGAGGCCCAGCAGCTGTGCGGTCATGAGATCGCCCACCTCCTTGTGGTAGGCGTGGAGGCTGACCCCCGGGCGGAGCAGCTTCATGGCGTCACGCATCACGCTGAGCACGGCATCGTACACCTTGCGCTGGCGGTCGGTGAACCGGCCCGAAACCGGCAGGCACCGCGTCATGTCGCTCGCGTAGTTCCCGTATTCGGCGCCCACATCCATCAGGAGCACGTCACCGTCGCGGCAGACGGCACTGTTCTCGATGTAGTGCAGAACGCAGGCGTTTGCACCGGAAGCCACGATTGGGGTGTAGGCGAATCCCCTTGAGCCCTTGCGCACGAACTCGTGCAGGTATTCTGCCTCCACCTCGTATTCGGTGACGCCGGGCTTGACGAAGCCCATCACGCGGTTGAAGCCGTCGCGGGTGATGCCACATGCATGGCGCATCCGCTCGATTTCCTCCTCAGATTTCACGCTTCTCAGGAGGTGCAGGATGGGGGCACTGCGCTCGATGCGCATGTGGGGATACGTCTCCTTGAACCAGTTGTTGAATCGGGTTTCGCGGGTCTCCACGACCACCTTGGCCCGGGTGTGTTCGTTCTGGTGCAGGTAACAGCAGGAGCTCTCGGTGACCAGGCGCTGTATCGTGCGCTCGAGCATGGAGAGCCATTGGATTTGCTGGATGCCGGTCTGCTCCGTGGCCTGCTCCTTGGTCAATTTGGCCCCCTCCCAGATGGCGATTTCCTCACTCGTCTCGGTGACGAACAAAATTTCGCGGTCCATGGGATTGTGGGCGTCGGGAAAGACGAGCAGAACGGTTTCTTCCTGATCGACCCCCGTCATGTGCAGCATGTTCGAGTCCTGGCGGAAGGGCAGGGTGCCGTCGGCACTGGTCGGGTAGGTGTCGTTGGAGCTGAACAAGGCCATGGCGCCCGGACTGAGGGCGCCTGCAAAAGCCTTGCGGTTGCGGATGTAGTTCTCGGCGGAGAGGGGAGCGTATCGCAGCATGGGCCCCGAAGTTACGGAGGCTCAAGGCCGTTCAAGCCTCAGCAGGGAACCGGTGGGCAACACTTGGCCGGTTCCGCTTTCGAGGCAGAGCTCGCCCGCGTGGATGCGGGCTTCAGGCAGGACGGCGCGCCAGAGGTTTTCCAACGAGGAGGGGCTCATTCCCGAATAGGTGTTCATGACCAGCGCGCCTCCGGGAGCGGTGAGCAAGGCGGCGGCACGTATCAGTCTTCCCACCTGGTCTTCCAGCTTCCATTTCTCTCCCTTGGGACCCAAACCCCAGGCGGGAGGGTCCATGACAATGAGGTCGTAGGTATTGGCGCGGCGGCCTTCCCTCTCCACGAATTTCAAGGCGTCCTCCACACACCATCGGATACCGTCCAGCCCGCTGAGTTCCTGGTTCATTCTCGTCCAGGTCACCACTTGTTTGATGGCATCGACATGGGTCACCTCGGCGCCGGCTGCGCGCCCCGCGAGCGAAGCGCCACCGGTGTAGGCAAACAGGTTGAGCATGCGCTTGCCCGGCTTCATGCGCTCGGCAATCCAGGCCCAATTGGCGGCTTGTTCCGGAAATATCCCGACGTGCTTGAACTTGGTGAACTCCAGAGAGAAGTGCAGTTCGTGGTCGGGTCGCAGGGGGTATTGAATGATCCAGTTGTCCGGCACACTTTGGTGAGGCACCCAGTTTCCCTTGGTGCGGCCGGTCGGCACGAACTCGGCCGCGGCCAGGCGGCGCCAATCCGACTCTGCCAAACCCTTGTCCCAAATGGCGTGGGGCTCCGGTCGGATCAGGACGATTTCTCCAAATCTTTCGAGACGGGCCCCATTGCCACTGTCGAGCAACTCGTGGTCGCGCCAGTGGGGAGGGAACCAACGGTGCAGGGACCGGGTGTCCTGATCGGCTCGGGGTGCTGTTGAGGGAGACATGCGGGGGGGAAGTTCGCAACGGGAGCGTCACAACGTTTCAAATGGGCCGTCGAATCCCGTTGGACAGGACCGACATTGCAGAAAATCGAGTTCTGGAGATGGCGGAATCGCGGAAAGCAGGAGGAAGACAAGGAGGCAAATCCAAGAAGGGAAAGCCCGGGGGCAATGGTCGCAGGCAGCGGCCGCCCCATTCCGATTTCGCCGCAACCACCGGAAGCGGGCAACGCCTGAGCGGCGCCAGCCGATACAAGTCCGAGCTGATGGAAGTGTTCCGCAAGTTGCCGGGCCGCCCGATGAACGCCCGACAGGTGGCCAGCACCATGGGCATCGCGGACCGCGACATCCAGGAAATACTGCACGTCCTGATGCGCGAGGAGGCAGGAAAGGGGGTGCTCAAGGAAGTCGGGAAGGGCCGGTTCATCCTGCCCGAGTCTCGGGATCAGCGCAAACAACAGGGAAGTGCCCAAGGCAAACCGGGTTCCCAGGCGACGTTGACCGGAACCATCCAGATCTCTGTCTATGGCAAGGGTTATGTCAGCATTCCCGGACAGACGGAGGACATCGCCATTCCCAAGGGCCAGACGGGAACGGCCTTCTGGGGGGACACTGTGGAGGTCGGATGGATGAAGCGGGGCCGTCGGGAAGTGCCGTACGTCTCGGAGGTGGTCAAGCGGGCGAGGGAACTCTATGTGGTGATGATCGACCCCGTGAAGGACTACGCATTCGGCATTCCCACGGACAAGCGGCTGCACAAGGACTTCCTCATTCCGGCCCGCTACCTGCACGATGCGCCGCGGGATGTCAAAGTCGCCGTGCGGCTGGTGGATTGGGCCTCGTCGGATGACCCGCCCATCGCAGAAGTGGTGGAGGTCCTCGGCGCTCCCGGATTGCACGAGGCGGAAATGCACGCCATCCTGCTGGAGTATGGCTTGCCTTACCATTTTCCAGAGGACGTCGAGGCCGAGGCCGAGGCCATTCCGACGGAACTGGACCCTGCGGAGATCAAAAAGCGGCGCGATTTCCGAGGCGTGACCACGTTCACCATCGACCCCGAGGACGCCAAGGACTTCGATGATGCCCTGAGCATCAAGGACCTCAAGAACGGCAACGTCGAGGTGGGGGTGCACATCGCCGATGTGACGCACTACGTTCGTCCGGGCGGCCGGATCGAGGAGGAGGCGGTGGAGCGGGCAACCAGCGTCTATCTCGTGGACAGGACCATCCCCATGTTGCCGGAGGTGCTCTCCAACAACCTGTGCTCGCTGAGGCCCAATGAGGACCGATATGCCTTCAGCGCAGTCTTCGAACTGGACAAGGAGGGCGCCGTGGTCAAGGAGTGGTTCGGACGCACGGTCATCCATTCGGACCGCAGGTTCACTTATGCCGAAGCGCAGGAACGCCTGGAAACGGGCAAGGGGGACCTCGCAGAGGAGGTGCGGAGGCTGAACCGGTTGGCCGGCAAGATGCGCGCGAGGCGCTTCAAGGCGGGCGGCATCGATTTCGACACGGAAGAAGTGCGCTTTCGCTTGGCGCCTGACGGCAAGCCCATCGAGGTGCTCATCAAGCGCATGTCGGACGCCAACAGGCTCATCGAGGATTTCATGCTGCTGGCCAATGTCAGGGTGGCACGTTGGATCTCGGGCTGCAAGGGACAGCGTCCTCCCGGTGCGGTATATCGGGTTCACGATTCACCCGATCCCACCAAGCTCAAGTCCTTGAGGATGTTCGTGGCGCAGTTCGGATACAAGATGCCCGAAACCGAACCGGGACAGGCCCACCGGGCCATCAGCCAGTTGTTGAAGATGGCGGAAGGCAAACCCGAGGAGCCCATCATCAAGCAGATGGCCATCCGTTCGATGGCCAAGGCGGAATACAGCACCGACAACATCGGCCATTACGGCCTCGCCTTCGAGCACTACACCCACTTCACTTCACCCATTCGGCGGTATCCGGACATGTTGGTGCACCGCAGTTTGCAGCATTACCTGGACGGGGGTGCGCCGCTGGACACCTCCAATCTGGATGGCCCCTGTGCCCACAGCAGCGAGCGCGAGAAGCGGGCGGCCGAGGCCGAGCGCGCCAGCATCAAGTACAAGCAGGTGGAGTTCATGGGCACCCACATCGGTGCGGAATTCACGGGCGTGGTGAACGGAATCTCCTCGAAGGCGGTCTACATCGAACTCAAAGACAACAAGTGCGAGGGCTATGTCGACATCAAGGGCATTTCTACGGACCGGTTCTCATTGGACCCCGAGCGCCAATGCCTTGTCGGAATGCACACCGGACAGTTGATCGGGATGGGCAAGGAAGTCCGGGTCCAGGTGGTCCGGGCAGACCTGCAGCGCAGGGAACTGGAATTCGACTGGCTCGGCTGAGCCCGTGGTGCCAAGTTGTATTTTCGCCACGCCGCCTTGGCGGTGCATGCGCTCTTAGCTCAGTTGGTTAGAGCAGGGGACTCATAATCCCTGGGTCGCGGGTTCAAGTCCTGCAGGGCGCACCAAGGCACCAGCTCAAATGAGTTGGGCCAACAGCAGGATCAGGTCGGTGGTGGTGATCATGCCATCCCCATTGAGGTCGTACATGATGTTCTCCTTGGTGACCGGCTGCATGAAATGGGCCAGTAGCTGAAGCAAATCGCTGAGGGTCATTTTCTCTGCTTTTGATTGAATTCAAGTGTGCATCCAGTTCGGTCCAGCGCGCTTTTGGCAAGCAACAGGATATAATTGCACATTAAATTTACGAAAACAAAGACGAAACAACAAAAAACCTAGACGGACGGCTGTTTTCTTTAGGCGTTTTCGAAGGCGTTCCCCGATTCGGATTCCTTCAGCTTGGGAGGATGCAAGTGAGAACATCACTTGCTGTATCTTCGCCCCCCTTTTCGGGCAATTAGCTCAGTTGGTTCAGAGCGTTCGCCTCACACGCGAGAGGTCACTGGTTCGAATCCAGTATTGCCCACCCCGCCCAAGGGGCCTTACCCCCAACCCGAGGCCCCGGCCCCGCTCCCAAACGGACGCGGGGCTTTTTTCTGCGGCTTCGCAATGGGCGATGTTTCTTTGCGGCACGGCCCCGTAGTTCAACGGATAGAATAAGCGTTTCCTAAACGTTTGATCCAGGTTCGATTCCTGGCGGGGCTACCACTTCAGACCTTCGTGGTCCGACATCAAAGCCGAACACCAGTGATTCCAACTCAAAAGGCAACATCACAGCTCGATGGTTCGTGGCGGATGCTGTTGGGTGGATCGGGAACGGTGCTGGGCATCAAGGTGCTGGGTGCCTTCGGGGGATTCCTGTTTTCCCTGCTGGTGGCAAGAAGGTTCGGGGATGCCGCCTTGGGCAGGGCAGAGTTGTTTGTCCTGATCATCACGGTAGGGGCCACGCTGCTTCGCGGGGGACGCGAGGGCGCAGTGGTCAGGCTGTTCGGAGCATGGTCCTCCGAGGGGAATCACGCACGCATCCTGAAGCGCTTCATGTCATGGTCCCGTCCGTTGGTGGGGATGGCCTTGTTTGTGGCCATTGCCGGATGGTTCCTGCCCATTGAATGGAAATTCAGGAGCCTCTCCATCGGGGGGTGGATGGGCATGGCAATGGGGGCGTGGCTGCTCATTGGTTGGGCCAATGAGTCCTTGCGGGGAACCGGTCGTGTTGGGTCCTATGCGCTGTTGCAACCGGGCTGGTGGATGCTGCTTTCCGGAGGATTGATTGTCACGGTGGGGGCGGACCCCGCCGAGTCGCTCGGATGGGCCGCAGCGTTCCTTGCCACCGTAGGTATGGCATTCACGGTGTGGAGGTTCCGGCATGCCGCAGGGCAGGACTCTACCGTGGAACGAAGTGGGGAGAAAAGGACCGATGCCCATATGATGCGCCGCCTGGCCGGTCCGATCTGGATGGGCAGCATGCTCCACCTCGTCTTGAGTTGGGCCGATACGGCCATTTTGGCTTTCTGGTTGGACGAGGCCGGGGTGGCCCACTACCGGGCTGCGTTCAGGTTGGCGGCCTTGCTGACCTTTACCCAGTTTGCCGTCAATGCTTTGGGGGCGCCAACCTTTGGAGCCCTGTATGCCGCAGGAGAACGGGAGGCCCTGCGCCGGACCGTTCACCGCATTGGTTGGATGAACACGGCCATTGCGTTGCCGGGCCTTTTTTGTCTCGTGGCCTTGGGACCGTGGCTGCTCGGGTTGTGGGGCGAGGCGTTCACGGCTCCCATCGTGGTGCAGGCGTTGACGATCCTGGCCATGGGCCAGTGCTTCAACGCGTTGTGCGGCCCTGTCATGTACCTGCTCAACATGACGGGAGGAGAGCGCGCAGGACTGGTCATTCTGGCCGTCTCGGCAGCGGCTCAGCTTTTCTCGGCCGTTTTCCTCGTACCGGAATTCGGCCTTGTCGGCGGAGCGGGCTCGGCGGCGGTCGGCATGTTCTTCTGGAATGGTCTTGGGGTGTGGTACATCCGCCGTCAACATGGCTTCATCATGGTATCCTTGCTCAACGGATGGTGGAGACGCGATTGAATTTTTTCCTGATTGGCGCTCCGAAATCGGGGACAAGCCTGATCCATGAACGGCTTTCCGGGCATCCAGAGGCATTCCTGAGCCCCTTGAAGGAGCCGAACCACTTTGCCACGGACATTGAGCCGGCCCTCTTTTCAACGCCGTTCAAGGCCAATCATCCCGACGACCTCGAAGCTTACTTCGCCCGCCGGCCCCTCGTTCCAAGGCAGGTCGGGTTCGTGCAGGACCCTGTCCGGTATGCGGCCCTCTTCGAGCGGGCCACCCCGGCGCACAAGGTGGTTGGTGAATGCAGCACATCCTATTTGTGGAGCTCTGAAGCAGCGACGGCCATTGCCGCCCGCCACCCCGACGCGCGCATCGTGGCGGTGCTCCGGAATCCCGTGGACCGGCTGTTTTCACATTGGCTGATGGCACGCAAATACGGGTTTACCGGGGACGGGCTCCTGGAAGCGGTCGAGAAGGACGGGCGACATGAGAACCCGGGATGGGGCCGCAGTGAGCTCTTCGTTGAGGCAGGTCTCTATGCCAAGCAACTCGAGCGTTGGTACGCCGCATTCCCTGCAGGGCAGATCAAGGTGATTCTGCACGAGGAATTGTCAGACCCGGGCATGTGGAAGGAGTTGGCGGATTGGCTGGAATTGGAGGGCCCCATACCGGCAGCGAAAAACGAAAGGGTGAATCAGGCGGGACTGCCCCGCTGGGAGGGGCTCAACCGATGGCTGACGGCCACGGGACTCAAGGGCCGTCTGTCAGGGTGGCTGCCCGATCGCGTGAAGTCCTCCCTCCGCGACAATTGGTATTCGACGCAGGGGGTTCCCGCATTGGATTCGGCGGATCGGCGCGTCTTGTTCGGTCTCTTTGAAGAAGACGTGACCGCGTTGGAGTCCGTCATCGGCAGAGACCTCGGGCATTGGCGCCCCTGAATTTTTCGTAAACGCATACATTTCAGTGAGGTGGACGGTGTATCATTGCCCCACTGAATCCCATAGGGATGCCAAGTTTATTCGACAGTTGGGTGAAGCCGGCCTTGCAACGCCGGTGGAAGCAGATTCGGCTCTGAGCCGGGGGTGACGCTGCGGAATGGCGCTTCGGTATGAAGCACGTCCGGCCGGCCCATCCCCTCTTTTCCCCAACAACCGAATCCTATGAAAACAAGGTACCTCGACCTGATCGAGCAGACTTTCGAATGGCCTCAGGACGAATTCCACCTGGAGGAAGACCACTTGCGCTTCCATGGCATTGACCTCATGGAACTCATCGAGCGTTATGGAACGCCGCTGAGGTTCACCTACCTCCCCCGCATTGGCGAGAGCATCCGCAAGGCGACTGGATGGTTCGAGTCGGCCATGGACCGGCTGCAATATTCGGGTTCCTACCATTATTGCTATGTGACCAAGAGTTCGCACTTCCGCCATGTGACGGAGGAGGTGCTGCGCCATGGGGCCCACCTCGAAACGAGCAGTCCTTTTGATCTGGATATCGTGCGCGCCCTTCAGGGCAGCGGGCACCTCGACAAATCCGCTACGGTCATCTGCAATGGATTCAAGACCACGGCTTATGTGGACCGCATCGCGGCCATGCGGTCAGACGGTTTCAAGGGAATCCTGCCCGTGCTCGACAATGAACTCGAATTCGAGATGCTCAGCAATGCGGTCAAGGAGCCCATCGAGGTCGGGTTGCGCATCGCCTCTGAAGAGGAGCCGAAGTTCGAGTTCTACACTTCCCGGCTCGGCATGGGATATCGGCGGATCCTGCCGTTCTATCGCGAGCACCTGGCCGGCCACCCCCGGCTCAAGCTGCGCATGCTCCATTTCTTCGTGAATACGGGCATCCGGGACACTGCCTATTACTGGAACGAGCTGCGCAAGGCCCTCGATGTGTACTGCACCCTCAGAAAGGAGTGCCCCGAGCTGACGGCCCTCAACATCGGTGGTGGATTGCCGATCAAGAATTCTCTCGGGTTCGAATACGACTACGAGTACATGATCGAGGCCATTCTCGAGCAGATCCAGCAGCATTGCGCCGAGCGCGAGGTGCCGGTCCCCGACATTTTCACCGAATTCGGCTCGTTCACGGTCGGTGAGGCCGGGGGGACCCTGTTCAAGGTGCTGTTCCAAAAGCGCCAGAATGACCGCGAGCGCTGGAACCTGATCGACTCGAGCTTCATGACGACCCTGCCGGACACCTGGGCCATCAACAAGCGGTTCATGATGTTGCCGGTCAACCGTTGGAACGATGCTTATGAGCGGGTCTTTCTCGGGGGGCTCACGTGCGACAGTGACGATTACTACAATTCGGAGCAGCACCTCAACGCGATTTATCTGCCGAAATTCAGTCAGGACAAGCCGCTTTACCTGGCCTTTTTCAATACGGCGGCCTACCAGGACAACATCGGCGGTCACGGGGGGGTGCACCACTGTCTGATTCCGGGGCCCAAGCACGTGTTGCTCGACCGGGATGAGCAGGGCCGGCTGCGATCCCGCATGTTCTGCGACGAGCAGCAGGCGGGAGATGTATTGGAATTGCTCGGTTACGGCCAGGAACAGGAGGAAGCCACGCGTCTCGAAGATGAGGCCAGCCTGAAGGCGCGGCATGCCGAAGCCCGGCGCAAGGCTTTTCGTGCCGCCCAATCCGTCAGACAATGAGTCGGTTGGAGTCAGTTCGGGATTACGCAGGTGAGCCTGCCGGGGAGCAGACCGGAACCTTCCGGGCAGCCATTCTTCCCGTGCCCTACGATGGGACGAGCACCTGGGGCAAAGGCGCCGACCAGGGGCCGGACGCCCTTTTC
Source organism: uncultured Flavobacteriales bacterium (assembly GCA_938082505.1). Lineage (GTDB taxonomy): Bacteria > Bacteroidota > Bacteroidia > Flavobacteriales_D > Sanyastnellaceae > UBA8752. The sequence continues at coordinate 170,162 of CALLLH010000005.1, forward strand.
GAGGCGCTCGAGAACATGGAGCTGCATGACATCGAGACGGGTGCCGAGGTGCACCGGGAGGGCATCGCCATTCTCGAAAGTGTACCGGTCGAGGTGAATGGGCAAGTGCTGTCTCCTGAGCAAGTGCGGGACGCGGTGCATGCGCGTGTGGAGGAAATACTGGACTTGGGGACATTGCCCGTGCTGGTGGGCGGTGAGCACAGCGTGAGCATAGGGGCCATCCAGGCTTGTGCAAGGGCTGAAGAGGGCATGGCAGTCCTGCACATCGATGCGCACAGTGACCTTCGTTCTGAATTCCACGGGTCCGCCTGCAACCACGCCTGTGCACTGCATTGGGCGTCGCAGCACCTGTGCCTGGTCCAAGTGGGCATTCGCAGCTCGGAAGCCGAGGAGAGGGCCTTTGAGCAGGAGGGCAATGTATTCCATGCCTCGCGTTGCCATCACACCGCGGATGCCGAGTGGATCGAGGAGGCTGTGAACCGGCTTGGGCACGCCGGCACGCCGTTGTACATCACGGTCGATCTGGATGCCTTCGACCCTGCGTACCTGCCGGAGACGGGAACCCCGGAGCCGGGCGGACTCGATTGGTACCAGGTCACGGGGCTCATTCGCGCGGCTGCGGAGCAGCATCGGGTCGTGGGGTTCGACGTGGTCGAACTGGCACCCCGCATGGAACGGAGCCCAAGCGCATTTACCGCGGCCAAACTCCTGCACAAGATGTTGACCTACATCCTGAAACCACAGCCCCCGCTGCATTAAGACCGTTGACACCATGGAAAAACCACCCTTCATTCGGGATTTTGCCGCACGGCACTATCGCCATTTCAATGCGGCGGTCATCGGCGATGCCGCCAAGGCATACGAGGCCTGTCTCCAATCGGGCGCCCGCATGATGGTCACCCTTGCAGGCGCCATGAGCACCGCCGAATTGGGACGGAGCCTGGCAGAGATGATCCGCCAGGACAAGGTGCACATCATCAGTTGCACCGGGGCCAACCTCGAGGAAGACGTCATGAACCTGGTGGCGCACGACCATTATGAGCGCGTTCCCCATTACCGCGACCTGTCTCCGGAGGAGGAACAGGCCTTGCTGGACCGAGGCCTGAATCGGGTGACCGATACGTGCATCCCAGAAGAGGAAGCGTTCCGCAAGCTCGAAGGCGTGATGGTCGATCTCTGGAGGGCGGCAGAAGAAAGGGGCGAACGCAAATTCCCACATGAATTCTTCTACGAGGCCCTGCTTGGGGGTCGCCTCGATGATGACTTCCAGATTGATCCGGCGGACAGCTGGATGCATGCAGCTGCGGAAAAAGGGTTGCCCATTGTCTGCCCCGGATGGGAGGACAGCACCCTCGGCAACATTTTCGCGGCCCATTGCATTGAAGGGGACGTGCAGCCTTCCACGGTGAAGGGCGGCATCGAGTACATGATGTCCTTGGCCGAATGGTACACCGCCACGACGGAAGAGACAGCACAAGGCGTCGGCTTCTTTCAGATCGGTGGGGGCATAGCCGGAGACTTCCCCATATGCGTGGTGCCCATGCTGCACCAGGATCTGGGCCGCACCGGCGTTCCGCTGTGGTCCTATTTCTGCCAGATCTCGGACAGCACGACCAGCTTCGGCAGTTATTCGGGGGCCGTGCCCAACGAAAAAATCACCTGGGGCAAGCTTGGGGTGGACACCCCCCGCTTCATCATCGAGTCAGATGCCACCATTGTCGCCCCCCTGTTCTTCGGTTGGCTGCTCGATTGGTAAAACGTCATCATCATGAAACGCATCATCAAGAATTACAACAACGTCGAGGAACGCCATCTGAAATTGATTGCGGAGGCATTTCCCGAGGGCTTCAGCGATGAGGACCTGCAGTCCATGACTTTGGCTGATGGCCGCCTCATGCGCTGCCTTGAGATCCGCACCGATGAGGTGCTCTATTTGTTTCGGATTGACCGCGCCATGCTGGAAGTCCTTGAAGAGAGCATGGAGGAAGGCTTCGATCTGGGCAATGTTGACGAAGACAATCTCGAGGACAACCTCGAGGAGAACTGAGCTGAGGACATTGTATATTCGCCGTCCGAATTGGCAGAGGGTCATTAGCTCAGCTGGTTCAGAGCGCTGCCTTGACAGGGCAGAGGTCACTGGTTCGAGTCCAGTATGACCCACCAGGAACCCGGCTTCGGCCGGGTTTTCTTTTTGGTCTTGGCCCCTTTCTCTGGAGCAAAATCCCCTGTTCAGGGGAGGGTTGCAGTGGAGTTCGTGAGCGAGCTTCGCAACATGGACCTCAAGCGCCTCAGTGATCTCGAAGCCAGCGAGCGCGGCACCCTGACCCGAATCGACACTCCGGAGAGCATGCTGGCCCTCATGGAGATGGGTTGCACTGTGGGAGAGGACATCGAAGTCCGGCACATTGCACCGCTTGGAGATCCCATGGCGGTCTCGGCCGGAGGGCATGTGGTGACCCTGCGTCGAGAGCAGGCAGACCGGATGTGGGTCAAGCCTTTCAGCTGAAAGACGCGTACGTGGCCCACGCCGCCAAATAGGCGAGGACCGTCATGCCGATGGCCTGCATGCCGGCGATTTTCCAACTTCCCAATTCCTGGCGCACGATGGCGATGGTGGATACGCATTGCATTGCGAGCATGTAGAAGACAATGAGCGACATGGCTGTGGCGGCGCCCAGAATGGGTTCGCCCGTCTCCGGGTGGCGTTCCTTGCCCAGCCGCTCCTTGAGCTGCCGTATTCCCTCATCGCTGTCTGGTGCGGCATAGAGCGTGGCCATGGTCCCCACAAAGACCTCCCTTGCCGCAAACGAGGCGATGAGGGCCACCCCCATTCGGCCATCATATCCCAGTGGCTTGATTACCGGCTCTATGAGGGCCCCCATGCGGCCCGACCATGACGCGTCCATCCGTTGCGCCTGCCAAGTGCGCTCGGCCTGTTCGATGGCCGCGGCTCCACTGTCGGCCTGCTCGATTTGCGCCATGCGGGAGGCGTGCCCATTGTCTGCGGCTTCGAAACCATCCGGGGCAGTATTCGAGAGCACCCAGAGGATGAGGGACACCAGGACGATGACTTTTCCCGCCCCCCCGATGAAAGCCCTGCCCTGGAGCCAGACCTGCTCCAGCGTCCGTTTCATGGAGGGGACACGATAGGGGGGCCATTCCTGCAGGAAATGGGAGGGCGCGGCTTTGGGCAGGCCCTTGTGCAGGAGGAAAGCCAGCAGGAGTCCGGCCAGCAGCCCTGCGGCGTAGATGCCGAACAGGAAGACGCCCTGAAGGTTCAGGAGCCCGCCAGGCCCCCACGGTTGCGAAGGCACCACGAAACCGATGAGGAAGAGGTACACGGGCAACCTCGCTGAGCAGGTCATCCATGGCGTGATGAGGATGGTCAACAGGCGCTCCCGCTTTCCGGGTATGGTCCTGGCACCGAGGATGGCAGGGATCGCGCAGGCGAATCCGCCGAGCAGGGGGATGGCCGACCGGCCATCGAGCCCGAGCGCCCGCAGCCAGCGGTCGTTCATGAAGGCGACCCGCGTCATGTATCCGCTTTCCTCCAGGGCGGCAATGGCGCCGAACAGGATGGCAATCTGCGGAACGAAGATGACCACCCCCCCGAGTCCGGCGAGCAGGCCATCCACAATCAGGTCCGTCCACCAGCCTTGCGGCAAGACCGACCGGCATGTTTCCATGACCCAGCCCATGCCCTCGTCGATGCGGTCCATCGGCCAGTTGGCCCAGGCATAGACCGCTTGGAAGATCAGGAAGAAAACCACCAACAGAATGAGCGGACCCGCAATGCGGTGGGTGAGCACCTTGTCGATGCGGGCACTGATGCTGTGGCTGGTCGGGGGATTCTGTCCCAAGGCGGCGGTGGCAATGCTCCGGACCTGCCGGCTGCGGTGAGCAGCCTCGCCGAGCTGAAGTTCCGCCGCACCACACCCGGTCGCCTTGCGGACCTCGGTCAATGCCCGCTTGGCGCGACCGTCCATCCACTCCGGGAAGTCGTCCGCGGTCACCAGCAGTTCGATACCCGCAACATTCAGGTGGGGCAGGGCGGAGGACAATGGAGCAAGGTCCACGCGAGAGCGCCACCCGGAGGCCTGTTCAGCGGAAGGCACCGATCGCCTTGGCAGGTCCCCCTTGGTGAGGATTTCCTTCAGGGCTTCGGTGCCTCTCCCATTCAAGGCGTGCACGGCCAGCACGGTGCACCCCAGGGCCTCCGCGAGCGCCTCCCTGGACCAGATGGTCGGCGCGGTTTCGTTCACGACCACCACCAGGGGCAGCCCGAGATCGAGGACTTGCAGGGTCAGGTAAAGGTTGCGCTTGAGGTTGGCCGCATCGAGGACCAGGATGATCCCGTCCGGCCGGTGTTCATGTTCCGGATTGAAGAGGGCGTCGCGGGTGACGGCCTCGTCGAGTGCCTTCGGGTGCAGGCTGTAGGCACCGGGCAAATCGACCAGCTCAACGTACTTCGGACCTTTTCCGTCGGTTCGCATGCGGGCCGCTATGGGGTCTACCGTCACGCCCGGAAGATTGGCCACTTTCGCATTGGACCCCGTGAGGAGATTGAAGAGCGACGTCTTGCCGCAATTGGGGTTTCCGACGAGTGCGAATTTCATTGCGCAATCCAGGCTGCCGGGTCCAAGGGCGTGCTCCCTTGAGCATCCCAGACTTCGAAGTGTGCCCGGTGACCATTGCCCAGGTTCAATACCGAGCCGATGGCCTGTCCCGTGCGCACGTCGTCACCGTTGTTCACCTGAACCTGCCCCAGGTTGGCGTATACCGTGCGGTGCGAACCGTGGTCCAACATGACGACCATGCCGCCTCCGGGGATGTTGATCACATTGGAGACGCGGCCACTGAACACAGCAAGGACGGCAGCGCCTGAAGAGGTGGCGATGTCGATGCCCCGGCGCTCGATTTTGATGCCCGGCAGTGTAGGGTGGTTCTGGGTGCCGAATCGGCCAACGATGACGCCCTCCGCCACGGGCCAGGGAAGTTTGCCCCGGTTCGCTTTGAACTCGGCGCCGATGATGCGGCCTTCGGGCGTGGCGCCGAATCCGGCATCCGATGAGGAGGCGCGGTTCGCTTCGGCGATGATGCGGTCGATGGCCTTGCCCAGCTCAGCCCGGCGCGCCTCTTCACGGGCGAGCTGGTCCTTGAGCTGGCGCTCCTGTGACCGAAGTTCGGACAGGAGGCGCTCCTGTCTTCGGGTGCTGTTCTTGGCGGCATCGCGCTCGGAACGCAACTGGCTTTCCACTTCGACGAGGCCTGACCTCTCCCTGCGGAGCGCGCCCAGCTCGTCGCGCAAGGCCTCAGTGGAAGCAGCGATGCGCTCGGCTTGCGTCCGACGGTTGCGCCCGTACTCCTCGATCAGGAGGAGCCGACGGAATACCTGAGCCGTATTCTCGGCCTCGAGCAAGAGCCCCCACAGGGCCTCTCCATCGTCGAGCCGGGCGGCGAGTCGAATCATGTTGGCATATTCCTCCTTGAGGGCGGTCAATTGCGCATCGGCGTCTTCCACCCGCCGTTTCCTTTCGTCGAGGCGGCGTTCCGCTGCGCGGCGTTCTTTGCCCAGGTTGCCGAGGAGTTGCTGTCTCAGTCCGAGCTCTTCCTGCAGCAAAGCCAGTTCTTCGGTTGTGCGCTCCTGATCGTCCCGTGCCTCATTGATCATGGCTTGGGTAGCGGCGATGCGGGCGCCGATGGCCTCCCGTTCCGCCTCGAGCTCGGCCTGCTTCACCGGTTGTGCCTGTGCTGGCCTTCCCCATCCTGTCATGATGAGACAGCACAGGATGCCGAGGGCAAAGCGGAGTGCGGGCCAATCAGAATTCCGAGCGACGTTCGACATCATCTGGAATTACAAACGGCATGGGGTAGGCCTTGTCATAACGGGCCCGGAGAATCTCGATTTGGATTTCGTAGAGGCCCAGCGGAGAGGAAATGGTCAGCCGGGTCCGATGGGGAATCCATCCGCCGGCTTCCGGCTCGAAGCTGCCGTGCGCAATTTCGACGGACCGGGCATTGTACAGATCGTCGAAACGCGTTTGGGTCAATTGGTAGCCCAATCCGTCAAACCAATAGCGCTTCACGAGGAGGTCCTCATCATCAGATCGGCTGATCACGCGGTCCTGCACGTCTTGTGAGGCCCCTACCGTCAGCGTGTCGCCCGGGTTGATTTCTTTGTCCTTGACGCCCACCAGGCGGCGCACACGGCGCTTGTATTTGCTGATGAGCAAGTGTTCCCGTCCATCCACCTTGGAGACGTATTTGCTGTCCTCATCGAAGAGGTTGATGCCCTCACCGGTCAGGATGCGTTGGGCCATATCGAAGCTGAGTTCCGTACCCAGCAAGCTGTCGAACGAGCTGTAATCCCCTGTGTAGCCGAATTTGTTGCCGGGCACTTTTGAGAACAACTGCACGGAATCCTCAGTCAGGATGATGCGGGCGGCCTCAACCCCCAGGGCGGGCGTGATGCTCAACCAGATGGCGGAGTCCCTGCGCATCCGTGCATTGACCTTGAAGGCACTGGCGTCTCCGTTGAGGTCCGCATCCACCTGAAACTTCATGGCAGCCCATTCGGGTTTGGCGATGGTCGCCTGGTGCTTTCGGAGGATGGCACCGGCACTTTCCGAACGGATGGGCTTACCGCGCTCAAGGCGGCGCATGTTCGTGCAACCGCTCAACAGGAGAAGGGACAAAGCCAACGCGACAATCCTCATTCCGAATCGAGTTTCTCGAGCAGTGGTTCGGTTTCCCCTCCAGCATCGATGGCCGCCTGCCATTTCTCCCGGGCCTCGTCCATGCGGCCCAGCGCCTTCAGGACATCACCGGCGTGGTCGAGAACGGTGGCGGATGGACGCTCCCCTTCGTGGACGAGGGCCAATTCTATCCAGGTCAAGGCTTCTTCATGATCGCCATTGCAGTGCAGCGCCCAAGCATATGTGTCCTCGAAGTTGGCGTCTCCCGGGGACAGGGCCACCACCCGAGCCGCCATTTCTACGGCACGCTCGAGCTTGGCGCCCCTCAAAGAGAGGTAATAAGCATAGTTGTTGAGGACGAGAATGTTCTGGGGGTTGGCCTCGAGGGCCAATTCGAACCAGTCGTCGGAAGCCGCATGGTCTCCCCTGTCGTGGGCCAGCTGTGCCAGCATCGCGAGGACATCCGATTCGAAATCAGGCCGGTCCACGATGAGGTTCCGGGCCACCATCAGCTGTCGTTCCGCTGAGCGGTCATCACCGAGCTCCATGAATGCCATCCCCCGGAAATAAGGGAACACGGGAAGGTTGGGAAACAAGTCACCTGCGGAGGATGCCATGCTCTCCAGGCGGCTCCATTGGCCGGATGCCGTGGCGAGCTGACAGGCCTCCAGCCAGCGGTCGGCAGAGTTGGCATCCCGATCCAGCGCCTCCACCAAAGCGTCGAGCGCCCCTTCCGCATCCCCCGCGATGTCGCGTTGGGCGGCGAGCAGTTCATAAGGCCCCGCCTCAGCAGGGTAACCTTCGATGAGGGCATCGATGAGCTGTTGTGCTTCCGGACGCAGGTCTTCCTGAATCTCGGCGAGCTCGATGTAGGCCCATGCGATCTCCAGTTTCTCGCTGAGGGGGACATCATCCGAAGCAAAAGCCTGTCGGACATGGGTGCGGGCGGCATCGGTCTCTCCCCGTGCCGTAAGGAGGTGGGCCCATTCCAGGTGGAGGCGGCCGTTTCCGGAGCGTTCGAGGGCGGTGCGCAGCACCACTTCGGCCTCTTCGACCCTGCCCATGGATGAGAGGATGCGGGCGTGTTGCAAGGGCGCTTCCACCACCTCAGGGAAGTCCCGCTCCACATCGCCCAGATTCTCCAGCGCACCTTCAATGTTGCCGGCGGCAATGTTGAGGCGGTGCCGTTCGAAATGCCATTCCGGGTCCGGCCCCCATTCCTTCTCCAGGATGTCCACGACTTCTGCGGCATCCTGGAATCGGCCTTCCGCACTCCGCAAGTCGAGCAGCATCATGGCGGCCACGTCATCCTCGGGTTTGTTTCTCAGCAGCCATTCCAAGGCCATGTCGGCATCTTCATTCCGACCCATCTCGAGCGCGATTTCAGCGAACTCCCTTCGATACCAAGGGTTCTCCGGATCCAGGCTCACCGCACGGTCGGCGGCGATCATGGCGGCGTCCCACTGTCCATCCATCCGCTCAATTCTGGCCAATTCGAAATGCACCACGGCAGCGTCGGGATTGGCATCGAGGCATGCAAGCAGGGATTCACGGGCACCGCCTCGGTCTCCCTTGATCTTGGCCAACTGGGCCTTGTAATAGGCCGCGTGGAACTCTGAATTCACGGCGCCCAGTCCTTCCTCCGAGGTGCTTCCGGCCTTGCCGAGCAAGCCACAACCACCCCAGATGATCGGCATCAATGCGCAGAGCGCGGAAAGACGGAAGAGGGGGCTGGACATCAACGGTTCGTTTCGGAGTAATCTCCCATGCTGAGGTCTTCCGCTTCCCTGGAGACCCTGGCTTCATTGCCGATCATGGATCCGCGGAGGTGGGCCCCTCCGATGTGGCTGTTCGAACCGATGAGGCAGTCCGCCAGTACGGCATCCTCGACGACGGTGCCAGGCCCGATGGTGACGCGGGGCCCAATGACCGACCGCTTCACGACCGCTCCAGCCTGGATGATGCACGGTGGAATGACCACGCTGTCCTCGATGGTGGCACCGGAGTCGGGTACCGCATCGGCCCCGAGGAACTCGAGCATCCGGCCGTTCGTTTCGACCGTCGCCATGCGGTTGCCGCAGTCCATCCATGCAGAGACTTCACCGGGCAGAAAGCGGGCTCCTTGTGCCGTCAACGCCCGAAGGGCATCCGGCAATTGGTATTCGCCGCTTTTCATCATGTTGCCGTCGATGAGGACCTCTATTTCCCTGCGCAGGGCGCCGCCATCCTTGAAGTGGTATATGCCGATCATCGCCAGGTTGGAAACGGGCTTTTCGGGCTTTTCCGCATACTCACGGATGATGCCTTCGTCATCCAGGACCACGACACCGAATTGGCGGGGGTCCTCGATGCGCTTGACGAAGAGGTGTCCGTCGGCAGCGGCATCGAGTTGGAAATCCGCTCGGAACAGGGTGTCTGCAAACGCCACCACGGTCTCGCCCTCCAGCCATTCCTTGGCGCACCAGACGGCGTGGGCGGTGCCGAGTGGCTGTTCCTGATGGTGGATGTGCCCCTCAGCACCGAGGTCGGCTGCAAGCGCGAGCAAATCGGATTCCACCTGGTCTCCGAAATCACCGACCACGAATGCAATGTGTTCGAAGGGCCGCGGGCTCGTGCGTGCGAGGTCCTCCACGAGATGCTGGACGATCGGCTTTCCCGCGACGTGCACCAATGGTTTGGGCACCGTCAGGGTGTGGGGGCGCAATCGGCTCCCCCTTCCAGCCATGGGAATGATCAGGTTCATGTAGTTCCGGTATGGCCGAATCCTCCTCCGCCCCTTTCGGAGTGGGTGAGTTCAGCTGTGTCGTCGATGGGGACCCACTCCACCCGGGAGTATCGGGCCACTACGAGTTGGGCGATGCGTTCACCGGGTTCAATGGTGAAGGCGGCTTGTCCGTGGTGGATGAGCAGCACCCCGATTTCTCCGCGGTAATCCGCGTCGATGGTCCCGGGGGAATTGAGCACGGTGATGCCGTGCTTGTAGGCAAGGCCACTGCGCGGCCGCACCTGGGCCTCATGGCCTTCGGGCAATTCGATGTGCAGCCCGGTCGGTACGAGCCGCCGTTCTCCGGGTTCGAGCACAATGGGGACATCGAGTCGTGCACGGAGGTCGAGCCCGGCGCTCAGGGGCGTGGCATATTCAGGAAGGGCCATGTCCCCGGTGCGCACTACGCGCACTTTGAGGGTTGGAGTCTCGCTCATTTTCCAGGGAATTCGGGTGCACGCTTCTCGAGGAAGGCGGCGACTCCTTCCTTGAAATCCTCATTGGCGAAGCAATGCCCGAACTGGTCAATCTCCACTTCGTATCCCTCCGGCGATCCGCTGGCCTGAACCGCCCGAATCGCGGCACCCAGCGCCTTGGGACTGTTGGCGGCCAACTTGCCGCCCATCTTCAATGCGGCGTCCAGCAACTCCTCCCGGCTGACCACCGCACTGACCAATCCCATGGACAGGGCCTCCTCCGCTTTGACCATCCTCGCTGAAAGGATCATCTCCATGGCGCGGCCTCGGCCAACGATGTGCGACAAACGCTGGGTTCCACCATATCCGGGAATCAAACCAAGGGTCACCTCGGGCAACCCCAGACGCGCATTGTCGGAGGCCATGCGCACATGGCAGGCCAGGGCCAATTCGAGTCCCCCTCCCAAAGCGAAACCGCCGATGGCCGCAACGAAGGGCGTGGAGGAAAGGGCAATGGCGTCGAAGAGGATCCGTTGGCCGTATTCTGCGAGCTTTCGTCCCGCCACGGAATCATAATCCGCGAATTCCTTGATGTCGGCTCCGGCGACAAACGCCTTTTCACCCGACCCGGTCAGGACCACACAGCGCACTTCATCCCGGTGCTGGACCTCTTCAACCTTGGCTCCCAAGGCCTCGATGAGCGCGCCATTCAAGGCGTTGAGCTGCTGAGGCCGGTTGAGCGTCCAACAGGCGACATGGCCATGAAGGACCTCGGTGACGAGTGGGGTTTCGGACATGGCTCGAAATTAGGCAATCGCACCACCTCCGGCGGCCTGCAGTCTTTGGGTCACTTCGTGACCCGGGGAGGCCCATATTCTGTCCGAGGGGCCGGCTTCCACCACCCGCCCCCGATCCATGACGATGGTCTGGTCGCAGAGGTAGCGCACGACGCCGAGGTCATGGCTGATGAAGAGCAGGGCCAGGTTTCTTTCATCCCGGAGCTGGACCAGCAAGTTCAATACCTGGGCCTGAACGCTGACGTCCAATGCGGCAACGGCTTCGTCACAAATAAGCAATTGGGGGTCAGCGGCCAAGGCACGTGCGATGACGATGCGCTGACGTTGTCCTCCCGAAAAGGCGTCCGGTTTCCGTTCAAGGGCATCTTCTTCGAGGCCCACTGCCTCCATGAGCTCGCGAGCGCGCTGATGCGCTGAGTCGCTGTCATGCCCCCAACGCACCAGGACCTCCCTCAGCGCGGTTCCAATGCGCCGTGTCGGATTGAGCGCAGCCCTGGGGTCCTGGAAGACGAGTCCCACATTCGATCGGATGTGTCCGATGTGCGCAGCGGACAGGGCTTCTACAGGCTTTCCATCGAGCAAGATCCTGCCGCGGTCCAATCGGTGCAGACCGAGGATGGCACGTGCCAAGGTCGTCTTTCCGCAACCACTGCCCCCGACGATGCCGAGCGTACCGCCTTGCGGAATGCGCAGGTCCACATCGGCAATGGCCGGCGTTGCGCTGCCCGGATAGGTTTTCCATGCACCCACCACTTCGAGGAGGGTGGGGGCCGTTCTTGGCGCGGCCTGCATTTCGGTCACATGGCGGGTTCCCTGGCTGCCGCGGTCGAGGAAGTCCGACAGTATGGGCAGTGGTGTGGGCCTGCCTTTTGTGGGAATACGGCATGCCAGGAGTCCCTGGGTGTAGGGGTGGCGGGGTGACTTCAAGACTTCGTCGGTTGATCCCTGCTCGACCACGACACCTTGGTGGAGCACGGCCACCCGGTCCGCCGATCTTTCCACGACGTCCATGTCGTGGGTGACCATGACCATGGCGAGTCCGCGCTCCCGTTGAATGTCCGCCAAGAGGTCGAGCAACTCGGCCCTGAGGGTGCTGTCCAGCGCAGTGGTGGGCTCGTCGGCGAGGATCACTTCGGGATCGTTGGCCAATGCCATGGCGATGAGGACCCGTTGTTTCTGGCCTCCGGAGAGGCTATGGGGATAGGCGGACCAGGCGCGCTCAGGATCGGGAAGCTGCACCTCCTCGAAGAGGCCCAGGACCCGTTGCTTGGCCGCCTCCTTGTCCCTCGATCCATGGCGCAGGATGACCTCGGCAACCTGCTGTCCGCAGCGCATGGTCGGATCCAGACTCGTCATGGGTTCCTGGAAAATCAAGGTCACCTGCTCACCTCGGGGAATTCTGACGGTTGCCCCGCCGTGCGCATCGACCCAGGGACCACCTGGCCCCGTGATCCTTCCGGACATGACCGCCCCCCCTTCAGGCAGCATGCCCAGGGCGGCCAAACAGCACATGGTTTTTCCGGAGCCGCTTTCGCCCACGAGCGCCAAGGTCTCGCCCCGCGATACGCTGAGGTTGATGTCACGCAGGATGCTTCGGTCTCCGAACGAAACCGACAATCCTGACCACGTCAGGACGGCATTCGGAGAATCAGAGGGTGCCACGCAGGGCCTGCTCGCGTTCGATGGCCTCGAAAAGGGCCTTGAAGTTGCCTTTTCCAAAGCTTTGGGCCCCCTTCCTCTGGATGATCTCAAAGAACATCGTGGGCCGGTCCACCACGGGTTTCGTGAAGATTTGAAGGAGGTACCCTTCGTCGTCCCGGTCAATCAGAATGCCGAGGTCGCGCAGGGGCTCGAGGTCTTCATCGATCTCGCCCACCCTGTCGAGGACGGTGTCGTAATAGGTCCCGGGAACCTGAAGGAATTCGATGCCACGCCCCTGGAGCTCGGTCACGGTTTCGATGATGTTGTCCGTGGCCACCGCGATGTGCTGCACACCGGCGCCCTGATAGAAGTCGATGTACTCTTCGATCTGGGATTTCTTGCGGCCCTCCGCGGGTTCATTGATCGGGAACTTGATGCGCCCGTTTCCATTGCTCATCACCTTGGACATCAGGGCCGTGTAGTCGGTGGAGATGTCCTTGTCGTCGAACGAGATGAGCTGGGCAAAGCCCATGACCTTGGCGTAGAATTCGCACCAGGTGTTCATTTCGCCCCAACCGACATTGCCCACCATATGGTCGATGAACTTGAGGCCCAGCGCAGGCGACCCGCCCGACGGATTCCAGGGCTGGTATCCCGGCAGGAACAGACCGTTGTAAGCCTTGCGCTCCACAAAGACGTGGATGGTGTCGCCATAGGTTTCAATGGCGCTGAGCACCACCTTGCCGTCCGCATCTTCCCGTGTTTCGGGGGGGAAGGCGCTGACGGCGCCGCGGGACGTCGTTTCCTTCCAGCTCTTCTCCGCGTCATCCACCCAGAGGGCCACCGCCTTGACACCGTCGCCATGGCGGTTCAGGTGGTCGTTGAGGGGCCCATCCGACACCAGGGGTGTGGTGAGGACCAGGGTGATCTTGTCCTGGCGCAGAACGTAACTGACGCTGTCGGAGCTCCCAGTTTCCAAGCCTTTGAAGGCCAATGGCTGATAGCCCCACGCGTTCATGTAGTAGTAGGCGCTCTGCTTGGCGTTGCCCACGATGAGTTCGACGTGGTCGGTGCCGAGGAGCGGGAGGAAGTCCTCAGCTTCGGGGACGACAATTTCGGGTTGTGGGGTCGTTCGATCCATGGTCATTGCAAGGGTCAGTCGATTTTCGTGGGGGCGTAGCCCAGCCAGCTCTGGTGGTATCCACCATCCTCGATGTCGAGGGCCTGCTGGGTGAGGCGAAGAGGACGGAAGGTATCCACCATGACGGCCAACTCGGCAGTGCCGGTCTTGCCGATGGAGCCTTCATAGGTGCCCGGATGCGGTCCATGCGGGATTCCGCCGGGGTGCAGGGTGAGGTCGCCGCGGGAAATGCCCTTGCGGCTCATGAAATTGCCCTCGACGTAGTACAGCACCTCATCGGAGTCGATGTTGCTGTGGTTGTAGGGGGCGGGAATGGACTTCGGATGATAGTCGTACAGCCGGGGACAGAAACTGCAGATGACAAAGGCGTCCGTCTCGAACGTCTGGTGCACCGGGGGTGGCTGATGGACCCGGCCGGTAATGGGCTCGAAGTCGTGGATGGAAAAGGCGTAGGGAAAATGGTATCCATCCCAGCCGACCACATCAAAGGGGTGACGGGCGTAGGTGGCGGTGTGGATCATGCCCTCCTTCCGCACGTCGATGGGGAAGGAGCCCTGGCGGTCCACCGCCGGTGTGTGCTCGGGAACCCTGAAGTCCCGCTCGCAGTAAGGGCTGTGCTCGAGCAGTTGCCCGAAATGGTTGCGGTACCGCTTCGGGGTCACGATGGGGTGGGCGCTTTCGACGACCAGCCAGCGTTGATCCGATCCTGAGGTTGGTGCCCAACGGTGGATGACGCCCCGCGGAATGACGAGGTAGTCTCCCGGAACGTAGGCCAGTGTGCCGAACATCGTCTCGAGCACCCCTTCACCATCGTGGATGAAGACGACCTCATCGGAGTCGGCATTCTTGTAGAACCTGTCCTCAGGGTCGGCTTCCGTCGGCCGGGCCACGGAAATCGTGCAGTCTGCGTTGAACATCAGCGGAACGCGCGCGGACAGCGCAGGCCCGGACGAGGGTGCCGAGAATCCGGGAACCCTTCGGGAAGTGAGGTTTTCCCGCACCCCCTCCACCGGCCTCACATCGACGGGAGGCTCCACGGATTGGACCATGGTCGGCGGATACAGGTGGTAGAGCAGCGAGCTCATGCCCACGAACCCGATGGTGCCGAACAGTTGCTCGTGGTGCAATGTGCCGTCCGCCTTGGGGAACTGCGTGTGGCGCTTGTGCGGAACCTGCCCGCGGGTCTGGTAGAAGGGCATGACTGCAATTTAGCGCCAATGGGGCTCAACGTCCGCCACCGCCCCAAGCGAACCACGGAAGCGACCCGTCCTCCTTTGTGGCAAACCGCAAAGGAATGCGCTGCCCTTCGCGGAGAGGCGCGTCCGGCCCCACCTGGACGCGCTGGGTCAACACCTTCAGTTTGACCGCTTCTGCATCACTGATGTCCCTGAGCGTCTCGCCGGCCTTGGCCACGTGCCAATGGCGGGTTCCCCTGCGCCTTTTCGGCTGGGTATACAGCCGGCGGTCACCATCAAAACGGGTGTCCGCCTCCGCGCCTTCGAGGTCATTGTATTTCCGCAATTGCCAGACCGCCAGGTCCAGCTGCCGGGCCAATTCCCCCAGTGTTTCCCCTCCGTTCAGGATGACCCAGGCCACATCGTTCTCGGTGATTCCACTGTTCCGGGCGTTGCCCATGTTGATGGTCCGGGCCCCATCGGATGTGGACGGATCGTTCGCGCCCCGGCCGGAACCGCCGGCTTCGGCGGTGTCCATGTCGGAGGGGGTGGGCACCGACCCTTTTCGGATCCAGACCAACCCTTCCTCATCGTAGGCGTTGAGGCCATGGCGTTCGATCAGCTCGATGAGGGCCTTGGCATAGGTTGGGCTGGTCGCATATCCGCAGCGTTTCAGCCCCTTGGCCCACCCTTTGTAGTCATCGATATCCAGTTCGAACAGCGGGGCATACCGTGTGCGTTTCAGGAAGAGGCTGTGGTCCTCGAAGCTCTCCCGAGGGTCGGGATATACCCTGAAGCACTCGCCTTTCTCATCGTCATCATGGTAGGTCCTGCCCCCCTCCCAATCTTGGTGGCACTTGATGCCGAAGTGGTTGTTGGATCGGGCACTGAGTTCACTTTTCCCCGACCCGCTCTCGAGCAGCCCCTGTGCCAGGGTGATGCTGGCGGGAATGCGGTGCATGGCCATTTGCCGGATGGCCTCGTCCTTCCATTTGTTGATGTAATTCCGCTGGTCCTCCTCACCTCCGGCGAGGCAAGGCAAGGCCATCATCATCCAGGCCACCAGGGCCAAAAATCCGGGAAATGCAGAACGGGGAAGCATGCTACAAAACAACGGCATCGACCAGTTCATGTTTTGCGCCAGGACAAATCATCCCACCGCCGCGGTGTTCAATTCGCCGCGTCGTAATCCAAGGTTTCGACCAGGGAGCCATCCGTTGCATAGAACCGCCACACTCCGCTCGGCTGGTCCTTTTCGTGTTGGCCTTCGATGTGCGGAGTCCCACCGGGATGCCAGGTGCGGAAGAGGCCTTGTTTGATTCCGTCAGCATAGGTGACCTGACTCCATGGAAGCCCGTCCTCTCGGTAGGTGTTCCAGGTTCCCTGCCGCAGGCCCTCCACCAGCTTTCCGCGGGTATGGATGCGCCCGTTCTTGTGGTATTGCTGGACATCTTCCCCCCCAGTTTCGACATCTGTGGAGCGGACCTCCTTGGGTGTCCCCTGCTCGTCCCAGGTGTCGACTACGCGTTCCCTGCCTTCAAAATGGCAGGCGCTGAGCAGGCAGGCCGCGGTAAGCAAGGTGAGGTAAGGCTTCATTTCTTGCGGGAAATCGTAAAGTCGACGAGGTTGGCGAGTGCGGTCCTGGCGTCTCCCGCGGGCAAGGCCTCGAGCAACGCCAGCGCACGGTCGCGGTGTTCCTGCATCCTTTGCTCCGCGTAAGCCATGCCGGGACCTGCCAAGATGCGTTCCATGAGGGCTTGGGCAAGGGCGGGGTCTTCCTTGCTTTTCTTGATGCCGCGCACGGTCTTCCTCCTCTCCATGGAGCCCATGGATTGCAGGGTGTGGATCAAAGGCAGGGTCATCTTCCGCTCCTTGATGTCACCCCCGGTTGGCTTGCCGGTGGAGGATGAAGGCGAGAAATCGAGCAGGTCGTCCTTGATCTGAAAGGCGATGCCCATTTCCTCTCCGAACCGGCGCATGTGTTCCACTTGTTCCGCGTTGCCACCCGCGCTGGCCGTTCCCGCGGCGCAGCACGCGGCGATGAGGGAGGCCGTCTTGCGGCGGATGATGTCGAAATACACGGATTCCGTGATGTCGAGTCGCCTTGCCTTCTCGATTTGGAGAAGTTCGCCCTCACTCATGGCTTCGACAGCCTTGGAGGTGATGCGGAGGAGGTCGATGCCCTCGTGTTCCATCGAGATGAGCAACCCCCTTGAGAGCAGGTAATCTCCGACCAGGACCGCCACCTTGGACTTCCAGAGGGCGTTGATGGAGAGGAATCCGCGCCGGGTATCTGCCGCATCGACCACATCGTCGTGCACGAGGGTGGCGGTATGGAGCAGTTCAATCAGGGTCGCGGCGATATGGCTGCGTTCCGTGGTTCCGCCGTTGGCCGCTGCACTCAGATAGACCAACAGGGGCCGCATCTGCTTCCCCTTGGAACGCACGATGTATCGTGTGATGTGGTCAAGGAGGGGGACGGAAGTCCGCATGGCCTCTTTGAAGTGCCCTTGGAATTCACGCATTTCGCGGTCCACGGGCTGCCGGATGGTGGCGAGATTGGCCATGAAGCGAAGTTACCTTCCCAACCTCTGGGAGCGTCAGGTGGGGTCGTGGATGTATTTTGCGGCATGATCCTGTCCATGACCGGCTACGGCAAGGCCGAAGCGCACATCGGAGCGCGCAAGTACACGGTGGAAATCCGGTCACTCAACGGGAAGGGACTTGACCTGTCCGTGCGCATGCCCTCTCATTTCCGCGAGAAGGAAATGGAATTCAGAAAGGAGGTTGGAAAGGTTGTGGGACGCGGCAAGACGGACTGTTTCGTTCACTTCGAATCGGATGCCGCCGATGTGCGCCACGAGGTCAATGCTGCGCTGGTTCAGCAATACGTGGACCAACTCGATGTTGTTTTCGAGGCCAACGGGGTGCCCCCCTCGAATGTCGACGGCCAAAACCAGAAGCTTCAATCCGCGCTGCGGTTTCCCGATGTGGTCAGCGCCACCCGGGATACGCTCGACGAGAACGAATGGAAGGGCCTCCAGGGCCTCGTCCACGAAGCCTGTGCCGGGCTGGTGGCCTACCGGACCCAGGAGGGCGCCACGCTCGAGCTGGACTTCAGGCAGCGGGTCGGCCGGATCGACCAGCTCCGCGCAGAACTCGAACCGCTGCTGGAGGCACGGACCGCGAGGGTGAGGAGCAAACTCAGGGCCCACATCGAAGCCGATCTCCCGCGGGACCGGGTGGACGAGAACCGGTTCGAGCAGGAGCTCATCTTCTACCTCGAGAAGCTCGATGTGACGGAGGAATTGGTCCGACTCAAGGCCAATTGCGACTATTTCATGGAAATGCTCGACTCGGAATCGGGCCAGGGCAAGAAGTTGGGTTTCATCAGCCAGGAAATTGGCCGGGAGATCAACACCTTGGGAAGCAAGAGTCAGGATGCGGGCATGCAGCGCATCGTCGTCCAGATGAAGGACGAACTCGAGAAAGTCAAGGAACAGGTGCTCAACATATTGTGATAGAGAATCCAACCAAGCAGGAAGCGGTGTCCCAGGGGAACCAGACAAGCCAAATCATGAAGGCCATCGCCTTTTCGGCACCATCCGGTGCGGGCAAGACGACCCTGGTCCACCGCCTCATGGGCCATCGTGCGGACCTCGCCTTCAGCATCTCGGCGACCAACAGGCCATTGCGGGGCCAAGAGGTGAATGGAGCGGACTATTATTTCTTTTCCACCGAGGAATTCCTGTCCCGCGCCGAGCAGGGTGAATTCCTCGAATGGGAGGAAGTCTATTCGGGGCGCTACTATGGCACGCTCAAAACCGAGATCGAGCGCCACTGGAAAAGACAGCGTCACATCTTGTTCGACGTGGATGTCGAGGGCGGACTGAGGCTGAAGGAGCTTTTGGGAGACCAAGTGCTGACCGTATTCGTTCGACCTCCTTCGCTCGAGGTACTGGAGCAGCGACTGCGGGCCCGGGGAACGGATTCCGAAGCAGACATTGAGAGAAGGATGTCCAAGGCGGGCGCCGAGATGAAGCTGGCCTCCGGTTTTGACTTGGAATTGGTGAATGGAGATTTGGAGAAGGCCACGTCGGAATTGTTCCATTGGGCCGATGGGTTCCTGGGCAAGGCCGAATCCCCTGCGGAATGACGGTTGGACTGTATTTCGGCTCTTTCAATCCCATCCACACGGGACACCTCATCATCGGTCAGCACATGCTCACCCATCATGGACTGGACGAGGTATGGTTCGTGGTGACCCCGCAGAATCCGATGAAGCCGGCGGACGAACTCGCACCGGAGGAGGACCGCTTGGAAATGGTGCGCAGGACCGTTGCGGACAACCCGCGCCTCAAGGCGGTGGACGTGGAGTTTGGGCTTCCGAGGCCCAACTACACGGCGCACACGATGGATTTTCTGCGCCGGCGGCACCCGGATTGGGAGTTTCGCATCATCATCGGTCAAGACAACCTGCGCACACTTCAGCAATGGGCGCGCTGGCGCGAATTGATCGATGGCTTCGGTTTTCTGGTTTATCCGAGGGCCCGCACGGAGGGCGAAGAGCCCTCAGTTGGAACGGTCTCTCCTGATGGTGAGGGCATCGTGATGAGTCCCGCACCGATCATCAGTATTTCGAGCACTTACCTGCGCAATGCGCTGGCCAAGGGAGATTCCGCCCGTTATCTGTTGCCGGATGCCGCCTCGGCGTACATCAGGAAACACGGACTTTACGAGTTCGCCCCCTCCTGAACGCGCATCTCCGCGCTGAAGAGGGTCGATCAGGTGTTGTTGAACGTGTTCATCGTGCGCTGAAGGCCGATGAAAGCAAAGGAGCGCAGCAGCTCCACCGTCCGGCCGAGCCTTTCATCCAGCGCGCGTTGTTCTTCCTGAAAGAATGGGCCGAGCACATGGTCCACCTGCCGACCCGGTCCGAAGTCCGCTCCCACTCCGAAACGCAGGCGCGGGTATTGGGACGTACCCAATACCGCCTCGATGTCCTTCAATCCATTGTGTCCCCCATCGCTGCCCTTTGCACGGATGCGCAGCGTTCCGAAAGGCAGGTTGATGTCGTCCGTTACCACCATCAGGCGGTCCACCCCGACTTTTTCGGTGTCCATCCAGTAGCGCACGGCCTTGCCACTGAGGTTCATGAAGGTGGAGGGCTTCAAGAGGACCAGTTGCCTTCCCTTGTGCCGACAGCGCGCGACCTCCCCCAGGCGGTCGGAGGCAAAGGGGGCTCCGGACGCCTCGGCAAGGGCATCCACGGCCATGAAGCCGATGTTGTGTCGTGTTCGGGCATACTCGGCCCCGGGATTTCCGAGGCCGACCAGCAGGAACTTCATCGTTGCGGGGAGCGAGACGGCGGATTACTCCTCACCGCCCTCCTCAGCACCTTCACCGTCCTCCTCTCCCACTACAGCAGCAGCAGACATGGCAGCACGGGTACGGCGCACTCCGAGTACGACAGCAGACTCGTTCAGGGGCACCGTGCATCCTTCGACGGTAAGATCGCTAACGCGGAGCGAGTCACCGATTTCGAGGGGGGTGATGTCCAACAGGACGGCCTCCGGAATCTGGGCAGCAAGTCCGACCACGGGGAGGCGGCGGTACACGACGTGCAGGCGGCCTCCGTTTCGGACACCGACGCTGGTGCCTTCCGTGCGGACGGGCAGTTTGACCCGGATGGGCTTGTCCGCGAAAACCTGAAGCAGGTCGATGTGGACGATCCGGTCCGTGACGGGGTGGAATTGGACATCCTGGACGACACAATCGTAGGTCGTGCCGCCGACCTCGAAGTTCAACAGGTATGTCTCAGGGGTGAAGATCAGCTTGTTCAGCTGGACCTCGTTCACATGGAAGTGAACCTGCTCGGAGCCGCCGTACAGCACACCGGGAACCAGTCCCTTGGCGCGCAAGTCGGCCGCATCCTTTTTCCCTACGCCCTCTCTCGGAGAGCCGCTCAATGATGCAGTTTTCATGGTGTTGTATTAGGTAATGAGAAAATGCGAACTGATGGACTCGTTCTGAACCAGACAACGGATCACCGTTGCAAACAGGTCGGAGCAGTCCAATACTGTAATCTTGTTTGTGGGTTTGTCGTCCTTCAGCGGGATGCTGTCCGTGACGACGAGTTCGGTCAGGGCGCTCTCCTCGATCCGCTCATAAGCGGGACCGGAAAGCACAGCATGGGTACAGACCGCGCGGACGCTGCGGGCACCGTGCTCCATCATCATGTCGGCTGCCTTGGTGAGTGTACCACCGGTATCGCAGATGTCATCCACGAGCACGACATCCTTGTCCTTCACGTCACCGATCACCCTCATGCTGGCGACCTCATTGGCGACTTTCCGCTGCTTGTAGCAGATGGCCATGTCCACCCCGAGGTATTTCGCAAAGGAGTTTGCCCGCTTGGTTCCGCCCGTATCCGGCGTTGCGATCAGCAGGTTTTCCGATCCGAGATGTTCGAGATAGGGCAGGAAAATGGCTGAACCATAGATGTGGTCCACGGGGACCTCGAAGAACCCTTGGATTTGGTCTGCATGCAAATCCATGGTGATCAAGCGGTCCACGCCTGCCGCGGTCAGCATGTTCGCCACGAGCTTGGCTCCTATGGCCACCCTGGGTGCATCCTTCCGGTCCTGACGCGCAAAGCCGAAATAGGGAATCACGGCGACGACGCGTTTGGCGGAAGCCCGTTTCGCCGCATCGATGAGCATCAACAACTCCATGAGGTTGTCGGATGGCGGGAAAGTGCTCTGCACGATCACAACCTCCTTTCCCCTGACGGTCTCCTCGATGCTGACGCGGAACTCCCCATCGAGGAATGTCGTCATCTTGGTTTCGCACATCGGGATGCCATAGGCCATAGCAATCTTGGACCCAAGTTCTTGGGATGCAGAGCCTGCCATTATGCGCATGGGATGGTCTTGCATGGCGTGATTCAAGGCCGCAAAGATAGTTAGGAGCCGAATGCCCCTGACGTCCCTGTAATTTTGGCACATGAGACAGCGCCGCACAGCAGTACTCGTACTGGGCATGGGTGCCTTGCTCACGGGGTTGCTCGCCCTGCAGTTCGGGTGGGTTCGCGCGCTGATCGAGGCGAGGAGCGACCTGTTCGACGAACAGGCCCGCACGGCCCTCGTGGAGGTGCAGTCCGTTTTGGCGCTCTCCACAGCGGAGTTCCCGCCGCCGCCCGTCACAGGATTGGCCCCGGCTTCCGGACCACAAGCGGACAGCCTGGCGGAAGTCAGGGCGAATGGAACGCTGAAGCGGGAGGCGGCCATGATCGTCGCCGACAGTTTGATGCAACAGGTGCTCGAAAGCAGGGGCATCGACTTTGAATTCAGATCGGCCCTGCTTGACCGATACGGCCGGCCCATATTTCTCAGGGATGATGATGTCGCACTGCTCGAGCAATTCCAGGATGCGGGCTACCGCATACCGGCAGGCGATGCGCGGACCTTGGAGGAAGTGCAGCTGTACACCGTCCATTTCCCGCGGCGGCGTTTTGCCCTGGCGGGAGACATGTGGATCGAGCTGACGGCGAACCTGCTGTTGATGATTGTCCTGGTCGCATTCACCGTATACGCCGCCAACGGTCTGCGCAAGGCTGAACACCTGAACCGGCTGAAAAGCGACCTCATCAACAACATGACCCATGAGCTGAAGACGCCCATCTCCACCATCGGCTTGGCGGGAGAGGCCCTGCTCGACGAGGAAATGTCATCGGACCCGGAGAACATGCGGTATTACGTGCAGCTCATCCGCTCCGAGAACAAACGCTTGGGTCTGCTCGTCGAGAACGTGCTCCGCGCGGCCATGCTGGACCAAGGCGAATTGGAGCTGTACCGACAAGCCTTGAATTTCCACGACCTGGTCAAGGAAGTCATGCGCAATCAGGCCATCCACATCAAGAAACAGGGCGGCTCGACGACCACACAGCTCAATGCAACCGACCCTGTGGTCATGGGGGACCGGACCCATCTGACCAATGTGGTGTTCAACCTCGTGGACAACGCCATCAAGTACGGGGGAGAAACCCCACAGCTGCTCGTCAGGTCCTGGAATGACACGGAATCGCTGCACATCGCATTTGTGGACAACGGCATTGGAATACCCCGCGAACATTTGGGCAAGGTTTTTGATAAGCTGTATCGTGTTCCCACCGGAAATGTGCACGACGTGAAAGGATTTGGACTCGGTTTGAGCTATGTACAAGCGGTCATGCAGCAACATGATGCGCAAATACGCGTTGTCAGTACGGTCGGTGAGGGCAGCACATTTACCCTGGTCTTTCCCCAAAAGAAGAAGACAACATGAAACAACAGCTCGACATCCTGCTGTGTGAGGACGACCCCAATCTGGGCAAGCTGCTTCGCGATTTTCTCATCCGCAAGGGCTACAACACCACATGGGCACAGGACGGCGCCGATGGCGTCCGTCAGTTCCGCGTGGGTTCGTACGATTTCGTGATCCTCGATGTGATGATGCCCGTAAAGGATGGGTATCAGGTGGCGGAGGAGATCCGGGGGTTGAACCGTCACGTTCCGATTCTGTTCCTGACGGCCAAGAGCCAGCGGGAGGACACCCTGCAGGGCTTCAAGGTCGGCGCCGACGATTACATGACGAAGCCGTTCTCCATGGATGAATTGGAGGCCCGCATCGAGGCCATATTGCGGCGCTCGGCAGCGCTGCCTGAATCCACGGAGGAAGTGGGCGAGATGACCATCGGGCTGTACAGTTATGACTACAACCGCCAGGAATTGAGGTTGGGTCCGGACGCACAGCGCCTGACCACCAAGGAGAACGAACTCCTCTTCCTGCTGGCGAAGTCCAAGAATGGGCTGCTCGAGCGGGAATTCGCGCTCAACGCCATTTGGGGCGATGCCAATTATTTCAACGGCAGGAGCATGGACGTGTACATCGCCAAGTTGCGCAAGCACCTCAAGGAAGACGTCAGGGTGGAAATCCTGAACGT
Organism: uncultured Flavobacteriales bacterium; assembly: GCA_938082505.1. Classification (GTDB taxonomy): domain Bacteria; phylum Bacteroidota; class Bacteroidia; order Flavobacteriales_D; family Sanyastnellaceae; genus UBA8752. The sequence continues at coordinate 193,774 of CALLLH010000005.1, forward strand.
GCACGGAAAGGGTTTCAAGCTCATCGCGGACTGACCGCCTGGGCGGGGCCGGGGAAATTGGAAAAGGGGTTTCGCCACCCCTTTTCGGGGGTTACCTTGGTTTTCCCTTTTCGGTTCGCATGATTCCCAAGGATACCGTCGACGCCATACTGCAAGCCACCGTCATTGAGGAGGTGGTCGGCGATTTCGTCCAGCTCAGGAAGAGCGGGACGAGCATGCGGGGGATGAGCCCGTTCACCAACGAAAAGACCCCTTCATTCTATGTGGTGCCCGGAAAGGGCATTTTCAAGGATTTCAGTTCGGGCAAAGGTGGCAGTGCCGTGACCTTTCTGATGGAGCACGAGAAGCTCTCCTATCCTGAAGCGCTGCGATGGTTGGCGCGGAAATACGGCATTGAGATCGAGGAACGGCAACTGACCCCGGAGGAACTGGAGGAGCAGACAGAGCGGGAAAGCCTGTCCAATCTGTCGAGCTGGGCACAGAAGTGGTTTTCGGAGCAATTGCGGGAGACCGGGGAGGGCAAGAGTGTGGGCATCGGCTATTTCCGCAGCAGGGGATTTTCGGATGCCATCATGGAGGACTTTGCCCTTGGATACTGCCCGGAGCGACCGTGGTCCGAGGAGGGCGCCTTGGCAGAGGCGGCGAAGAAAGCGGGGTACAAGGAGAAATGGCTGCTGGCCAGCGGCCTGTGCAAGCAACGCGAGGACGGCTCGCTGTATGACTTCTACCGCGGACGTGTCATTTTCCCGATCCGGGACGTCACGGGACGTTTCATCGGGTTCGGCGGAAGGACACTCAAGACCGACAAGAAGATCCCGAAATACGTCAACAGCCCGGAAAGTCCGCTGTACGACAAATCCCGTGCGCTCTATGGAATCCACCTGGCGCGCAATGCGATCGTCCGTGAGGACCGCGCCATCCTGGTGGAGGGCTACACCGACGTCATGGCCATGCGCCAGTCGGGGGTCGAGCACGTGGTGGCGAGTTCGGGAACGGCATTGACGGTGGAGCAGGTGCGCTTGTTGAGGCGGTTCAGCAAACGGATGACCATGTTGTTTGACGGCGACCCTGCAGGGCTGCGTGCAGCCATTCGGGGTGTGGACATCGTCCTCGGCGAAGGGCTCGACGTCAAAGTGGCGGTGCTTCCTGAAGGAGAAGACCCGGATACGTTCGCCAAACGGCTGGGCCGCGAGGCTTTGATGGAATGGCTGGCGGAGAACAGCCGGGATTTCATCCGGTTCAAGATCGACCTGTTGGCCGAAGAGGCGGAGAACGACCCGATCAAGCGGACAGAGTTGGTGAGGAGCGTGGTGCAGAGCATCGCCCATGTCCCTGACGAGCTGAAGCGCACGGTTTACCTCCAGGAGAGTGCGGGAAGGCTGGGAATGCCATCCGAGGATCTGATGGCGGAGCTGTCGCGTCAAGCGCGGCACCTTTTGGAGAAGGAGGCCAAGGCGCCCCTGCCTTCGCTGCAGCGCGAAGACGCCGCCCCCATTGGAAAGCCGAGGCTGCTCGGTCGTGTTGGCCGTATGGGCAGGGAGGCGGATCTGCTGCGCCTGCTCCTTCAATACGGCCGGCAGAAGCTCACCATTGAACTGCCGGAAGACCCTGATGGCAGCGGGCCAACCGAAGGCGCCCCCACCGAGGAGGAGCAGGTCTCCAGCATTGAGGTGACCCTTGCGGAGTTTCTCCTGCACGAATTGGACACCATTGGTCTGGCCATCCGGCATCCGGTCGTGGACCAGGTCATCCAGACCTTCAGGGAAAGCATGCTCGAGGGACACATTCCCGGTCCGGAGACCTGGAGTCAGGCCGGTCCCGAAATAGCGGCCATGACCGCGGATGTCTTGGTCTCGGAATTCGCACTCAGCGACAATTGGCTCAACCGACATGGCATCGCCGCAGAGACCGAGGACAAGATGTTGATGCAGGCTTTGCAGGGAGCGCTGTACCGCCTCATGTTGGACGAGGCCCGGTCAGAAGGCGCACGCATTGTTGGGCGGCTCGAGGAAATGGCAAAGGATCCCGAATCATCGGAAGATCCTGCGTCCGAAGAGGTGAACCTGCTCAAGCGGAAGATGGCGGTTTCGAAGCGCGTAGGCCTGTTGGCCGGTCACTTCGGCAGCACCATTCTTCACGTCCTCAAGGAGGAGGACCAGACGGTCCAATCGTCCTGATTCTCGGGAAATCAATGACGCTCGGTCCAGAAATCGAGCAGGGTGATTCGAGGCTGCATGACCCCCCGATAGCACTCCGTCTCCACCTTGAAGACGACATCCAGGCTGGAGGCTGCAGCCAGGGCTTCGAGCCTGTGGCCCAATCCGAAGCCCACCGCGGTCAAGGTCGGGGAGAACCGGTCCCCTTTGAGGGCGACTCGGATGTGGCGGCCATCCTTGCCCACTTGCTTGGGCGGCATGGCGAGCCGGACGTCCCTTGACAGGAAAACCGGCGCGGGAGCGCCTGGTCCGAAGGGTTCGAATCTGCGCAGGTTGAGCAACAGCTCTGGGGAGCATTCCGAGAGGTGGACCTCCATGTCGAAATAGCGGGGCTCGCGTTTGCTGATGGCGGCAAGGCGCTCGCCCACTGCACGGTCAAGGGAACGGGCAAAGGCTTCGGCTTCGCCATTTTTTACCGTAATGCCCGCGGCCATGGCATGTCCGCCGAACTGTTCGAGGTGACCACTGCACCCTTTGATGAGTTCATGGATGTCCAAGCCGGGGGTGGACCGGGCGCTCCCGACCAGCACGCCGCCGTCGTCGCTGATGACGACGCTCGGACGGTATCGGTGTTCGATCAGACGGGTCGCCACGATGCCGATGACGCCCCGGTGCCAGCCCTTTCCCCACACGATGTTGATGTGCTGGAACTCCTCGCGTTCACCCAGCTGCTGTATGGCGTCGCTCGTGATTTGTTCGTCATAGGAGCGGCGGACCTGATTCAGGCGGTCGAGGTTGGAAGCAAGCTCATTGGCCTGGCTTTCCTCCTTTTCGGTCAACAGGTCGACGGCTTCCGTGGCCCGCGACATGCGCCCTGCAGCATTGATGCGGGGGCTGATCCTGGAGATGATGTCCCGGACGGTCAGATATTCGGGAGAGCACCGCACCACTTGGAGCAGGGCCCGGATGCCGGGGCGGGCGTTGCGCGAAATGGCGCGCAGCCCATGGTGGAGCAGGATGCGGTTTTCGCCCGTCAATTCAACCAGGTCTGATGCAATGCTGAGGGCCACCAGGTCCAATCCATCGTAGGCGCTCATGGGAGAAAGCCCGATGCGCTCTGTCAGGGCCTGGGTCAGTTTGAATGCCACACCACAACCGCTCAGCTCCTTGAACGGATAGGTGCAGTCTGGATGCTTGGGGTTGAGGATGGCGAAAGCATTCGGGAGGACCTCACCGGGCAGGTGGTGGTCGCATATGATGACATCGACGCCCAGGGTGCGCGCTTCTTCCACGCGTTCCGTGGCCCTGATGCCGCAGTCAAGGGTGATGATGATGCCGCACCCGACTTCCGAAGCGGTGCGCACGCCTTGTGAGGAGAGGCCATAACCCTCGCTGTATCGGTCGGGGATGTACGGGATGACATCGAACCCATTGTTCCGCAGGAAATCCAGAATGAGGGAAACCGAGGTGGCGCCATCGACATCGTAGTCGCCGTAGGCCATGATCCGCTCACCTTCGCGCTGGGCATGCATCAGCCGGTCCACGACACGGTCCATGTCCCGCATGGCGAAGGGATCGTGAAGTTGGTCGAGGGAGGGTTGGAAGAAATCGTCCACCCGATCCGGATCAATTCCGCGCAATCCAAGCAGCTGTGCAACCACTCCTTCTGGAGATCCGTTGTCACTTGGGAGCGCCTCTCTTGCTGCTCGGGGCGACCAATCGGCAGGCGGTATGTGGGGTTGACGGGTCATTTCCGGAAGGCACTTGCGCAGGGGAATGGTCACGGATCGAATGGAATACCGCGCTGAATCGGTCCTTACTCCCTTAATTTGCGCAGCTTGAAAGATACAACGATGACATCGTTCCGCCTCCCTACCGTTTCTCTTGTCGCAGTGGCAATCGCCGCAATGTTGTTCGGTTCATCATGCCTGAATGACGACAACCTCATCGGCCCCAATTGCTTTGATGGCATCCTCAACAATGGCGAGGAACTCGTGGATTGTGGCGGTCCTATTTGCCAACCCTGTGACCCCTGCGAGAATGGCGTCTGGGACCAGGTCCTCGGCGAGCAGTGGGTGGATTGCGGGGGTGAATGCGCTCCCTGCGATGTGAACTTCAATGGCCAGCTGGATCCGGGCGAGACGGGCATCGATTGCGGGGGAGACACCGGGATTGACTGCGGAGAACTCTGCGGGGATGGCCTGCTCAATGGAAACGAAATCGATGTCGATTGTGGCGGACCGGATTGCGAAGTCTGCCCCAGCTGCGAGGATGGACTGCTCAATGGGGAGGAGCTCGGCATCGATTGCGGTGGACCGGACTGCGAGCCCTGTGCAACGGATGGCGATTGTACCAATGGGCTGCTCGATGGTGACGAACTCTACATCGACTGTGGCGGCACCATCTGTCCTCCCTGCGATGGCAACATGACCTGGAAGGCCAATGGCACGGACATCATCGCGGACTTCGAGACCACGTGCACCTTGGCCGGAGGCACCCTGACGATCGGGGGAGCGTCCGTGACGACCGATGCCATCGCAATGACATTGCCTGAACCCTTCGTCGGCTGGGTGGATGGCGCACAGATTTCCCTCAATGAGTCCAGTGCGCCCACGGGTGTCTGCACTTACAACGGGCCCGGGGGCCAGTATACCTCAGCCCTTCCCGGAGCCAACTTCACCGTCGAGATCCTCTACATCATTCCGGAGAGCGGCGGCATCGTGGTCGGCACCTTTGGGGGCAGTCTGATCGGGAGTGATGGCACGGGGGGAATTTCAATCACCCAGGGCACCTTCCTGCTCCCCATCGATTGACGCGCCGCCGCGGCGGGTCTTATTCTTCCAGCAAATCGTAGAGTCCGCCCAGCTTCGGGCTCAGCACAACCTCGATCCTGCGGTTCCGATTCCGGTCCTGGGGATCCCTCGGGTGATATTCGCTCCGTCCAGCCGCGGTGAGCACTTCGGGCTGGAGGCTGCTCGACGCGGTGAGGACCTCCACCACCGCGGTGGCCCTCAAGACGCTCAATTCCCAGTTGTTCCTTGGCGATGTGGATGAGCTGAAGGCCACGTCGTCCGTGTGCCCTTCAACCACCACCTCGAAGCCCTCTTCGTCTTGGATGGCCTGCGCCAGATCGGATAGCGCCCTGCGGCCCTCGGGGTCGATGGCCGTGCTGCCGGATGCGAAGAGCAGTTTGGAGGCCAGTCGGACATAGACTTTTCCGTCGCGTTCTTCGACTTCGAGCCCCTTGTTCCGGAAGGCAAACAGGGCATTGGACAATCGTTCCTTCAACGCCGCACCCGCCGCCCGCTGGGCTTCGAGCATGCGGCTCAATTCCGCAACCTTGGCTTCACGGGCCCGCAGGTCGCGGTCCAGGGCGAGCAGGCTGTCCTGCTGGAACTGCAGGTCGGCACGGATGCGCTGCAGTTCCTCGAGCAGGGCGGACTGTTCAGCCCCGCTGGCAGACCGGTTCTGGTCGAGCTCTGCCGTGAGCAGGTCGTTCAGCTTCTCCAGTTCTCCATTGCGCATTTCGCATGTGCGGAGTCGGCTTCCCCGGTCGGCGGTATCCGCGCGCAGGGCATCGAGTCGGCGCGCATCCTCCCTGGCAAGGCCGTCTTTCTCGGATACGGCAAGACGGAGGGCCTGGACCTGTTCGGTCAAGGTGGCGACATCGCGGTCCAGGCCATCCCGGTCGTCCCGGACCTCGGTGAATTGACTCATGGGGACACAGCCACCCATGAACAATGCGATCAAAAGGAGGGGCAGAAAGGAGGGGCGGGGAATCATGACCCCAAGTTCCCAAGCCCAGCGGCTTGGCAGCCCCCCTTTCCTGTGCTTACAGAACAACCCGATGTGGATTGCGTCGAGAAGCCTTCAGAGTTGGATGCAGACGTTCTGTGGTTCGGTGAAGAACTGCATGGAGTGGTACCCCCCTTCGCGGCCGACGCCGGAATGGCGCGTACCGCCGAAAGGCGTCCGCAGGTCGCGCACCAACCAGCAATTGACCCAGACCATCCCCGTATCGATGCCTGCGGCAAAGCGGTGGGCCCGCTGCAGGTCGCGGGTCCAGACCGATGCGGACAGGCCGTATTTGGTGGCGTTGGTCAGGCCAAGCGCCTCCTGCTCATCCTTGAATGGCTGAAGCGTGGCCACGGGCCCGAAGATCTCCTCCCGGTTGGTCGTGCATTGGTGGTCCAGGCCTTCGATGAGGGTCGGCTGAACGAAGAATCCGCCCCGCAGTCGGGGCTCAGCGGGTTGATGACGGCCGCCCCCGCAGAGGATGCGCCCGCCTTCTCCCCGGGCCGTGTCGATGGCGGCAATGACCTTGTCACGGTGCGCGCGGGACACCACGGCACCCATTTTGGTTGCCGGGTCCATGGGGTCGCCGATGCGGATTTTGGAGACCTTGGCCACCATGGCGTCGCGGAAGCGGTCATAGATGCCCTCCTGAATGAGGATGCGTGACCCGCAAAGGCAGATCTGCCCCTGGTTGGAAAATGCGGCGCGGACGGCCGTGGACACAGCGGCGTCGAAATCAGCATCCTCGAAGACCACGGTGGCGTTCTTCCCCCCGAGTTCGAGGGACAGCTTCTTGAATTTCGGTGCGGCGGCGGCGGAAATGGCCGCTCCCGTCGCGGTTCCACCGGTGAAGGAGATGGCCCGGATGTAGTGGTGGTCCACCATCGCCTGACCGACCTCGGGCCCCAGACCATGCAGGATGTTGAGCACGCCATCGGGCAATCCGGCTTCCTTGGCCCACGTCCCCAGCATGTATGCCGTCATGGGGGTCACTTCGCTCGGCTTGGCCACGACGCAATTGCCGCTCGCCAGCGCCGGGGCGATTTTCCATGTGAAGAGGTAGAGCGGGAGGTTCCAAGGGCTGATGCACCCCACGACACCGAGTGGTTTGCGCAGGGTGTAATTGACGGTTCCATCGCCCATGGTGTGGCTCTCGCTCGAGAACTGTTCCGCGGCCGAGGCATAGAAGCGCAGGTTGAGTTCGGCCCGGGGAATGTCGGCGACGGCAGCCACGGAGACCGGCTTTCCATTGTCCTTGGACTCTGCCTGGACCAACGCTTCAGCGTTTTCCGCCACCTTGTCGGCAAGGCGCATCAGCACGGCCCGCCGGTCGGCAGGGCTCCAAGCGCGCCAATGGGGAAATGCGGCCCGGGCGGCCTTGACCGCAGCGTCCACATCTTCCTGTCCCGAGCGCGGGATGCGGCTGTACACCTCGCCGGTTGCGGGCTCGACATTGTCCAACCATCCGCCCCCGGCAGCAGGGACCAACTGGCCGTCGATCAGATTGAGGATGTCCTGTTCCATGGGCTGCGTTGAGTGCCACAAGGTGGGGACGAAAAGAAAAAGACCGGTCACCTGGGTGCCGGTCTTCGTGCGGTTGCATTGACTTTCGCCTTGCACTTCATGGTTGCCCCACTAGGACTCGAACCTAGACAAACGGTACCAAAAACCGGTGTGCTGCCATTACACCATGGGGCATTCCGCGAAGAATGAGCGGCGAAATTAAGAAAAGACATCATCTCGACCACAAATCAGGGGCCAAGGAAGTGACTCAATCTGCATCAAGGGGTCCGACGGCCTCCATCAGGCTCTCTATGATGGCCTCCAACGCCGTGATTCGGCTGTTCAGATTTGCAAGGGTGTCCTGAAGGTGAATGTCGGCCACCTGCAGGCTTCCGGCGATGACGGCGTTGCCCATGTCGTCCACGGTGAAGGCGTCGGACCGGTCATCCACACTGGTGCCATTGCCCACGGCAAACAGCACGCCGACCTGCTCGGGAGCATTGTACTTGCCCACCGCTGTCTGGTAGGGTTGGTCGGCCACGGTGTAGTAGCCTCCTGCACTCGATGCGTAGGCACTGGCGAGCGTCTCGTACCCTTCGGCATGCCCTGCGAACCCGGAAGCGACGGTGTAGTAACCTTCACTGTGCGCGGCATCGGCAGAGGCCTCGGTACCCTCGCCTACAGCATGGGCACAGGTGGCACTGGCCACGGTGTTCCGGTTGGCGCTGTGGCTGAAGAAGCCCGTGGCGGCTGTATTGTACCCTTCCGCATGGGCGGCGGTATTCGCGGCCTGGCATCCGTAGCCTTCACTGTGCGCGTAGTTCGCCAGTGCCTTCGTGTTGTAGCCCTCTGCATGGGCGGTGGTTCCGGTGGCGTCCGTGAACATGCCCTGCGCATGGGCGGCCGTGCCACTGGCATCGGTGCCCTCTCCAATCGCGCTGGAACAAGTTCCGCTGGCAGTCGAGTTGCGGTTGACGGCATGGCTGTAATTGCCCGCCGCCTCACAACCGTCTCCGAGGGCCGAGGCATAGGAACCCGTGGCGACCACGTCCCGACCCTGGGCCATCTGTTGGGTAATCCGCATCCGCCCTTCGGCCCAAGTCCAGACAAAGGTGTTGATGCCGAGGGTGGTGGTGGAATCAGACAGATAGCTCAAACCGAGGGCGATGCGGGCGGAGTCGGCCGAGGTCGCACCCGTTCCACCACTCTCGATGCCCAACACGCCCTGGTCGTCCCACGGCAGGCCGAAGAGGGTCAGAAGCTGCAGGACATCCCCGGTTCCGATGAGGGAGTCACCATCCGCATTGGGATTGTAGGGCCACTGGGCCTTCAATCCGTGGGGGCTGATGCCAATCGAAATGAAGAGCATCAGGAACAAGGTGATCAATCTGGTAAATGACATGTTCATGAAGAGAAAAGTAGCACGACCGTTTTTTGTTCTCGGGAAAAAGGACACCGCCCCCGGGGGAGCGGTGTCCGGATTCACCTTGGAAGGGGGTTCTGCCGGATGGCCGAAACCCATTGATTTGTGTTTTGCCTCCCGCGAATGCCTTATTCCGTCACCATGAATTGCTTCACGATGCTGAATTCGTTGGAGGAGATCCGCACCTGGTAGACCCCGCTCTCCAATTGGGCGGCGTTGATGTCGAGGGTGTAGGTCTGATCCTTCTCTACATGACCGCTGTATAGCGGGGTGACCAACATGCCGGCCGCGTCGAAGAGGCTCACATCGATCCTCATCGGCTGCAGGACGTTGAACCCGAACTGGGCGAAGTCCTGCGTGGGGTTCGGCGCGATGTTGGAAACCTGGATGGGCCCGCGGTTCTCCATGCTGGACAGAGCCGGCGTGAAGTCACCTGAATTGGCGCTTCCTCCCGTACCGACCAGGCCGGAGCCGACCTCGTCACAGACCGTTCCCGTCACGTTGACCGTGTAGCTGTACTCGGCCTGATTGCCGCTGCAATCCGTGGCGGTGTAGTCATACTCGATCTGATAGGGCAGCGTGCAATCGAGGTCGCCGAAGAAGTCACCAGACCCCATGACCGGCGTGCTGTCGAACGTGCCGGAGTAAGTGAACCAGCCGCTGTAGCCGTAGTGCTCGTTCATGTTGTTGGCACCCAAGCCCACCTGGAAACGGTAGAACTCATTGGCCGGCTGGTGCGTGCACGTCAGGTAGCTGCCGGTGTAGTCACCCCAGCCCGTCATGCTGCCCTCGGAGAGGAACCAGTACATCCAGTTTTCGTGGTCGTCGAGCAGGTCTTCGCAGTCGAGCTTGTAGCTCGTGGGGAAGTCTTGGTCGGACCAGGTGTCGTAATCCATACCATCGGTCAGGGTGAACGAGACGTTCCAACCGGCATCGGGGTTGTTGTTGTCCACGACCGTCTTCTCGATCAGCCAGTCGCCATTGGGCAATTGGCTCACGATACCCTCCCCTTCGATGGAATAGAATTCCCCGCCGGCGAAGTTGAAGAGGCGCATGGCGTGCACGGCGTATCCGTTGCAGGTCTCCTCGTCGCTGAAGGCTTCGGGGGTGACCGTGACACAGTACTGCGAAACGCTGTCGTTCGGGGCATAGGGACCAATGGCGGTGGCGGTCAGGTCAAGGGTGACCTCGCCCTCGCAATTGTCGGCAGCCGACACATCGCAGGCCTCCGTTTCCGGTGTCAGGCTGTCACCGGTGTAGTCATCGGCACAGACATCGACCGTGGAACCGTCGGCAATGCCGCATACGTCCAGGAATTCAGGAGCTTCCTCGTCCAGCACGGTAATCGTGATGGTCGCCTGACTCATGTTGCCGCAGTCATCCGCGGTCATGTACATGTAGGTCAAGGTGGCGTTGCCACAGACATCCTGGTTCGTCGTGTCGACGGTCGTCTGCAAGAAGGGCGAATCGTCACACGCATCCGTGCTGGTGGCTTCGATGGCCGGCACATCGGACAGACAGGAAACGGTCACGTCCTGTGCAGCGGTGCCGTCCGCGAAGGTCAGCTCCAATTCGGGCGCTGTCTCGTCCACAACCGTGATGGTCTGCGTCCAGGTCGAGGCATTGCCGGAGCAATCCTGGGCTTGCCAGGTGCGGAACAGCGTGTAGCTGTTGTCGCAATCCCCATCCTCGGAGGATTCACCGAGGTACGAGTAGCTCAGGGCCGCATCACAATTGTCATCGGCTTGAAGCGCCATCAACCCGGCGGGCACCGGCACGGCATCACAATCGACCGTCTCATCGGCAGGACCTCCCACGAAGACGGGAGCCGTGGTGTCGACCACAGTGATGATCTGCGTGTGGCTGGTGCCGTTGCCGGCGCAGTCCTCCACGGTCCATGTGCGCGTCAGGGTGTAGTCGTTCGGACAGAGGTTGTCGTCCTCCAGGGTCTCGGTCATGGTGACCAACAGATCCGGGTCGCAATTGTCCGTGGCGGTCAGCGTCTCGGCGGTGGGCACGTCATCGCAGGAAGCGATGAGGTCCCCGGGCAAAGCCTCATTGAAGGCGGGAGCCGTTTCGTCGATGAGCGTGATCAACTGTTCGACCGTCTTGTTGTTTCCGCATTCGTCGATTGCGGTCCAGGTGCGGACCACTTCTGCCGTTCCGGGGCAATCGTCGATGAGGGTAATGGCGTCCGAATAGCCGATTTCCACCTCCGGGTCACAGTTGTCGATGGCCTCGGCTGCACCCAGGCTGCCCACCGTGTAATCGTTGTCACAGGACATCGTGGTGTCCTGTGGGACGAAGGTGAACTCAGGCGCTTCCGTATCGATCAGGTTGATGGCCTGCACGAGGGTGTCACTGTTGCCGCATTGATCCGTGGCCACGTATGTGCGGAGGTAGCTTCCGGCGCAGGACCCGCTGAATTCCTCATCGGAGAGCAGCTCGAGTTCCACGGCGCTGTCACAGTTGTCGGACACCGTGGCGTACAGCGTGTCCATACCCCAGTCTGTGCAGGGGATGTCAAGCTCGAGCGGGCCGTCAATGACAGGGGCCGTTACGTCCACCACCGTGAGGGTTTGGACGTGGGCCAACTGGTTTCCGGCACAGTCACTGACGCTCCACGTGCGGGTGATCGTCATGCCCTGGGCACAGTCACCGGGTACGCTGGCCTCAGCGAAGACCACCTCGAGGTTGTCGTCACAGTTGTCCGTGGCGACCAATACGGCGGCTTCCGGCACGGACTCGCAGGAGACCGTCGTGTCGGCCGGTACGGTGCCGTCCCATGTCGGGGCGAATTCGTCGGTCAACGTGATGGTCTGCACATGGCTGCTGGCGTTGCCGCAGGCATCCGTGGCGGTCCAGGTCCGAACGATGGTCTGCGTTCCCGGGCAATCATCGTCGCCAAGGATTTCCTCGACGAAGGCGACTTCAGGAGCGGGATCACACCCGTCCACAGCCAACGGTTCGGCCACGGCGGGGATGTCGAAGCAGGGGACCGTGACATCCTCGGGGAGCGGGTCGACGAACACCGGAGCCGTCACGTCTTCCTGCGCGATGGACTGGTCGCAAGAAACCGTGGTCTCGTTGCCGCAGTTGTCCGTCGCAGTGGCCGTGAAGGTGCGCGTGAACGTGAAAGTACCCGTGCAGGTCGTCGTCGTATCGTGGTCGACCCAGGTGAGGTCGACGGACGGCGGGGTGCCGCCACAGTTGTCTTCGGCGAGGATGGCCGGCAGTCCGAGGGCCTCCGTGGAGAGGTCCGCTCCACAGTCGGCAGCGGCCGTGACCAGCGTATCGGCGGGACAGGTCATCTCCACCGTGGGCGGCGTCTCATCGTACAGCTGGATGAACTGCTCGAACATGTTGGCGTTTCCGCAGTCGTCCTCGAACGTGTAGGTGCGCATGTACATGCCGACGGGCTGCACGCAACCTCCGCTGAACGGGGTGTCGAAGAAGGTCACGGTGACCTCGCTGCCACACTCGTCGAGCACTTCGATGTAGATGTTCTCTTCGATCACCTCATCGCCATACTCCTCACAGGACATTGTGAGCGTGGGCTCACCGGCGACCAGGATGGGCGCGGTCTCGTCCACGACGGTAATGGTCTGCTGAACGCTGCTGGCGTTGCCACAGTCGTCCACGAAGGTCCAGGTGCGGTCCACGCTGAAGCTGCCGGTGCAGAGCTGCGCGTATACGCTGTCCTCCTCCCAGGTGTAGGCCACATCGGTATCGAAGTTGTCCGTCGCGCCGAAGGCACCGAACGTCTCATCGGCGGCATAATCGAGGCAGGAAACGGTGATGTCATCCACGAACACGACCGGTCCGAGGGAGTCGATGAGCGTGATGTGCTGCTCACAGCTGGACTGGTTGTCGCAGAAATCGGATGCGGTGAACGTCCGGATGAAGGACATCGTGCCTTCAGGCTGGTCATCATCGCCCTCGCAATCCACGACAAAGTCGCCGTCGGTGTAGGTGATTTCGATATCGGACCAACCGCTGCAGTTGTCTGAGGCCATGGCCATGCCGAGGGCAGTGGTCGTGGTGTCGTCCGCGATGTCCTGGTCGAGCATGACAATGGTGTCCGGCGGGCAGGTGATCATCGGTGCCGTCTCGTCGTAGAGGGCGATGTACTGCTCGGCCATGCTGACGTTTCCACAGTCGTCCGTGGCGGTCCAGATCCGCATCCAGCTGCCCGGGCAGGAACCGCTCAAGGGCCATGCTTCGATGCTGATGGTCAAATCGCCGTCGCAATTGTCGGAAACCTCGAGGGGCGACTGGCTCGGATCGAGCGGGTCGGTGAGGTCCTCACAGGAAACGGGCTCATAGGGTGGGAAGTCACCGAAGACCGGTGCCGTCTCATCCGCTGCCGTGATCAATTGTACGCAGGAGACCGTGTCGCCCACATTGCCGCAGGCGTCGGTGGCGTATGCGTAGAAGGTGCGCTCGAAGCTGTAGGTGCCGTCGGCGCTGCCGTCGCTGTCATCGCATCCGGGTGTGGCGGGGCCATCCATGTGGTACCAGGTGATCTCCGGATCGGCATCACAGCCGTCCTCGGCAGTGATGGAGGGCATGCCCAGCAGGGCGATGTCCACGTCGGCACTGCAGTCCGCGCCGAGGGCGACGGTGGTGTCTGCCGGGCACGCGAGCATGGTGATCACCGGGGCGGTGACGTCCACCACGGTCAGGAGCTGCGTGCAGCTTTCCATGGCGACATTGCCGCAGTGGTCCGTCGAGACCGCATGGAAAGTCCGCAGGATCTCGTAGGTGCCGTTGCCATCCTCACAGGTGTAGATGGGATCGGTGTCCTCCACGGTGTAGCTCAGCGTGGGCGCGGCATCGCAATTGTCCGTGCTCATGATCTCCACCTCGCCGCTCTGGGTCGGGTCAAGCTCGCCCATGCAACCGCCGTCAAGCTCCACCACGACATCGGCCGGGCAGGTGATTTCGATGGTCGGGGCCACGGTGTCCACGAGGAGCACGAACTGGTGCGCACTGGACATATTGCCACAGGCGTCGATGACCACGTATTCCACGTCCCACGTAGGCACGGGCCCCACGCATCCACCGGAGACGGGCTCACAGTTGATGTAGGCTGTGTCGAGCACGCAGTTGTCGGTCCAGGACGCGAAACCGAGTTCGACGAGCTGGTCCATGTCGCAGGCCCATTCTTCGCAGGCGATGGACACTTCCACAGCACTGAGTTCAATCATCGGCGCGATTTGGTCGATGATGTCGATGGTCTGCACACCGGAAGTGCTGGAGGTGTTTCCACAGCCGTCCTCGGCCGTGGCCGTCCAGGTCCGGAGAATGGTGTAGCAGCCATCGCTGATGGCGTCCACAATCTCATCGCTGAAGGTCACCTCGCCGGAGACGGAACTGCAATCGTCCGAGAAGGAAACAGAAGCTTCTCCGGTGAAATCGGTCCCGGTCTCCGCAGAGCAGTCGCCCATCACGCTGACGGACAGATCGCCGGGGAGGGAGAGGTTGATTCCCGGACCCACCGTATCGATGATGTTGATGATCTGCGTGCAGGTGCCGACGTTGCCGAACAGGTCTTCCGCCATCCACGTGCGCTCGATGGTGTAACATCCGCCGTCGACCTGGTCGATGATGACATCGCCAAGAATACTGACCGGAATGCTGTCGAGGTCGTCACAGTTGTCTTCGACCGTGACGGTGGCCACGGCAGGAATGTCCTCGGTGCAGGCGACGGTGGCCTCACCCGGACAACCGATGAAGGTTGGGGCGATGGTGTCGAAGCGGCAGACTTCCTGCTCGACATTGAAGGCACCACAGGAATCGATGAAGGTGTAGACGTTGGTCGCACAGAGCTCATCGAATTCAAACGTCTCGGTGACCATGTCCAGGTCCACGATGACATCGCCAAGGGCACCTGAAACAGGCACACCGTTGACCTGTCCTTCCCACGCAAACCAACCGCCGAGGCCGTAGTTGCAGTTGTGGTCGTTGGCAGCATCACCTACCTGGAAGCCGAAGTGCTGGTTCACGGGAGCATGGCTCAGCGAGAGCATACTGCCTTCATAGGACCCCGTACCCTGCAGGTAGCTCTGGTCGTTCTTGAGCGTGTAGATCTGCCAAGGGTCGGTATCGACATTGGAACAGGTATAGGCGTACTTGAAGCCCTTGCCGAGGGCACCCCATTCGACTCCATTCATGCCGTTCTCGAAGACGAGGTAGGCCCGGAATCCCTGGTTGTGGTCCACACTGTTCTCGATGTTGCCCTCGAGGACGGCAGTACCATTGCTGTATTGGGTGAATTCAAGGCCATTGCCGGAGTCCAGGAAGTAATCGGAAGCGGCCAGGCCTTGCATTTGAAGGCCATAGATGCGAATGGCGCCGTCGGGACCAATACCCAAGGCGGTGGTCGCCACACCGGTTGAAACCGAGTCGATGGAGGGCAGGGTGACACAGGAAGTGGCCGTGGTCTCCACACCGGTACAGGTGTTGTAGACTGAGGCATTCTCGACACATTCCACAGCATCGAGGTCATCAAGGCACTGGACGATGTAGTCCTCGAGTGACTCATCGATGACGTAGCACAACGGGTCGCAGTCGTCGAGTTCGATGGGGTCTCCGTTGCAGTCGAAACCGGGTTCCGCGTAGGTGCAGGACCCGTCTTCATCGGATGCTGACGAATCGTAGTTGCAGGCGAATTCATCGGTACAACCTTCGGATTCGAGTTGGTCGCAGATGCCATCCGCGTCGGCATCGTTCAAGCAGTTGCCGTCACAGTCCACATAGTCGAAGTCGGGATAGGTACAGAGGGTGCCATCGAAATCGGTGGCATCGGGAGCGTAGTTGCACGCCATGGGGTCCCCACATCCGGTCACCTCCTCCTCATCACAGACACCATCGCCATCTGCATCGTTGAGGCAAACGCAGTCGCAATCGACGTAGTCGGCACCGCAGAACTGGTCAGCGTACACACAGGGCACACCATCTGTGGTGGCCATGGGATTGTAGTTGCAGGCCGTCTCGTCGAGGCAACCCGGAATGGGATCGCCGGAACCGAACGGGAACTCCTGGGGGTCCTCGAAAGTGCCGAGTTCGTCGCCCTCCACGTCGGGGGTGAGGGTGAAGTCGAGCATGTACTGTTCGCAGGCATTGGCATCCCAGAGGATGAAGGAAATCTCCTCACCGGGGGCCGCATAGATGTTCATGTTGATCCAGCTGCCACCCTCGTATTCGAAGGCCACGGCCGATCCGACCGTATTGCCATCCACTTGGGCGAGCACGGTGCCTCCTACGATGGGTGCCCCATCAAAGAAGACTTCGGCGATCACGGTCGAGGGGATGAGCGGAAGCACTTCGACGCTGGTGTCGGGCTCGTTGCAGGGGTCCTCGAAGTCGCAGATGCCGTCACCGTCCGTGTCTTCCAGGCAATTGCCGTCGCAATCGTAGCCGTCGACAGGTCCGTCTCCATTGCAGACACCACACTCATCGAGCGTGCCGATACAATCGTCCACATCGTCACACAGGCCGTCGCCATCTGCGTCGGCGGCGCAATCGCCACCGCACACGCCGAGGGCGTCAAGGACGTTTCCAGCGCAATCACAGGCGCCGTCGGCAATGCCCGATCCGCCGCAAATGCCGCACTCGTCCAATTCCGCGCATGAGCCATCACTGATGGTGGCATCGGCGTCAAAGTTGCACGCCGCGTCATCGGTACAACCGGCACAGCTCTCGTATTCGCAGGAGCCGTCCTCCTCGGTGGCCTCGGCGGAGAAGTTGCAGGCCCCCGCATCGGTACAGCCGTCGACTTCATCTTCGTCACAGACACCGTCCGCATCCGTGTCGCTCAGGCAGTTGCCATCGCAGTCGAGATAATCCACACCGTAAAGGTCCTGCGGATAGGTGCACAGGGTGTTGTCGGCATCCGTAAAGTCTCCGGGGTTGCACGCTGCTGGATCGGTGCAGCCGACGGTCTCGTCCTCGTTGCAGACGCCATCTCCATCGTCGTCATTGATGCAGTTGCCGTCGCAATCGAACAGGTCCGTGCCGTAGAGGTCGATGGGGAAAATGCAGGAACCGTCGTCCAGATCGGCCAAGGCTTCAAAGTTGCAGGCCGCAGCGTCGGTGCAACCGGGTATGGCGTTGCCGCTCAGGAACGGAAGGTCTGCTGGGTCATCGAAAGTGGAGATTTCGTCTCCATCCGCGGTGACGGCGAAGGACAGGTCGATGTCGTAAAGGGCGCATTCGGCCGCGTCAAAAAGCTGGAAGGAGACATCGTCTCCTGCTCCGGCATAGATGGTCATGCTGACCCAGCTGCCGCCCTCGTATTCGAAGGTCTCGGTAACCCCAGCTGTCTCGCCATCCACAAGGGCGATGAGGGTCATGCCCAATGCGGGTTGTCCGTCCAGGGTCACTTCGGCAATGAAGGATGCGGGGACCATGGGGAGCACGGCCGGTGTGAGGTCGGGCTCGTTGCAAGGGTCGTCCCCATCGCAAATGCCATCTCCGTCGGCGTCCGCCAGACAGTTTCCATCACAATCCAGTCCATCCGCGGCATAGGAACAGGAGCCATCGTCGTCGGTGGCGTCCGCGCTGTAGTTGCAGGCCGATTCGTCCTGACAACCGACAATTTCATCTTCGTCGCAGATGAGGTCTGCATCGGCATCATTGAGGCAGTTTCCGTCGCAGTCGAGGTTGTCGGCCGCCGGGAAGGTGCAAGACCCATCGTCGTCCGTAGCCGCCACTTCGAAGTTGCAGGCGTTCACATCCGTGCATCCGGGCACCTCCTCCTCGTCGCAGATGAGGTCCCCATCGGCATCGTTGAGGCAGTTTCCGTCGCAGTCGAGATTGGGGTCGGCATAGATGCACAAGCCATCGTCGTCAGTGGCGTCCGCGCTGAAGTTGCAGGCCGCTTCGTCCTGGCAACCGGCCACCTCGTCTTCGTCGCAGATGAGGTCTCCATCGGCATCATTGAGGCAGTTGCAATCACAATCCACACTGGTGGCGCCATCGCAGAGGTCCGCTGGATAGGTGCAGGAACCGTCATCGTCCGTGGCATCTGCATTGAAATTGCAGGCTTCCGCATCCGTACAACCGGGAGCAGGAGCGCCAGCCCCGAAGTAGAAGGTGTCCCTGAATTCAGTCATGCCGTCTCCATTGATGAAGACCTGGCAGTAGACCTGTCCGCTGATTTCGCCCGTGGTGGTGAATTGTCCGATGAGCACCTTGAGGTCATCTCCCGCGATTCCGTTCGCGTCACCATTGAGGGCGTACCAAGCTCCTCCGATCATGTCATCGATGGCGATGTTCTCTCCGGGGGCTCCTCCACCGGGATCGAAGTTGGTCACCCAGGGATTGTCCCCGGATTGCACCGTGCTGATGTTGGCTTCACCGGCCATGGCATTGGGTACGCCATCGAGTCCGATGGTGATCCAGCTGTCATAGGCAAGGTCCGGATAGACCGCAAACAGGAGACTGTTGATCCCGTTCGGCGTGGCTGCACCAAGCGTCGCATGATAGTAGTTGGTCGTGGTATTGATGTAAGTAGGGTTGGTCGCATCACCCGAAACCGAGGACATGAAGTCGTCGACATTGTTCATCAATACATAGAGGTGGGTGCAGGAGTAGCCGGTCAGGTCGGTCACCCCGAGGGCACCTACAAGAAGGCCGATGTCCTCTGTAACCGTCTCAAGGGAAAGTTCGTAACCCTCAGGAGCTGGGGAGGAGTTGATGGCCTGGCCGTATGAAAGGCTGGAGCAGAGGGCAAGGGCAAGCCCGAGAAGCAAATGGTAGGGGTTCATGGTGCCTTGGAAATATGCGGATAGCATCAATGATAATTCCTACAAATATGCGAAATAACTCGACTAATTGCAATTATTTGACGGTTCGTCGATGAAATTAGTTGATTCGAAGACGAAAATTTGTGGACGCAAAAGCGAAGGAAGGAGGCTTTTTCAAGCACCCGATCCTTCACACTCAGGGCAATAGAATCCCTAGCCTACGATGTTGATGATGCGCCCCGGGACGACAATGACCTTGCGGGGTGGACGGCCGTCGAGCTGCTTCTCCGTGCGGGTGTCGGCGAGCACGGCGACCTCGACTTCCTTGGGGGACAGGTCCGCGGCAACCTCGAATTGGAAACGGACTTTCCCGTTGAATTGAACGGGATACCGAACCTCCGATTCCACGAGTTTTTCCGCATTCCAGGCAGGCCAAGGGGCATCGACAACCGAACCTTGCCCCCCGGAGCAAGCCCACAATTCTTCCGCAAGGTGCGGCGCATAGGGCCCCAGAATGGCCGACAATGGCTGGAGGATATCCCGGTCGTGGCAGCCTTGTTCCGTCAGTTCATTGACCCCGATCATGAGTGCGCTGACGACGGTATTCCAACTCAGTCGATCCAGGTCTTCCGTGACTTTCTTGATGGTCTTGTGCAGGGTGCGCTCGGCCTCTGCGGAGGGCGTTCCATCCGTGACCAGCACCTGGCCCTCACCGTCGATGTACAGCCGGGTCAGTTTCCGGAGAAAACCATGCACACCATTGATGCCCTGCGTATCCCATGGCTTGGCCTGTTCCAGCGGGCCGAGGAACATCTCATAGCACCGCAACGTGTCCGCTCCGAACCGCTCGACGAGGTCATCCGGATTCTCCACGTTGTACTTGGATTTGGACATCTTCTCGACCTCACTGCCACATCGGTAGTCGCCGTCCTCGTTGAGCACGAATTCGGCGTCGGCAAACTCCGGCCGCCAGGCCTTGAACGCGGCCGTGTCGAGGATGTCATTGCGGACCATGGAGATGTCCACATGAAGACGCTGCGTTCGGTGTTCCTTCCGTTGCTCGAACGTGACAAACGTGTTGCTTCCCTCAATCCTGTACACGAAACTGCTCCGACCGAGGATCATGCCCTGGTTGACCATCTTTCCAAAGGGCTCGTCAAAACCAATGAGGTCGAGGTCATGCAGGAATTTGGTCCAGAAACGGCTGTACAGCAGATGTCCGGTTCCGTGCTCGGCTCCACCGATGTACAGGTCGACCTGCCCCCAATAGTCGCTCTTCGACCGGTCGCAGAAGGCGTCGTCGTTGTGGGGGTCCATGTAGCGGAGGAAATACCAACTTGACCCGGCCCATCCCGGCATCGTGTTGAATTCCATGCGGTCCCCACGCTGGACATTCCATTGCTCCGCCCTGGCCAACGGCGGATCTCCATCCTGCGTGGGCAAATAGGCGTCCACTTCGGGCAACAGCACCTGTTGGTCCTCGATCAGTGTGGGCACGCCATCCATGTAGCAAATGGGGAAGGGCTCACCCCAGTAGCGCTGCCGGCTGAAGACCGCATCGCGCAACCTGAAATTCACGCGGGGTTGGGCAAACCCGGCCTCGGTGGTCTCCCTGATGGCCCTGGGGAGTGCATCCTTGCACGACATGCCGCTCCAATCGCCGCTGTTGCAGAGCACGGCATCCTTGTCTGCACAGGCGCCTTCCTCGGTGTCGTGCCCTTCGAAGATCGGCGGAATTTCCAGGCCGAATGCTTGCGCGAATTCCCAGTCGCGTTGATCACCTGCCGGAACCGCCATGACGGCACCGGTACCGTATCCCGCCAGGACGTAATCGGCGATCCAGATTTGCATGCGCTTTCCCGTCAGGGGGTGCAGGGCCATCGCTCCGGTATTGCATCCGGTCATGCCGCGGTCGCCCGCCATGCGTTCACGCTCGCTGCGTGCCGCCGTTTCCTGCGCATAGGCCTCCACGGCTGCCCGGTGCTCGGGCGTGGTGATGGTGGACACCAATTCGTGTTCCGGAGCGAGGACGAGAAAGTTGGCGCCGTGCAGGGTGTCCGGTCGGGTCGAGAACACCTCGATCCTGTGTCCTGCGTGGCCATCGATATCGAAGGACAGCTGTGCTCCGGTCGACTTGCCGATCCAGTTGCGCTGCACCTCCTTGATGCTGTCCGACCAATCGATGCCGTCCAAGCCTGACAGCAGCCGATCGGCATACGCCGTGATCCGCATCATCCACTGCCGCATCTTCTTGCGGACGACCGGGTGTCCTCCGCGTTCACTGCGTCCTCCGATGACCTCATCGTTGGCCAGCACTGTGCCCAGTGCAGGACACCAGTTCACCTCACTGTCCGCCAGATAGGCCAGGCGGTATGCCATCAGAATGGCACTGCGCCCACGGTCATCCAGGGCGTTCCATTGGTCCGCCGTGAATGCCCCGTTGAAGTCTTCGCCCCAGGCTGCCATTCCGGCTTCACCGAGGGTCTCTTCGCCCACTACCCAGGTCAGTCCCGCGTTGCCGTTCGCAGCAAACAGCGTCTTCAGCTCGGAAATGGGCAGCGCCTTGTCCGCATGGCGGTCATAGCCATGTTCGAAAAGGCGGGCGAAAATCCACTGGGTCCAACGGTAGTAATCAGGGTCGCTCGTGCGGACTTCCCGGGTCCAATCGTAGCTGAATCCAAGCAGGTCCAGTTGCTCCCGGTAGCGGGCGATGTTGCGGTCAGTGGTGATGGCGGGGTGCTGTCCGGTCTGGATGGCATATTGCTCGGCCGGCAATCCGAAGCTGTCGTACCCCTGCGGGTGGAGGACGTTGTAGCCCTGCTGGCGCTTGTATCGCGCGATGACATCCGAGGCGATGTAGCCCAGGGGGTGTCCCACGTGCAGCCCGGCCCCACTGGGGTAGGGGAACATGTCCAGAACGTAGTACTTCTCCTTGCCCACATCTTCCGTTGCGGCATACGTACCGTTGTCCTTCCAGTACTGGCGCCACTTGGCCTCGATGGCGTTGAAGTCATATTCCATGCCCAAGGGGGTATGGCCGCGAAGATACCCAAGGCCTTGTGCGGCAAACGCCCGCTTGTGCCGAAATTGCACGCGTGTACGCCACCCGCATCCCGAGTCCGGTACCCGCCTTGTTTCCCGATTTCCTGTGGAAGGGTGCAACAACGGAGGGCCGCGTTCACCTGACCTTCGATGACGGCCCCCATCCGGAATGGACACCGCGTATTCTCGATATGCTCGGAGAACGGGGTCAAAAAGCGACTTTTTTCTGTGTGGGAGAGAATGTGGAGCGCCATCCTGCTGTTTTTGACAGGATCCGTCAGGAAGGTCACAGTTGGGGCAACCATACCATGCGCCACGAGTCAGGATGGACCGCCAGTCAATTCAGCTACCTGAGGAGTTATCTGCAATGTGAGGCCATCACCCGTTCCGGGTTGTTTCGTCCGCCTTACGGACGCATGAGCCGATCCCAGGCGCGGGCGATTTCAGAGCGGAGTCTGATCGTCATGTGGGACGTGCTGACAGGGGATTTCGATCCACGACGCAGTGCGTCGGATTGCCTTGAGGCCTCCTTGCGCCACCTTCAGATGGGATCGATCGCCGTATTGCATGACAGCGAGAAGGCCGCCCCCCGCACCATGGGGCTCCTGCAAGGTCTGTTGGACCATTTTGATGTGCAGGGTATGGAAAGCGTGGCGCTGGCCATGCCGCGCATGTAAGTTGACGGAGGATTCCCACAGGCCGTGGTGAAGTGGGCCGACTGTCAGACGGGGAAAAAAGAAAGAAATTTGAGCTCTCATGAATGCCACCATTGAACCTTTGCGTGTCCTCTGTTTTGATGACGATGAAATGGCCCTGACCATGACGCAGCTTCAATTGATCAATTCAGGCATGCTCGTTGAAGCAACATCGGATGCCTTGGAGGCTGTTGGAATCCTGGCGACACAGGAGCTTGACCTGATCCTCCTGGATTCGGTCATGCCGGCCATCGATGGCGTGGAGTTTCTGCAACTGATGCGTTCGCTCCAGCTTGAATGTCCTGTGGTGTTCCTCACCGGCCACGGCGCGGACGGGCTGAGGGAGTTGGTCAGGGAGTTCAATGTGCTTGACATCCTCAACAAGCAGGATGACCAAGAGGGGTTACCCCACCGCCTGAGGACCTTGCACAGGGGCCAGGCGAATTGGAAAATTACTCCGCACTCGAGCCCTGACGGGCATCGCGCAGCATCTTGAGCTTGCGCCGGATCTCCTCCATTTCTCTGCGGTCGCCCTCGATTTTCTTTTGAAAATCAGCCACGATGGACGCTGCGCCTTTGCCGGTGAAGATGCCCATGTTGTTCTCGTACTGGGTCACACGTTTGCTGAGGCGGTCCATTTTCTCTCGAAGAATGCGTTCCTCCTTGCGCGCCATGTGCTCCGCCCCTTCTCCCGAAACGAGGCTTTCGACCCGCTGCTTGTAGGCTTCGACAGAGCGTTCACTTCTCTTTTCGCCGAGGGCGTCGAAGTTCTTGTCCATGGCGGAACGATAGCGTTCGACGATTTGTTCGAACACCTTCCGCGGCACGTGACCGCTTTCGGCCCATCGTTGGGAAAACACCTTGAGGGCGGCGAGGTCCTGGCTGTGATGGCCGGATAATGTGAAGGCTTCAATCTCCTTGATGAGCTGCTCTTTTGCCGCCTGGTTGGATTTGTAAGCCTTGTCGCGGTCGGCGAATTCCGCCTTGCGGGCACTGAAGAAAGTATCGCATGAGCCCCTGAACTTGCGCCAAAGGCGGTTCTCATCCCTTGGCCCAGCCGAACCGAGGTTCTTCCATTCGTTCTGGAGTGCCATCAACCGATCGGCGGTCTGTTTCCAGTCCTTGCTTTCCGCGAGTCCTGCGGCCTCTTCGGCAATCGCCTGTTTGCGGTCGCGGACTTTCTTCTGGGCATCCCTTACATCTGAAAAGGCAGCATCCCTCTTTTGGAAGAACAGGTCACAGAGTCCACGAAACGCTTCCCAAGCCTCCTGGTCATCCTTTCGGCCGGCAAAACCAATGGTCTTCCAGCGCTTCTGGATTTCCTTGACCTTCTCGGCGCACTTGGGCCATTCGGTGGGGTCCGTCACCTCGGTTTCGACGAGGGCGCGCACTTCCTCCACCAGCGCCAGCTTGTCTTCTAGGTTTTTCTGGAAGCCCTCACGGATGGAATCATAGTGGGCCTTGACCTGGTCCAAGGCACCACGGGTATGTCCGAAGAATGTATCCGCCAGTTGCTCATAGGTCTCCCTCGGGCTCGGTCCCACATCGAACCAGGCCTTCATGTAGCTCCGGGCGAGCAGTTCCTTTTCCTTGAGGTCTGTCACCGTTTCCAGCTGCTCGGCCTGGGCAATCAGCTCTTCTTTTTTCTTGAGGTTGACCTGAAGGTCATGGTCCTGAAGCTGCCGGTAGATGTTGACGTTGTAGAAGAACTCATCTCGGAGCCGGTGCCAGGCATCGTGCACTTCGCGGTACTGGTCGCCGGGCACATTGCCCACAGCGTTCCATTCCTCGGTCAGTGTATTGAAGGCATCGAACATCTTGCCGATGTGCTCCTCATTGGCCACGAGTTCCTGCATTTTGGCCAGAATGGCCTGCTTTGAATCGAGGTTGGCGCGTTGTTCGGCGGCCACTTTGTCGCGCCACGCTTTCTCGCGCTCACGAAAGGCCTTGTACATCTCATCGTTCTGCTCATCCTGTTCATCCGGGACGTAGCTGAATCGGACGGCCTCTTCGCCGGGTTCCGGGGCGGGGTGCTCTTCGGCATCAAAGGCGGCGCGCTGCGCTGACACGTCTTTTTCCCGCGCATCCTTGTACACTTCAAAGGCGGTTCGGACTTCCACCCGGACAGTCTCGATTTCCGGGTTCTCCAGCAACGTGGCGATGCGCTGATTGATCTCGGCTTTCATGGCATTTTTAGTAGGCTTCACCAGGCGTTCCCGGTGGTTTGCAGATGGCGTTCCGTTCAGGGCGATGCGATGTAGCTTCCGCTCCGTGGAATCAAAAAAAGACGTTTCCTCGAAGATACGACATTGGTGCGCCCGAGCCGAGCGTTCGCCGGCCCAGGTTCGGCGCAAGCTCTCCGCATGGGGCGAAAGTGCATCGGCGGACACCTTGATTGACGCGTTGATGAAGGAGGGCTACCTGGACGAACGGCGTTTTGCAGAAGCCTACGCCATCGACCATGTGCGGCTGAAGGGTTGGGGGCCGCTCAAGGTGCTGGCCGGACTGAGGATGGAGCATGGCATCGGCGATTCCGTGGCGGAAATGGCGCTGGCGGCCCTTTCCGATGTGGATGTTCTGGAGGCGGGAAAACGGGCGGTGCGCAAACGCAGGCAGGTCAGGATCGGGGAAATCGCTTCGGAAACCGTGGGGGCATTGATGCGGCGTGGTTTCCCTTTGGAAGTGGCGCGCGAAGCGGTGGCGGCGGAGGTTGCGCCCCCTAAATTTGACCCTCCATGCTGAACGCCGATCAGATTCAATCCGCCCGTGAACGGGTGCTCGCCCTCAAGGGATATCTGGCCATTGAACAGAAGCGGATCGATATCCTGGAGGACGAGAAGCTCTCCCAGGACCCCGAATTCTGGAACGACGCGAAAGAGGCGGAGAAGATCATGCGGCGCATCAGGGGCAAGAAGGCTTGGGTGGAGGAGTACGAGCGCGCGGAGACCGCCATCGAGGACCTGCAGGTCCTGTACGAGTTCTTCAAGGAGGGCGAAAGCACGGAGGAAGAAGTCCTCTCCCAGCACAAGGGTCTCATCGCCTGCATCGAGGATCTGGAATTCAAACAGATGTTGTCGGACGAGGCCGATGGGCTGAATGCCGTGGTCCAGATCACGGCCGGTGCCGGCGGCACGGAGTCCTGCGATTGGGCCGGCATGTTGTTGCGCATGTACACCATGTATGCCGACAAGGCGGGATTCAAGGTCAAGGAGATCGACCGGCAGGATGGGGATGTGGCAGGGGTCAAGCAAATCACCATGGAGGTGGACGGAGATTATGCATTCGGCATGCTCAAAGGGGAAAATGGCGTGCACCGTCTGGTGCGGATCAGCCCCTATGACTCGCAGGCCCGGCGACACACCTCTTTTGTTTCCGTATACGTCTATCCCCTTGTGGACGACAGCATCGAAATTGAGGTCAACCCAGCGGACATCACATGGGACACCTTCCGCTCCGGCGGCGCAGGGGGTCAGAACGTGAACAAAGTGGAGACGGGGGTCCGCCTGAGGCACAAGCCGACGGGCATCATCATCGACAATACGGAGACGCGCTCACAACTCGGGAACAAGGAGAAGGCCATTCAGCTGCTCAAGTCCCAGCTTTATGAGATGGAAAAGGCCAAGCGCAATGAGGCACGGGCTGAAATAGAGGCGGGCAAGAAGAAGATCGAATGGGGATCACAGATCCGTTCATACGTGCTTCAACCTTACAAGATGGTCAAGGACCTCCGTTCGAGTTTCGAGACCTCCAACACCGATGCCGTGCTGAATGGAGACATTGAAACCATGCTCAAGGCCAATCTCATGCACGCCGCTTCCGAAAGGGTTTCGGCAGAAGGCTGACCAGCATCGAAACAGCATTCCAACACGGACATGAACACCCGCATAGAAAAGGATACCCTCGGCGAAGTTGCGGTTCCCGCGGATCAGTACTGGGGGGCGCAGACCGAGCGCAGCCGGCACAACTTCCCCATCGGCCCATCCGGCAGCATGCCCATCGAGGTGGTGCATGCCTTTGGGCATCTGAAGATGGCCGCAGCCCGGGCGAATTGCGACCTCGGCGTGCTGTCCGAGGAGAAGCGCGACTTGATTGCTCGCGTGTGCAGGGAGATCATCGCTGGCGAGCTCGACCACTGCTTTCCATTGGTCGTATGGCAGACCGGCTCGGGGACGCAGTCCAACATGAACGTCAATGAGGTCATCGCCAACAGGGCCCATGTCCTCGCGGGCGGGACGCTGGGGCAAGGCGACCGCCCCGTGCACCCCAACGACGATGCGAACAAGTCGCAGAGCTCGAATGACACATTTCCTACGGCGATGCACCTCGCCGCTTACGACCGCATCGTCCACACGGCGTTGCCCGGCATTTTGAGGCTGCGAAATGCCCTCGCGACCAAGGCCGAGGAAATGGCCAATGTTGTCAAGATCGGCAGGACCCACCTCATGGATGCGACGCCCTTGACGATGGGCCAGGAGTTTGGAGGCTACGTGGCCCAGCTCGACCATGGCATGAAGGCCTTGCGCAATACGTTGGAACACCTTGCGGAGCTTGCCCTCGGGGGCACGGCCGTGGGGACGGGATTGAACGCCCCCGATGGATATGCCGAAAAAGTGGCTGCCTACATGGCGGAATCGACAGGACATCCTTTCGTGACCGCCCCCAACAAGTTCGAGGCCCTTGCAGCGCATGATGCCGTGGTGGAAGCACATGGCGCATTGAAGCAGCTCGCGGTCAGTTGCAACAAGATTGCCCATGACATCCGCATGATGGGTTCGGGACCACGCAGTGGCATCGGGGAGCTCTCCCTTCCCGCCAACGAGCCGGGCTCGAGCATCATGCCAGGCAAGGTCAACCCAACCCAGGCCGAAGCCCTGACCATGGTATGCGCCCAGGTGATGGGCAACGATGTGGCGGTCACCGTGGGCGGTGCCCAGGGCCATTTCGAACTCAACGTCTTCAAGCCGATGATGGCCCGCAACATCCTGGAGTCCGCGCGGCTGCTCGGAGAGGCCTGCGCGTCTTTCGCCGAGCGCTGTGTCGAGGGCATCGCGCCCAACCGGGCCAGGATCGACCAATTGCTGAAGGACAGCCTGATGTTGGTTACGGCATTGAATCCGCACATCGGGTACTACAAGGCCGCAGCGATTGCGCAGAAGGCACACGAGGAGGGCACGACCCTGAAAGCGGCTGCGTTGGCCCTGGGTCACCTGACCGAAGACGAATATGACCGCTGGGTCGTTCCCTCGGACATGACGGGCATGAAATGAAGGTGAGCCGCACCTTGGGATTCACGAGGGCGTGTGCGATCGCCCTGCTCAGCGTTTTTCTCGCGGACTGTTCACCGCACCGCCAATTTCAGCGGCCGCAGCGCAAGAAGAAGCCGAAGTGCAAGACGTGTCCTTCCTTCTCGCATGACCTGCCACCCGGGGTGGAGCGGCTAACTTTGCCCCCAAATCAAAGGAAAGTCACCACACCATGGCCCTTCACGACCACACCTATGCCGTCATCATGGCCGGTGGCGTCGGCTCCCGCTTCTGGCCGATGAGCCGGTCGGGCCGGCCCAAGCAATTCCTCGACATTCTCGATCGCGGCCGCACGCTGATTCAAATGACCGCCGACAGGCTGGAGCCCATGCTTCCCTTCGACCGGATGTATGTCGTGACCAATGTGCGTTACAAGGATGAAATCATGGCCCAGCTGCCTGGAATTCCAGAGGACCAGATCCTGTGCGAGCCCTTCATGAAGAATACGGCTCCCTGTCTTGCCTACGCCCACCATCGCATAGGCCTGCGGGATCCGGAAGCAACCATCGTCGTGGCTTCGGCCGACCACCTCATCGAAGACGAGGAGGGCTTCCTTGACGTGCTCGGGGTGGCGGTCCGACAGGCTTCGGAAACGGCGCAGTTGTTGACGGTCGGCATTGCTCCAACACGGCCGGATACGGGCTATGGATATATCCAGTTCGAGGAATTGCCCGGTGCATTCGATGAGCGCTTGCAGCAGGTCCGGACGTTCACGGAGAAGCCCGACCTCGAGTTGGCCCAGCAGTTCCTCGACTCCGGGGACTTCTGCTGGAATTCAGGGATCTTCATCTGGTCCCTGGCCACCATCCAGGACCGTTTCGAGGAGCAGATGCCCGATTTGCACAGCGCATTCCTGGACCGGCTCGGCGATCTCGGGACCGATCGCGAGGCGGAGGCCATCCTGGACATCTTCGGCGAAGCGGAGAACATCTCCATCGACTACGGCATCATGGAGGGTGCGCCCAATGTGGGGGTGGTCCTGGGCGATTTCGGCTGGAGTGACCTCGGGACCTGGGGATCCCTGTATGACAAGCTCGACAAGGACGACCAGGGCAATGCCATCAGTGGCGTGCAGTTGCTGGGCGACGGGGCCACAGGACTGATGGTCGCTGGAGAAGGAGGCAAAATGATGGTGGTCAAGGGGCTCGAGGATTTCATCATCGTGGACACGCCCGATGCACTGCTGATATGCCCACGCCATGAGGAGCAATGGGTGAAGCAAGTGGTTTCGCGTCTCAAGGCGGACCACGGCGAACCCCTCGTCTGACCCTCTCCATTCCGCAGGAGGTCCGGTTGGCCATCCACAGTGACGGTTGGGTATGCTTCCTGTGCCTTTCATCAACGGGACGGTCGGTGTGTACCTTCGTTGAAGGCATGGGACTTCTCTTCCACATCGGTCGGTACTTCGCCTTCATGGCCTCGGCCTTGAGGCGCCCCCAGAAAGGGAGGGTCTTCTTTCAGGCCATGATGGTTGAACTCGAGGCGATAGGGGTGCAAAGCCTCGGAATCGTAGCGCTGCTCAGCCTCTTCATGGGGGCGGTCATCGCCATTCAGACGGCGCACCAGGTAGGGGGGTGGGTGCCGGCGTACACCATAGGGTTCACGGTTCGACAGACCATGATCCTGGAGTTTGCTCCAACCATCATTCCGGTCATTCTCTCGGGAAAAGTGGGGTCCAACATCGCTTCCCAGATCGGGACCATGCAGGTCACGGAACAGATTGACGCCCTCGAAGTCATGGGGGTGCGCAGCATCTCACACCTCGTATTGCCGAAACTGGTGGCTGCCCTGTTGATTTTCCCCTTTCTCGTCGTCATCGCGATGGTGTTGGGCATGGGTGCGGGTGCTTGGATCTGCAACGCCGCGGACCTCAGCAGTTTCGCGGACTACGAGTATGGGATCCAGATGGACTTTCGGGCATTCGACGTGGCTTACGCGCTGATCAAGACCTGCATTTTCTCGCTGATCATCACGAGCGTGAGCGCCTACCACGGCTACTACACGAACGGTGGCGCGCGGGAAGTGGGCAGGTCGAGCACGAAGGCGGTGGTGTACAGTGTCGTCATCATCATGATCGCCAACCTGGTCATCACCCAATTGCTGCTGACATGATCAGGGTGGATGGGGTGGTAAAGACGTTCGGGGACAAGACGGTCCTGCATGGAATCGACGCCGCTTTCGACCCGGGTCAGGTGAACTTCATCATCGGTCGCAGTGGCTCGGGAAAATCGGTGCTGACCAAATGCATCGTGGGGCTGATCGAGGCGGATGAGGGTGCTGTGTGGTATTCCGAAGAGGACTTCACCGCGATGACGCGCAAGGAGCAGGAGCAGGTGCGGTTGCAGATTGGCATGCTGTTTCAGGGCGGTGCCCTGTTCGATTCCTTGACCGTGCTTGAAAACGTGGAATTCCCGCTCAGGATGTTCGGTTCGATGGATGCGGCGGAGCGGCGGGAGCGCGCCATGGAGTGTCTCCGAAGGGTTGAGCTTGAGGGGGCCGAGCATCGGTTTCCGGCGGAGGTGTCGGGCGGCATGCAGAAACGGGTGGCGCTCGCGCGGGCCATCGTGGGCAGGCCGAAGTACCTGTTCTGTGACGAGCCCAATTCCGGACTGGACCCCCAGACCGCCATTGTGATCGACAACCTCATCCGCGAGTTGACACAGGAATACGCCACCACCACCGTGGTCATCTCGCACGACATGAACAGCGTCATCGAAATCGGCGACAACATTCATTTCCTGCACGAGGGACAGGTGGCCTGGCGGGGGGACCGAAAGGGCATCCTGTCAAGTGGAGTGGAAGAATTGGACAACTTCGTCTACGCTTCGGACCTGATGCGCGACATCCGCAAGAAGTTGAGGGGAAAATGAGCGGGGCAGACGGGCATATCCCATATCGGCCCCTCCGCCTCGATGAAGGGGAAATGCGCCGGAGGCTCGATGCCATGTACGACCACCTGGCCGAACGCCGCAGTGTGCGGATGTTCAGCCCGGACCCGGTCCCCTTGGACATCCTCGAAACGGCGGTCCGAATTGCGGGCACGGCACCCAGCGGGGCCAACAAGCAGCCTTGGACATTCTGCATCGTGACGGACCCCGGGTTGCGCAGTCAGATCCGCAAGGCGGTCGAAGAAGAGGAGTTCAAGAGTTACAGCGAACGCATGTCCAAGCGCTGGCTGGACGACTTGATGCCACTGGGGACGGACCACATCAAGCCTTTCATTGAGGAAGCCCCAGCCCTGATCATCGTGTTTCGCCGGATCCACGAAAAGGACGCCGCGGCCGGGTCCAAGTACCCCAACTATTACGTTCAGGAAAGCTGCGGCATCGCAGTAGGGCTGTTGCTTGCGGCATTGCATGAGGCCGGCCTGTCAGCGTTGACCCACACCCCATCCCCCATGGATTTCCTGGCGCGGTTGCTCGACCGGCCCGACAACGAACGGGCTTTTCTCAATATTCCCGTGGGATGGCCCTCCGATGACGCCACCGTGCCTAACCTTTCGCGCAAAACTTTGGACGAAATCTGCGTCCATTATGCTGGCCCGCACCCAAAATCAGAAAAATAGAACACTGTAATACAGTGTTTTGAGGGCTATTCCCCGGCCGTGGTGGGCAAGTTTCAGGAAAGCTGAAAAGAAGGCCTTCCCACTTGAAAAGGAGACGTTTACTTTGCACCGCATTCGCAATACCACTAATCATGTCTGATATCCGCGAAAAAGTGACCGCCATCATCGTCGACAAGCTCGGCGTAGATGCATCCGAAGTAAATGACGAGGCAGGGTTCACCAACGACCTCGGGGCGGACTCCCTCGACACTGTCGAGTTGATCATGGAATTCGAGAAGGAATTCAATATCGCCATCCCGGACGATCAAGCCGAGAAGATCGGTACGGTCGGGCAAGCCATCGAGTATATCGAAAACGCGAAGTAAGCCCCACATGGAGCTGAACCGTGTCGTCGTCACGGGAATGGGTTGCCTGACTCCGTTGGGCAATGACGTTCCCTCTTTCTTCGACGCCTTGAAAAGGGGGGTCAGCGGAGCGGGACCCATTACCCGCTTCGACGCCTCGAAGTTCAAGACCCAATTTGCCTGTGAAATCAAGGGGTGGGATCCCCATGATCACTTCGACCGCAAGGAGGCCAGGAAGCTCGACCCCTATGCCCAGTACGGCATTGTGGCCGCGCGTCAGGCGGTGGCCCAGAGCGGTTTGGCTGACGCTGAAATCGATGCCGATCGAATCGGGGTCATTTTTGGCAGCGGCATCGGGGGCATCCTGACCTTCCAGCAGGAGATCCAGAATTTTGTCGAAGGGGACGGGACGCCCCGATTCAACCCCTTCTTCATTCCGAAGATGATCGGCGACATCTGTGCCGGTCAGATTTCGATGGAGTTCGGGTTCCGGGGGCCGAATTATGCCTGCGTCTCAGCCTGCGCGAGCGCCACGAACTGCATCATCGACGCGTTCAATGCCATCCGGTACGGAAAGGCCGACGCCATGGTGAGTGGCGGTGCGGAGGCTGCCGTGGTTGAAGCCGGCATAGGCGGGTTCAGTGCGATGAAGGCCCTGTCCAGCAGGAATGATGATCCTCAGGTGGCCTCAAGGCCATTCGACGTGAACCGCGATGGTTTTGTCCTGGGAGAGGGTGCTGGCGCCATTGTCATGGAGTCGTTGGAACATGCGCAGGCGAGGGGAGCACACATCATTTGCGAGGTCATGGGCGGAGGCGCTTCCGCGGATGCCCACCACCTGACGGCCCCGCATCCCGAAGGCCTTGGAGCACGCAATGTCATGAGGGCTGCCTTGGCCGACGCAGGAATGACCGCTGACGACATCGATTATGTCAACGTGCACGGCACCTCGACACCACTGGGTGATCTCGCCGAGGTCAAGGCCATCGAAGAAGTGTTCGGGGAGCACGCCAAGGCATTGAGCATCTCAAGCACCAAGTCCATGACGGGACACCTGCTCGGTGCCGCCGGGGCTGTCGAGACGCTCGCCTGCATCATGGCGGTGACTGAAAATGTCGTGCCGCCGACCATCAACTTCGCCGATCCCGATCCCGATCTCAACCAGGAGCTGGACT
Organism: uncultured Flavobacteriales bacterium; assembly: GCA_938082505.1. Classification (GTDB taxonomy): domain Bacteria; phylum Bacteroidota; class Bacteroidia; order Flavobacteriales_D; family Sanyastnellaceae; genus UBA8752. The sequence goes on from CALLLH010000005.1 coordinate 226,527, forward strand.
ACACATTCAATGTGATGCGCCGACGACCGGTCAATGCGGCGCTTTCCAACACTTTTGGTTTTGGAGGCCACAACGCGTCGGTCATCGTCCGCAAGTTCTGATGCGCCTGGGGCGCAGAGACATCAGGGAAGTACGCATCCGGCGGTTCATCCGACGGCATTTCGGGGTCAGGCCCCGAAGCCTGAAGCCTTACCTGGAGGCATTGCGCCATTCAAGTTCACTCGGTTGCCAGCGCGATGGATTGTCCAGCAATGAGCGGCTGGAATTCCTTGGTGATGCGGTCTTGGATATGATTGTCGTCGACCTGCTGTTTCGGCGGTTTCCCAATGGAGATGAAGGCGAGATGACCCGCATGAAGGCGCGCCTGGTGAGCAGGGAGTCCTTGAACTACCTCGGTGAGGAGATCGGCGTGGAGCATCTGCTGGATGCCCAGACCGGAAAGGCGGCGGTCCATGCGTCATTGCGAGGCAATGCCATGGAGGCCGTGGTGGGGGCGGTGTACCTCGACCGGGGATTCCACCGGACGCAGAAGGGGGTGCTCAAGCTGCTGAAGCGGTTTGACTTGGAGCACCGCCTGCAGGCCACGGTGGATTTCAAGAGCAAGCTCCACGAATGGGGCCAGAAGCGCAAGAAAAAGGTGCAGTTCAAGGTGACCGGAGAATTCAAGCGGGAAGGTCAGCAGCTGTACAAGATGCAGGTGTTGGTCGGGGGCAAGGTCATGGGCACCTCGGATGGCCCTTCGAAGAAGTCGGCGGAACAGGCTGCCGCGCGCGAGGCTTGCCGTCATATCTTCGGCGACGAATAGGACCGCCCATTTGGCGTTGGCCCGAATCTCATGCGTACCCTCACCTTGGATATTGGGGATGACCCAGTTCCCCATTCCTTTCTGGGGGTCAGTTGCCCGGATGCGGGCCATCGGTTCTGTTGGGATCTCAACCGCAAGTTGGGGACCAGATTGGGCTTCCACGACGAATTGGAGGTGGACCAGAAGCGAAGACCAGCGACCCGGCATTGCATCTGGCGTCACGAGGACGAGGCGGAAGGCTGGACCTTCGACGTGATTTGGAACCGGACACCGGAAGGGGCAATGATCCCCACCTTGGTCCACTTCGATTATCTGCTGCGCATCGAGTCCATCTCGGGGGATCGCACGGATACTTTGATGGAGGCGGTGCGTTCCCTGAGCAGGGTGGCGGCATGCTTCCGGTTGGAAACCAAGGCCATCACCCGCAAGGAGGTCTTGTATTACGAATGATAGAGTAGCTCAAACAGCTTCCAATATGACCCGCAAATTCACCAAGATCGTCGCCACAGTCGGCCCGGCCAGTTCACCCTCCGAGGTGCTCGAGGCCATGATTCGAGAGGGGGTCAACGTCATCCGGCTCAATTTCTCCCACGGAGACCATGCCACACATGCCACCACCGTGGACCGGGTGCGTGAAATCGATGCCCGGCTTGGGACCCACACAGCATTGCTGGCCGATATGCAAGGCCCGAAATTGCGCGTGGGGGCGATGGCCGAGGGGTCAGAGTTGAAGGAGGGCACGAGGTTCACCCTCCGCGTGGGCAAGGGAGAAGGCGACGGCACACAGGCGTGGACGAACTATCCGCACTTCGCTTCGGACGTCAAAGCGGGGGAGCCCGTGCTCCTGGATGATGGCAAACTCCGTTTGACCGTGGAGGAAACCGATGGCAAGGACACGGTGCACTGCAAGGTCGTGCACGGGGGAATCCTTTCATCCCGCAAGGGGTTGAATCTGCCGACCACGGATATCAGCTTGCCCAGCCTGACCGAAAAGGACCGGGAAGACCTGGACTTCGCCTTGACCCTCGGTGTCGATTGGATCGGCCTGAGTTTCGTCCGCTCCTTCCGGGATGTGGAAGACCTCAAGCATAGGATTGAGGCGGCGGGCAGCCATGCCCGCGTCGTGGCCAAGATCGAGAAGCCCGAGGCGGTGGACGACCTGGATGCCATCATCGAGAGTACCGACGCCATCATGATTGCCCGTGGTGACCTCGGTGTCGAGGTGCCCATGCAGCAGGTGCCGATGATCCAGAAACGCATCATCGAGCATTGTCAGAGTTGCGGCAAGCCGGTGATCGTGGCGACCCAGATGATGGAGTCCATGATCGACAACATTGCGCCCACAAGGGCAGAAGTGACCGATGTGGCGAACGCCGTCCTCGACGGAGCGGATGCCGTCATGCTCAGTGGGGAGACTTCGGTAGGAGTGCATCCAGTGGAGGTGATCAAGGCGATGCGCGCCATTGTCATGGAGATTGAAAAAGAAGGGCGCATCTATCACCGGACTTCCTGCGTGGATTCGGAAAACCCCGAGCGTTTCGTGACGGACGCCATCTGCGCCAACGCGTGTGACCTGGCCGAACGGGTCTCGGCCACCGCCATCGTGACGATGACCTTCTCCGGATACACGGCGTACAAGGTGGCCAGCCAACGCCCCAAGGCGTTCATCCATGTGTTCACGGGAAACCGGCAAATCCTGGGCCAATTGGCCCTCTGCTGGGGTGTCGAGGCTTACCTCTATGACAAGATGATCTCGACGGACCATACGATCTCAGATGTGAAATCGCTCCTCCAGCGCAAGGGGAAGGTGGACGATGGAGATTACATCATCCACGTCGCCAGCATGCCGATTGCAGAGGCAGGGATGTCCAACATGCTGAAAATCAGCAGGGTCTAAAGCTTCGCATCCCTCTGCGTCCGGACTATCTTCGCGCGACCGGCTGAAAAACTCCTTTCCAGTCAATTGGAGCGACTGTCATGACCCGACGATTTCCCGAAAGAGGCCCCCTCGATCTGCCCGGCATCGCCCAGGAGGTCATGCAGCAATGGGAAGAAGGCGACGTTTTCCGCAGGAGTGTGGAAACCAGGCCGTCAGAACGCAGATTCGTTTTCTTTGAGGGCCCCCCTTCAGCCAATGGCAAACCCGGCATCCACCATGTGATGGCCCGGGCCTTGAAGGACATTTTCTGCCGATACCGCACCCTCAAGGGCGAACGCGTGGAACGGAAGGCGGGATGGGACACCCACGGCCTCCCGGTTGAACTGGGCGTCGAGAAAGCACTGGGCATCACCAAGGAAGACATCGGCAAGGGCATTTCCGTAGAGGAATACAACCAGGCGTGCCGTGAGTCGGTGATGCGCTATACCGAGGAGTGGAACGACCTCACCCGCAGGATGGGCTATTGGGTGGACATGGACGCCCCCTATGTGACCTACGAGTCCAAGTACATGGAAAGTGTCTGGTGGCTCTTGTCCAGGCTCCATCAGAAAGGGCTGATCTACAAAGGGTACACCATCCAGCCATACAGCCCCAAGGCCGGAACGGGACTGAGCAGCCATGAGCTCAATCAGCCCGGCGCCTACCGCGATGTCACGGACACCACGGTGGTGGCGCAATTCCGCCTGATCCCAGGGGACGCAGAAACGGTGCGCGGTTGGACCGGAGGTGCGGCATCCGGATTGCCTGTGGACCTGCTGGCCTGGACCACCACGCCTTGGACATTGCCGTCCAATACGGCATTGACCGTAGGGGCCGACATCGCCTACAATGTGGTCAGGACGGCCAACCGGTACACCGGTGAGGAGAGCCTCGTCATCTTGGCGGAAGCCCTGTATGGGAAGCATTTCGGGGGTAAGAATTCGCCTGATTCGGAGGTGCTCGCCACCGTGAAGGGGGCGGACCTTGTCGACCTGCGCTACGAGCAGCTCATTCCCTGGGCACAACCCATGGCCGATGCCGAGGAGGCGTTCCGGGTCATTCCGGGGGATTTCGTTACGACCGAGGACGGCACGGGCATCGTACATACGGCCCCGACCTTCGGAGCGGATGACGCACGGGTGGCTGCGGCTGCGGGAGTTCCACCCCTGTTGGTGGATGACGGCACCGGACAAGGTGTTCCCCTGGTGGATCTGCAAGGCCGGTTCAGGCCGGAATGCGGACCGATGGCCGGACGGTTCGTGAAGCAGGAGTACTACGATGTTGACGCACCGGAGAAATCAGTGGACGTCGAGATCGCCATTGACCTCAAGACCCGCGGCCGCGCCTTTCTCGTCGAAAAGTACAAGCACAGCTATCCGCACTGTTGGAGGACGGACCGACCTGTGCTCTATTACCCGCTGGACAGCTGGTTCATCCGGGCGACGGCCGCGAAGGACCGGATGCGGACCCTCAACGACACCATCCAGTGGAAGCCGGCGGCAACGGGAACGGGGCGCTTCGGAAAATGGCTGGAGAACCTCAACGACTGGAACCTGAGCCGCTCCCGTTATTGGGGCATTCCGATTCCCATTTGGCGCACCGAGGACGGCAGTGAGGAACGCTGCATCGGCTCGGTGGAAGAACTGTACCATGCCTGCACCGAGGCGGTCGAGGCGGGATTGATGGACACCCATCCTTTCCCGGATTTCAGGCCGGGTGACATGTCCGACGCCAATTACGCCCTGATCGATCTGCACAAACACATCGTCGATGGCATCGTGCTCAAGGCGGCGGATGGAACAGCGATGCACCGCGAGTCGGACCTGATCGATGTCTGGTTCGATTCCGGCAGCATGCCATACGCACAGTGGCATTACCCGTTCGAGAACCGCGAGAGGGTCGAGGGAGAGGACGGAGGCCTGTCTTTCCCGGCGGATTTCATCGCGGAAGGGGTGGACCAGACGCGGGGCTGGTTCTACACCTTGCACGCCATCTCCACCATGGTGTTCGATCAGGTGGCATACAAGACGGTGGTATCGAATGGGTTGGTCCTGGACAAGGACGGCCAGAAGATGTCGAAGCGCCTGGGCAATGCGGTGGACCCCTTCAAGACGCTGGAGCAGTACGGCCCGGATGCTACGCGCTGGTACATGATCACCAATGCCCAGCCGTGGGACAACCTGCGCTTCGACACGGAGGGAATAGCGGAAGTCCAGCGGAAATTCTTCGGAACGCTGCACAACACATACGCCTTCTTTGCCCTGTATGCGGGCATCGATGGATTCGATCCGGAGGCCGAAGCGCCTGCGGTGGGGCAGCGCCCCGAACTCGACCGTTGGATCCTCAGCCGGTTGCACACGTGCATCGCCGGAGTCGAAGAAGCGCTGGACGCATTCGAGCCAACAAGGGCAGGCCGCATCGTGCAGTCCTTTGTGGTGGATGACCTGAGCAATTGGTACGTGCGCCTGGGACGTCGCCGGTTCTGGAAGAGCGACTCCGATGAGGACAAGGCCGCGGCCTATGCTACGCTGCATGCCTGCCTCAAGACGGTGTCCGTCCTGATGTCACCCATCGCGCCCTTCCATTCTGACCGCCTGTGGCAGGACCTGGGGGGGGTGGATTCCGTGCACCTCGCAGATTGGCCCCTGGTGGACCAGCAACTCAGGAACAGCGAGCTGGAGGCCCGCATGGACCTCGCCCAGCGCTTGTCCTCATTGACGTTGAGCCTGCGCAAGCGCGAGAAGATCCGGGTGCGCCAACCCCTCAAGCGCATTCTGGTCCCCGTGCTGGATGCGGGATTCGGTGAGCGTCTGCAAGCCGTATCCGAGCTGGTGAAGAGCGAGGTCAATGTCAAGGCGGTCGAACCCCTCGCCGAGGACAGCGCCATCCTGACCAAGCGGCTGAAGGCCGATTTCAAGAAGTTGGGACCGCGTTTCGGCAAGCGCATGAAAGAAGTGGCAGCGGGCATCGCCGCGCTGGGACAGGAGGAGATCCGGGCTTTGGAGCAGACCGGTTCCGTCACCCTCCCGCTCGCCGAAGGCCCGGTTCAAGTCATGCTCGACGACGTTGAAGTGCTGACCGAGGATATACCCGGTTGGCTGGTGGCGGGCGAAGGCGGCATCACCGTGGCGCTGGACATCGAAGTGACGCCGGAGTTGCGCTCGGAGGGATTGGCCCGGGAGCTGGTCAACCGAATCCAGCAGCGCAGGAAAGACGCCGGTCTCGAGGTGACGGACCGCATTGCGTTGACCTTGGACGGACCTGTGGAATTGCAGGAATCCGTAGCCTCGAATTTGGACTATATTCGAGCCGAAACCCTCGCTGAGCAGTTGGAATGGTCCCCCATGGGAGCCGAGGCGGAGCGCGAGGAATTGGAACCTCAACTGACTGTGGCAATCGCCATGGTCCCCATTCAATGAACCATGGCAGAAACCCGATTTTCGGACGCTGAACTCAAGGAGTTCGAGGACCTCATCAATCAGAAATTGGAACAGGCCCGTTCGGATTATGACCAATTGCAACGGTCCCTCTCCTACGAGGACGACAACCGCACGGAGGATACGGCACCGACCTTCAAGATGATGGAGGATGGCAGCGACACGATGAGCCGCGAGGAAACAGCGCAGCTTGCTGCCCGCCAGCAGAAGTTCATCATGAGCCTCGAGAACGCCTTGCTCCGGATCAAGAACAAGACCTATGGCGTTTGCCGCGTGACGGGCAAGTTGATCGCCAAGGAGCGGTTGCGGCTTGTTCCACATGCCACCATGTCGATTGAGGCCAAGAACAACCAGGACAACCGTTGAGTCTTGATCTCCGCCCCGCCCGAGTCGCGTGGATCGTGGCGGCCATCTTGCTGGTTGACCAAGTCGTCAAGGTATGCGTGAAGCTGAGCTTCACGTTGGCAGAAAAAATCGTCTGGATTCCCGGCGCCTTCGACATCCAATTCATCGAGAACGATGGAATGGCGTTTGGATGGGCACTGCCTGGTGCCACCGGAAAATATGTGCTGACCGGGATCCGCATCCTGGCGGTCATCCTCTTGTCCCTCCACGTCGGTAGAATAGCATCCCAAGGGGCACCTCGGGCTTTCAGACAGGCCCTCGCCCTGATCCTGGCCGGAGCAGCGGGGAACATCCTTGACAGCATTGGCTATGGCCGGCTCTTCAGCCGCAGTTCGTTCGGATCACCGGCTGAGTGGGCCTGGCAGAGTGAATGGGGCGGCTACGCTCCGTGGTTCCGCGGAAACGTGGTGGACATGCTGCACATCACGGTCCGTTGGCCCGAATGGTGGCCCGTGGATGCCTGGGTTGGCCATGAGGTCTTCCCGCCCATCTTCAACATCGCCGATGTCGCCATCACATTCGGCGTTTCCTGGATTGTCCTGCGACAGAAACAATGGCTGGGTTCCGGCGCACTCTGGATGCGGCAGGCCCCAGCGGCCCCGGATGTGGCAGACGGAGCTCCATCAGGCCCCGAGCGGGGAGCGGAGGTCTCCGGAGGCTCCTGAATCAACGCGTCGGAGCGTCCACCCAGTCCCCATGGGTGCGGATGAGTTCAACCAGGGCGTCCACGGCTCCGTCTTCCGGGATGTTCCGTTGCACCACTTCCTTCTCCTTGTACAGCGTGATCTTGCCCGGTCCCGTTCCGACATAGCCGTAGTCGGCGTCCGCCATTTCACCCGGGCCGTTCACGATACAGCCCATGATGCCGATTTTGACGCCCTTGAGGTGGTCCGTGACGGCCCTGATGCGTGCGGTGGTTTCCTGCAAGTCGAACAGGGTGCGGCCGCAGGAGGGACAGCTGATGTATTCTGTTCGGCTGATGCGTGTGCGGGTGGCTTGCAGGATGCCGAATGCGGTCCGGTTGAGGTAACGCAAGCCCCCTTCGACACCGACTTCTGCCGCGACGCAGATCCCATCACCGTAACCGTCGAGCAGCAATCCACCGAAGTCCGTGGCCGCCTTGAGCTGCAGGGGTTCAGCAGGGAGATGGCCATAGTTGCGGTAAGCCATGGCCGGCAAGGTGCAACCAGCATCGACCAGCCGGTGGAAGGCTGCGCGCAGCACCACGAGGGCATCCTCGCGGTCAGTGCGCACCATGAGGGCGGTCGCATCGCGGTTCCACAGCGCCAATTCCTCCGCCAAGCTGACATCCAATTCGGTCGCGTCGAGTTGGAGGACATTCAGCTCGGAATCGAGCCCGTTCTCGAGACGGACCTTTCTGTATTGATCGAGTGTCCAAAGGGGGTGGTGCCTTTCCGGACGGGACGCGGCTGCCTGCCACGTGGATGCGTCCTGAATGGCACGGATCCATCCGGGCAGGGCAAAATCAAGGGTGTGTTCTCCAACGAGGAGCAGGTCACAGGCTGCGTCGTCCGCCTCCCATTTGTCGAGCTCCACCTGGTACCGATGTCCGACGCCATAAAGACCGGCGGCCGTCAGGGGCCGGCCCACCATGTCGTGGCACACCACCGGGACCTGTCCACCACCGAGGGGCCCCACCGCCGTGGATTCCCTCCGGCGGTATGCGTAGCGATCGAACCCTTGCGGGTCCATTACGCCGTGCATCGGAAGGGCCGTTCTGCGGGCAGCCTCTGCATGCTCGACCAGGATCCTGGCCACCGGAATTTCCGCCTCCGGTGCTTCGGTGAGGGACACCCGTATGGTATCACCCAGGCCTTCGGCGAGCAATGTGCCGATGCCCACGGCGCTCTTGATCCGGCCATCCTCGCCCTCGCCGGCTTCAGTGACACCGAGGTGAAGGGGATAGGCCATGCCCTCGTCGGCCATCCTGTCCGCCAACATGCGGTAGGCCTGAACCATGACCTGCGGGTTGCTCGCCTTCATGGACAGCACGACATCGTGGTAGTCTTCGTCCCGGCAGATGTGCAGGAATTCCATGGCACTCTCCACCATGCCCAAGGGCGTGTCGCCGTAATGAGACAGGATGCGGTCGGAGAGGGAACCGTGGTTCGTTCCGATCCGCATGGCCCGGCCAAGCGCCTTGCATTTGCGGACCAGCGGGGTAAAGCGATCTCGGATGCGCTTCAATTCCGCGGCATAGGTCTCCGTGGTGTAAGCGTGGGTCTCGAATTTCTTCTTGTCGGCATAATTGCCCGGATTGACCCTGATCTTCTCCACGTGGTCGGCGGCGATCTCCGCTGCATTCGGGGTGAAATGAATGTCGGCGACCAACGGGACGCCGGCATGTCCGGCGGCATCCAAGCGTGCACGGATTTCACCCAAGGCTTCCGCCTCTTTCTTGCTCGGCGCCGTGATCCGCACGATCTGGCAACCGGCTTCGATCATCCTCAATGACTCCGCCACGGTGGATGCGACATCCATGGTGTCGGCCGTGGTCATGGACTGCAGGACAATGGGGGCGTCTCCACCCACGGTGACACTGCCCACACGCACGGCACGGGTGGCTTTTCTTGCAGAGGGGTGGGGAGCAGGGGTGGACGTCATGCAGGCCGATATCGAGGGACTGGGCGCACGATTCCGGGCCACGGGGGACCAAATCGAACGACCGTCGGAAAGGTAACACGGCACCGGCATGGCGGTTCAGCCATGTTCGCAGTTTTTGTGCTGTCCGGAGGGATGAACTTGAGGGCCCCGCACCGGTTCCCTCTGTAGTTTGGTGGCGCATTCCCACCTTATCACATGCTCGGATTCGAATTCCACGCCAACCGTCCCGACCAGGACCGAAGAAGCCCTTTCGAGCGCTTGCTGGAGCTCTTCATCGAGGTGGTGACGCACACCAGTGGCGACGTGGAGGAGGCCATGGACTGGATGCGGGCGCTGGACGACCAGCATGGATTGACCAACGAGGACTACACCTTGGACGATTTCTACGAAGAGCTCAAGGCCAAGGGGTTCTTGAGGGAAGCGGTGAATTCGGGCGAGGGTGGCGCGCAATTGGGATCGAGGGGTGAGCAACACATGCGCCGCAGGGCCTTGGACCAGATTTTCGGCAACCTCCGCAAGGGGGACCAGGGCAAACACCGCACGCGCGAGAGGGGACAGGGCGACGAGCCGACGGCGGACCGCCGCCCCTATCGCTTCGGTGACAAGCTCGATCAGGTCGATTTCGGGGCCTCCCTCCGCAATGCACAGATCCACCATGGACCCCGGGCCGACAGCGGTCGAGGCGGTTTTCGGCTGACCGAGGATGACCTCGTGGTGGAGGACAGGGAGCACCGAAGCACCACGGCCACCGTGCTGATGATCGACATCAGCCACAGCATGATCCTGTACGGTGAGGACCGCATCACGCCGGCCAAGAAGGTCGCCATGGCACTGGCTGAGCTGGTCATGGTCAAGTACCCCAAGGATACCCTCGACATTGTGGTCTTCGGAGACGATGCCTGGGAGGTGTCCATCGCGGACCTGCCTTATCTGCAGGTGGGCCCATTCCACACCAACACCGTGGCCGGCCTCGAACGCGCCATGGACATCCTGCGTCGCCGCAAGACTCCGAACCGACAGGTTTTCATGATCACGGACGGCAAACCCAGCTGTCTCAAGGAGCCCGACGGATACTACAAGAACAGCTGGGGACTGGATCCATACATCACCGGGAAATGCCACAACCTGGCGCGCCAGTGCCGCAAGTTGGGCATTCCCATCACGACTTTCATGATCGCCACGGACCCGGCACTCCAACGCTTCGTTTCGGACTTCACGGAAGCCAACGGAGGCCGGGCCTTTTTCACCGGCCTGAAGGGGCTGGGCGACACCATTTTCACGGACTTCGAACGCAACCGCCGTGGTCGCGCCCGTTAGACAACGCCATGAGCAACACTTCTCCTGACATCCATACCCTCGGCGCCCTGCGGGCTTCCGGTTACGTTCCCCGCAGCATCGCGGAGGAATTGAGGGCCAACCTCATTGCGGCCCTTGCACAGGGCAGGCCGCTGTTCGAAGGCATCATAGGTTATGACGAAACGGTCATTCCGGAGGTGCAGCGCGCCATCCTGGCGGGCCACAGCATGAACTTGCTGGGATTGCGCGGGCAGGCGAAGACCAGGATCGCCCGGGGACTGACGGAGTTCCTCGACGAGTGGGTGCCCGTGCTCGGGGGCGCCCCCTTGCCTGAGGACCCGATGGAACCCATCACCCCGCAAGGCCGCGCCATGGTCCAGGAAGAGGGCGACAACGCCAAGGTGACGTGGCTGCACCGCAGTGACCGCTACGTGGAGAAGTTGGCCACACCGGATGTCAGTGTAGCCGACCTCATCGGCGATATCGACCCCATCAAGGCGGCCAACGAGGGCCTCGACTACAGCGATCCCCGGGCCCTCCATTTCGGTCTGATCCCGCGCAGCCACCGGTGCATTTTCGCCATCAACGAATTGCCCGACCTGCAGCCGCGCATCCAGGTCGCCCTGTTCAACATCTTGCAGGAGGGGGACATCCAGATCCGGGGTTTCCAAATGCGGCTGGCATTGGACATCCAGTTCGTATTCACCGCCAATCCGGAGGACTACACCAACCGGGGGGCCATCATCACCCCGCTGAAGGACCGGATCCAGAGCCAGATCCTGACCCATTATCCCGACTCCCTGGAGGATTCCATGGCCATTACGGACCAAGAGGCGCAATGGGCACCTTCGGCCCGTGAGCGCGTGGCGGTGCCGGTCACGGTGCGCAGGGTCTTGGAGCGCATTGCCTTCGAGGCGCGCGAAAGCGAGCACATCGACGAGCGGAGCGGTGTCTCGGCCCGATTGACCATCAGTGCCCTGGAGCACCTCGTTGCCGCCGGCGAACTCCGGACACTGCGCAACGGCACCGATCGGACCAGCTCGCGCCTGACCGACCTGCTGGCGGTCATCCCTGCGGTCAACGGCAAGGTCGAACTCGTCTATGAAGGAGAGCAGGAAGGCCCCGCCGGGGTGGCCCTATCGCTGATCCGCCGGGCGATACGCCGGGAATTCCCCATGGTCTTTCCAGACCCGGAGTCCATCAAGAAGGGCAAGGTGGAAGATCCCTACCAGCCCATCGTGGCGTGGTTCAACAAACATGAACTCTCCATCCTGAAGGACCAGTCGGACCAGGAGTATGTCGCTGCGCTCCATGGGGTGACGGGATTGGCTGAAGTGGTGGACAAATACTGTCCGGGCGTGCCGGTGGAGGACCATCCAGCGGCCATGGAGTTCGTTTTGCATGGATTGGCTGCATTCAATGAGATTGGACAGTCCATCGTCGGGTCCGAGGTGAGCTTCGGAGACCTGATCGGGAACCTGTTCGACCCTACCGAAGAAGATTGACCCCGGAACTGCCTCCCCACCACCCGGCCGTGGTCCTGACCACCGTGCGCCACAAGGATGGCGTGTCCATCCTGCGCGTCTTTTCGCGAGAGCATGGCGTGATCGGTTGCCTGGTCCGGGAAGGGGTGAAGGGTGCGCGCAGGGCACGCCACCTGCATGGGCCCTTGTCTCTGCTGGACCTCGTCGGATTGCGGCCCCTGAAAGATGAGCTCTTCCGTTTCGATCGGGCAGAGCGGGTGATGCCGCAGGATCGGACCACAGGAGAGGTGCCCAGGGGTGCCGTGGCGATGTTCCTTGCCGAATTCATGCTGCGCACCCTCGAATCGGGCACCCCACATACCGAGCTTTTCGAGGCCCTGTGGCGGGCTGCTGCGAGAATCGAGCACGAAGGCGCCATCGGCCGCCAGCACCTCGCTTTTCTTGTGGAGTCCGTTCAGGTCATGGGGCTCAAGCCCGATGCGCCTGTCAAGGCGGCATCCGGGATGGGGCGGTTCAATTTGGCCACGGCGGAATGGGAATCCGGGCCACCAATGGGCGAGGATTACCTTTCGGTCGAAGAGGGCGAATCCTTCCTGCGCATTCAAGGCATGGAATTTGATGAGTTGCGGGCCGTAGCGCTTCAACATGACGCTCGAAATCAGCTTGTGCTCCAACATGTCCGTTACCTCCAGCTACACCTTTCCAGCCCCCGTCCCTTGCGCTCGTGGGAGGTGCTCAGCGCGGTATTGTCACCTTGATCATTGGATGGTCAGGAGCTGGCTCATGGCGTCCATGGCGATTTCCCTGTCGTGGCAAATGTCAGGACAGGTCATCGAGGTGCAGGACGAACAGGGCAATCCCCTGCCCTCGGCCGTCATCCGAAACGATGCGGGGGAGGTGCGGATGACGGACCTGGACGGGCGCATTGAACTTGACAGCCTCCTTCGGAATGGGGACACCCTCGAAATCCGAAGCATGGGATTCGGTACCCGGTCGGTAGCCATGCCGGACCAATACCGCGACATCGAGGTCAACCTGGTGCCAGCGTCGGTCAACCTCTCCGAGGTCGTGGTGGTCAGTGCCCAACCGGCGCGGGAGATGATGACGGCCATGACGGCCAACCGCTTGACCGCTGCTTCGGTGGCGAGTGAAGCGCCCTCCAATGCGGCCACCCTGCTCTGGAAAACGGGCCAGGTGCACGTCCAGCAAAGCCAACAGGGCGGGGGATCCCCTGTCCTGAGGGGATTCGAGGCGAACAGGATTCTCCTCGTCATCGATGGTGTCCGCATGAACAACGCCATCTATCGGAGCGGTCACCTCCAGAACGCGATGACCGTCGACCCATTCATCCTCGCGGCGACCGACGTGCTGCATGGAGCGGGCTCAGTCCAATACGGCAGCGACGCCCTGGGAGGCGTCATCCACTATCGGACGCGCTCTCCGCGGTGGGACCTCGGCGTCCGCGCCCATGGCCAGCTGGGGTATTCAACGGCATCCAATACGCCGACCTTCCACGCGGATGCAGAGGTCGCGGGCAGGGCCTGGGCTTGTTTGACGAGCGTCACGCACCGTCGCTACGGCAATTTGAGGATGGGCAAATGGAGGCCGCATGGGGAAGAGGAATGGGGCCGCATACCATGGGTGCGCAGTACCGAGGTGAATGGGGTGACCGTGACCGATTTCGCAGGCAACAACCCGGATCAGGACGTCCAGCCCGGTACGGGATATGAGCAGACGGATGTCTTGCAGAAGTTGCGCTTCGGCGGCAAGGCCCGTCACATTGAATTCAACTTCCAACACAGCGCCAGCTCGGCTGTCCCGAGGTTTGACCGGCTCAATGACGCGCTGGAAAACGGCGATCCGAAGTGGGCCCAATGGGAATACGGCCCCCAATTGAGGTCCCTGGCTTCCGTTCGGGGAGTGGGCAGGGTGAGGTCTCTGGGCAATGTGGCCTTGACCGCATCATACCAGGCCATTGAGGAGTCCCGGCTCAAGGCGCGTTTTGGCGCCCAGGAAAGGGAAGTGCAGGAAGAAAAAGTGGCGGTGGGCAGTCTTGTTCTGGACGTGGATCGGATGGTGCGGCGGTGGCAAGTATCCTATGGGGCGTTCTGGAGCCGGGACCGGGTGCGTTCCAGCGCCTGGTCCGAGCGGCGGGCGGACGGTCTGCTCATGCCGACGCCTGTCCTGACCCGCTATCCCAACGGAGGATCCGGCATGGGCTCGTGGGCCGCGTATGCCGGAGCGGAGCGGCGTTGGAACCAATGGAGCCTGTTCAGCGCCGCCCGGTATACCCGAGGGTGGCTCAACGCGCGGTTCGATTCCCAACCCGGCCTGGACCTGCCTTTCAATGGGGTCTCTTACCGCCGGGGCGCCCTCACCGGAAGCACCACCCTGAGGTGGTCCCCCATTCAGCGGATGGGACTGCACGCTGTGCTTTCCACGGCTTTCCGCAACCCCAACGTGGATGACGTGGGCAAGGTCCGGGCCAAGGACGGATATGCCATTTTGCCTTCGGATGGCTTGCGACCGGAGCGGCTGGCAGGGATTGAAATCGGAGGGCGGTGGCGCAGTGCGAACGAGCGCCTGGCATTCAACGGGGCACTTTATCTGACCGGATTGCGCGATGCCATCGTCCCGGTGGACACCGTGTTGACCGATGCTGCCGGTCTGGCACTCACGCACTTTGTCGTGGAGGGGGATACGAATCTGATCCAGGTCAATGCGAACCTGGGCCGCGCGGTCATCCGCGGGTCCCAATGGCGGGTGATGTATCGGCCGGCTTCGGGATGGCGCATGGAGGCCACGGCCAATTTCACCAGGGGCCGCGACAATCGGAAAGGCACGCCGCTTGCCCACATCCCGCCGTTGTTTGGTCGTTTCTCGGCAGAGCGTGCTTGGGATTGGTTGTCGATGGAGACGCACATCCTCTGGAGCGGACGCAAAGCGCTGGATGCCTATGGACCCGGGTCAACGGACAACCTCGCGGAAGCCTTGCCTTCCGGGAACCCCGCCTGGTGGACCATCGGCACCGATGTCGAGGGCCGCTTGACGGAGCGGATGACGGTCGCGGTCGGGGTGCACAACATCCTCGACCGGCACTACAAGGTCTTTGCTTCCGGAATCAGTGCTTCCGGCAGGGATTTCCGGTGCAGTCTGAGGTGGCGGCCCTCGGCGTGAACCCCTGTATCTTCGGGTCATGGAAGCGGTGCGAGAAGCCATAGGTCAGGAGGTCCTCGCGGCCCGGCTGGCCGAGCATTCGGCCAAGGGCACGTTGGCCCATGCCATGCTGTTCACAGGCCCTCCCGGCAGGGGCGGACTGGCCTTGGCCTTGAATCTGGCCCGGCGCCTGCACTGCACGGACCGCGCCTCATCGGAACCCTGTGGTGCCTGTCCCTCCTGTCAACAGCACGACCAACTGCAGCACCCCGACCTGCACTTCACATTTCCAGTCGTCAAGCCGGCCGGCAAGGACAAAGCGTTGAGTGCGGATCAACTCGGGACATGGAGGAGCCTGTTGCGCGAGGTGGGGCCGCATTTTGACATGGAGGACCTGCGGGACCGCATGGCGGTCGGCAACAAGCAGCCGTTCATTTCCGTCCATGAGGCCGCAGATATTCTGCGGCGGTTGTCGCTGACGGCACATGCTGGAGGCTGGAAGGTGCAGATCATCTGGGGGGCGCAATGGATGCGGACGGACACCGCCAACAAGTTGCTGAAGGTCATCGAAGAGCCGCCTCAGAAAACCGTTTTCATCCTCTTGGCCGATTCAACCGAGAATTTGCTGGCCACCATACTCAGCCGTACACAGATCATTCCCATACCGCCCGTTCAGGAGGAACAGCTCGGTGCATGGCTGCGCGGTCTCGGTGCGGCGGATGAACAGGTGTCGGATGCGGTGAGCCTTTCCGAGGGCGACCTGGCTCGGGCACGCCGCCTCCTGCGCGAGGATACTGCGGGGGAATTCGCCATGTTCGTCGAGTGGATGCGCACGGCATTTGCCCGCGATGGACGCAAGGCGTCGAACCTGGCCGACAATTTCCACGACCTCGGCCGGGAGCAGCAGAAGCAATTCCTGTCATACGCGCTGCACATGGCCAGGCAGTGCATCGTGGGCAATTACGGGGCCGCCGGGGCCGTCAGATTGCGGGCGTCGGAAAGGGGATTCGCGGAGAAATTCTCCCCGTACATCCACCATGGCAACATCGTGGACATGCAGGAGGAGCTGGAGAAGGCGTCAAGGGATGTTGCGGGCAACGTCTATGGCAGGACGGTCTTTCTCGATTTGAGCATGCGGATGATGGAACTTCTCCATCGCCCTCGATAGGAGGACCCCTCCGCGCGTTATCTTCGGGGGAAGGCCGGTACTGTTACCGGCAAGCGATTCGGACTGGGAACATGGGATGTGCTTCATGCAGTAAAGGACCAGACGGCAAGCCGATGGGCTGCCGATCCAATGGGAATTGCGGCAACTGCGGTTGTGACGTGATGACCGTGTTTGATTGGCTGGAAGGGGTGCCCATCCCCGAGGGCCAGCGCCCGTTCGACATCGTCGAAATCCGGTTCAAGCGAAACCGCAAGGGCTACTACCGCATCGGCCAGGGTCGACGCGTGCAGACGGGAGATGTGGCCGTGGTCGATGCCGCACCGGGAGAGGACATGGGCATCGTTTCGCTGACCGGCGAGCTGGTCCGGGCCCAGATGAAGGCCAAAGGAGTCAAGGACACCCATGAGATCAAGCGTGTCGTGCGCAAGGCGGAGATGGACGACATCAACACCTGGCAGGCAGCACGGAACCGCGAGGATGCGACATTGTCCGAAGCGAGACGCATCATTGCGGACCACCACCTCGACATGAAGCTGGGCGATGCGGAGTACCAGGCCGACGGCACCAAGTGCACATTCTACTACACGGCCGAACAGAGGGTCGATTTCAGGGAATTGGTGCGGGATCTGGCGGCGGCATTCAAGGTGCGGGTGGAAATGCGCCAGATTGGAGCACGACAGGAATCCGCCAGGCTTGGCGGCATCGGGGTCTGCGGTCGTGAGCTGTGCTGCTCCACTTGGCTCACCGATTTCCGCAGCGTATCGACGGGGGCAGCCCGTTACCAGCATTTATCCCTCAACCCGCAGAAGCTGGCGGGCCAATGCGGAAAGCTCAAGTGTTGCCTGAATTTCGAGCTGGATCAATACAAGGAGGCGGTAGCCCAGTTCCCGCCGCCGAGCACGAAACTCATGACCCGGAAAGGCAAGGCGGGTCATTTCAAGACGGACATTTTTGGAGGAAGGATGTGGTTCCAGTACTTCGATGATCCCGGGGCGTCTCCCATCCCCATCGATCTCGCGGATGTCCGGCACATCATGGAGATGAACGCCAAGGGCGAGAAACCAGACGATCTTCAGGGATATGCCATCGTGGCGGAAGCCGCCCCGGAGGACGCCCTGTACGGGGATGTCGTCGGCCAGGACGACGTCAGTCGTTTTGACTCCAGTGGTCGCCAGCGCCGCAAGGGTGGGCGCGGCCGCAGCCGTTCCCAGCGGGGGGGCGCCAAGCCGAGCGGCACCACGGCACCAGAAGGGGCCAGTCAGGGCAGGCGGCGCAAGAAGAGAAGGAAAGGCCGCGGAAACGGGAACAGCACTGAATGATGCGGAACTGGGGACATTTGGCCGGATGGGCCCTGTGTGCCACCGTTGTCATGGGCTGTGGAAAGGGCCCCGTGGCTTCAGATTCGGCTGCAGTCAGCACGGAAGGGTGGTCCGCAACGGACACGGTGCGGCTCACTTTTGACGTCCAACAGCCGGACCATCGGCATGACCTCCAGTTCGGGCTGCGGCACAACGAGGACTATCCGTTCTCCAACCTCTACCTGTTCGTCCGGCTCACCTACCCGAATGGCAGGACCTTGACCGACACCCTGTCCTGTCCCCTCGCCGGACCGGATGGAAGATGGTACGGCAGTGGACGCCATTGGATAGACCACCGGATCGGATACAAGAAAAGGGTGGCATTTCCATTGCCTGGAACGTACACCTTGGATGTGGTTCACGCCATGCGAAAGGACCCTTTGCCCGGGCTCAGTGCCATCCGCTTCAGTCTGTTCGACCAGACGGCCGACTGACCGTTCTCATTCCGGAAGGGGCACGGGAGGCTCGTTGGAGACCGCATGTCCTGCGTCCTCCCAGCCGTAGAAGCCATCCCTCAGGTTGTACACCTCCTTGAATCCCGATCGGGAAAGGAAGTCCATGGCATCGGCACTGCGCCCACCTGCTGCGCAATAGACGGCAATCGGCCTGTCTTTGGGCAAGGTTGCGGCACGCGTCCGGAAGTCATCCTCCAAGAAGTCCAGAAAGCAGGCGCCCCCGAGGTGGCCTTTGTCCCACTCCCGGGCGGTGCGGACATCGAGGAGCAACAAATCGGGCCGCTCGTCCAACAGCGCAAGCAACTCGACGCCGCTGATGTCGCGTGCTACAGCTTGGTCCGGTTGGGAAGTCTCCTCGCTCAGCGACGAAACGCCGTTGTCGGAGGCGCAACCGGCACTCTCCGAGGAAATGAGGATCAACGCGGCCATGGTCAGGGCCGTATTGATGTTGGAAAAATGCAGCCTCACCATGGTGTCAAAGCTACTGCTTGGCCGCTCATTCCCCGCAGGACGATCGTCCGCGCCCACGCCCAAGGTCTTCCCGCAATCCGAAGCTTATCTTGCCGAGCCTGCAAGCCCATGAAATTGAATTTTTCTCTTTACTGCAAGTCCTTGGCCTCAACGTGCCTGTTGGCCCTTGCCTTTATAGCGCCCGCTCAGACACCGCTTTCCTGTGGACAGTCGGATGCCCAGGCGGCATTCGATGCGGCCCATCCGGGAGCTGCAGAGGCTCGCGCAGCCCGGGAAGAAGCCACGCGCAATGCAGCGCGCGAACGGACGCAGCGTGGAGGCGGAGACGATGAGCTTTACATCATCCCGGTGGTCTTCCATGTCATCCATGACAATGGGGAGGAGAACATCAGCGATGCCCAAATCCAGAACGCCATCGACATCCTCAACGCGGATTTCCGGAAGATGAACGCGGACACCGGGCAGATCGTGGCCGGATTCGTGAATGTCGCAGCCGATGTGGATGTGGAGTTCCGTCTCGCCAAGCGCGATCCGCAAGGAAACTGCCATTCGGGCATCAACCGGATCCAGAGTGAGCTGACCTACGAAGGCAACAATGAGATGAAGCAGCTCATCAATTGGCCTCGGGCGAGCTACATGAACGTCTATGTGGCCGCCAGTGCGGCAGGCGCGGCAGGATACACAAACTACCCCTCCGATTGGGGGGCCAACACCGACGGCATCGTGCTGCGCCATGACTACGTGGGCAGCATCGGAACGAGCAACCCATACAGGAGCCGCACCTTGACCCATGAATGTGGTCATTGGCTCAACCTGCCCCACACTTGGGGCAGTTCAAACAGTCCGAACGAGGAGGACAACTGTGAGATCGATGATGGGGTCGAGGACACGCCGCTCTGCTTGGGCAGCCCTGTCGGTCTTTGCGACCTCGACCGGACCACGTGTGGTTCCTTGGACAACGTGCAGAATTACATGGAATACAGCTATTGCGGGGCCATGTACACCATGGGACAACGTGCGCGGATGCGGGTGGCACTCAATGATGACATCGCCGATCGCAACCAGCTTTGGACGCCTCAGAACATCGATGAGACGGGAGTTTACGAGGAGGAACTCCTGTGCCGTGCGGAATTCTCGGTGGACCGCCAGGAGGTCTGCCTCGGAGAGGAGGTCCAGTTCACCGATGCCAGTTTCTTCGGGGTCACCACTTGGTCCTGGGACTTCGGCGATGGATCGAACCTGGAGGGTTCGGATGAATCCATCCACCGGAATCCGATCCACATCTACGAGCAAGCAGGAGAATTCGAGGTTTACCTCACCGCCTCGAACGCCTCCGGAGCGGTGACTTCCTTGGATCCGGTCGTGATCAGGGTCTTGGACGACGGGATGTTGCCTGCACCCATGGTGGAGGGCTTCGAGTCCGGTCAGGGCCCGTGGAGCGATGGACAGTGGACCGTCCAGACACAGGATGGTCAGCCGTGGCAAATCCGGGAGACCACCGGATATAGCGGTGCTCGGTCCCTGTATGTGCGCAACCGGCAGAATGTGGGGGGTGAGATCACGAGGGTGACTTCCACCACCTTCGACGCTGGAGATATGGCGGCGGTGTTCATCGCGTACAAGTATGCATACAGCCACAGGACCACAGGTGAGACGGACGACCGCCTGAAGCTGCAGGTGAGCAAGGATTGTGGTGAGTCATGGAACACCCGTCAATTCCACAGGGGCATCATCGACCTTCCGACGGCCGAGCCCCATGGCGGCAACTTCTACCCCTCGGGAACGGGAGAGTGGACGGGCCACATCGAGGAGGTGGACAATGAGATTTACATGGTGCCCAATTTGCGCATCCGATTTGAATTCGAATCCAAGGGGGGCAACAACGTCTTCATCGACGACATCAATGTCTACGGTGTGGATTCGCTCGGCAATGTGCAGTCCCTGGTTGTCGATATGGAGACCACGGCATTGTCGCTCTCCCTCTTTCCCAACCCCACCACAGGCGAGGCCATCGCGGCGGCTCAATGGCCCGGGGATGGCGCCGTCCTCATACTGCGGGATGCCGCCGGCCGACTGGTCCGGCAGGAGCAGTTGCGTGGAAACGGAGGCCGCCGCATCCCCCTCGATGGTTTGGCACCAGGGGTGCACTTCATCGAGTTGAACGCGGCGGACCAACGGGTGGTGGAGCGGTTGCTCGTCCTGCGTTGAACGGAGTCAGCCCGGCTCACTGCAGCCGAGGTCGATGCTCGATTGCGGGTCGCTGTTCGGAAAGCAGTTTCCACTGAGGACGTCGTTCGGAATGTACCGGTGAAGGGACGCGTCGTAAAGGCCGTCCGTAAGAAAGTAGTACAGGTCGCGCTCTTGTTGTTCCGTCAATTCCACAGGTTGGAAGTCGTCTGAGAGGAAGGACTCCGCCTCAGGCTTGGCAGCCTGCCCGGTCATCTTGTAGCGGATGACATCGTTCAGGTTGTAGAAGGTGCCACCGTGTCCGTAGAATTTGCTGTCCTTCAGGTTGTACAGTTGAGGCGTCTTGAAGGCGTGCTTGTCTCCTTCCTGCCCGGTGAACCCACCCCGGCCCAGAGCCAGGTCGGATCCTGACAATCCATAGGTGTTTTCACTGGCATCGAGCACTTCGATTCCGGGCATGTCGGGCATTCCGAGCGCATGGAAACCACCATCTGTGAGACCGGGCCCATTGTGGCAGGTGCCGCAATTGGCCGCTCCAAAGAAGACCATGGCGCCGTCTTTCTGTTGGTTCGTCATGGCGGTGTGTTCGCCCCTCAACCATTGCTGGAAAGGGGACTCGGAAGCCATGATCGTCCGCTCGTAAGCCGCGATGGCCAATCCTGCCGTTTCGACCGTGTACCGCTCCGACTCGGGGAAATCCGGGAAGGCGGCGTCGAACATGGGGATGTACCCTGGCAAGTGGTCGAAGAATTCGGCATCGGGCGCCATGCGGTGCACGGTCAGGCCTGCGATGGCCTGCGTCTCCAAGCCATCGTATCCGAGGTAGTTGACCGCGATGGGGGTGCCTTCGGCCCAATTGGCCTCGGTTCCGGCATTCGGACCGTTGGCGCCGAACTGGCCATTCCAGAGGACAACGGGCGTGAAGGCGCCATTCATGGCGGTGGGCGTCCGCATCGGTTGCCGGTCGATGGCGGTTGGATCGTATTCGGGAGAAATCACCCGGCCTTCTCCCCGCACACCGAATCCCACGCCCCCATCTCCGAGACCCTGTTGCACACCTGCCTGGAATCCGGCCGCGGCATGATGGCAGCTGGCACAACTGAAGGTGCCGATTCCACTCTCATCCTCGGCATCCATTCCCAAAGCCGTCTCGTGGAACAGCATCCGACCGAGGTTGACCTTGGCCGAAGTCAAAGGGTTCTGGGCGTCCTGCGGAATCGAGGCCAGATCGTGAGGGTCGGGCATATGGAGATTGGCGTATCCCTGTTGGCCGAGCGCGTCGATGATGGTGGCGAGGAGTTGGAAGTCCTTGTCGACCGGTTCGGGGTTGACCGCGTTGCTCGGGTTGCAGGCAGGCAGGATGGCAACCGCGAGGAGTGCAAGCAATGCGGTTGTTATGAATTGGGGGGCAGTCATCGGGCTCATGGTGCTTTCGGTTGGAGTACAGGACCAAAAGAAGAGCGGGGCTTGACCTGGGGGGCTGACCCCCATCATCGGCACGGGATGATGTTCGTCATGTGACGAGGGGCGCTGTGCCCCCAGGAGGGCCTGTGTTTATTCCTCGGAAAAGGCCTGCAGCCAAGTGCGGTAGGCTCCGAAGAGCTTGGATCGGCTCACAAAACCGACGTAACGCCCATTCTCCAGAACGGGCAGGTTCCAAGCGCGGGTCCGGTCGAACTTGGCCATCACCTGATCCATGTGTTCACCCAATTCCAGCGAGGCGGGGGGCAACACCATGAGGTCCTTCACGGTCAGGGTGTCGTAGCGCTCGCGGTCGAACATGACACCGCGTATCTCCTCCAGCGGAACGAGGCCCACAAGGTGCCCCCGACCATCGAGCACGGGATGGATGTTGCGCTTGCTGCGCGCCACGACCTCCACGAGGTCACCCAAAGTCATTTCAGCCCGAACGGGGTCGAAATCCCTTTCCACCTCTTCGGCCAGCTTCATCAGGGTCAGGACCGCCTTGTCCTTGTCATGGGTGATGAGCTCACCCCGTTCCGCCAGTTCTTCCGTGTAGATGCTGTTCGGCCGCATCCACCGCGCGGTCTGGAATGCGATGGCACTGGTGAGCATCAGCGGGATGAACAAGTCATATCCGCCGCTGGCCTCGGCAGCGAGGAAGATGGCGGTCAGGGGCGCCCTCAGGATTCCCGCCATCAAGCCTGCCATGCCCGCCAAAACGAAGTGTCCGCCGATGAGGTGCCATGAAGGAAAAATGAAGTCGGTCAACGTCAGATAGATGCCGCCGAGCATGGCCCCACTGAACAGGGCCGGGGCAAAGATCCCGCCCACACCACCAGCACCCACGGTGAGGCCGGTCAGGGCGGGCTTGCAAAGCCATAGGATGGACAATACAGCGAGCAACCTGAGGGTGGTGCCTTCGATGATTCCGCCGTGTCCGGCGGGATCGAGCCGATCGAACCGACCGCGCAACAGGTCATTGATGAGCTCGAAGCCCTCTCCATAAAGGGTGGGAAAGGCCACCAGTACACCACCGACGAGGGCCCCCGCCAGTGCGATGCGGGTTCCCGGAAACTTGAACCTGCGGATGGCCTGGCCCGTTCCCCGATAAACGGCACTGAACCACACGGAAGCCAAGCCGCAGAGAACGGCAAACGGGAGGTAGGCCAACACGGCGCCATCCCATGCCGGCAAGTCCCGGCCGGCCTGAATGAGCTCGTCGCCATCGATGAACAGGGTGGTGGTCAGCAAGGCCGAGAGCGAGGCGATGAGCAGGGGCATCAGACTCGCGGTCGTGAGGTCGATCATGATGACTTCCACGGCGAAAACGATGGCGGCAAGCGGCGCCTTGAACATGGCCGCGAGTGAAGCGGTGGCCGCGCAACCGATCAGGACGAGGCGATGTCGGTAGTCGAGGTTGAAACGCTCGGCCGCTTCGCTTGCCATGGCGGCA
Organism: uncultured Flavobacteriales bacterium; assembly: GCA_938082505.1. Classification (GTDB taxonomy): domain Bacteria; phylum Bacteroidota; class Bacteroidia; order Flavobacteriales_D; family Sanyastnellaceae; genus UBA8752. The sequence continues at coordinate 250,209 of CALLLH010000005.1, forward strand.
CTGCTTTGCACGGTGGGGGCCTCCAGACCGGCACTGCCTCCAAAGCCGACCGTAATGAAGGAGGCGGCAACAGGGCTGATCATGGACATTCTGGACAGCCTGGCCCTCATCCGGGAAATGGCGTGCAGGGTGGACGGAATACCGGGTCCCGGATGTCGGTTCAGGAACACCTTGCGGATGAGCAGGTGGGTGAGCACCAATCCAATGACGGGCAGGACGAACCGGATCTCAGCCCCGATATCGCCTTGGGCAATCCAGGGGAGTTGTCTGAGCCAACCGATGCCATTCTTGAGCAGCACGGCCATTCCGCCGGCCGCCATTCCGATTCCGGAGGCCAACAGCATGACCACATTGCGTGGCCCCAGCCCTTCGCCCCAGTAATTCTGAATCCATGCCCAACCCGGCAGGGCCTTCAGTCGCGCGGTCCACTGTTCTTGCAAGTCTTCCGGATTTAGCCCAGCCTGATGCGAACGCCGCAAACGAGAATGTCATCGACCTGCTGTTCTTCGGCCTCCTCACGCCACCGTTCAATGTGTGTCCGCAGTTGGCGCTCTTGCTCATCGACGGCCATCATGGCCATTTCCGCAAGCAGTTCCCTGAACCGTTTCCGCATGAACTTGCGGCCCTTGGGACCTCCGAATTGGTCTGCGTAGCCATCCGTTGCACAGTAGACCATGTCTCCGTCGTGCAGTGCCACCTTGTGGGTGGTGTAACGGTGTTCGCCAGGTTCGAAGCTGGCAATCGCCCGCTTGTCCGGCTTCAGTTCCATGACCTCGCCCTCCCGGACGATATACGCCGGAGAGTGGGCCCCGGCGTATTCGAGCAGTCCTTCCTCCAGATTGATGGAGATCAGACCGATGTCCATTCCGTCCGGCACCTGATGCTCCGCGTCGAGGCCGCTGTGCGCACCGCGGTGCAGCACGTTCCGTGCAAGCTCGTTGAGCCGGTCAAGAATCTTCCCGGGCTGGGTGTAGACCTTGCCGATGTGCTGCAGCGCATTGTGACCGAGCAAGCTCATGAAGGCCCCGGGAACGCCATGGCCTGTGCAATCCACGGCAGCGAACATCCGCCAGGCATCCAATTTGTGGAACCACGGGAAATCGCCACTGACCCCATCCCGGGGCATGTACAAAACGAAGTGGCGGTCGAAGATGCTTTTGCGGTTGGCGATGCTCGGCAGGATGGCACCTTGGATGCGGCGGGCATAGTCAATGCTGGACGTGAGGTCATCGTACAGCTTGCGGATCTGTTCTCCTTGGTCCTCGAGTTGGGCGGCCTGCTGGGTCAGTGCTTCGGTGCGCTCGGCGACCTTGCCCTCCATTTCCTTCTCGTAGCTGGCGAGGTCATCGCGCATGGCCAAGAGGGTCTTGCCCAGGACATCCTCGTCACTCAAGGGAGTATAGGCAGCATCGAATTGCCCTCGGCCCACGGCGGCGCTGAACTCCCGGGTCCTGCGCAGCCCCTCTGCCAGCCTGTCCAGGGCCAGGGCCATTTCGCCGATTTCATCCTTCCGATCAGGCATGGAGAAGGGGTGGTCAATGCCGCGTGACAGATACAGCAATCGGGCACGGACCTTGAGCAGGGGTTGCCGGATGGCGCGTGTCACACCGGCCGCAATGGCGAGGCCGGCGAGCAGCACGGTGAGGGAAATCCAACGCACCAAGGTGTCGAGGCGGCTGCCACTGCCTTCCACCGCAGCATCGGTCACACCTGCCGATTCGGACAGGTAGCGCTCGAGCACCTGCAGTCCAGTTTCAAGGGAATCCAGATGGGACGTCAAATCCCCACCGGGCTCGAAGGGGTTGTCCAGCAGCTCATCGATCTTCCAGAGTTTGTCGAAGTCCACTTCGAGTTCGGTCTTGCGCGTTCCCGGTGGCACCAGCCCTTGGAGGGCATCGAGCAAGGCGTCCGTCGCCAGGTGATGCTGAAAGAGCCGCTCGTGAACTTCCGCGAGGTCCGGCGCAGCCGTCCGGAGGGCATCGAGTTTCTCGGCAAATCCCGATTGGAGGCGATCCAGGGATTGATGGGCGTCCACATGCAGGTGGGTCGGCTCGGGAAGCCGCGCGGCAAGCAGGGCGTATGCGCGCATGGCCTCCACGCGCTGCTGCAGCTTGGCCACCTCACCTTTGGCCTGGTCCCACCTGGCCGATTGGTCCAGCAGCTCGGACTGTTCGCGTGTCGTGCGGGCCGTGAGGATGAAAAACACAGCCAACGCCGCAATGAAGAGGCCGAAACCGGCGAAAATTCTCGCCCCGATGGAATGGTACCACGCCCTCATGCTCAGCCTCCACCCAATTCTTCCAGATGGACCTTGCACCACTCGAGTCGATCTTGGTTCAGCAGTGCTTTGGAGACGATGGCCAGCGCCTCATAGGCAGCCGTGTAACGGCTGTCAAGGACGATGACCTGGTCGAGCAGGTCGGATGCCGTCTGCCAGTGCCGGGCAGCACGGTTCAAGGCAGCGTCGACGGCGTCGAGGTCATCTTCCGCCGCCTTGAATTCCCTGACGCCCTGGTTGTAGGTGTGCACGGCAAGGTTGTAGGTTGACCGGATGCGGTCGTGTTCCGCTTCTGCCGCGGCGGCATAATGCCGCGCCCCAAGCGCGAACCAGGGTCCAGCACCACCTTGTTCGTTGTCCCTGGCCTCGCGCATGGCCGTTTCCCCCATCTGTTGCAGCAGCAGCACCCTTTCCGGTTCCGGGTCCCAATCGGGGTCCAGGACACGCTGGATTTCCTCGTACCTGCCGAATGGAACAAGGGCGGGCCCGGGATCAACCGGGGTCATCCTTCCTATGGCCAGTTGGGCATCCTCGAGATAGGAATCTCCGAGGTACTCCAGCAGGGGTTGATGCCATTTGCCCAGGGCACGCTCGGAATCGCGGTTGACGCATTCCATGGCGGAAGCGACCGCACGCTCCCGGAGCGGTGAATCGGGCAGCCTGCCCTCCTGTACGAAGCGTTCCTTGAGAATGTAGGCCTGGACGTACCAGGTCATGGAGTTCTCCGCCTCCTCGGATGCCAATGCAGCGACAATGCGATACTCGGCCTGTTCCAGTTGTCCCTGTTGGGCCAATTCGATGGCGCTTCGGGTAATTGGGCCTTGGGCCCCCAAGCGGCCGCCATGGATGCCGATGGCGTTGGAGACCAACAGGAACATGACGCCGAGGCACCATGCCATGAAGCGGGGTTGTGCCTTGTTCATCATGGACATCTTCTTTGACGGAAATGGGCCGGCAGATCCAGGGATTTGGACAAGAGGGCGCCGTCGTCCGGTGCGATGCACAGGGACAGACCCTCGGCCACTTTCATTCTGCGGAACACCACATCGTGCCCCTCCACTTCTCCACCATCGGTAACGACCAAGGCCGCTCGATCGCCTTTCCGCTGCCATTTGGCCATGGATTGTGAAAGCAGCACGAGGGCCTCGGCATCGGCGGATCCCCCGAGGAAGAGCACGGTGAAATCCTCCTTTTCGTTGGCCAGCTCCTTGGTGTCCAAAGCGACGATATCCACCGGCAAACCGGCAATGGCGCGCCCATCGAGACGATCCGCCAGGTCCACAGCGAGATCGGGCCAGTTCACCACGGCAATCCTGAAACGGTCTTTCCGTTCGATGCCGGGCCAGAACATCTCTCTGCCCAGCAGGTACAGGTAGCGCCCGTAGACCACTGCCCAAATGGGTGACCTGTCGATTTCAGGGTCCGCACCTGCCTGGGTCAGCCCCAGGCGGGCATCAGGCGAAGGGCACGCTGCGTCCGCAAGGGCCGGGCCTGACCAGAGCGAAGCCAACAGGAATATGGCCGCCATCGACAGGACACTGAACTTGTGGGAGAATGGAGGCATGGTGGAACCGCGTCTCCGCAAATTACACCGTTGCGGTCATGCGTCACGCTTCAGGTTGCAGTTGTCCGAGATCGCGATCGAACAGGTACAGCCCCCCCTTGTCGGTGCCGATCAGGGCGAGTTTGTCGAGGATGTTGCGGGCCAGCGCCTCCTCCTCGATCTGCTCTGCGACATACCACTGCATGAAATTGTGGGTGGTGTAGTCCTTCCTCTTCAAGCACAGGTCGACCACCTCGTTGATGCTGGCCGTCACATTGGTTTCGTGCTCGAGCAAAGTGGTGAAGATGTCCTGGAGTCCGGAAAAATTGGAGATTGGGGATTCCAATGCGGGAACCACGGCTTTTCCACCGCGCTCATTCACGAACCGGACGAGTTTCAGCATGTGCAGGCGTTCTTCGTCACTGTGGCGATAAAGGAATTCGGCAGTTCCATTCAATCCTTTGTTTTCCGCCCAGCTCGCCATGGCGAGGTAGAAATGAGAGCTGCGCGCTTCCTTTTCAACTTGGGCATTCAATGCCGCTTCTATGGTTTTGTCGATCATAAATTCAAAAATTATTGAAATATTTTAATAGAGATTGGAGTGCTTGAGTAATTGAAGGACAGCATATTGAATGAAGGAAAATAAACAGAATAAGAGTTTATCGATGTTCAATGCCTTGTTGGATGTGGCGAACGGTCCATTCCGGATCGCTTTGGGCACACAGCGAAAGCCATTCCTCAAGCATACGCGAGAGGGTGTGCAGTTGGCCCACCGTGTGCAACCAATGTAGGTCGTCCTTGCCCGCAATGGAGGCAAGCGATGGCCCGAGTGAATCCATGGCTTTGAATGCCTGGCGCCTCCGGACCTCGGCAAGGGCCGTAAAGACGGCTGCAGGGTCCTTGACGGCTTGGTAGCATTGGCTCCTTGACCCCGTGATCTTGAGACGCTCCACCATGCCTATGTCCACGAGGAAACGCAGCATCGTGCTTCCTGATCCCGCACTCAGGTCAAGCACAGCGATGATTCCTTCCGCGGTCATGGTGTGGGACGAGGAGAGGAGAAGTGCATGAATCCGTGCTGCCGCCTTGGGCACCGACCAGGGCTTCAGTACATCTGGCCACGCCGCAATCAGATGCTGTCGGGCGGAACTGACCCTCGATATATCCGAATCGAACACGGCCTGAAGATATTTCAGAAAAAATTGAAATCAAGAGGGCTTGAAGAGGAGTCTAGATGGCTCTACATCAGTGATTAATGACGCGTCATTGTTTATCCGTTGAATCAAATGTTCAGCCCATCGCGGTCCGATGAGGACTCCCCGGGTACCCAAGCCATTGAAGACGAACCACCTCGGCTTGTGGGGATACATGCCCACGAGTGGCCTCCGGTCCTTGGCAACCGGCCGCAGTCCGACCGAGTGTTTTTCGACCTTGAGTCCTTGGGTACACGGCACGCGTTCCGAGAGTTGGCCGATCAGGAATTCCCGTGCCTCATCGGTGGGGTTGAGGTCGGTGCTGTTCCATTCATAGCTGGCGCCCAATCGCCATGTGCTATCCCCAATGGGAATTGTCCATTTCCCGAAGTTCAGGATGGCTTGGTCGGGGGGTGTTTCACCTTGCCCTGCGATGGAAATGGTGAGCAATTCACCACGGTTGGCGCGGATGTCCAATGGCGTCAGTTGCGTATCGTCAGTCAGGGCAATTCCGCGACAGTCGACAATGGCATCCCATGTTCCTGCCGCATGGTCTTCCCGGTCCGATGTGGTCAGGGATCGTTGCTCGAATCGTCCGTCCAAACGCAGCCTCTGTCTCCAAGCCGCAATGAGCTGTGAGACGTCAATCCAGCCTCCCCCGCTGACTGTACCGTTTTGCGGCCATGCATCCCCTGGAGACCCGAGCCATTGGATGCTGCCGCTCTTCTGTTTCCAGAGGGCAGCGTAGTCCTCGTTGGGCATGGCTTTGAGTATGGGCAGGTCATGCAGCAGCCTGATGCCGAGAAGCCCCTCCAGCTCCGAATAGGTGTTGCGCATGATGCGCAGATGGGTTTCAGCTTCCCATACCTCCACGATGCGCCGGAACGACATGGGATTGTACATCCCCGCGGCGACCGCGGATGCGGATGGAAGGCCCGCGTCGATGACATGGACATTCCAGCCACGTTTGAGAGCGGCGTGGCTTGCAAGCGTGCCGGCGAGCCCTTGCCCTACGACGAGGACGCGCATGGTATTCAGGCGATGGCCTTCAGGATGCCCAGACCGCGGCCTACTTTTTCGAATGCGGCGAGGGCACGGTCGAGATGCTCCTGGGTATGCGCAGCACTCAATTGCACCCGAATCCTGGCCTGTCCCTTGGGGACGACAGGATAGAAGAAGCCGATGACATAGATGCCCTCCTCCAGCAAGGCATCCGCCATCACCTGGCTGAGCTTGGCATCTCCCAGCATGACCGGAACGATGGCGCTCTCACCGTCCTTGAAATCCAAGCCGATGCGGCTGAGTCCCGCCTTGAAATAGTGCGTATTCTCCTCCAATCGGTCACGCAATTCAGTGGTTTCCGCCAACATGCGGAATACCTCGATGCTGGCCCCGACAATGCTTGGGGCCAAGGAGTTGCTGAACAAATAGGGTCGGCTGCGCTGCCGCAGCATTTCGATGATCTCCTTGCGCCCTGTGGTGAACCCCCCCATGGCGCCTCCCAGCGCCTTGCCGAGTGTGCCCGTGATGATGTCCACGCGCCCCATGGCGTTGCGCAGCTCAATGGAACCACGGCCCGTCTTGCCGATGAACCCCGTGGCGTGGCATTCATCCACCATCACCAGCGCATCGTACTGGTCGGCCAAATCGCAGATCCGATCAATCTGCGCGACGTAGCCGTCCATGGAGAAGACGCCGTCCGTGACGATGATTTTGAAGCGATGTCCGGCCTCACAAGCGGCTTTCAGCTGTGCTTCCAGATCGGCCATGTCGTTGTTCGCATAGCGGTATCGGGCAGCTTTGCACAGGCGGACCCCATCGATGATCGAAGCGTGGTTCAGAGCGTCTGAAATGATGGCGTCCTCAGCTGTCAGCAGCGGTTCAAACACCCCGCCATTGGCGTCAAATGCGGCAGCATAGAGGATGGTGTCCTCCGTCTCGTGAAAATCCGCGATGGTCCGCTCGAGCGCTTTATGGATGTCCTGAGTGCCGCAAATGAAGCGAACGGAGGACATGCCGAAACCATGTGAATCGATGGCATTCTTGGCGGCTTCGACCACCCGTGTGTGGGCGGACAGACCGAGGTAATTGTTGGCGCAGAAATTCAGGACTTCAGCACCGCCATCCAATCGGATGACCGCATCCTGAACGGAAGTGATCACCCTTTCCTTCTTGAACAGGCCATCCCGTTCGATGCCATCGAGTTCCTGACTCAGGTGGGCTTTGAGGTTACCGTACATGCAAACGAA
>CALLLH010000006.1 GCA_938082505.1 uncultured Flavobacteriales bacterium
CCTCTGATGCAGCCAGCACCTCATGGCTGGCTCGCAACGTGCGGCCCCTCATCGTGTTGGTATTGGTTGCTGCCCTGCTGCTCTTCATCACCCTGGACAGCTTGGCCCTGGACTTCACCGTCCGGGACGCTTGGGTCTCCCTGTATGAGGTGCTGACCCTGACCGCCGTCGGCGGCTACTTCACCCTGCGCAGCCTGGTGGACAAGAGACCACGCAAACCCAGAAACCGAATTCGCGACCCTCGCCCGCCCTACTCGGGCGGACTCGGGAAAGGTTCAAAGTGTCAACCCTCCTTCGCTTCGCTCAATCGGCATCCCTGAGACAACGCACGGAGAATCCGCCTCGCGGATTGAAGTCGTACCGGTAGATGACTGGATAGTAGTAGTCCAAGTACCGGTACCAAGCATCGCCGCCATCCGGGGACGAACTCCACCAGTAGCCGTAGAAGTCGGCATAGTAGAAGTTGCCATTGCTGTTGAGGCGGAAGCCGCCCGGAAGGGCCGAAAACCCAAAGTCGTCCGTGCCGTTGCCACCAGAAGGCCAGCCCGAAGTGCTCTTCAATTGCATTCCTTCATCCGTGCCACGCCCCCCCGTTGATTTGCTTCAATCTCTTGATTTTCAACACTCATGCCTTAGCAATGAGTCAGAGTTTTCCTACACGCCGTGTGATCGTCTACCTTGGGAGCATGAGATGGAGCGCACTTCTGTTCTTCGTTCCCTGGATCGGCTTGGCGCAGGTGGTGCCGACTTCCTCGAGTTACAACGCGGACATCCTCTGGGAGAGCGTCTATGCGGACGGGCCGGCGGGCAAGGTCAACCGGGGGGTGGCCGACAGTGAGGGCCACATCGGCCTCGTCTTCATGCCGGAGGACCTGACCCGGGTCCACCGGATCCATGGAGAGACGGGCGCCCTCATGTGGACGCGGAGCATCGAAGGGACTGCGGGATTCGGCATCGCCGTTTACGAGGCGGCAGATGGCCCGGACTACATCGTGACGGGTGGCATCGGTGACACGCAGGAACGGTGGATGGCCCGGCTGGATGGCGCCGATGGCAGCACGGTCTGGTCCAAGACCTACACCGCATCGGCCGGTGGGTTTGACGGAATCCGCATGGCCATCACGGGGTCGGATGGACTGCTGTACGGCGCCGGATTCACCGGCGGCGATGAGGCGGGCACCATCTTCGTCGTGTATGCCGGAGCGGGCAATGTGGTCAAGGTGCATCCGGCCGACGGGGCCCTCATCTGGTCGGAGGACATTCCTGATTCGGAGTACGTGCTGGCTGTGGCTGAGGTGGAGGAGACGCTCTTCTGCGCCACGGCGGAATGGGACGCCGACCTGGGCATCACGGCGTTCAGCACCACGGGGTCCGTGCTGTGGCAGGAGCCATTGGGCGGCACGGCCGACATCATTCCCTATGACCTCGCGACGGATGGAGTTCATCTGTATTACGGGGGGCACCGCGGGCGCCCTGGGGCCGGGGATCCATTCGATTTCAGCTGTGTCAAAGCCAACCTCGATGGACAGGTCGAGTGGATTGCCCATTACGCCAACCCCCGCGGGTACAGCCTCTCCCACATTCGCAATGAGCTGTACGGAGTCAAGGCGGATGCCACGGGTGTGTATCTCTTCGGCGGCACGGGCGACGAGAGCGGATACAGCGAGCAAATCGCTCCTTACGAATCCTCCGACGTCTGGAACGGATGGGCGCTGAAAGTGGACCACGACGGCGACATCCTGCACAGCGCGGTCTTCTGCCAGGACGGGGTCAACACCGCTACGGAGTACGGTTGCCTAATCGAGGGCGGGTATGTCCTCTTCAATGACACCGATGCCGGGGGCGACACGGAAGTGGGGGTGATGCGCATCGCCGAGCCCCAAACGACCGCGGTGGCCGGGTGGCATGCAGCCCCAGGGCTCGTCGACCTTGTCCACCGGCAGGGCGCTCGCGTCGTGGTTCCCCGCCAGCCCGTGACTTGCGTCCTCTTGGATGCGGTGGGGCGGACCCTGTGGTCGGCCGATGTGGAGGAGCCCACGGAGCTGCCTGTTTTCGGCATTGGCTGGCGCTTCTTGGAAATTCGCTCGGGCACGCACCGGGAACTCCACAGGTTGCCCCCACATTGAGCCCGCCCCTTGAAAGGCGGTTCAGATGTGAAGATTGGTTACCGGTGGGGCCTGAGGCTTTTGGGCGTCTCCTCCACGGCCATGTCAGCAAGCCCAATAGAATCGGCGAACAGGCATCAAGGCGCGGGAGGGGTCAGAAGGCTTCGCCGATGGAGAAGTAGTAGCCGCGGCCTTCGCGGGTGAGGGCGAGGTCGAGGCGGGTGTAGATGTCCTTGTCGGGGAAGAGCAGGAAGCGGCCGCCGGCGCCGCCGGTGGGCAGGAAGTGCTGCCAGGAGAAGGCGTGGTCGTCGCCGTAGACCTGGCCGGTGGCGAGGAAGACGCTGGCGCCGAATCGCTTGGAGAAGGGAAACGGCAGGATGCGGAATTCGACCTGACCGGCCACGAGGTTGCGGTCGCGGTACCGGCCGCGGTAGTAGCCGCGCATCAGGCTGGACCCACCCATGAGGGCAAGCATGTTGAACGGCGGATTGCCCGCGGTGAACTCGCCGTACAGCTGCGCAGCCAGGATGTTGTGCTCGCCGACGGGCACGTAGACCCGGTTGTCCGTGATCCACGACGTGAAACTGAAGTCGCTCCCCAGCTCCGAGCCATAGCTGAGGAAGGCCCATTCGCTGTACAGGCCCTCCCGCGGGTTCATCGCGTTGTGGATGTTGTCGTAGAGCACCCCGAAGCCGAGGCCGAAGTTGTTCGAGCCGTTCCGGCCGACCTCGGGTGGTGTGAATCCCGCGGCCGTATTGAGGTATTCGGTGCGCCTCAACCCCTGGAAATTCAATTCCAGCCCCATGTACACCGATGGCCAGGTCTCCCGCAGGATGCGCTCGCGGATCGTGGTGTACTGACCGTCGATGACGGCCTGCACCTCCGAAGGACTCTCGCGGCCGACGCCGTAGTAGAACATCGGGAAACTCTGGAACCGCGTCGCCCCGTAGAAGAACCACTTGTTGCGGTCGGTGTACAGCGCATGCTCGAGCGTGAGTCCGTATTGGTTCTCGAGCGTGTAGAAGGTGAAAGCCTTGAGCTCGCTGAGTCGGTTGGTGAGGTCGCGGTTCGCGCTGTACACGAAGAGGCTGGACACCCCGAATTCCCAGTTCGTTTCCGGAGAGAACGACAGGGTCGGATAGTGGATGAACTTGGGCGCCGCAGGGTCCCCGCTCTCGCCGATGACATTGTCCAGGTAACGCCGAATGAAACTCCGCGGTTCTCCCTCCTGCTCCTGCTGCTCCTGTTGAGCGGTGACTGACGAGAAAGCCCCAAGGGTCAGGAGGAACACAATCGCAGCGGGGCAGCGGGAAATCATCGGGCTGAAATTAGTTGTCCGGAGACCTGAATCTCCCCGCATTAAGTTTGAATATGCCTATTCGACTGACCGCGCTGATTTCCAGTCTATTCCTCTCCCTCACCGCTATCGCCCAATGCGAGGAAACGGAGGTTGTATTCACCTCGATCACCGACCAATGGGGCCAGGAAATGGGATGGCAACTCTACCAAATCGCCGATGGAGACACGGCGATGGTCGCCGACTTCGCCGGGACGCTCGGCTTCGCGGTGAGCGCTGATACGCTCTGCCTTGAAGACGGGTGCTACATCCTGCTCGCCACGGACTCCTGGGGAGATGGATGGAATGGCGGATCGCTGTCGGCCGACGTATTGGATGCGTCGGTGATGCTGGAAGGCTTCGGTTCTGAATTCACCCTGGCCGGCGGATTCTACGGATTCCACCCCTTCTCGCTGGGCACGGGGGACTGCGAGTTCCTGCTCCCGGGCTGCACGGATCCGGAAGCCTTGAACTTCCTTCAGGGCGCCACCGTGGACGACGGGTCCTGTGGCTACGTGGAGACCTTCGGTTTTTCCGACGGGGGGGTCGGGCAAGTGCGCGAGTACATCTACTACGCGCCTCCGGGCATGGAGGTGGGCGCGCCCTTGGTCTTCGTGCTCCATGGCTATTCCGGTTCGGGCCTGGGGATGTACAACTACAGCGGATTCCGTGAGGTCGCCAACCAGGAAGGTTTCGCCGTTGTGTTTCCCCAAGGGTCTGCGGATTGGTCCGGGACCAACCACTGGAACGCCAACTTCGACTTCTCCGGTGTCAACGACCACGCCTTCCTGAGCCAGTTGGCCGGATACCTGCAGGACACGCACGGCCACGATGCCGATTGCACGTACAGCTGCGGCTACTCCAACGGCGGCTTCATGAGCTACTCGCTGGCCTGTGACAACGCGGACACCTTCCGGGGGATCGGCTCCGTAGGCGGACTGATGGGCGGCAACGACTGGACCACCTGCACCCCCTCCCAACCGGTGCCCGTGGTCCACATCCACGGCACCAGCGACAATGTGGTCCCCTACAACGGCAACCCCGCCGATGCAGGCAACTGGGGCGGAGCCCCCGGTGTGGAGGTCATCGTGGAGACGTGGGCTGGCTGGAACAACTGCACCGAGGTGACGGAGACTGCCCTGCCCGACCTGGATCCGACGGACGGCAGCACCGTGGACCTGATCGTGCACTCCGGTGGCGACAATGGATACGAGGCCCGTGTGTTCCGCGTGAACGGGGGCGGACACGACTGGTTCGGCTCCTGGGGCAACTTTGACATCAGCAGCGCTGCGGAGATGTGGAGCTTCTGGAGCCAGTTCTGCGGTGGCACCATCTCGGTGTCCGAATTGATCCCCGAGCAGGCGGAGCTGATCCGATGGGACGGCCGGCAATTCACCGCTTTGGAGTCCTGCCGCCTCCAGGTGTGCGACATGTCCGGCAGAACCGTCCTCGACCGTCCCCTCCTGCGCGGACAGTCCATCCCCTTTGGCGGCAGTGGCCAGGTCCACCTGTGGTCGGCACGGAGCCAGGACGGACGCTTTCAGTACCGGAAGTTCCAATCCCACGTGCGCTGAACGGTGCGGGATGAAAATGAAAAGCCGGTCCGCGAGGATCGGCTTTTTCATGCGCGGGAACCCTGGCCGAGCGGGCGGCCGGGATCCGGCCGCCATTTCCCGTTAGAGGATTCTTCCTACTGCTGATTACAAGCTACCCTTGCCATCTTGGCGCCGTTGCACGAATGGAGGAGCTATTGGAAGCGCCCAATTCGACCCGATGCCAGGATATGACAAATCTCATGGCTCATCCATCGGATTATACCTCCCTATCACGCTGACGCTGCTTATTTTACGGACAGATCGAATTCACCAGATGCCCTTTTCGAACCAAACCAACGGCTTTTCAGCCCTGTTCTTTTTTGTGTGCCCGCTTCTTCTCCTCAACGCGGTTTCCGCCCAGGAGGAAGTCAACACGGCTCCACAGGCCCTGACACAGGACTCCTACCTGTCGTTGAGGGATGATCCCAACGCGAATTTCTACGACATCAAGGCGGCCTTCGAGGCCTACTGGGAAGGCCGTGAGATCACCAAGGGATGCGGCTACAAGCCGTTCATGCGCTGGATGCACCACACGGAGCCACTCGTCTATCCCACGGGAGAATTCCCGACCAATGACATGATGGACAATTCCGGACGGGTCTACACACCCGCACCGGCTTCGTCCGCCTCCATGGGGGCCTTGGCCACATGGCAGTCGCTCGGTCCGGTGTCGCGTCCTCCGGAAGGTCCCTATGCCTATGCCGGTGGCGTGGGCCGCATCAACAAAGTGCGCGTCGACCCCAACAACGCCAACGTATTCTTCGGTTGCGCTCCCGGAGGCGGCATCTGGAAGACCACGGACTCCGGATCCAACTGGAACCTTCTCTTCCCTGACGAGACGGACGAAGTGCCCTCCATTGGTTTCACGGACATCGCGATCGACTACAACAACAGCAACATCCTCTACGCAGCGGCTGGAGATGACGACGGGCTCGACACCTACGGGCTCGGCATCATGAAGTCCACCGATGGCGGCATCAACTGGACTCAGGTCTACGTGCCGACCCAGTCCTCCTACACCATTGCCAGGATCCTGATTTCACCGACCAACAGCAACGTCATCGTGGCTGCGGCGCGCTATGGCATCCTGCGCTCCACAGACGCGGGGGCCACCTGGAGCTATGCGAACGGTACGTCCGGCACGCGCTTCCGCGACATCGAATTCCAGCCCGGCAATCCGAATACCGTGTATGCCTCCAGCGCCAATGCGTTCTGGAAGAGCACCGACGGCGGGGCCAACTGGTCCACGCGGAGCCTGCCCGCCGAAGCTTCGGGCATGCAACGCAACGCCATCGCGGTCACCCCGGCGGACGCCAACCGCATCTTCATGGTCGCCTCGGCCAGCTCGAACAGCGCCATGCTCGGATTTTTCCGTTCGCTTGATGCCGGTGAGACCTGGACGACCATGAGCGGGACCTCCCCCAACCTCCTCGGCTACTCTGCTACGGGTGCCGCAGGCAACGGACAGGGTTGGTACGACCTCTGCGTCGATGCCAGCCCCACGAACCCCGATATCGCCATCGTCGGCGGCATCAACGTCTGGAAGACCTCCGACGGCGGATCGAACTGGACCATCAGTGGACACTGGCTCGGCACCGCCCCTGCGGACGAGGTCCACGCCGACATCCACGGTATGACGTACAGCGGCAACAACCTCATCGTCGCTTGCGATGGCGGTGTATACAAGTCCACCAATGACGGGGTCAGTTATACCGACATCACCAATGGCATGAGCATCGGACAGATGTATCAGGTCGGGGTGGCGCAGGACCGCGCCGACCTCGTCGCAGCCGGACTGCAGGACAACGGAACGATCGAGATGGACGGTGCCGGCACCTGGACGGACATCCGGGGTGCAGACGGTTTCGAGGTCTACGTCGTGGACCAGTCCGATTTCGGCGGGCAGCGCCTCTATTATGGCTGCTACCAGTACGGTGCCTTCTACCGCACCTTGGACGGCGGTAATTTCACCGATATCTGCGGCTCCTCGGGCACGGGCGTCAATGCCCAAGGCGACTGGGAAACGCCCTTCGAAAAGGACCCTGACGCCGACGGCACGGTATACGTCGCCAAGGACGGGGTGTGGCGCTCCACCGATTTCGGGTCCAGCTGGACCTTCCTCGGAGGCCCCGGCGTGGGCAACCTCGAAAACCTGGCCATCTCCTGGACTGACCCGAACCGCATCTATGTGAGCAAGTCGGGCACGATGTACACCTCGGGCAACGGCGGGGCTTCCTTTACTACGGTCACCGGTCTCCCCGGCTCGTTCATCACCGACATCCAGATCGATCCGACCAACGCATCCCGGGTGTTCGTCAGCCAATCGACCTTCAGCGGCACCCAGGTCCTCGTCTCCAACAATGCGGGAGCGAGCTGGACCGCCATGGATACCGGCCTGCCCAATTCGCCGGCCTACTGCCTCTCCTACCGCGAATTCTCCTCCGACGAGCTCTATGCAGGTACCGGCGTGGGCGTCTACAAATGGAACGGTTCCAGCTGGGAGGACTTCAACATCGGCATGCCCAACGTCGAAGTCTATGACCTGGAAATCCAGGAGGCCACGAACGTCCTGTACGCAGGCACTTACGGCCGTGGCATGTGGAGCGCCAGCCTCGGCGCACTTGCGGGATGCACGGATCCGACGGCATGCAATTACAATCCGGATGCCACCGTGGATGATGGCTCATGCGCCACCATCGATGGCTGCGGTGAATGCGGCGGAAACAACAGCTCCTGCGGAGGATGCACGGATCCGACGGCATGCAATTATGATGCTTCCGCCACCATCGATGACGGATCCTGCGTAGCACCGGACCCGAGCTTCGGGTGCGACTGCTCGCTCGATGGCAATCAGGTGGCCACCCTCTCCGGAGGCCAGACGAGTGCAGCCCTCCAGGTGGAGGCGCTTGCGAACCCTGCGGCCAGCACCTATGACATCACCCTGAACTTCACGAGTTCGGGCAGCAGCTGGCCTGCCGACATGGCCGTGACCATCACCGATGGAAACGGCCAATGTGTGGCTTTCGGCGGCTATGACAGCTCGCCAGTCGGTTGCACCAGTATCGGAAACTACACGGCGGTTTGGCCTTCCACTTGGAACACCTCTACCAGTGGCACGTACACGGCCACGGTCGACCTGTCCAGCGCCAACCTCTCCGGAACGGGGACGTGGAGCTTTGCGCTCTACAACGGATGGGCGAGCGGCGGCACCGTGACCTATGACGCGACCTGGACCCTGAACGACGTGTGCGAGAACACCAACCTCGCCGGCTGCACCGACCCGACGGCCTGCAATTTCAACCCGGACGCCACCACCGACGACGGCCTTTGCGAGTTCACGAGCTGCGCCGGCTGCACCGACCCGACGGCCTGCAACTATGACGCTTCCGCCACCATCGACGACGGCCTTTGCGAGTTCACGAGCTGTGCCG
>CALLLH010000007.1 GCA_938082505.1 uncultured Flavobacteriales bacterium
ACCTTCGAGCGGATGTGGACCATCACGGTGACCGACAACAACGGCAACGCGACTTCGGTGTCCGATGTCCAGACCATCCAGGTGGCCGACACCTCGGCTCCGGACATCATGGCCCAGGCCCTCGATACGGCGGCCTGTGACTTCTTCGACTTCGACCTGTCCGCAGGGGACCAGTCGACCCTGATTGCCGGTACCAGCTTTGAGGAAGCATCCAGCGGTGACCAATACGTTGACACGGGTGACGCGTCCGTTGACCACGCCTTGGCCAACAACGCCGGCCAGTCCGATGTAAACTTCACGTCGACCGGTGGTGAGATGGGCTTCTCGAGCTACTACTACGCCACGGGTAGCGTGGGCATGACCGACGGCGACTTTGTGGGTGTGACCACCTTCACGGGTGTCGTGGGTGCCTTCACCGATGGCAGCCAAGGCTTCCAGATGCAGGACACGGACGGCATCATGGAAGTGGTGTTCGACAATGTCGACGTGAGCATGGGAGGGGTGACCCTCACCCTCGATTACTTCCCGCAGTCCACCGGATGGGAGACGGGCGACCGCATCCGCATCTGGGTGGTGGCCGACGGAGGTGAGGTCGATCTGGTCGACACCGACTACCAGGACATCGACAACCTCGGCATCGAGGGACAGTGGAACCTCGCTACCCTCGACCTCGACGGTTACGATGACGCCGAGCTGCACATCAGCTTGCAGTCGAACTCCGGCTCCGAGGGCCTGTTCATCGACAACATCGCCTTCAGCACGGGCAACAGCCCGCTCGCTGCACTCGAGGCTGGCGGTTACGTGTCCTTCAGCGACAACGTCGAGCTCGCTTCGACCGGGGCCTCCATCACGCTTGATGGAACGCCGTGCGAGGGCGCCTATGACATCGTCTACACGGCGACCGACAGCTGTGGCAACACCAGCACGTCGACCCAGCGCATCCTCCTCGAGGACACGGTCGACCCGGTCCTCGTGGTGGCAGAGCCTGCCGACACGGTGATTTACGCTGATGCGGACTGCTTCGCAGACTACATCGACGGTGTGCCTTACCCGGCTTCCAGTGCAACGGACAACTGCGACATGGATGTGGCGATCAGCTCCTACCACGTGGACAGCCCTAAGCAGTACCACTGCCTGCCGGGAACGGGTTCATTCAGCCTGCTGCGCACGTACACGTTCACTGCAACGGACAATTGCGGCAACGAGCACACCGTGCAGGTGAACCGCGTGGTTACTGTCCTTGACGTGACCAGCCCGACGTTCAACGCCACGGCTCCGGCCGACCTGACGGTGAACATCGATCCGTTCTGCGCTGCCAACACCAGCACGACGATCGGTGGAATGCCGGACGTCACGGATGTGGCCGACAACTGCGACAGCAATGTCGATGTCGAGACGACCTACGAGGACAGCGCTCCGGTCTACACCTGCGCTGGTGGAGACAGCAGCAACGAGGGCTCCTACACCTTCGTGAGGACCTTCACGGTGACGGCCACGGATGATTGTGGAAATGAGACGAGCATGACGCTGACGCAGAACATCACAGCGCTCGACGTGAACGCTCCGATCATCACGGCCCTGCCGCCGATGGCCGACGAGAACTACACGCTCGACAGCGATTGCTATGCTGATGTGACGCCTTCGGCCGAGCCCTTCGCTGCGGCAACCGATGCCTGCGACACCGAGGTGAGCATCACGTCCACCTATGTGGACAGCGCACCGACGTTCTCGTGCCAGACCGATGATGATGCCGAGGGCTCCTACACCTTCACGCGGACTTGGACCGTGACGGCGACGGATGATTGCGGCAACAGCACGTCACAACAAACTGTACAGACGGTCATGGTCACGGACGATGCAGATCCTATGATCTCCGCCACCTGGCCTGCCGACTTCACGGTGGATCTCGATGCGGATTGTGAGGCTGACCTCTCCACGGCAGCGGCGGGCTCCGCAACGGCTACTGCCGATGACGCCTGCGACAGTGAAGTGGATGTGGCCATCAGCTATGTCGACCACAGTACGGTCTTGATGGCGGTCAATGTGGACGACCTCGCTGAAGGCGGTTACTCGTTCACAAGGACGTGGACCATCACCGCGTCGGATGATTGCGGCAACGCATCGACTCAAACGCATGACCAGACCATCACCGCCAACGATGTGCTCGCCCCGAGCGTGACGATGGAGACACTCCCGACCTACACGGTGGAGGGTTGCTATGGCGAGGTCAATCTTTCGCCGAGCGTCACGGGTACGCCAGAGCTGACGGCGGTGGACGGTTGTGACAGCGATTTGGATACCGAATTGACTTACACCACGGATGACCTCGCGTTCAACGAGCTGATGGGCGACTACAGCCTTGTGATCGACACGATCAGTGGTCCGGAGGAAGGCGTCATGGGAATGACCACAGTCCGGCTCTTCATCCAGACGGAGAACGCCGATGACTTCATCAGTGCCGTTGCCGGTGACCAGATGAACCCCACGGGCATCCGGACCACCACGAGCTTCTATCAGAATGCGCTGGGTGGTACCACTGCAAACAGCTTCAACCCCTTGTTGATTGCTGCTGACCCGCTCGTGGAGTTCGACAGCTTCGTGACGATTGGTATCGACCAGCAGGCCGATGGAACGGCAGGTGAGGTGGAGACCACTGTGGTAGGCGATTGGGCTCAGGCCTTCGACGCCGGTGGGGATCTGCTCATCAATGACTTCTTCGGCGGAAGCTGGTTCACGACCTATCCGAACACGGCGGCCGTGGCCGGTGCTGACAACCGGGTGCTGCTCGGTCAGTTCACCACCGACGGCCAGATGAGCGGTCAGATCTTCATCCAGGTCTTCCCGAACGGTATCGGGGCGGATGAGATGCGCTTGAGCTTCGTGTTCGGCGATTGCGAAGAGGACGACGATACACCGGAAGGCAGTTACTCCTTCACCCGCCGTTGGCAGGGTGTGGCGATTGACGATGCCGACAACAGTGATACGGTGGCCACCTACCAGCACATTATGGTGCTCGATACGGAGGCTCCGCAGCTGACCAACACCTGTAACATTGACAACGGTGAGGTCGTGAATTATGACTGTCCGGGTATCGGAGTATTGGACTTCGATCCGCTTCCTTCGCCTTGCGCCGTGATGGCCATCGACAATTGTGACTCCGAAGTCAATGTGACGATGTTCACGGAGATGACGGGCTACATCCCGACGGATGACATCCGGAACTATGGTGCAGCGAGCACGCCAGCCACCACCAGCGGTGCCCAGACGTGTGACGACCGTGCACCGGAGGTGATTCGCCTCTTCAACTTCCCAGGCATGGACGACAGCTTCGCCATGGCAGAAGGAGAGAATCTGGTAAAGGTCATGTCCGACGGCAGCATGCACATCGAGCTTGAGGTGGAGAACGCCGACGGAACCGGTGGGTTCACGTTCACGGCCGACTATGGAGCCGGACAGGACTGGGCCACATGGCAAGCCGGAGGCAGCAACTACAAGAAGGACTGTGCCGAGATCTACCCGGGTGAGGCCATCTGGGAGGAGTGGATTTACTTCATGATGACGAATGGTAGTCTCGAGGGTACGGGCATCTACACCGGTTCGAGCTTCGAGCTCAGCCATCAGCCCGCCAACGGCTATTACGGCATGCAGATGGGTCTGGGCGCGAACAACAAAAACGCCAACTACGGTGGAAGCGCTTGGTTCTTCTGGCAGGGCAACCTCGTGATCGATGGTACGGACATGGGACCGATGGCCAGTTCGGGTGACGTGTACATGGATCTGGACTGCTGCCTCGAGTGGCAGGTGGATTACTTCTACACGGCGCTGGACGACTGCGGCAACCCGACCGGCTTCTCCTTCAGCGAGGTCATGGGAAGCGGCCTGGAGGACGGCGACGCCACCGCATCCGGTGGACATACCGTTGGGCCGGTGGACATCACCAGCATCGGCGGCATCAAGGAGCCGATCCGCATCACGGGATTGTCTCCGAACCCGACGAACAACCAGAGCCAGCTGACCTTCCTCGTGAACGAGAACATGCGCCTGCGCGTCGATCTCTACACGTCGAATGGAGTGCTGATCCAGGAATTGTATGACGGCAATGCGGTGACCGGTGTCCAGTACACCATGAACATCGAGACTGATGACCTCGCAGCCGGCATGTACCAGGTGCGGATCAGCAGCAGCATGTACATCGCGGTGAAGAAGCTCCTCGTAGCGGACTGATCCGTCGTCAACCAACCTTTCAAAGAAAACGGGCTGCCTTCGGGCGGCCCGTTTGCTTTGGGTCTGTTGCCATTGCGTGGTGAGGGTGTTGTGGACCCTTCCAATGTGCCATCCGATTGCTCTATTGTTTATACGTACTCATCGAAGAAATAAGAGTATAATAGAGTGTTATAAATGCATTGTTTCGACGAAATAAATCTCAGTTTATAATCGTAAGGGCGTAACACTCTGGTTATGTGATACATAAACGCACACAAAAGTATAAGAAAGACCGACGGACGATATATATCGACTAAAAAGAGTTTTGGAAATTACACATGACCAAATCATGTCATGATGTCTCTTTCCCAACCGACCATTTCGTGTGCCTTGCATCGCGTCGCCGTTCTGCTCTTCGCGACAGCACTGTCCACCGGATCATCCTTCGCTTCAGGAGGATGGCCAGATTGCGACACCACTTGTCTGGTGCATTCATACACCCTCGAATCGGATACGGTCCAGTGCCTGGATGATCTCGCAGCCTATACCTGTGCATCCTTGACGCTGGTCGATACCTGCACGATGCAGCAGACGTTGGCCTTCCATGTGATTGGAGGCGGAGCGGATACCGTGACGACCTGCACGGCCACCACTGCCTATGGGGTGGGGCCGGATGGAGCGGTTCGATTGCTGGGCATGACCGCGAGCACCGGATTGACCACAACGGACATGTTCGTGGAGACATCGGTTGGACTGACTTTGACGCAGTATGCCAATGACATTGCCATCCTGACCGGCGAAGTGGCCAACCAGGACAACCCGAACCAGCGTTTCGAGGTGTTCATCGTCTATGAGGACCGTGTGGACGGATCCGACTGGGGAGGCGGCTTCAAGCATGCCATGGGCTGCGACCCGCCCACCGATACGTGGGACATCTACACCATCAAGGCCGATCAGAGTCACCTTCTGGGAAAGGGTGATTTCGAAGGCAGCCTTTTGCAGTTGCAGCATGCTCCGAGTTCTCAGTTCTTCGGTTTCCAAGTGGGAGAGGGGGCCAATGATCACAACTGCGACTATGGAGCGGGCGGCTGGTTCAGTTGGGATGGCATCCTCTGTGGATCGGAAGTGAGCGGTGCGCTGGGAGACGTCATTGTCGATTTGGATTGTGAATCCGATTTCGACCCTTGCACGGCCCAATCCATTGCATATTTCAACGCCTACATCGAAGACTGTGGCGTCCTCCAATATGCCATTGATATCATCCGACACGATGATGAGGCGCCCGTCATCTCTGGCCTCCCCAATGACACCATCATAGAATGCACGCCCGACGGCATCGAGCCTGACGGGGTGACCGTGACGGACAACTGCCCGGTCCCGGGATTTCCCACGCTTCAATACGAGGGGATCTTCGAGGTCGAGGCCATGGACGACTACTGCCGAACGTTCGAGGAGCGTTGGCGTGCAGAGGACGAATGCGGGAACGTGTCCACGGCTGTGAGGTTGATCCACCAATTCGAGGATGAGCCCCCTGTGATGATCGGCGATGAGATCGTCATCATCGAGTGCGACGAGTGGCCCGGTGGATTCGAGCCTCCCTTCGAAGACCTGGTTGAGGCCGGCATCATCGATGCCGCGGACAATTGCGCAATTGATACTGTCCTGATTGAATACGGCGTCATGTCCGGAGGGTGCCATTATGACCACATCATGACCTACACGCCGATCGACATCTGCGGAAATGTGGGCGCATCGCTGTACCAGATCGTCGTCGTCGATGACACGACGCCGCCTACCCTCGTCGATGTTCCAGCGGATACGTCGATTTCCTGCACCACGCCGCCGGAAGCGGTGGATGAATTGCCTTACGCGATTGACAACTGCGACCCGGCGGTCAACCTCACGTTCGAGATCAACTACCTCGATGACGGGGACGGTTGTGACGAGACCTTCATCATCGAGCGCATCTTCATCGCCGAGGACTGCAGCTACAACCATGCGACCGAGACCCAATGGGTCCATGTGGTGGATACCGCAGGACCTGTTTTGACCTTGGTCATTCCGGATGACATTCTTGTCTACGGGTGTTTTGCGGACATGGACACCTCCGTCTCCGCCATGGGCAGTCCGACTTATTCCTCTTCGGATGATTGCGGTCAGATCGTGGAATCATTGGGTCACTCCGACAGCGTCTTCTACCCCTGCGGAGAAGGCGGCGGAAGCGGCACCGTGGAGCGCACCTGGACCCTCACGGCGACGGATTGCGCAGGCAATGTCTCAGTCGCATCGGCTATCCAGACCATCGAAGTGGTCGATGACGCGGCCCCGAGCATCGACGTGGAGAGTCCCGTCATCCTGTATTGCGGGGATTGGTACGATGGTTTCGACGCGGATGAGGCCATGGCCCTCGGTTGGCTCACGGTCTCGGACAATTGCGCCTTGGATAGCGTGTCGACCACCGTGCTGGGCGAGTTCAGCTACGGCTGTGCCGGCAGCCGGCAGGTCATCTACACGGCTGTGGATGAATGTGGCAATGAAGCGACCATTTCTCAGATCATCAACCTCATCGATACGGTGGCCCCTGTGTTCACCACGGTTCCCGATGATGCGGACCTGCCTTGCGATGGCGATCCCACCCCTTACACGGAGGGCGAGGCCGTCGCAGTCGACGCCTGTTCCGAGGTCACCATCACGACCCATGACGAACTGGTCATAGATGATTGCGCCTCTTCCGCAGTGTGGGAGCGGACCATTACCGCGACTGATGAGTGCGGAAATGAAGTGGAGCACATCCAGCGATTCAACCGCGTGGATGACGTGCCACCGACCATCGAAAGCCACCCTGCCGATACCGTCGTGTTCTGCACCCTGATTCCATTCGAGGCCGGAACCGTCACCTATTCCGATGATTGTGATGCAGCCCCCGCGTTTGCCGTCACGGACGATACCGTCAGTTATGATTGTCCTGGAACCTTCACGGTGGAGCGTCATTTCACCGTGACGGACTGTTCGGGCAATGAGGAAGAAGAGGTCCAGATCATCGAAGTAATCGACACCGTGGCTCCTGAAATCACCATCAGCAATGTGCAAATCGACCACTCATGCTCGGAGTGGACCTGTGACATCGGATTGCTGGAAGACCTCGGACATGTTTCGGCGACAGACAATTGCGGTGAGGTCGACCTGTCCGTGGCCTGCCTTGATTTCTCCGGCGGATGCCTCGACCCCAATGGTGTCGTCACCTTGCTCTACACTGCGACGGACCCCTGCGGCAACACCACCCAGATGGAGCAGATCCTGCACCTCATCGATACCGTTGCACCGGTCGGCACGATCACATGCCCCGATGACGTGACGCTGGACCTGTCCTCGGATTGCACATATGACCTCGGGGCGCCTGATCCCGCGGCACCTTGGGGTGCGCCGACGGGCTCCGCCACCGATCTCTGCGACGATGACCCGGACCTGGAGTTCAGTTTTGAGGATGCCGAGCCCGTCCTCGCGTGCGGCGATGCAGGCGGCATGACGATCGAGCGCACCCACACCCTCGTGTCGACCGACCGTTGTGGCAATTCCGAGACCATCACGTGCGTCCAGACCATCATCCTTCAGGATGTGACCGGACCTGTGGTGACGTTGGACGGCCCGATGCCCCAGAACATCATGGGATGCCTGGCCGATACCGACACGACCCTGAACGGCCTCGGAATGCTGACGGCCACGGCGGAAGACGCCTGCGGTGGGGCCGTGAGCCTCGACATCACCTACTCCGATGTGGTCACGACAACCTGTATCGGTGACGATGACCAACCCGAGGGCAACACCACACTCGACCGGACCTTCACGGTTACGGCGACCGACTGCGGAGGCAACGTCACCGTGGAGACCTACACCCAAACGGTGAACTTCTTCGACGTGATGGATCCGACCCTCGCCTTGGTCTGTCCTCCGGATACGGCCATCGATGCCCTGGCGGATTGCTCGGCGGAATCCAGCCCCGCCTTCCTCGGTTCTCCTGCGGTGGATGCCCAGGACAACTGCGATACCGATGTCGCATACACCGTCACTTACTCGGACGTGGAGACCCCTGGAGCGTGTGCGGGAACCCGCACCATCGAGCGGACCTTCACCGTCACGGCGACAGACGATTGCGGACTGTCCACCACGGCGCAGTGCAGCCACACCATCGAGGTTTCGGATGTGACACCGCCGACCGTAGCCTTGACCTGTCCCGCCGACGCGGAGATTGCCCTGGATGAGAACTGTGATTGGAGCGGTTCGTCCGGAAGCCCGTTGACCATCGTTTCCGATGGGTGCGACCCGGGACCGCAATTGACGGTCACTTACGCGGACCACGACACCACCATGCTCTGCACCGGGGACGACGACCTCCTTGAGGGCAGCTATTCATTCGTGAGGACGTTTACGGCAACGGCCACGGACGCGTGCGGCAATGTCGCTTCGGAATCCTGTGACCAGCTCGTGACGTTGGTCGATGGGTCTGCTCCTGAAGTCCACGCGCTCGAGGAGTTGCCGACGGACACCCTCTTCCTCGATGCACTGTGCGATGCGGACCTCACGCCTGCAGTCAATCCCACCCAGTCCGCCGAGGACGGATGTGACAGCGATGTGGATCTCGGACTGACCTACACCGACGACCCTGCGGTGTATGAAGCCCTGTCCGACGGCGTCGCGCTTCAAATCGATACGATTTCCGCTGGCGGAGTGGACGGTGCCACGACTTATCGCCTCTATGCCGTGCTCAACAACCCCGGCGACTGTCTGAGTGCAGTGGTGGGCGAGGGTTCGGCCGCGAGTTGGATCACCTCGAGTGCCGAGTTTTATCAGCACCCCTTGGGCGCAGTGACGCCATCGGCCATCGACCCCATGCTCTTCGATATGTTCCCGGAATTGGAATACGACTCCTGGGTCACCATCGGAATCGATCATTTGCCGAATCCCGCTGCCAACGAGAGCGCCACGCAAGTGGTGGAGTCCTCGCCTTGGGTGGCCGATTTCGAAGCAGGTGAATCCATCGCCCTGAACAGCGCCTTTGGAGACGGATGGTTCGTTCTGCCTACAAGTGCCAATGGTACGCCGGACGCGGATGGACGCGTGCTCCTTGCCCAGTTGACCACGACCGGCCACGTGAGCGGCCAGATGTACCTGCAGGTCCTGCAGGGAGGTCCGGGCGGGACGGACATGCGGTATACCCTGTCTTTCGGCAATGCCTGCACCGCAGAGGACGGCAACCAGGAGGGCAGCTACACCTTCGTGCGCACCTGGGAGGGCATCGCCACGGACGATTGCGGCAACGCCGACACGATGCATACCTTCCAGAACATCGCCGTGCTCGACACCACGGCACCGCAGCTTACCGAGACTTGCGACCTGCTCAACGGGGAGGTTGTGGAACTTGACTGCGCGGGCCCGTGGATCTTCGATCTCGACCCGATGCCGCTGCCCTGCATCGTGGAGGCCGTCGACAACTGCGATACAGAAGTCGGCGTCGCCCGGTTTGATGAGATTGATGACGATGCACCGACCGATGGGGTATGCAACATCTGCGCTCCGAATGACCCGGCGCCTTTCCAGGGCGGTGCGACCTGCGATCTGAACGATCCCGAGTCAATGCGCCTCTTCAACTTTGACGGTGAGGCCAGCATGTCCTTCATCCTGGATGGATCGGAAACCTCGCGCTTCGATGTCCAATGTGACAGTTCACTGGTGGTGGAGATGTTCCTCACCAATGGCGACGGAGGGGGCTTCATCTTCACCGCGTCTTATGGTTTCGCAGGTGATTGGGACGCATGGTCCAGCGCGGATAACCCTTATCACCCGGGATCCGCCGGCAGTTACAAGAAGGATTGCGCAGAAGTCTATCCGGGCATTCCCGTCTGGTTGGATTGGAATTACTTCGTGCTCCTTGGCGGTGAGTTGGAGGGCACGGGGGCCTATTCCGGATCGCAATTCAGCTTGGCCCACCAACCTGCCAGTGCCTACTTCGGCTTCCAGGTGGGACCGGGGGCCAACAACAAGAACGAGGCCTATGGAGCCAGCGGCTGGTTCTTCTGGGACGGCAATCTTGTGGTGGATGGAGAGGACCTTGGAGCGTCCGCTTCCAGTGGTGACATCTTCGTGGACCTCGACTGCTGTTTGCCGTGGAGCGCGACCCATTACTATGTGGCATCGGACGATTGCGGCAACACAACCCCGTTCTCTTACACGGTGACCAATTCGGGCGAGGAAACGTTGGATGACGCCGGGCTATCCGGTGGAAGCCAGCACACTGGAGGTCCGGTTATCCTTGGCGACGGCGGTATTTCAGGCAAGCAGCCATTCCGGGTTCTGGGCCTGAATCCCAACCCGACGGTGGACTTGGCACAGCTTCAATTCGAGGTGGATTTCGCCCAGCGTATGATCGTTCGACTCCACACCATGTCGGGCACCCATGTGCTTGATGTGTTCGATGGTGTCGCGGAGCCGGGCACCATCTATCAGGTGGAAATTGGTGTATCCACTTTGTCATCAGGTCTTTATCAGTTGCGCCTGTCTTCTCCCGTACACAGTGAGGTCAGGAAGCTGCTCATCGCGGAATGACCTTGATGTAATTCGACCAAATAAAACCTGAGGCCCGACAAATGAGCCTCTGTCAATTATATAAATCGCTTGGAGTGTCAGCTATAGCTAGTTCTTTACGAATACAAGATTTGTAGGCGTCACACATACAATTTCGATGAATTCGATATGGAATTCGTCATTTTCACATTGACCAAACCAGACCAAACCATGTTCAGCCTTCGCTGCCTTCTCAGCGCGACCATTGTTGCGTCCAGCGCCATACTCATGGCGCAGCCGGGATCTACTTCCTCCGACCCATTCCATGTGCACCACAAGCAAGCGAGTGCACAGCAGGGCGTGGAGCATCACTATGGGTCCACGGTCGCCATCCATGGTGATGTGCTCGTTGCATCGGATGAGACCCAGGAGGTCGAGGTGCTGCGGCGCAACATGGATGGTTCCTGGTCTTTGGAGGCCACGTTGGAGGCCCCGTCTGCCGACATCGATTTCGGAGGCAGTCATGCATTGGCGACCAATGGAGATTGGATTGCCGTGGGTGCCCGGTTCGACGACACCTTCGGGACCAATGCTGGTGCCGTCTTCATGTACAAGTTCGACGGTCTGGACTGGCAATATGAAGGGGTGTTGAGCCATATGGCCCCACACGGTTCGATCAACGCCGATCGCTTCGGCAAAGGGGTGGCCATGGATGGTGACCGCATGGTGGTAGGCTCCAGTGCAGAGAACAGCGATGGGGGCACGGGTGCAGTCCATTATTTCTATTATCACTCCCTGCTCGACATGTGGCTTGAGTCTGGTTTCATCGCCTCGGAAGGATCAATCAATGGAAACGCCCAAGGCTTTGCGGAGACCCTCGACATCTCCGGAGAATGGATGATTGTGGGTGAATGGGGCAATGATGATGCCGGCAACAATGCCGGCGCGGCGCACCTGTACAAGTGGTACAACCAATGCTGGCACTTGGATGGCACCTTCTTGGGCCACGCTGCGGATGACCGACTGGGTTCCGATGTCGCCATCAGCGGTGACCGGGCCGTGGCTGGTTCACCCCGGGCCGACTTCAATGGTTTGAACAACAGCGGAGCGGTTACCCTGTATGAAATGGTTCCCGCGGGGGGCGGATCGGACAATTGGACGGAGACTGAACACTTCATCCCCGCCGCCGTACTCAGTGGTGACCGATTCGGAACTTCAGTTGACCTCGATGGAGACCTGCTCGCCGTGGGTGCTCCGCGCGACGACAACGAAGCGAACAATGCAGGCTTGGGATACTTCCTGTTCGACTGCAGCACACCCAGCCTTGAGTGCGTGGCCGAGGGTGCAGCATGTGATGCGAATGTGCAGGACCGGTTCGGGTTTGATGTCGCCGTGAGTGGAGGTTTGGCCGCCATCGGCGCAGAACGCGATGACAACATCTTCGAGGGTGCCGGTTCGGTCTACGTCCTTGGTTCCGAGGATCTTGGTTTCGAGTGCGACCTGACCCCCCCGGGTACCCCCGAGGTGGACCTCGTCGATTCGGATGATACCGGGGCCAGCGCCACGGACGATACGACGCGCCACACCACCCCGGACTTCGATGTGTTCCTTCCCGGAGGAGGTTCGCTTTCGGTGACGTCGGATTTCCTCGCAGAGGCAGGAGATGCCGTCGTCTTCTACATGGAAGGTTCCGGTGACAGCACGTTGGTCATCCTCACCGAGGACGACATTGACAATGGGGTTTACACCTTTGAATTTGTCTATCCCGGACCCGTCCTCGAGGACGGTGTCTACACCTTTTGTGCCTACATCATCGATGTCTTCGGCAATGTGGGCGAGACGAACTGCCAGACCATCCTGATCGACAACGACGACCCGGAGCTGTACACGGATTTCTCCGGTGGTATTCTGGCCGGTTCGGATACGACCCTGTATCTCGATGACGACGGCAACGGCTATCTCGATCTGCTGGGCGGCAACATCACCGCCTCGGACAACATCGGCATTGACACGATGTACTTCGACATCACGGATTTCGATTGCAACGATGCTGGCCTCGTGACCGCGGTGACCCTCACGGTTGTCGACATTGCGGGCAACATCATCACGACGACCATCAATGTTGCGGTGACCGAGTTGACCCCCCCCGTCATCCTGACCGAGGACATCACCGTGTACCTCGATGCATCCGGTTCGGCAATCATTGCACCTGCGGATGTGGACGGCGGTTCCTACGATGATTGCAGCGGACTGGACGGCCTCAGCCTGGACATCGACACCTTCGATTGTAACGATCTCGGAGGTGCCGTGACCGTGACGCTGACAGGTGTGGATATGGCCGCGAACTCCGCTTCGGAGACGGCCTTGGTGACCGTAGTGGATACCATTGCACCCTCCATTGCCGATATGCCTGCGAACATGACCCTGAGCAACGATGGGGGTATGTGCTCGGCCATCGCCATCTGGTTGGGCAGTGGATCAGAGCCCACCGCATCGGACAACTGCTCGGTGACCTCTTTCACCTCGACCCACAACAGCGGCGATGCGTTCCCGGTGGGCACCACGACAGTGACCTACACGGCTGTCGACCAGTCCGGCAACAGCTCGACCTCGAGCTTCACGGTGACGGTGACCGATGACGAGTCTCCGATCATTGGGGCACAGTCGAACATCACGCAATCCAACGACGCGGGCAACTGCTCGGCAGCGGTGACCTGGACGGCTCCGACGGCGACCGACAACTGTGCCATCGCCAGCTTGACTTCCGACCAGTCTCCCGGTGCGACCTTCCCTGTGGGGACGACGACCGTCAGCTACACGGCGGCCGACATCCACGGCAACACCACGACTTCGACCTTTGAAGTGACGGTGACGGACGACGAGGCCCCTGCCATCAGCGGCACACCGGCCGACATCACGCAGACGGCGGATGCCGGACTGTGCAGCACAGCGGTGACCTGGACGGAGCCCACGGCGACGGACAACTGCGCCATCGCGACCTTCACTTCCGATCAGGCTCCCGGCGCAACCTTCTCCGTGGGAACGACGACCGTCAGCTATACGGCGGCCGACATCTACGGCAACACCACCACGTCGACCTTCAACGTGACGGTAACCGATGACGAGGCCCCCTCCATCAGTGGCACTCCGGCGAACATCACGCAGTCGGCGGACGCGGGCAGCTGCTCTACCGCAGTGACCTGGACGGCCCCTACGGCGAGTGACAACTGCACTGTGGCGAGCCTCTCTCCCGATGCGGCATCCGGTTCGGCCTTCCCGGTGGGCACCACCACGGTGACCTAC
>CALLLH010000008.1 GCA_938082505.1 uncultured Flavobacteriales bacterium
TGGTGACCGTGAAGTTGGTCGTCGTCGTATTGCCCGAGTTGTCCGTGGCGGTATAGGTCACTGTGTTGGCTCCGAGACCGAAAGTGGCACCCGATGCGATGTCCGAGGTGAAGCTGTTCACGGTGCAATTGTCGCTGGCAGTAGGCTCGGTCCAAGTGATGTCCGCTGTACAGGATCCGGCGTCGGCGGTCTGTGTGATGTCGGCCGGTGTGCCCGCAATGGCAGGGTCCTCGTTGTCAATGACGGTGACCAGGAAGGCGCCCGTGGTGACGTTGCTCGAACCATCCGTTGCGGTGTAGGTCACCAAAGTGGTGCCCAAGGCGAAGGTGGAGCCCGGAGCCACGTCGGGGGTGATGGTGGCGCCGGTGCAGTTGTCGTTTACGGTAGGCACTGTCCAGTTTACCACGGCCGTGCAGGCGCTGGCGTCGGTCGGTTGGATGATGTCGGTCGGCAAGCCCGAAATGGTCGGGTCCTCATTGTCCGTGACCGTCACCGTGAAGCTCGCAGTGGTCGTATTCGACTCGGCGTCAGTCGAAGTGTAGGTGACCGTAGTGTTGCCCACAGGGAAGGAGTCGCCGGGGGAGTGGGTGCTGGTCAGCGTGGAGCCGCAATTGTCCGAATCTGTGGGCTCGGTCCACGTGACGGTCGTGCTGCAGCTGCCGGCATCGGCCGACTGGGTGATGTCAGCAGGCGTGCCCGAAATGGTCGGAGCATGATTATCGTTAACGAGTACCTCGAAAGATGCGGTGGAGACATTGCCCGCTGCATCCGTAGCGGTGTAGGTCACCATGGTGGTGGTGATCCCTCCCAGCACGGGGAATGTGTCTCCGGGGGAGTGGGATGATGTGACGGTGACGCCCGGGCAGTTGTCCGAGACGGTGGGTTCAGTCCAGGTGACGGCGCGATCACAGGTCGAAGGCGATGAGGCAATGGTAACACCGACGGGAACATTGCTGAACACGGGATCCTCATCGTCGGTGACGGTGATGGTGAACGTCTGGGCCGTAGCGTTGTTGCCCGATGCATCAGTAGCCGTGTAGGTCACCGTCGTGGTGCCTACCGGGAAGGTGTCGCCGGGGGCGTAATCTCCACCATTGGCCGCAAGCGCGCAGTTGTCTGCGATGGTGGGCTCAATCCAGTTCACCACGGCCGAGCAGTTGCCGGCATCGGCGGTCTGCGTGATGTTGGCCGGCATGTTGTTGATGGTGGGCGCCTCGGTATCGATGATGGTGACATTGAACGTTGCAGTAGCCGAGTTTCCAGCGGGATCCGTTGCGGTGTAGGTCACGATCGTGGTGCCTATTCCGAATGAGGAACCCGGAGCTGCGTCAGGCGTGAGACTGGAGACAGTGCAATTGTCCGCCGCCGTCGGGGGTGTCCAATTGACGATGGCCGTGCACCCACCAGCATCGGCTGCCTGGGTGATGTCGTCGGGCATGGGGCCCATGGTGGGGTTTTCGTCGTCCGTCACGGTGACATTGAATGAGCTCGACACTTGGGCGCCATTCACATCCGTAGCGGTGTAGGTCACCGTCGTCGTGCCGATCCCGAATGCGTCACCAGAGTTGTGAGTCGAGGTAAGGGAGCCAATTCCACAGTTGTCAGATCCGATGGGTTCCGTCCATGTGACCACGGCGGAACAGTTTCCGGCGTCGTTGGAAAGGTTCAAGTCCCCCGGCATTCCAGAGATGACTGGATCTTCGTCGTCCGTGACAGTGATGAAGAAACTGGAGGCCGTCATGTTGCCCGAAGCATCCATGGCCGTGTAGGTGACTGTCGTGATGCCGACTGCATAGAAATCTCCGGGGACCTGATTCGACGCAAACGTGAAGAGCTCACAGTTGTCGCTGGCTGTGGGAATGGTCCACGTCACGTCCGTTCCACAGGCACCCGGATCTGCCGTTTGAGTGATGTTCTCAGGCATGTTTGAGATGATGGGACTCTCCGTGTCCGGGGAGCATTGGGCGTGGGCCGAGGTGTGGGTAGCAACCAACGAAATCAGGCACAGGCCCAAGGAAGCGATGTAAGCGCGCATCGATACAGAATTTGGCATGTGCAACTTAGCTCGAAGTTCGTATAACACCTTTTTTTTGGTCGACGCTCCATTCGAGTTGGGCTGATTATACTCGACGGCCACAAACTTGTAGCGTGTTTTAAGCAGAATGCCCCGCTGGTGGGCGGGGCATTCAAAGATTTCCTTCGGTTTCGCGATCAGCTTTTGACCGGGTCTTTACTCAGATCCAAGACGGTCGGTGTAGCGATGAAGATCGAGCTATAAGTTCCGACCACTACTCCTATCATCAAGGCAAAAACGAATCCTTTGATGTTATCTCCGCCGAAGAGGAAAATGGTCAACAAGACCACGAAAGTGGAGAGTGAAGTGTTGATGGTACGGCTCAGGGTGCTGTTCAAAGCGAGGTTGAACACTTCCTTCCGGTCTTTCTTGTTTCCGTAAAGGGTGAAATATTCCCTGATGCGGTCAAAAACGACCACGGTGTCATTGATGGAATATCCGATCACGGTGAGGATGGCAGCGATGAACGCCTGGTCAATCTCCATGGTGAAGGGAAGGATGCCCCAGAAGATGCTGAACAGCGACAGGACAATGAGCACATCGTGGACCATGGCCACGAGGGCGCCCAGCCCGTACTGCCATTTCCTGAACCGAATGAAGATATACAGGAAGATGACGATGAGCGAGAAGATCGTGGCATTGGCGGCTCCTCGGCGGAAATCGTCGCTGATGGTACCATCTACTTTGTTGTATCGGTCTACAGTATAACCGACGCCCAAAGTTTTAAGACCTCCTGCGAGGGCTCCTTGGATTTGCTCATCCTGGTCTTCAGCTTCGCTTTCGATCAGGTAGTTCGACATGATCCGGACCTGGCGGTCGCTCTCCTTGGTCTGGACCAAGGGATTGCCCGGTGTGCCGTCCTCGGTGAACGCGATGCTGAGTGCTTCCCTGATGTCCTGGACATTGATGGCGTCATCAAAGGTGACATCGAATGTGGAGCCACCGGAGAATTCAACACCGTAATTGAGTCCACGGGTGGAGAGGCTCGCCAGTCCCACGGCAATCACGAGTGCACTCCCCAGATAGGCCATGCGGCGGCGTGCGATGAATGGAATAGCCGTGTTCGTGAACCAATTCTCGGTGAGCTTGGAAGAGAAGGTGATGCCTTTCTTGTTCTCTATCCGGCTGAAGAAGATGAGACGGGTCAATACGATTGCGCTGAACAGCGACGTGAAGATGCCGACCATGAGGGTCGTGGCGAATCCCCGGATGGCGCCACTACCGAAACTGTACAGAATGATGGCTGTGAGCAGTGTCGTGATGTTGGCGTCGATGATGGCACTGTAGGCTTTGCTGTAGCCCTCCTTCACGGCACCTGCCAGGCCCTTGCCGGCCCGCATCTCCTCGCGGACGCGCTCGTAAATGAGCACATTGGCGTCCACGGCCATGCCAATGGTCAAGACGATACCGGCAATGCCCGGCAAAGTCAAGGCAGCACCCAATGAAGCGAGTGCACCGATCAGGAAGAACAAGTTGGCGATGAGGGCGATGTTGCTTACGACCCCGGCACCGCGGTAATAGAACATCATGTACAAGAGGACGACCAGCAAGGCGAAAATGAACGAGCTCAAACCCGCCTTGATGTTTTCCTCACCGAGCTGAGGACCCACGGAAACCTCGTCCACGATTCGGGCAGGTGCTGGCAGGGAG
Organism: uncultured Flavobacteriales bacterium; assembly: GCA_938082505.1. GTDB lineage: Bacteria > Bacteroidota > Bacteroidia > Flavobacteriales_D > Sanyastnellaceae > UBA8752. The sequence goes on from CALLLH010000008.1 coordinate 3,725, forward strand.
CCGGCTTTGAGCAGGCTTGAAAGGTCTTCAGCCTCGACGAGCTTCTGTTCGGCAGACTGTCCGGTACCGAAGCTGATCTGGGAACGGCCATTCATGATGGCGCTGTTGACGTTCGGGGCCGAGAACACGAGATTGTCGAGCACCACGGCTACAGCGCGGTTGTTGTCTGCGGCGGCGGCCTTGGTCATCTGTCCCCAAGTGGCAGCGCCTTCTCCGTTCATGGTCATGTTGCAGACGATATCGCCGATGTCGTCATAACCGACGCGGGCATCGACGATGCTCTTCCCGTCAAGCTTGGCCTTTCCACGACCGCTCTGGTCCTGGATGGCGTACAGCGTGGCGATGCCTCCTTCTGTCTTGGCACCCCAGAGCAGGCGAAGGTCATTGCCGAGGGCCGCCTTGGTCTCGGGGAGGCGCAGGACGTCATTCACCTTGCCGGTGTCGGCTTCGACCGCGAAGCCGACGATGCTCGTCTTGGCCTGCTGGTTGGGCTGTAAAAGAGCGCTTAACGTCTCATTTGAGTAAGACAGAAACAGCGGGTTCTTCGCCGCTCTATCCGCATCGGACAGCGTGCTGTCGGCCGGGGCGTCTTCACCGTAGAGGTCAGGACGCAGGGCGCCACCAGCGGCCGAGTTGGCGTCGGCGATGCGCTGGACAATCTCGTCGTTGAACCAGGTTTCCCAGAATTCCAGGTTGGCCGTGGACTTCAGCTGCTTCCGTGCGCGGGCCGGGTCGTCGATGCCCGGAAGCTCGACGAGGATGCGGCCGCTGAAGGACAGCTTCTGCACGTTGGGCTGCGCCACACCGAGCTGGTCGATCCGCTTGCGGATGATGTTCTCGGTATTGTTGATGGCGGTCTCGGCCTCAGCGCGGAGGATGGCGAGTACTTCCTCATCCGTGCTCCTGTCGGGAAACAGGTCCCGGCTTTCGCCCATGTTGAAGATCCTGTGCAGATTGTCGGCAGTTCCGTTGGCAGCCCATGCCTCTCCGAAAAGCGTCACGAAGTCAGTGTTGGACTCCTTCCGTGCGGCTTTTGCCTCGTTGATGGAGGTGCGGAAGGCTTCATTCTTACTGTAATCCGCAAGGGCGATGATCAAATCGGGAATGGAGACCTCGAGGGTGACACTCATTCCACCGCGGAGGTCGAGGCCGAGGTTCAGCTCGCGCTCTTTGGCTTCATTATAGGTCTTGCCGAAAATTGGAACGATGGCCGAGTCACCTTTGGAACGGAGGTAGGCCTTGGCCTCTTCCGCTGCGGTGGCATCGAATGCATCCTCGGTGATCGCGCTGTCTGCGAGCAGCTGTTCTGCCTCATAGACACCCTGCATGGCGGCTTCCTTCTCGAATTGTGATGAGAAGTAATTGAAGCTCAGCGTATACAAGGTGGCCAATGCAAGCAGCACCGTGAAGATCAGGACGGCACTCTTGTTCTGCATGGTTCAGGTGTTTTTAAAGGTGCGCAAAGATAGATAAAACCGGTCGGCGTGAACGGTGGCATCCACCAATGGGCGAGGGGTTTGGATTAACTTCGCCGCCATGGGGCAAGCACTCGGTTTTCGAGGACGGACAATACGGGGCTTTTTCGGTAAAGGTTGCAATGCGTGGCCGCTATTTTCAATCGGCTTGGTGATGGCCCTGTTGGGTGCGGCGGAGCGCTCGAACGGCCAGGCGGTCCAGTTTGCGGTCCTCCAATACAAAGGCGGTGGAGATTGGTACTCGAACCCCACGAGCGTGCCGAACCTCGTGTCCTTTTGCAACGAGAACCTCGGCACCCGCATTGATGAAGAGGTGCCCTACGTTGAAGTGGGGTCACCCACGCTGTTCAATTATCCGTTCGTGCACATGACCGGACATGGGAATGTGGTGTTCAGCCCCTCGGAAGCGCGGAACCTTCGGACCTGGCTTGAGGCAGGGGGATTCTTGCACATCAGCGATAATTATGGGATGGACCTGTTCGTGAGGAAAGAGATGCGCAAGGTGTTCCCCGATTTGGAGTGGGTAGAATTGCCCTTCCAGCACCCGGTGTACCATACCGCCTTCGACTTCAATGCGGGGCCCCCCAAGGTCCATGAGCACGACGGGGAGGCGGCGAGAGGATTCGGACTGTTGCTGGATGGACGCCTCGTGTGCTACTACGACCATGAATGCGACCTGGGAGATGGCTGGGAGGATTACGCGGTCCACCGGGATCCTGAGCCTGTTCGGCGTCGGGCCCTTGAAATGGGGGCCAACCTTGTCCACTTCGCCCTCTCCGGCGCGCGTGACGACTGATCAGCCCGTGGCCGAGGCCACGCCTTCAAGGCAGGTCAGCCGGGAAAGGCCGCCAACCGGGGCCGCGCAAAATGGCCGGTTCCTGCAGGCAGGGGCAGGGTGGCGCGTTCGGCATGAACGGTGTCACGCTTCCACTCCACGATGACCGCTTGGCCTTGCTCTGCGGTGGATTCCACGACATCGCCGCGGCGCAGCCCGGCCTGCCAGGCCTGACTCTCCGGCCAGCAGACCTTCACTTCGGTCCAGCCTTCGCGGCCTGTTCCGCACAGGGCGCCACAACGGGCCAACGGATCCTCGTGGGGTTCCAGGGTCGCCTGGACCCCTTGGTGCATCAATGCGTCCACGAGGTCGGGCCAGCTGTCACTGGTGCCTTCGCAGAACTCGAGGCGCAACCGCTTGATTTCCTCCGGGCCTTCCGTTCCTGGGGTTCCTGCGCGATGCTCGAGGAGGGACCACCAATGCTCTTCGGTCAAGCTGCGTGTGCTTTCCGGTCCGGTCGCCTCTGCAAGGGCTTCAATCAGCCATCCGGCTCCAGCACGGTTCAGGGCGACGTCGCAGAGGAAGGCGAGCACGGCCCCCTCTACATAGATGTTGCCCCTTCGATGGGGCACACCCATTCCATAGCCATCCAGCCACGTGTCAAAGCTGCTGTCTGCAACCGAGGTGGAGAGCCTTCCCGGATTCCAGAGGTGGCGCACCAGCAATTTCTCGAAGCGTTGGAGCCAACCCTCCATGTCGATGACGCCGGACTCCAGCAAGAACAGATCTCCGAGGTAGGTGGTGACCCCTTCCGCGATGTAGCCCATCCGGCTTGGTGCAGGTGCCGTAAAATCGTAGGGCATCCATTCCTTTGGGCGAAGGCGTTTGACATTCCAGGTGTGCACGAGTTCGTGGCTGGCGATGTCGATGACTTCCTCATACCCAGGGGAAGGTCCGTTGTGGTCAGAGGTCAGTTGATTGGAGGGGCCCCATGCAATGACGGTGGACGCTTCATGTTCGACTCCGTGCCGAGCGGCGAAATCCGGAAACAGGTAGAGGAAATGGTATTCCGGGACGGGCAGCCAGCCGAACGCCTTCATCTGGGATTCGGTGAATTGCCGGTGGGTCTCCTGGAACGCCTTGGGATCGAAATGGCACTGCCCCCAGATGTGGACATGAAAGTCGTGCCCATCCACCGTGTACATGCCGTGCCACAGGTCGTCGGGTGGCGCTGCGATCCAAGGGCTGTCCATCAATTGTTGGGTGCCGCTGGCGTGAAGCTGCCATCCATCCGGCGCTCGGCTCGTCAGCAGGGCTGTGGCGATGGACCAGTGGGCTGGAATGTCCGGAAGGGAAATGGTTACCGGGACGGTGGAGAGCTCCGGGCTGAACAGGAGGCAATTGACCGGATTGACATACAACAGCGCATCGTCGGTCCAGGTACTTCCTGCATCGAGGCGCGCTGCGGTGAAGTGGTAGCGCAGCTGGACGGTGGCGCCTTCGCGATGCAGGGGCAGGCAGCGCCAAACGTGCAGGTCCTGTTTGCTCAGGGGAATCCATCCGTTTCCATCCCATTGGGACATTCCGCGTACATATTGTGCGAAGTCACCGCGTTCGTAACGGCCTGGCCTCCACAGGGGAAGGTGCACAAGGCCCGTGCCCGCCGGGAAATGGGATTCGATGGTCAATTCGTGCCTGGAGGCACGGCGGACGCAATGCAGGATGCCCTTCATTCTTCGAATAGAATGTCCATGGGGCGCCCGGTGCATCCACTGGGGCGGGGAAAACCCATCAGGGCCGACAGGGTGGGGGCGATGTCCCTGATTTCTGTCCTCATATAGGTGCACCCCTCCGGCACGCCAGGCCCCATGATGAGGAAGGGCACATGGGTGTCGTAAGCATAGGGGCTTCCATGGCTCGTGCCCGTTCGCGCGTATTCGAGGTAGCCGGGCCGCAGCATGACCACGACATCGCCTGAACCCTTGGCCTGCCAGCCGCGCAGCACCAAGGACTCAGCCCCTTCGAAAAAGGCGCCGCACCGCAGTTCGGCGGCGGTCAGGGTGCGCTGTACTTCCGGAAACTCTTCAGCGATGGCGGCCACCTCCCGGGCCACTCCATCGAGGTCAAGGTTGGCCGCGCGCAAGGCGCCGCGGTTGAGGAAGAACTGGTCGTTTCCATAGTGCAGGACCAAGTCATTGCGCCCGAAACGCTCCGACAGGATGCTGTCGACCCTGGCCTTCATCGGTTCGGGATTCCAATAGTCGACGTTGAGCCCCCTGTTCCGTTCAAGTCCGGGCACCGTCACCGCCCCGTGATCGGCGGACAGGAACGCGAGCCATCGCCCTTTGCCGACCTGCTCGTCCAGCGCATTGAACAGCCGCGCCAGGTCGTCGTCGAGCCGGCGGTAGGTGTCCTCCGTCTCCATGGCATGCGCTCCGAATTTGTGCCCCACATAGTCTGTGCTGCTGAATGAGAGCGCGAGGACATCGGGGATGGCGTCCTGGCCGAGTTCCTCCGCCGAGATGGCGGCAAGGGCGAAGTCCACGAGAAGGGTGTTGCCCTGGGGTGTGCCCTTGATGATGTCCTGTCCGCCATTGTCCTCGGCCAGTGCTGAGAGGTCATAGGGGAATACGGGGCGCTCCCCACCCCGCCAAACGCCTTCGTAAGGGGTGTTGTCCGGCATGCTTCCAGTGTAGGTCGAGGGGGCATCGCGCAATGTCCACCCCCCGTCCAGCAGGGTTTCGAGCGCGTCGGAGGCGTTGAAGTCCCGCACCCAATCAGGAAGTGACGCCATGTAATGTGTGCTGGAAATGAAGTCGCCACCAGAGAGCCAATAGGCCGCATCGGCTGCGTGACCGGCAGGGAAAATGGCCCCCCTGTCCTTCATGCTGGCTCCAATGACCTTGGGCTGCGCCTCCCGGGTGCTGAAATGCAGTTTGAATTCATCTGCCCATGTGCTCCCTCCAAGACGGGCAGGAGACATCCGGCCCTTGTCTCCGGGGTCGGTGCCCGGCATGGCGACCGGTTCCACTGAGCGGTCCTCAGCGCAATAGACTTCCCGTCCTTCTGGGCGGGAGTACCAGTTGTTTCCTATGATGCCATGCACGGCTGGCGTTGTGCCCGTGGCGATGCTCGCGTGTCCGGGTCCCGTGTAGGTAGGGGCATAGCTGAAATGGTGTTCCATGGCAGCGAATCCCTCATCGAAAAAGCGGAAGAAGCCTCCGTCTCCGAACCCCTCTGCGTAGCGGTGGAGATAGTCCGCGCGCATCTGGTCCACGGTGATGCCCACGATCAACCTGGGAGCCTCTCCCTTGGAGTTGATGGCTTGGGGCTCCTGTGCGGACAAGACAGGAGGACATGAGATCAAGAGGGCCAGCAGCGCGAGCTGGGGGGAGGGAAGCAGTGTTTGGACAGCCATGAGCGATCGGAATCGACCGTGAAATTAACGCCGCAGCATGCCGCTGATGACGGCAAAGACGATGATGCACCCTGCGACGCTGAGTGCCACGTTCGCTGCCGCCCATCCCCACTGGCCGTCGGTGATCAGCCTTTGGGTGTCGGCGCTGAACGTTGAGAATGTGCTGAATCCACCGCAGAAACCCACGGCGATGGCGGCGTGCAATGCCGGATGATCGGACCATCGGGCCGCCATCCGGGTCGTCACCCATGCGAGCAGGGCCGTGGCGAAGAGGTTGGCAAGCAGGGTGCCCCAAGGCAAAGCGGCACGGCCATTGAGCCAAATCCCGAACAGGTGGCGTGTGACGGAACCGAATCCACCGCCGAGGAATATGGCGATGAGCATGAGGGGAGCCAGCGGATTCATGGGGTGGAAATAGGGGGCTGCAAAGTGGGAATCAGCCGCTTTGCGAGGGTGAATGTGGCTGCCGCAAAACCCATGCCGAATGCTGCCCCAAACACGATGTCACCCGTGTAATGTACTCCCAGATAGACTCGGGTCCAGCTGACGACCATGGCCCAGAACCACAGCCAACGCCGCTTTGCGGCTCCCAGCAGAAGCATGGTGATGGCGGCCAGTCCGAAGGTGTTGGCGGCATGGGAGGAGACGAACCCGAATCGGCCTCCCCTGTAGACGGAGCCATCGGGATTTTCGTGCAGGGTCAGCTCGCCTTCGAGGGCGGGATCGTGGCTGGGCCGCAAACGTTCGAAGCCGGGCTTCAACACCCTGCTGCTGATGGCGTCCGTCCCGGTGAACGTGACCAGGATGACCGCGAGGCGAAGCGCTCCGACCCGAGCATTGACCCCGCGGAAAACCTGCCAGATGACAAAAATGTAGACGGGCAGTGAGCACCATGGATTGGTCAGCCACCACACCAGTTGGGCCAACCCCTCGGGTGTGCCATTGAGCAGCAGGAGCAGGGCCTCATCCCAGGCCTGCAGGATGTCCGTCACCTCAGTTGTAGATGGACTCGATGAGGTCGCCATACTTGGCGAGAATGGGCTTGCGTTTCAATTTGAGGGTGGGGGTCAATTCTCCTCCGTCTATGGAGAAGGGCTCGGGCAGGACCCGGATTTGCTTGACCCGCTCCCATGAAGCGAAGGGTGCCATGATGCCGTCGATGTCCTCTTGGATGCGCGCGCAGATTTCTTCGTCCTTCGGCACATCGGCCGCTGCAGGGCAGGTGCGGTCGTGGCGGGAACACCATTCCTCCAGCACCACCATGTCAGGAACGACCAAGGCGGAGGGGTGCTTCCGGCTCTCACCGATGACCATGACCTGTTCCACAAAACGAGAACCCTTGATGGCGTTCTCGAGCAGTTGGGGAGCCACATACTTGCCGCCGGAGGTCTTGAACATCTCCTTCTTGCGGTCCGTGATCCGGAGGAAGTCGTCTTCGATGACGCCGATGTCTCCGGTATGGAACCAACCATCCTTGAGGACTTCGGCCGTCTTCTCTTCGTCGTTGTAATAGCCCATCATGACCTGGTGTCCCTTGACGAGGATTTCGCCATCTCCGGCGATGCGGACTTCGGTATCGGCGATGATCTTGCCTACGGTGCCGATGCGCAGCATCCCGGGGTCACGGGTCGTGCTGACGGATACCACGGGTGAAGTCTCCGTGAGGCCGTATCCCTCCCAGACCGGGATGCCGGCCCCATTGAAGAAATGCGCCAATCGGGGGGCCAAGGCAGCCGAACCACTGGCCACCGCCATGATCTGGGTCAGGCCGAGGGCTTCCTTCACTTTGTCGAACACGAGCTTGCGGGCAATGCCGAGCTTCCATTCATAAAAAGCGCCGTTCTGGCCATCCGGTTGCCATTGCAGGGCAAGTTTGACCGCCCAATTGAAGATGGCGGCCTTGACGCCACCGGCGGCGCGCCCCTTGGCTACGATGCCGTCATAGAATTTCTCGAGGAGGCGCGGCACTGCAGTAAACATGTGCGGCTTGGTCTCGATCATGTCGTCCTTGACCGTCTCGAGGCTGCCTCCGAAGTGGATCATCACCCCGCAATACATGTACAGGTAATGCAGCATCCGTTCGAAAATGTGGCAGACCGGCAGGAAGCTCAGGACCCGATATTCCTCCTTCGGATCGAATTCCGGCAGACGGGGGATGGAACGAAGGATGTTCTGGGTGATGTTGCTGTGGGAGAGCATGACCCCTTTGGGGAGGCCCGTGGTGCCCGATGTGTAGATGATGGTGGCCATCTGGTCGTCCTGGACGCCATTCCTTCGGCTCACCAATTCTTCCTCCTGGGCTTCGCTTCCGGCGGACATGACTTCCCGCCATGACTTCGCTCCGGCCACGTTCTCGAAAGTGTAGACTTCCTGGAGGGATGGCACCTGATCCCGGATGGACTGCACTTTCTCGAAGAGTTCCTGGTTCGAAACGAAACAGAATTTGCTCTCGCTGTGGTTGAGGATGTACACGAAATCCTGCGGCGTCATCGTGGGATACAATGGGACGTCAATGCCGCCGCACTGCAGGATGCCATGGTCCATCAGGTTCCACTCACATCGGTTGTTGTGCGAAATCAGGGCGACCCTTTCGCCCGGTTGCAATCCCAAGGCGATGAGGCCGCGGCTCACGGCGTCCATCTCCTCGACGAATTGCCGGGTGGTATACGTGACGCGGTTGCCCTCGTTGGGCATGGTCATCATCTTGTCCAGTGGTTTGTTGGCCAGCTGGAAACGGGGAAAATCAAAAAGCCGGGTGGGATTGTCCATGACAGTTTGCGTGTTCAAGGTGGCCCAATGTAGTGGATGGAGGTTGCACTTTCGCAGGGTGACTTCAGACAAGTCTTCCCCGGATCCGCGTGAGGCATGGCCGGCATTGTCGTTCCCGGCGTGCGGCGTGCCCGTGCGAATGGAGGCCGGCCGATGGCAATTGCGCTGTGCTGTCCGCCGCAAGTGGGTGGCCTTGGAGCCCGAGGAATGGGTGCGGCAGCATGTGGTCGAGTCCTTGGCCGGGTCTGGATGGCCGTTGTCCCGCATGGTGCTGGAGCATCCTGTGCGGTTCGGCCAGGTGGATGGCCGCATTGACATTGCGTGTTTCGATCGGGAAGGCCGGATTGAACTGGCCGTTGAGGTGAAGGCTCCCCGCGTTAAACTCGATGCCCGTGTGGTGGAGCAGGTGGCCCGTTACGATCTGGCCGTGAGCGCCCGTTGGCTTATGATTTCCAATGGGTTGAAGACTGCGGTGTGGCAGCGGGATTCCAATGGAAGGTGGGGGCAATCCCAAAGCTGGCCCTCATCCTCGGCCCAATGAAGAGGGGTTTTGTGGAATACGAGGACGGGACTGTGGGAAAGCCGCGCATCATGAATTGGCTCAAAGGGTGCGCGAACCGAGGGAACAACGGTAATTTGGTCTCATGCAACCGAAGGACATCATAGCCATATCCGGTAAACCTGGGCTTTATAAGGTGCTCAACACGACCCAACGCGCCATCGTTGTGGAGAGCCTGAGAGAAGGAAAGCGGAGCGCCGTGCCCTCGTCGGCAAGGGTGTCGAGTTTTGAAGACATCAGCATTTTCACGTACGAGGAGGACCTGCCCCTGGCCGATGTCCTCAACACGATGCACGGTCATCTCGAGGGAAAGGAAGGGCCGTCGCCCAAGGATTCCCACGGTGAATTGCGGTCCTTCGTCACGGAGGTGGTGCCCGATCTCGATCAGGAGCGCGTGTACCACAGTGATTTGAAGAAGCTTTGTTCCTGGTACAACTCCCTGAATGAGATGTCCTTGCTTCCCTTCGCCGCAGACGCCGAGGGCACAGAGGCTGAGTCCACCGGGGAGGTTTCCACCGCCGATGCCGAGGAAGATCAGGTAGACGAAGATCAGGCAGAAGAGGATCAGGCAGAGGAGGATCAGACAGAGGAGGAGGTCGTCCAAAAGGAGGCCGCGGACGATCCAAGCGCCGCAGCGGAATGAGCGCGGAAGCGCGCAGGGTCGCGGTCATCGGAGCAGGTACGATGGGCAATGGGATTGCCCATGTGTTCGCCCAGTCAGGGCATCAGGTGTCGCTTGTCGATGTGAATGCCGCCGCATTGGAGCGGGCATTGGCAACCATAGACCGCAACCTCGACCGCCTGGTGGCCAAAGAGCGGATTTCGGCGGAGGACAAGATGGCAACCCTGGCCAGACTCAAGATCTCGACCGAGATGCATGGGGCTGTGGCCGATGCCGATCTCGTGGTGGAGGCGGCCACCGAACGGCTCGAGCTCAAACTGAAGATTTTCGAGCAGATTGATGCTTCCGCCCCTGCGGATGCCATCCTCGCGACCAACACGTCCAGCATTTCCATTACCCGGATTGCCTCGGCGACGAAGCGGCCGGACCAGGTGATTGGCATGCATTTCATGAATCCGGTGCCGATCATGAAGTTGGTCGAGGTGATTCGTGGCTACGATACGAGCGACGAGACGACAGCCAATGTCGTGGCGCTCTCGAGGCAGTTGGGCAAGATTCCGGTGGAAGTCAATGATTACCCTGGATTCGTGGCCAACCGCATCCTCATGCCGATGATCAACGAGGCCATCTGCAGCCTGCACGAGGGGGTGGCCGGTGTGGCTGAAATCGATGAGGTGATGAAGCTCGGCATGGCCCATCCTATGGGCCCGTTGCATCTCGCGGACTTCATCGGATTGGATGTCTGTCTCAGCATTCTTCGGGTCCTTCAAGATGGTTTCGGTCAGCCGAAGTATGCCCCTTGTCCGCTGCTCGTCAACATGGTGATGGCCGGCAAGCTCGGCGTCAAGTCGGGCGAAGGCTTCTACACGCACACGAGGGGGAGCAAGGAAATTGTGGTTGCGCCCACCTTCAGCTGACGACGGATGAAGGGGTTCCAGCCGTTGCTCGACGACATCCGGGAGCGCCGCTTCGCGCCCTTGTATCTGCTCGGTGGCGAAGAACCGTTTTATCTGGACCTCCTTTCGGATGCCATCGAGGAGCATGCGCTGGAGGAACACGAACGCGATTTCAACCAGACGATCCTTTACGGACGCGACAGCGATCTGGACCAGGTGTTGGCGGCATCCCGACAGTTCCCGATGATGGCGGAGCGGCGGCTGGTCATCGTCAAGGAAGCGCAGGAGTTGCGCGAGTGGAAATCCAAGGAAAAGCTGGAGAAGTTGGCCCACTACGCCGACCAGCCCGTCGGGTCGACCGTGCTTGTGCTCGTGTATCGAAACAAGATGCCGGACAAGCGCCTCTCCGCCGTGAAGCGGATTCAGAATGCCGGCATCGTATTCCAATCGGACAAGATTCGGGATTACAAGTTGTCGGAGTGGATCGAGGGATTCGTGCACTCCAAGGGTCGCCGCATTGGTCCCAGGACCGCTCAGGTCATGGCGGAATACCTCGGCAATGACCTCAAGAAGGTGGCCGGTGAGCTGGAGAAGCTGTTCATCGCCTTGCCTGAAGGAGGGGAAGTGAGCGACACCTTGATTGAGCAGCACATCGGCATCTCCAAGGAGTACAACATCTTCGAGTTGACCGGAGCCCTCGCGGACAAGGATGTGGGCCGTGTGACGCGGATCATTCAGTACATGAGGGCCAATGAGAAGACCAACCCGGTGCCGCGCATTCTGCCGGTGTTGACGAATTATTTCGGTCGGGTACTGAGCTTCCACCATCTGCCCAGCCATGACCCTTCCGCCGTGGCGAGTGCCTTGCGGGTGCATCCGTTCGCGGCCAAGGAGTACGCGCGTGCCGCTCGCAATTATCCTGCCCGGAAAGTGGCAAGGATCTTCGGCTACCTGCGCGAATGCGACGCGAAATCCAAGGGCATCGGAAACGCTACGGTGCAGCCCTTTGACTTGCTCGAGGAGGCCCTGTTCAAGACGCTTCACTGAGGAACAAGCCGGCGAAGGACCTTGATTTGAACCCATGCCCAGTCCTGCTGTTGCCCCTACGATGACCATGCAGAATGATTTGCTGCTCCGCGTTCTGTCCGGAGAGAAGACGGAAAGGCCTCCGGTGTGGGTGATGCGACAGGCGGGGCGAATCCTGCCCGAGTACCGTGCGGTGCGCAGCAGGCTTTCCGGATTCAAAGAGTTGGTGGAGACGCCCGAACTCGCCTGTGAAGTGACCTTGCAGCCGGTCGATCTGTTGGGGGTGGACGCCGCAATCCTGTTCAGCGATATCCTGGTCGTTCCGGAAGCCATGGGGCTTCCTTACGAGTTGATTGAGAAGGTTGGGCCGCGCTTTCCCGAGACCATTGGTTCTGCAGCCGATCTGGCTCGGCTGCATCCCGTGGAGCCCGAAGAGCACCTTCGCTACGTCATGGATGCGATGAGGATGACGCGTCAAGCCCTCGACGGTCGGGTGCCGTTGATTGGATTTGCCGGAGCGCCATGGACGATCTTCTGTTACATGGTTGAAGGCGGGGGGAGCAAGGAATGGAGCCGCGCGCGTCGAATGCTGCGGTCCGAACCGGTCCTCGCAGAGGAGCTCTTGGACCGCATTACCGAGGCGACGATCGCATACCTGAACGCCCAGGTGAAGGCAGGAGCCCAGGTGCTGCAGCTGTTCGACAGTTGGGCCGGGGCGCTGGATTCGACACTGTTTGAACGGTACAGCCTTCCTCGGTTGCGCCGCATCTGCGAGGCGGTCGATGGAGCGCCGTTGATTGTATTCGCGAAAGGGGCCGGTTGGCAACTCGAGCGGTTGGCTGCGCTTCCCTGCGCGGCCTTGGGCATCGACTGGCATACCCCCATTGCGGAAGCGAGGAGAAGGGCGCCGGGACATGTGCTGCAAGGCAACCTCGACCCATCCGTCCTCTATGGCTCCGAAGCCGAAGTCCGGGAAGCGACACAACGAATGTTGTCCGATTTTGGGAGGGGAGGTCATGTGGCTAACTTGGGCCACGGTGTCTATCCCGACATCGACCCCGACCGGGTAAGGGCCTTCATTGATGAGGTCAAGCGGAGTGGCGTCGAAGGGTGAAGCCGAATGAACACACCATGCGGAAACTGATTACAATTTGCGCGAGCCTCGCGCTCCTCCTGCCGGCCCTTGATGGCGGTTTGTTTGCCCAGGACGAAAACCTGGTGCCCAACGGCAGCTTTGAGAATGGAGACATCAAGAAACTCAAGGCCTACGGGCAGTTGGAGGAAATCACTTCGGATTGGTTTCCTTACACGGACGCCCCGTTGGACTTGTATTCCACGGACGTCAAGAGTGAAAAAGTAGCGGTGCCGGCCAACAGTTACGGTTATGAGGATGCTTCGGATGGCGTTCGTTATGCCGGATTCCGGGCCCACACCAAGTCACCCAAATTGGCCAGGACTTATTTCCAGGTGAGGTTGACCGACAACCTGGAGGAGAACCAGCTGTACTGTGTCAGCTTTGACATCTCCCTCAGCGATTTGTCCAAATATGCAGTCAATGGCATCGGGGCGTATTTCTCTGACCGGAAAGAGATGCAGCCGAATCTGGGCATTGTGGACCGCGACCCCCAGGTGATGCACCGCGCCGACAAGGTGATGCAGCTGATGGAAGGATGGGAAACCGTTTGTGGTACGGTGCTGGGCACCGGTCAGGAGGAATACATGACCATCGGATGCTTCAATGGATCCCGCGACCTCGAGGAGGAGAAAGTGAAAAAGCCGGGGTCAATCGAAGGGACCCAGCAGCTGCAGGCCTATTACTATCTGGACAATGTGAAGATTGTACCCGTGGATGCGAAGAGCCAGTGCAATTGCTCCCGTTCCTCCAGCTCCGCTCCTGACCTGGTCTATGGTGGTCCCGCCTTGCCGGGGGACATGGGCGATCGGGATGTGGTCGAACGCACTTCGGTGTACTACGCCTTTGTCAAGCGTTCCTTCACTGAAGGTGGAAAGTCCGCATTGGAGCGAATCGCCGGCATCATGAAGTCCAATACATCATGGAACCTCGAGGTGATGGGGCATTGCGACAATGACGAGGTTTCCGAGGGCAAGATCAATCCCCGTTTTGCTGAAATGGGTTTGAAGCGGGCCGAGCAGGTCAAGCGTTTCCTTGTTTCCCAAGGCGTAGCCGAAGGGCGCATCAGCTTGAGGGGCATGGAGAATTCGGACCCTGCGAGCACCAAGGCCACCGATCTGGCACGGGCCAAGAATCGGCGCGTGACCTTCCGCATCAAATAACCGGTCATGCTGCGCAAGCCGGCCGTCGGGTTGGCCCTGCTGTATCTGTTGGGTTCGGGGGGGCTTTCCTCGCAGGAGGAATTCACCGTATTGAGCCAGTCCAGCCTCGTCCCTGACGGCGGTTTCGAGAGGCGTTCCTTCTGTCCGGCGGACTACAACCAGCAGCGACTCAAGACGCTGGAGCGTTGGCTTCAGCCCACCGAGGGTACGCCGGACCATTTCTCGGCATGCAGCAAGGAGGCGGGAGTGCCGATCAACCGCTTCGGTGCGCAATCTGGTCTGGAAGGCGAATCCTATGCAGGGCTGGTGCTTTTCAGTCGTGCAAAATGGCGCTACCGCGAGTATCTGTCCACCGAGTTGGTGCGGTCTTTGGCGCCGCAGGAATGGGTGTGCATCTCCTTGTGGTACTCCGGTGCCGAGAAGGCCGGTGTGGTCGCGGATGGCCTCGGTGCACTGCTCACCGCCGAGAAACCGACGGGAGAGCGCGATCATGGTCTGGAGTTCAAGCCTCAAATGGAGAACCCTGCGGGGCATTTCCTCGAGGTGACCGATGGTTGGGTCAATCTGTCCGATGCTGTCCAGGCCAAGGGAGGAGAGCGGTGGCTGACCGTGGGCAATTTCGACGTGAAAGGCGCCACACGGATGGCATTGTCAGCCAACGCCCCCAAGGACGCTACGGACTGGGCTTATGTGTACCTCGATGGGGTGGAGGTGATTCCGGTGGAAAAGCCGGAGGACTGTGCTTGCCTCGTAGCCAAGATCGCGGCTGAGATGCAGGACCCCCCGGAACCCTTGACGCGGGTGACGGAATTGGAGCGGGACACGCTTCACTTTGCCTTTGATGAAGACGTGCTTCAGGCGGAGGACAGGACGAAGTTGGACCGTTGGGGGGCCATGCTCCGCCGCAACCGATTCCTGCGGTTGGAAGTGCACGGGCACACCGACGCTGTGGGCCCCGAAGGGTACAACGCCGATTTGTCGGAACGGAGGGCGCAGGCGGCCTTCAGCTACCTGATGGACCAAGGGGTGGCGCCGGACCGGATGCGCACTGCGGCCCATGGAAGTTCGATTCCGGCGGCATCCAATGCGCGGGCAGATGGCCGTGCACGCAACCGGCGCGTCGAATTCCGGTTGGTGGAGCAGGCCTTCATCGAGGTGGATTAGGCCTCCGGTCCAAGTGGTACTTCGGCCCGGTTCAGGACAGTGCCGTGGACTGGGGATGGCCCTGTTCCTTCGGGATGGACAAGAGCAGGACGAGGGCCACAACGAAGAACCCGATGATGGCCAGCATGGAGTTGCGCATGCTGCCGGTGAAGCCTTCGATGTATCCCCAGCTGAACATTCCGATGACCACTCCCAGTTTTTCTAGCACTTCGAAAAAGCTGAAGTACGAGGCGGTATCCTCCGTGTCCGGCAGCATCTTGGTGTAGGTTGAACGGTTGAGGCTCTGTGTTCCTCCCATCATGAATCCGATCATGCCGGCCGCTACGAAGAACATGGTGGACCCATTGACCAGGCAATAGGCAAATACGCAGGTGCCTCCCCACAATGCTGTCGCCCAGATGAGGACAGGGATGTTGCCGATGCGGCGGCTGAGCCAGCTGAAGAGGAAGGCGCCGGGAATGGCGATCAGTTGAACCAGGATGATGGCGATGATGAGCTGTTCGTCGGGCAGATGGACCTCTTTGATTCCAAAGGAGCTCGCCATGAGCATGATGGTCTGGATGGCCATGCTCATCACGAAGAAGCAGATGAGGTAGCGCACAATGCGGGTCTTGCCTTGCAGTTCACGGGCCACACCTCGGAGTTCATGGAAGCCTTGCCAAAGCAGGTTTCCGACCGGGCGCTCCTTGACTTTGACCGGAAGGCGGCGAAAGGTGATCTGTGCCCAGCCGACCCACCAAATGCCCACGGCGATAAAGGCCCAACGCGTCAGGTGGCTGCCCACACCCATGATGAGGGCCAGACAGAGCAGCAACAGGATGACCGATCCGGTGAATCCCCATGAATAGCCCTTGGCCGACAGTAGATCGTGGTCCTCACGCGGGGCGATTTCAGGCAGGAAGGCGTTGTAGAAACCGAGGCTGCCCCAAGCGCCGATGTTGGCCATGAACAGGGCGGTCATGCTCCATTCAAGGTGGGCGGGGTCGAACCAAAACAGTCCGATGCAGCCCGTTGCACCGAGGTAACAGAAGATCTTGAGGAACATCAGTTTCCGTCCCAGGTAGTCCGCCATGCCCGACAGCAGGGGCGAGGCGATGATGACGATGAGGAAGGAGGACCCGATGACGTAGCTGTAGAGCTGGGTGTTGATGAATTCCCTGCCCAGGAAAGTCACCATGTCACTGGGGTTCCCATTCACATCGGTGGTGGCCGTGATGGTGTTGTAGAAGATGGGAAAGATGGCGGTGGTGATGACGAGGAAGTAGACGGAATTGGCCCAATCGTAAATCAACCAGCCCTTGCGGACAGCCTTGTCGGAATAGGTGCGCTTGCTGCGCTCAGGAATACCCATGAGGCCCCAAGATAGGGTGGTTCTGCGGCCTCGGATTTTGAAGCTGTCGTCAGCCGAGGAGCCCTTGTGACTCCACTTTGTCGGCGATGTGGTCGCCGATGGCGAGGGAGGCCGTCGCCGCAGGTGAAGGGGCGTTCAGCACATGGATGCTGCGGCCTTGGGCGATGATCCTGAAATCGTCCTTGGTATCGCCGTCGGGCCTGAGGAGCAGCGCCCGAACGCCGCTCCGGCCCGGGCGGATGTCCTCCATCTCAAGCGAGGGCACAAGGCGCTGCAGGGTCTTGAGGAACAACCGCTTCGAAAAGGCACGACGGTACTCGTTGATGCCAAAGGACATGTTCTTGAAGAACAGCCGCCAGGTGCCACCGTAGCTCAAGGCGTCCGCGGAATCACGCAAGTTGAAATCGGTCTTGCCGTAGCCCTCGCGCTTGAAGGTGAAGACCGCGTTGGGGCCGCATTCGATGTCCCCGTTGGTCATCCGGGTGAAGTGCACGCCGAGGAAGGGGAACTTGGGGTCGGGAACGGGGTAGATGAGGTTGCGGACCTTGTGTTTGGCGTGGTCCTCGAGTTCGTAGTAATCCCCGCGGAATCCAACCACGCGTTCGGGCAGTTTGACCCCGTCCTTGCGGGCCAGCCGGTCGGCTTGCAAACCGGCGCAGACCACGAGGCCTCCGCCGGTGAAATCGCCCTGCGCGGTGTGGACGACAACGCCGTCCCCATCCTGGCTGAAGTCCCGGGCCTCCACTCCGGTGAAGACGGCGCTTTCAGGCTGTATGCCCCTGGCGACCTCCACCATTTTGGCGGTGGCGCCCCGAAAGTCGATGATGCCGGTGCAGGGCACCCACAGCCCATCGATGGCGCGCACGTGCGGCTCGATCTCGCGAACGGCATCGCCGGAAATCCGCTCGAGGCCTTCAATCTCATTCTGCAGGCCCAAGCCGTGAATCTTTTCGAGCATGGGCAGCTCGTCTTCCGTCGCAGCCGCTACAACCTTTCCGCAGATGTCGTGGTCCACGCCGTATTCCTTGGCGAAGGCCACGAGTTCATGGCGGCCCTTGACGCAATTGATGGCCTTGAGGCTGCCCGGAGGGTAATAGAGTCCGCTGTGGATGACGCCGCTGTTGTGGCCCGTCTGGTGGTCACTGAGGATGTGCTCTTTTTCGAGCAGGGCGATCCTGGCCTGGGGATGGCGCCGTTGGATCTTCAGAAACGCGGCGGCCCCTACGATGCCGCCTCCCACGACGATGAGGTCGAATTGGTTGCCTGTGGTCATGCCTTCAATGCGGCGGCGAAGATAGCGCCCTCCATCGCGGTGAAGTGGAGGAGGGGTGCAGGCGGAGCGTCCATGGAATCAGCGCAGCACATGAATGTGTCCGCGGCGTTCTTGCACGATGGGAACACCCAACTCCCCATACTTCCAGAACAGCCGATATCCGTATATGCCATCGGGTACGAAGTGGCTACCCTCCATCGCGGTGCCTTCCAGCCCTTGCCCGGCCCAATGCCGCTCGGGGTCGGCGGTGGACCATACGAGTTCGCCCCAGCGGTCGTAAACCTGGAACAGGAATTCGTCGAGTTCAGGGCAATTGGTTTCCACATGAAAACCGTCGTTGATGCCGTCGTTGTCCGGGGTGAATGCTGTGGGAACCCACATGTCGCAGCCGCAGTATTCCTGGGTGACCTCGACCAATGCGGCGTCCCGTCCGCAGGCGTTTTCCACCTCGAGCAGATAGGTGCCGGCGGGTACGGTCGGGTTGAGCCCTTCCACTGAAGGGTCGGACCAAGTGAGGCTGTAGGGCAGTTCGTCGATGTCCGTGCCCTCCACAGCGCGCACCTCGGCATAGATTTCCGTGCTTTCCCCCCAGCAGACCACACCGAGGTAGGGCGCCGCATCGACGTCCAGGTTGGGCAGGACGTCGACCACGACAGTGGCCGAGTCGGTGCAGCCCGTCATGCTGTCCAGCACGCGCACGACGAATTCGCCTTCCTCCTCCCAGATGTGGCCGCCCGTGGTGGTCAATCCGTCGACGCTCCAGACCCACCAGCCCACGGCGGGATCGGCCTGTGCCGGCCACGTCCATTCCACGGCGGGATCGAGGACGCAGCGGACGATTGAATCGGGCAGGTTTCCGGCAGAGGGCACAGGCCACCATCCAACCTCGGCGGAGGCGCCCTCGGTACATCCATTGAGTTCCACTTCCACCGCGAAGGGACCGTTGCCGTCATCGGCCCCGAGGACGATGGCCGATGTCGTGGCCCCGTTCGACCATTCCAGTGATTCCATGTTGCCGCTGACCGAAAGGGTGACGGAATCGCCGATGCACGCTCCAGAGGGGCCTTGGAGCGAGAATTGGATGGGGGGCAGGGCATTGAGGAAATAGGTGACCTCTTCGGTGCATCCGTTGTCCTCGATGAGCAGGGCGGTATAGGTGCCAGGACCAGCCTGGTTGGGAGCGGGGGTGCCTGCAGGCAGGATCCAATCCGCGATGGTGGTGCCTGCTTCCGGAACGGCATAGACGAGGCCGGTGGCGTTCCAGCAGAGCACCTCGGGAATGGAACTGACGGCAGCGCTGGGTAGGGGCAGGAAATCAGCTTGGAGGACTTCCGTATTCCCAGGGCATCCTGAGGCTTCCGATTCAATGATCCAATTGCCAGCCGCAGTGATGGTTTGCTCTTCTCCGGCAATGGGCATGCCGTTCTGGTACCATGTGATGTTGGCGGGGATGTCCGTGGTCGCGGTGACCACTTGGCTTTCGCCATCGCACAGCGTCAGGTCGTTGGTCGGACTGAGGCTCAGGAGGGGCAAGGGCTGGGCGATGACTTCGACGGTGATCTGTTCCACGCAAGTGGCGATGGTCGCGGTGACGGTATGGGTGCCCGACTCCGCGACAGGGAGTGTGGGGCTGCCCGTGCCGTCCCAATTGAGGTTGGCATCAGGATTGGCGGAGGCGGTGAGGATGGCCGTTTCCCCATCGCAGAGGATGACAGGACTTGGTGAAGACAGGTTGGGGGCGGTTTCTGCGCCCACATTGACCAGACTTGATGTGGGACAGCCGTCGGCATCGACGGCATTGACCACATAGTCGCCGGGTACGGAAATGCCATTGGTGCCTGTGCCGGTCTCCTCCCAGGTGGGGAGCCACCCGGGGTCGGCCGTCACTGATATGGCGATGCTCTGACCGAGGCACAGGTTGATTGGGGGGGGCGGATTCGTGGCGAGCCCAGGAATGTCCATGAACCGCTGGAGGTCGATGAGGCAGAAGCTCTGGTTGTTGGAGGCGCCCCCGGTGCTGCCGGTGAATCCCCACCAGACTTCACTGTCCCCCGCGAAGACATCGCCGACGAGATCGACGACGGTATTGATCCGCTCCACACCGTCAAAATCCATGCGGAACACCATGGTGGCGGGGTCCCATTCGATGTGTACGTCATGGTCCTGTCCATCCTCGATGTTGCCGTTCGTGGCGCTGGCCTGAATGGAATTCGGAGGGCAGCCCTCGAGACAGTCGGGGCTGTTGTGGTTGTTGGTGCCATCGCGGTGCAGCGCCACATGGTCGTAGGTGGGGTCTCCGAAATTGCCGTTCTGCCAGGTGTCGAATTCCAGCACGATGGAGGGGCTGAAAAAGGGAGGGTCCCAATTGTTGGTTGCCGGGACATACATGCCATAGCCCATGTTCCCGCCATTCGAAGTGGCCAAGGCCCCGGGGCCGATCTGCTGCATGATCCAAGCGATGCCGTCCGCTCCACCATTGTTGGAGCCGAGGTTGACCGTCAGGTCCATGGCGAAGCCGTAGGTCAGGTCCAGGGTGCAGTCATGCCAGGCGGCTCCCCGCTGCGCATTTTGTGCCGGGGTGAGTTGAACGCAATTCTGTGTGAGCACGATGGCATTATCCAGGACGCTGAATTGGGCCTGCAGTCCTGAAGGAATCAGGATGGACAATGCAATCCAAGCTCCTTTGCGCATGTTGCAAAATAGAAAAGCCCGCATTGCGGGCTTTTCTGAAAATGAGATGCAGAAGTCGTTCAGAGGTTGGAACCTTTGGCGGGTCCAACTTTGGCCTTCTTGTCGGTGCACTGGCCCTTCTCTTCGGACTTGGCCTCAGCGCGGTCCATGGGCATTTCATTTTTTCCCTGCTCCTTGTCAGCCTTTTTCTTCTTTCCCTTCTTCTTGGAATCAGCGGAACAGCAGCTGGAAGCCGCTTTGCCTTGGCAACATGAGGAGGATTTGCCTTTGGTGCATTCAGTTTTGGCCTTGTCGCCACTGGCGGCGGGGGTGCTTTGGGCGGATGCCGTGGCGCCGAAAAGGAACAGGGCACCGAGGAGGAGAATTTGCTTCATGATGGTTGATTTCTAGCAATAAAGATACTGTATGGGACTTTAACGAAGGACGACCCCCTTTATTTTGTAGGCGAAAGCATGTCCATTTCCAATTCATCGCGAAAGTCCAACCGGATGGGCCAACGGGAACGGTTTGTGTGGCAAGCTGCGATGGCAGCTGTTCTGGCGCATGTTCTGGTGCTGGCCGCACTGGCGGAATGGGGCGGCCTGCCACCCAGTGGCGGGACGGTTTACGCTGAGGTTGATTTTGCTGATTTTGTGACTCCTGAGCGCACACAGACGATGGAGGAGGCTGTTCGGGAGCGGATGGAGGCGCGGATGGAGCAGGTCCGCAATGTGACAGCGGATGCCAGTGCCCAAAGCAGTGAGGAGGTCAGGAGCTCGGCATCCGAGGCCGAGCGTATTGCGCGGGATGTGGAGGCTGAGTTGCGTGCATTCGAGCAGTCGGCATTCGATGCCCTGTCGGAGGGGCGCAACGGAGCCTCGATCGCTGGCACGGATGCCGCAGTGGATGAAGGCAAGGTGGAGAATCGGTTTGAAGGATGGGACGCCCGCCATGCGGGACAGGTGACCGCGGAATTCAGCCTGGAAGGTCGAAAGGCCATTTACATTGATGTTCCGGGATACCGGTGCCGAGGGGGAGGCGTGGTGGTCGTGACCATCGAGGTGTCTCCCGAGGGTTCTGTGCTCCAGGCAAGGGTGCTGTCTTCCTCGACCAGTGGAGGGGAGGCCATGGCAGAATGTCTGACGTCAGAAGCGCTGCGGAGTGCAGGGCGTTGTCGCTTTCAGGCGAAAGCAGGGGCTGAAAAACGGCAGGTCGGATCGTTGACCTACCGGTTCATTGCCCAGTAAGACCGGCGTATTCAGATAAATAGTTGAAAGGGGCGTTCAGTGTCCCATCCGATTGCGTCTCGCTGGCCCGGTCGAGGATGCCTTGGGCATCGCCTTCCACCACGAGGGGGATGACCTGTTCGAGCAGGGTGGCACCGAAGTCCTCGCTGGCATCACGCGGGAGCTCGCAAGGCAGGTTGTCCACCGCCATGACGCTGAGGCTGCCGTCGGTGCCGAAGGGCACGCGGCATTCCCCGACGGGATCGTAGCCGTACATGGGGTCCGCGATGGTGGAGGGTTCGATGGTGGAGGCCACCGGTCCGTCGATGTCGCAACTGATGTCCGCCACCACAGAGATGCGCCAGTCGTCGTCCCGCACATCCTCCCGGGTGAACAGAAAGGGTGAACCCTCGGCCCAGAAGTGACCTGCGATGAACAGGTCTGTCGACCGGGCAAAGGCCATGAATGTGCTTTCATAGCCGAGCGGATCCTCGTAGAATTCCTCGAAGTTGAAACCGCTGTCGGATTTGCGCCGGTTGTAATCGCCGAGGTCCAGGTGGGTGAAGACCGGTTCGCCGAACTCTTCCCGGAGGTAGTCAATGGGATGGACCTCCCTGATTTTCATGGCTTCCAATATTTCGCGGGCTCCATTGCCCACGCGGCCGCGGCCGGTCAGGGCAATCTTGGTGGTGGCATTCAGGGAGACTTTGTTGAGGTGCCCCTCCATCTCTGCCCGGTCGACACAGTCAATGGCGCGGGGCAGGACGTAAGTGCCATGATGGGCGCCAAAAGTGCGGAAGGCGTTGTAGGTGCCCACCACCCCTGCGTAGCGGCCAAAGCCGATGATGCGCCGCCCTCCCGGTCGTTTCAGCAGCTCATAGTCAATCAAGCGGATGCGCTTGTCCAGGCATGCGCGGAGCAACTTGGCGTTGTACGGCTGCAGTTTGAATGTGTGGGAGAAGAAGAAGTAGGTCTTGCCTTCAATCAGCTGGTCGATGGGGACTTCCTTCACGCCGAAGAGGACGTCGCAATCCGAGAGGTCGTCGGCCAAGTCGATGCCTTCGGCGGTGTATTCCTCGTCCGTGATCCTCCGCACTTCGCTGCGTTGGACCACCAGGTCCACATAGGGGAACCGCTCCAGCAACGCCGCGCACTGTTTCGGTGTCAGCGGCACACGCTGGTCCGGCGGGGTTTTTCCTTCTCTGATGATGCCGATCCTCATGTCTGTTCAAGAACTGTGTCCAAATTACCTCGGTTGCATGCTGAATGGTGACGTCCATTTCGTCTTCGTCTGGATTTCTCCATAATGGGCGTTGGTGAAAACCTCGCCCATCCCAATCCGATTCTCCCGGATACTGTTTTTCCGGATTTTGTTGAGTGGGGCGCACCTTTGATGGCAAGAATGCACAGAATCCTCCTCCCACTGCTGGTCCTCGTTCTGCTTTCCGGATGCAAGCGGTTTGAGTCTGTGGTGGAGACTGGGTTGCATGCAGAGCGTGCAGCGGAGACCCTGGAGCCCATTCCCCGTCCGCCTGACTATGCCGTCGAGGCGGATTGGGCGGCGCTGCCCTGGCGGGAAGACGCCGCCGATCTCCTTCCGAAGGGGCTCGGGGTGTCTGAGGGTCCGGGCACGGCGGACGTATTCTACCTGCACCCAACCATGTACGAGGAGGGCAGCGCATGGAACGCTTCGATGGACAGTTTGGCCCTCAACGAAGCGGTGGACGTATGGCCGGTGCGCCATCAGGCGGCCATCTTCAACGGGGCCGGCCGGGTCTTTGCTCCGCGCTACCGCCAGGCGCACATCCGCGTTTTCTCTGTGGGCGACAGCCTGAGCCTGGGCGCCCTTCAGGTCGCCTATGCGGACATCCGCGCGGCCTTCCAGCATTTCCTCGATCATTGGGACGAGGGCCGGCCGCTGGTCATCGCCGCCCACAGCCAGGGCTCCTGGCACGCGCGCTGGCTTCTGCAGGAGTTCTTCGATGGCACGCGCTTGCAGGAACGCCTCGTGGCGGCCTACATCCCGGGCATGGACATCTATCCGTCCGACTTCAAGGTGCTGCCCCCATGCACCGGCCCAACGGACCAGCGCTGCTATTGCACATGGATGAGCTACGGAACGGGCTACCTGCCGCCGTGGTTGGAAGCGAAGCCTTCCGCGCCCAGCGTGATCCATCCGATTGCGTGGACCACGCAAGCCGAACTGACCAACCCGCGGGAGGCCCATGGGGGAGCGGTGCGGGAGTCCTTCCGCAACAAGAACCCCGGCAGCATCACCGCCCGTGTACATCCCGATGGGGTGCTGTGGGTGGACCAGCCCCACATGTTCCTGATTGGCAAATGGCTGCACCGCGACAACTGGCACGTGGGCGATTTCAACCTCTTCTGGAGCAACATCCGCGACAACGTGCACGAAAGGGTGGAGGCCGCTGCCATGAGGCAGTGAATTATGGTGTAACATTGACACATGCTTCTTCAACGATATGGGGCCCTTCTTGCAGGGGCTTTTTTTGTGCTCGCTCTAACGGTGTCCAACGCCCAGGTGAGCTTGCCCGTCGACTTTGAGTCAGGCGCGACAACCGAGAGTTTCACCGATTTTGACGGCGGCACGGCTGCGGTCGTGGCCAATCCGGCTCCGGACGCGTTCAACAGCAGTGAGACCGTAGGGAAGATTGTTCGCAATGGAGGTATGGTCTGGGCGGGCTCGCTGCTCCAGCTCGATGCGCCACTCGATTTCTCGGAGGAGAATTCCATCCGGATGAAGGTGTGGTCCCCTCGCCAGGGTGTTCGGGTCAAGCTCAAGCTCGAGGGCCCGGTCGAGATGTCCTTTGAGGTGGACCAATGGAACGTCACCCAGGGAGGCTGGGAGGAGATGCATTGGAATTTCACCGGCGTGTTGCCCATGACCTTCGATAGGCTCGTCTTCATGTTCGACTTCGAGACTACGGGCGACGGCTCGGACCAATCGACGTTTTATTTCGACGACATCGAGCAGGTGGACGCCAGTGGCGGCCTCGCCCAGATGGACTTGCCGGTCACGTTCGAGGACGAGGCGATGGACCTGACGACGTATGATTTCTGGGGCAATGCATCGCAGGTAGTGGTGGATCCGACCAACCCTGACAACCACGTCGTGGAGGTGGTCAAGATGCCTATCGCGGTGGGTTGGTCAGGTACGATGATCGGCACGGTCGAGGGCTTTGCCAACCCGGTGCCCTTCACGGAGGAGGAGCAGATGGTCAGCATCCGGGTCTGGACGCCAGAGGCCGGCACGCCCATTCTGCTCAAGGCTGAGATGATCGGCAATCCATTCTACACGGAGACCATCCAATACTCCACGCAGGCGGGGTGGGAGACGCTCGAATTCAACTTCGGCAATGAGCTGCCCGGCACCCCGGAGCTGGAAGTCAATTTCCCGCACCAGTTGCTGGTCATCTTTTTCGGCTTCGGTGACGAAGGCGTCGAAGGCGGCACGACCTACTACTTCGACAACGTCTATTTCGGGCAGGGCCCGGTCGTTGGAGTCGAGGACGCACAAGTGGCAGCTCCGGCGCTGTACCCGAACCCGCTGCGCCAAGGCCAGCCGCTGATGGGCTCCGGATTCGGCCAGCAGACCGAGGCGCTCATCCTCGATGCCATGGGCCGCACCGCGTGGTCCGGCACTTTGGACCGCAATGGCACCGATCTCGGCCTCGAGCGCGGCGCCTACACCGTCCTCTTCGAAGGCCCCAGCGGCCTGCACCGCCAACGTTTGCTCATCCGGTAACCGCGGGCTTTTCGGTTCCGTATCTTCGTCGACCGCTCCGTCTTCTACGGAGTGGCTCCGCGGACTGCCGCGTTGTTCCTTGACATCCCGCCACTGGAGGTGGAAATAGCAACAAAAAAACTGGGGCCGATTTTGGATTTGACAGCAAGACAAACGGCACGGTCAGCATGCCGAGTGCTTAGGGTAGCCACTCGTTAATCCCGAAACCCAAGCCATAACTGGCAACACTTCCTACGCGCTCGCAGCCTAATCCTCTCGGAGGATTGGCCTAATTCTAGCCACAAGGTGGCAGAACGAGCTGTCCCGTGCCGTCGTTCGGATCCTATCCGCGGTACAATGGGGCATCAGGAGAATGGATCTAGCGAAAGGGGCGTCTTGACCCTGTAGCGAAACTTTACAAGGCTAAGTC
>CALLLH010000009.1 GCA_938082505.1 uncultured Flavobacteriales bacterium
CACAGCCCACTGGCATTACTGGCAGCAAACCCGTTGTACAGCATCCCATACAAATCCAGGTTCCCGGGATCATTTCCATATGTGCTCCGCGCCCCCATCGAGGTGCTCGCCCAATCTCCATCGCCCAGCACTTCAGGCACAAACGTTCCGTCCGCGTAAACCGTCGTTCGCAGGTTTTCACTGAACCAACACTGTTCGCCAATGGCGACCACACCGTATGTGTAACCGTCCATCTCCACTTCTGCGCAAGTCAACGTGGCGCAGCTTCCATCGTCCGTGTTGGCCGAGGCATCGTACTCGGTGTAGGCCGGGTCGGTGCAGCCTTCAACCACGAGCGTAGCGCAGCTGCCGTCGTCGGTGGTGGCCGCAGCGTTGTACTCGGTGTAGGCCGGGTCTGTGCAGCCTTCAACCACGAGCGTAGCGCAGCTGCCGTCGTCGGTGTTGGCCGCAGCGTTGTACTCTAGATAATCCGAGTCGGTGCAGCCGAAAGTGATCGAAGCGGTGGTGCCGTTGCTCAGCTGTATTTCATAAGAACCGTCGAACTGGAGAATGACGGTGTCGACTGAAAAATTCAGATAAGCCGCCGACAGCTCTTGGATGTTGAATAGGTCACAGTCTTCTTGTGAAAAGAGAGCAGCTGAGGTCGTGAGCATCAGCATTGCAAAAAAATGCCGCATTTGGTTTGGATTTAACCCGGGGTTGCATTCGGGCACATTCAATATACAAAAACACTCCCTAAATGACAGTCAACCAGCACCTCCATTTTGTGTGTGTGCGCTGAAGCCAACAGCTTCATGGTATTAAAGCGTGCTGAATGAGCATGGTTGCTTGAGCTTTTTGCCCTTTTGACAGACCCGCGGGAGGTCCATAAGGCGTGGGGTTCAAGTCAACGCAATAGATGCGCCCGTCTTGGCGGTCGCGGAGGATGTCCAATTCTGCGAAATCGGCGCGCATTTTGGTCGAAATCGATGCGATTTGGACCATTTCCTCCTCGGAAAGGACCGTTTTCGGCGATGCTGCCAAATCGACTTCCACCGTTTCATTGGTGTACCTCACCTCGCCCGATTTCCGCTTCCGGTAGACCACGGGCACCTGACCATTGATGACCACCACGCGCAGGTCTTCGAAGAGGCCGCTCTCTGTGCGGTTGTCGATGATGCGCTGGTAGACCTTGCCCGGTTGGACTTCAGCTGCTGCGAGTGGCCCTTCAATCTCCCGGCCATCGTGGACGGCGTTGCCCTCGGATTTTTCGAGCATCGGTCCGCTGTGGGTCCTTGGATGGACGTTGACGCCGTAGCCGAAGACGTCGTGGTGGTGGCGGTCAAGGGTGGACTTGCTGATGTCCAGGCAATGGCCGTTCCAGAAGCCGGGCTGGGCCTGCCGCTTCTCGGTGCGGTCGTCGAACGCCAGCTTCAGGACGGTGGTACCGTTGAATAGGGCGGGGGTGTCCGGTCGGTTGGTCACGGCCCAACCGAGGGCATCCGCGTAGGCCATGATGCTGGCGCGCTTGCTCGGCCAATCGGGATGCACAAGGACGAACCGGGGTTGGCCATGCTGTTGCTTGGAGGCCTTGACCGCCTTGCGGAAGCGGCGCTCCTTGCCCATTCGCTCCAGGAAGGGCATGCGGTCCGGGTAGTCGTTGGAGAAGAAGGCCATGGGGCAGCCGTTACTTCAGCTTCTCGATTTCGGACTTGCGGCCGATGGTGCGCGTGATGAAGTCCCGGTCACGTTTCGGGCTGCGGGCCGGCGAATACTCCCGACCATAGAAAATGATCTGCAAATGCAGCTTGTTCCAGCGGTCTTCGGGGAAGAGGCGCTTGGCGTCGCGCTCGGTCTGCTCCACCTTCTTGCCGTTGGTGAAATTCCACCGGTACATCAGGCGGTGGATGTGCGTGTCCACCGGAAAGGCCGGGACCCCGAAGGCCTGCGACATCACCACCGAGGCCGTCTTGTGGCCCACGCCAGGCAGACGCTCGAGGGCCTCCATGTCCTGCGGCACGGTGCCCTTGTGTTCGTCCATCAGGATTTCGCTCAGGCGCACAATCGCCTTCGACTTCTGTGGACTCAGGCCGCAGGGGCGGATGATCTCCCGCACCTCGTCCACGGGCACATTCCGCATGTGATTGGGGTTGTCGGCCCGGGCGAACAGGGCAGGGGTGACTTGGTTGACCCGCTCGTCGGTGCATTGGGCACTGAGCAGCACCGCGACCAGCAGCGTGTAGGGGTCGGTGTGGTCCAATGGGACCGGCACGGTCGGGTAGAGCCGTTCGAGCTCGTCCATCACCCATTGCACACGGGCGGCCTTCGTGGACAAATCGGGGAGGGGATGCAGGTCGGAATCCGATGTGGACATGGGCGCGAAGGTATCTTCGCTTCACATGACTGCACCGCAATCCGTCCACAGCATGGTGGACGCAGCCGATTTGCTCGAATTCCAGCGTCACCTCGCTGAGGCCCACCACATCGCCATCACCAGCCACCGCTCGCCCGATGCCGACGCCGTAGGGACCTCGTTGGCCCTCGCCCGTTATCTGCGGTCCACTGGCAAGGAAGTGACCTGCATCCTGCCCGACGCTCCCGATGAGGCCCTTGATTGGATGCACGGTGTGGCGGACATCGTCCTCTTCGACCGTGACCCGGGCGCCGCTCAGGAAGCCCTTCACCGGGCCGACGTGCTGTTCGCCCTCGACTACAACGGCCTCAACCGCCTTGGCCCCATGGCCGATGCAGCCCGGGCCGCTACGGGAACGTGGCTCATGGTGGACCACCACATGGGACCGGAGGACTTTCCGACCGCCATGGTGCACGACGCACGCTGTAGCTCCACGGCCGAACTCCTCTACGGCGTCATCGCCGGGCTGGGCGGTCGTGAAGCCGTCGATGCAGAAGGAGCCGCGTTGCTGTACGCCGGCATGATGACCGATACCGGGAGCTTTCGGTTCCGCTCCGTTTCTTCGGAGACCCACCGCGTCATCGCCGAAATGATGGACCGCGGACTCGACCACACCGCCGTGCACGAGGCCATTTTCGGTGAACAACCGATGGACCGCATGAAACTGCACGCATTCGCCGTTGTCGAAAGGATGGAGGTCTACCCCGAATTCCAGACCGCCTTCGTACACCTCACGGCCGAGGACATGGAGCGGTTCAATTACCGCGCAGGATACACAGAGGGATTGGTCAACAAGGCCCTCGGCGTGGCCGGCGTCAAGGTCGCCGTATTCGCCAAACAATCCTCCGACCGCGTCAAGATGAGCTTCCGTTCCGTCGGCAACTACAGCGTCCGCGATTTTGCCGAGAAGCACTTCGACGGTGGAGGCCACCACAACGCGGCAGGAGGGGCTTCCAACGAATCCATCGGCGTCGTCATGGCCCGATTGCGCGGACTGCTCCCAGAAATCGCAGCAGGACTTGCAGCAACGGAACAGGAAAACACATGATCCACGCGCTTCGGTCCTGCGTTCCTTTGGGCATGTGCGGGCTGATGCTGCTCGCCAGCTGCGGCGAACGCCCCTTGCCGGATCCACCTCCGAAGTCGGTTCCCACGCAGCAGGACCTGATCGCCTTCCACCGGGAACGTGCCATCCTGCTCGACAGCATGATGACGGCCCACACTGTGGAATGGCCCGGCGTCACCACGACCGGCACCGGCATCCGCCTCGCCTTGGTCGAGCGCTCCGAAGGCCGGGAACCGGTGTCAGCCCTTCCGGAAGGCAGCATCCTCGAGCTGCATCACCGCTTCACCTTGCTCGATGGCCGCACGATCACTTCGTGGCAACAGCACGGCCCCCTCGCTTTCAAACTCGGCGCCACCGACCTTCCGGCCGGATTCCATGAGATCATCGGCCAAGCCGTTCTGGGTGACAGCCTGCGCGCTCTGCTTCCTCCCGCGCGCGCCTGGGGGATGAGCGGCCTGCCTCCAGACATTCCACAGGAAGCCATCATCGCCGTGGAAATGAGGATTGACCAGTACCGCCGTCCTGCATGAAATCGGGGTGGGGCATCGTTTTGGCCGGTGTGGGGCTGATGCTGACAACCGGCGGCTGTCGGCCGAAGGAAGAATTGCCCTGGACCCTGCTGGAGTTGGGCAC
This sequence comes from uncultured Flavobacteriales bacterium, assembly GCA_938082505.1. Taxonomy (GTDB): domain Bacteria; phylum Bacteroidota; class Bacteroidia; order Flavobacteriales_D; family Sanyastnellaceae; genus UBA8752. Next base: position 4,092 of record CALLLH010000009.1, read on the forward strand.
GGAACCCCTGCATGCCGCGCTCGATGGAGGAGCCGCCATCCGGGCCACCTGGGATGACCGGCAACATCCTTTCCAAGGGCTGATGTTTCCCTCAGACACCACCCTCCAAGGCCGCATCGCGCGACGGGACCTGCTGACCCTGCCCACATTGGCGTGTGGTGACCGCTTGCGCTTGCATCCCAAAGACCTCCCGAACAGCCTGACCACCCAATTCGACTGGCCTCGCGAAGACAGCCTCACCGTGCGCTGGGAATGCCTCGACGGAAGGGCCCTCGCGACATTGGGGCGCACCATTTTCTCTGCACTCGAGGACAGCGCACATGGCGAACGGCAATGGGTCGCGATGCTCCGACAATGGAGGCCGGAGACCTTCACTGCTCCGGAAAGGATCTACAGCCCCGGCGAGAAGGTGGACCTGACCATCGTGTGCAGCCGTCCTGATGGCGTGCAGGTTGGCGATACGGTGAGGATGGAATTCAGGCTCGGGGAAACCGACCAGGTCGTACCCGCCGTGGAACGGGCGTTGATGAAGGCCGGCCCGGGGGCCTACTGGGCTGTATGGTCACCGTCGGAGGACGCCTTTGGGAGCCGGGCCCATCCCGACCTGCAACTGCCTGCACGGACACCCCTGCACTTCGCTGTGGAAGCCCATTGATTCAAGCGAAATCCAGGTCGAGCCAATGCTGGGCAGCCAACCTCACCTGTTCCCGCACCTGTGCGAAGCCATCCTGTCCTCCGTAATAGGGGTCCGGCACTTCGGCACCGGTGGGATCAAACAGGGCCACCTTGGCTTCTTCTTCCGCACCGCGCGCCATACCGAGCACATCACGGAGGTTGGCACGGTCCATGACGAGGATGCGGTCGAAGTGCTGGAAATCCGAACGAACGAACTTCCGCGAACGCTGGTTCGAGATGTCGATGCCTACCGCCCTCATCGTCGAGACACTGCGGCGGTCTGGCGCATCCCCTGCGTGATAACCTGAAGTTCCGGCGGAATCGACCTTGACCCTGCATCCCCTCACCATGGCGTCATGGCGGAGCCAACCTTCCCCAATCGGAGAACGGCAAATGTTGCCGAGGCAGACGACGAGGTACTGCTTCACGGAATCAGACGGGGTTCAGCTGACGTTGAGTTTCTTCTCAAGGTCGTCGAGGTATTTCCTGAAGTGCTTGTCGGTCTCGCTCAGGTTGTTCACCGTGCGGCAGGCATGGAGCACTGTCGCATGGTCCTTGCCTCCGCAGTGAAGACCGATGTTGGCCAGCGAGCTCTTCGTCATCTTCTTGGCGAAATACATCGCAATCTGACGGGCCTGCACGATTTCGCGCTTCCGCGTCTTGGACTTGAGCAGCTCGATCGGCAGGTCGAAGTAATCGCACACCACCTTCTGGATGTAATCGATGCTGACCTCGCGCGCCGTGTTCTTGACGAACTTGTCGATCATCTGCTTGGCCAGCTCCAACGTGATGGCCTTGCGGTTCAGGCTGCTCTGGGCAATCAGGCTGATCAGGGCGCCCTCCAACTCACGGATGTTGGTGTTGATCGAGTAGGCGAGGTATTCCATCACCTCTCGCGGGAGCTCGATGCCATCGGCGTACATCTTCTTCTCGAGAATGGCCATCCGTGTCTCCAGGCTGGGCACCTGCACGTCGGCACTCAGGCCCCACTTGAAGCGGGAGAGGAGGCGCTGCTCCATGCCCTGCATCTCCACAGGCGGCTTATCGCTGGTGAGGACAATCTGCTTGCCGGTCTGGTGCAGGTGGTTGAAGATGTGGAAGAACACATCCTGTGTCTTTTCCTTCCCGCTGAAGAACTGCACATCGTCCACGATGAGCACGTCCATGAGCTGATAGAAATGGGAGAAGTCGTTGACGCTGTTGTTGCGCACCGCATCGATGAATTGGTGCGTGAACTTCTCAGAGTTCACATACAGCACCGTCTTCTCCGGGAAGCGGTTCTTGATCTCGATGCCGATGGCGTGCGCCAAGTGGGTCTTGCCGAGTCCGACCGGGCTGTAGATCAACAGCGGATTGAAGGCCGTCCCGCCGGGCTTTTGCGCCACGGCGAAACCGGCACTCCGCGCCAAGCGGTTGCTATCGCCCTCGATGAAATTCTCGAAGCTGTACTTCGGATTCAGGTTCGAGTCGATGTTGAGCTTCTTCAACCCGGGAATCACGAACGGATTCTTGATGGGCGCCTCGTGGGCATCCATGGGCATCTTCACCGAGCGGTTGCGCACGGCCGCATGATGGGACGTCGGGACCTTCACGGTGTACGGAGAAGAACCGGAAGTCTGCTGTTCCATGATGATGGAATATTCCAACCGGGCTTCCTTTCCCAATTCTTTTCCAATGGACTTGCGGAGCAGTTCGATGTAATGCTCTTCGAGCCATTCATAAAAGAATTGAGAAGGCACCTGGATGGTCAACACCGAATCCTCGAGTTTCACCGCCTTGATTGGAACAAACCAAGTTTTGAAAGCCTGAGCGCTGACATTGTCTTCAATAAAGGAGAGGCAGTTTGCCCAGACACTTTCGTGATTCAGGTTCATCTTGGTGACGTTTTTCGAGAAAAGCAACCCGACGGATTCAACCCCATCGGTTCCCCCCAGGGAGAAGGCAAATATTCCCGGAACGTTCGACAAAAAAAAAGGAATTACCCCTTGACTTTCTCGAAATTCCTCGAACCCAACAGGCCCTCATCCCGCGTCTAAAAATCCGACCGTTGATAACTCGGCCTACAACGGTCCGAAAAGGAATCTCGTCTGAAATCCATGCCAATTGATGATGCAGAAAAGCCAATTCATGGACCCCCAACTTTTTTCGAAAGAGGTGAATTTTCCATGAATCTGCCCTCAAATCGATCACTTTGATACTTCAGCGAGCCCCTTCACGGCCATATCGGCCACACAATTCCAAGCATAACGCGCCACATCATCCCGGGCATTGGATGCCGGAGCGTTCAAAGCTGCGATGAAGGCATCCGTCAGGCCTTCACGTGGATGCAATACGCCCTCACCAAAATGGTCGGGGTATGCCAATTCGTTCGGCGCCACCACATGGACTCCTGCCGCGGCAGCTTCCAGCACACTGATCCCGAAAAAATCATGGTGCGCCGTCACCAAGGCCACATCGGAAGACTGGAGACACTCCACATAGTCCTTCCGGGATTCGACATAACCCCAGTGGACCAACCGGTCATCGAAACGCGACATCATCCGACCGAAAGCCGCCGGAACCTGATCGAACGACTGCCCGAGAATCGCCAACCTGAAAGCGGCACCAACGGCATCCGCTTCTTCCAGGATTTCCAGAAAGGCCGCCGGGCCTTTGTCATATTCCCACCGGTGATTCCAGACAACCACAGGAGGTCCCGGACCAAAACGCCTGTTCGATCGGGCCTTGCCCGCCTGGAAAACATCCTCCTCGATGCCAATGGGCACCACGGAGGACTTTGCCGCAATCACCTCCATGAGCTCCAGGGGCCGGGGCGAAGGCAGGGCCCGCATGAATCCGGGCAAGGCCCCCAGGAACAGGTTCCGATGGAATGCGGAGTTGAACCAAACGGCATCTGCGAGACGGGCCCCCATGACATTCATGAAGGCATAGTGCCGGTCCCATTCCAAGGGGGGCCGTTCGGGATGGTCTGGAAAAGTCAACTGGTTCTCGTGGAAGTACAGCACGATGGGGACCGTGCGATGCGCAGAGGGCAAGGCCGCCCTCAATTGGGCCACATCCAGCATGTCCGTCACCAGGAAGGCATCAATGCGTTCCGCCAATGCGCCCGATTGCGCCATCCGCTCCACAAGGGTCAAGGCCGCAGCATGCATGCGCCATTTCCAGTGACGTCCCGGCAAGGTGAATTCCTCCACCGTCAGCCCGACACCCTCCCTCGCGGCAGCTTGGGGCAACTCTCTGACGATGCCCCGCGCCCATTGGGCATGGCTCCCCGAATCATAGGCATTGAGCAGTACAATCCTGCGCATGGCTTCAAGGTACCTGCTTCGGTTCACAATGGCGTCCCCTGCGTTGGCCCCACCAGCAGCGGAGCCCACAGGATTTTCCGGGGCCCATGACACCTTCAAGGCTGGGTTGCCCTGCATCCATCCAGGCTGAATACCACAGGGAAGAGACCCCTTGCACAGCCGACCGCCAGCGACGCTCCACCATGCCGTCCAGGTGTTCGTGATAGCGATTGCACCACAACCCATCGCGCTGCAACTGCATGACGCCTCCCCTCGGCTCCCGCACGTGCAACGCCCCGTCCCATCCGGATGTGACGGAACGTTCCGCCTCGAGGAGCAAGGGCACCTCCCCATGGCTGTCACGCAACGTGCCCCAGGCCCAAGAGCCCACATCCGCAATGTAGACCGGCTCCTCAACGACCAGATTGTAGCCCCCGCCATGGAGCTCGGGCAATCGTGTTTCCCAGAGCGCGTGGATGCCATCCTGCCCTGTGAGCTGACCATTGTAGTTCAATGTGGTGTGCAGGGGGACATGGGCATCGGCCACATAGTGACCCAAATCGGCCGCCACCCTCAGGATGGCCGCTTTGTCCTTCGCATCGAACGCTTCGACCAATTGATCAAACGACCATTGGATCTGCCAGGGCAAGACCCCATACGCCCAGAGCGTATCCTCGGAGCATGCAGCCACGGCGCGGCTGAACCAGGGGGCTGAACCCAAGGTATCCAGACAGGAAAGGGCAGGAGCGTCCCGGTCGAGATAGTGGCGCGGTGCCTCCCGCTGCACAGAATGCTTGCGGCGGTCCGCATCCGTAGCGTGGGCGGCGAGCCACTCCACCTCCATCATCAACCAACCATGCAGGGGCTCAGGCAATGCCTCAGCCGCGGACCGATTGATGTGACGGTGGACGGGAAAACCCCAACTGCCACAAAACAGCGAGGTGCCGAGCAAGAAAAAGAGCCAGGGGAACCTGGAATTCAAATTCGGGAGTCCGTGACCACTCCCTCCTTGATGCGACGTGCATCGATGAGGGCACCCTCATGCAAAACGGGCACCACATTCACGGTATTCGGCGTGAGGCAGTACTTGATGTCCTCGCCGAGATTCAGGTTCCGCAACCTGCGGCGATGGGACGAGGCTTTCAGGAAGGAGAACGTATTGCCCTTCGCGCTGAGAAAAAGATGCTTTGCAGCGATGGTACTGTCCTCCACACTCCGGAACCGGGCGAGGTCAATGAGGTTGTCCGCAATTGCCCCGGCACAGACGGTATCCTCCAGGTTGAACTTGTCCTTCCAACCAGAGCACAGCAGCAAAACATGGCCCGGTTGCTGCATCAGCCAGGTGCAGATGGCGTCGAGGTTGTTGATGCTCCCGATGGCCACCTGAGGCATCCCCTTGGCCAGGTCGATGGCCTTCGTTCCGTTGGTCGTGGTCAAAGCCACGGTCTTTCCCCTCAGAGACCCATCCATGAATGCCCGCGGGGAATTCCCGAATTCGAAACCCTCTACGATCTGGCCGTTCCGTTCGGCTGCACCAACGCAGCCCTCCTGTTGCAATGCCCGGGCCTCCGCAATGGTCGGCACAGGAATGATGCGGTCCACGCCATGGGCCAGACCGGTGCAGATGGCTGAAGTCGCCCTGAGGACGTCTATGACCACACAAGTATGGAATTCGTCCTTGTACAGGTCGAATTGACGGGGCGAAAAACAAACCTCCACCCTCCGCTCATATCGCTCAACCATGGCCGAGCCCGTTTTTCCTTCTTCTTTGCCCATGGGTCAAATGAAAGGAATCCCCGTGACACTGGCCTTTATGGCCTTGTCCCGAATCCCGATGAACAATTCCGAGCCCTTGGCCGCGTGGGACACCTCGACATAGCCCAGACCGATGGCCTGACCGAGTGAAGGCGATTGCGTGCCACTGGTCACCACACCAATCCTTGAGCCTTGTGCATCGAGAATGGCATAGTCCTTTCTCGGAATCCCGCGCTCCTCCATGGTGAAACCGACCAATTTCCTGCGGGGACCTGCAGCCTTGATGGCCAGCAAAGCTGCTTTTCCATGAAACTCGGTTTTCCAACCCACCGTCCAGGACAGGCCTGCCTCCACAGGATTGGATTCCGGACCGATGTCGTTGCCGTGGAGGCAGAATCCCTTTTCGAGGCGCAAGGTGTCCCGTGCACCGAGCCCACAGGGAAGCAATCCGAAGTCCTGACCGGCCACCATGATGGCATTCCAAACATCCATGGCCGCACCCGCAGGGACATAGAGCTCAAAGCCACGTTCACCGGTATATCCTGTGGCCCCGACGATGATGTCCGTTGAACCGAGCCGCACCGCGGTGTGATGGTAGTACTTCAAACCCGTGAGGTCGACGCCCAGCGCCCCCATGACCCTGTCCGATTGTGGACCCTGCAAGGCCAACAAGGCCGTCACATCACTGGCGTCCTCAAAAGTGACATCCCCGGGCAAGGACCGCTCGATGATGGACACAACCTCTGCACGGTTGGCGGCATTGACGACCAGCATGTACCGATCCTCGAAACCATAGACCAGCAGATCCTCCACAATCCCGCCGGACTCATTGAGCAAACAGGTGTACAAGGCGCGACCAGGGCCAGCCTTGTCCACATCGCCCGCCAACAGTTGCTGCAGGAATTGTCGCGCACCACTGCCTGAGAACCAGAGTTCCCCCATGTGACTGACATCGAACAATCCCGCAGCGGTCCGGACGGCGAGATGTTCCGCCTTGAGGCCTGCATACTGGACCGGCATGGAGTATCCGGCAAAGGGCACCATTCGGGCACCTGCATCCGTATGCGCCTCATGCAGCGGGGTAATGGCGAGTTCCATCGTCACATTTTCCATGGATCAAAAGTAATTCCGTCCGAGGCCTTCAATCTTTGGCCAAGGCCTGAATTATCCCCGATTTTGCCATCGGTTCCCCATCTTTCGCCCGTGAACAGATCCGTCATCATCGCCGACCGTGCCGCAACGGCCATGGAACGCATCATCAAGCAATTGCAGGGCGCATCGTTGATCGGCGCGGAAAGGGCGAAGGACGAGATGCTCGGCCGCATCCGCAGCCTCGCAAGGAATGCCATGCCATCGGACGCCCGCAAGGCCAGATTCGACGCCATTCCAGGAGACATCCGCAGCGTACTGGCGCACAACCACCGCATCTACTACCTCGTGGAGGAAACGCGTGTCGTCGTGCTCGACGTCATACTCGATGCGGAAATCCACTCCGTGGAAACGGACTGATCCGACCGGCTGCCGCAGGCCCGAGATGGAGCAGCGCATCGAGCCCCGACATCTTGGAGAAATCTACCTGGCCCATCCGGTCCTGCCAGATGTGAGGCCATCGTATATGGTGCAGATTCCACCATTTCGACCAGGATTCCAATTGAAACGCGTGATCCACAGGGAGAGGCAACCGCTTTGCTTCAGGCAGAGGAACCTGGACATCCAGCCAGCCTGACATCCATTCCAGCGTGGCCATGTTCCATGCGCCCAAGGTCTCCGGCCCTTCCAGAAAAAGCGCCTCGAGCTCATCGCACATCTCCTCGAAAAAAGGGGCATTCCCATAGGCGGAGCGAATGGCCTGCCAGGCCTTTCGATCAGCATCTCCTGCAATCCGTCGGGTGTCGTCCTGCCTGCGGGGAATCCCTGCCCTCCGCTCGACGGGCACAGTCCAATCACGCAATCCTGTGGACTGCGCCAACACCATCCGATTTCGGAAAGTCCGCTTGGGGTAATGCTCGTGTACATCCAGCGTGGCACCATCCTGAAGCGCAGCACACCACCATGGAAGCGGAGGGAAGGGGCAGAGGGGCAGGGTCACCAGCCCAGGCTCAACGGACGGCCTTGAACATCCGGCCCCAGCGAATTCCGGATTCGCCGTGCTGCTTCTCATTCATCTTACTGAACCAGGTGAAGGACGCGCGGCCCACCACGTGGTCCTCGGGCACGAATCCCCAGAAACGGCTGTCCGCCGAACTGTGGCGGTTGTCTCCCATCAACCAGTAATAGTCTTGTTCGAACGTGTATTCGTCGGCAGGCACACCGTCGATGAGGACAGCGCCCTCGCGTTCAACCAGCTCATGCCCTTCGTAGGCGGTGATGACCCGCTTGTACAAGACCACATTCCGAGGGGTCAATTCAATCGTTTCTCCCGCTGCGGGCAAGTGGATCGGCCCATAGTTGTCGATGTCCCATGTACTGAAATCAAACTTGTTCGTGTTGGGGTACATACTCAAGGTTCCCCTTTGGTAGCTGGCGTCTTGTAACGTAATCTCTTCGACCAAATCCTGAGACTCAAGCACAGCAGCCTCATCCTCGCGCAAGGCCATGAGGTAAGTGCTCCCGGCACCCTTTCCTTGAATGTCGACATCGGTCAACCCCAGGCGATTACGAATGGCGCGCAGATCACTTTCGGACTTGAGCCTTACCAAATACTGGAACTGCAATCCAGGGGGAGAGGCTACTTCTTCACCATCGATGATCAACTTCCGGTCTACAATGGCCAGGTCTTCACCTGGCAATCCGACACAGCGCTTGACATAATGCTCTTTTTTGTCGACTGGACGGGGCTTGATGCCAAGGTCCTCGATCCATGCCGAACGCGCCATATCATTGAAACGACCACGGTCAGCTTCGTAGGCCACGGGATCTTGACCGGCCAATTCTATGCCTTTATTGCGGATCAAAGCATGGTAATCGTGTCCCGCCAGATAGGCATCTACCACAATCGAATCTCCATTGGGGAAATTGAACACAACGGCATCATTACGCTCCACATCCCCGAAGCCGGGAAGGCGTAAATACGGAATCTTGACCCACTCAAGGTAACTGGAATTGAGGCGGGTTGCCGGAATCGCGTTGTGCACGAAAGGCAGGGAAAGGGGCGTTTCCGGCACCTTGGGACCGTAACTCAGCTTGCTGACCACCAAGTAGTCTCCTACGAGCATGCTGTCCTCCATGGAGGGCGTTGGAATGGTGAATGCCTCGAACACATAGCCCCGAATGACGGAGGCCACCACCGTAGCCCACAGGATCGCCTCTCCCCATTCACGCATCACCCCCTTCTTCACCTTGGACCAATCGCGGGGACCCGCGAATGCTCCTTCATCCTTGAAGCCTTGCCAAGGAAGGGCGACCCAAGGCAACGCACCGAAGAACCACTGCTGCGCCGTGGACCTCTTCCCGAACGCAATGCCGATTTCCACATGAAGGATGGCGGCCATGAGCAAATTGGGCCCAGGAAACAACATTGGAACCAACCAATGCTTTGGACGCTTGAGCATGCCGAGCAAAGTCCAGTAATTCAAGCCCGGAACGACACCGTGCCAGGCCGTCAGGCCAGCCCGGGAAAAAAGCCGGGGCAACACGGCCATGTGGACCAGGGGAAGGGAGAGGAGCAGGATCAGTGTAAGGCTCATGGATACTTATAGAACGGACGTTCGGAGCGCAATATCAGCCCCAAATGTCTTGCATGCCGAATATGCGGTCGAACGGACCCGGGCAATGGTGCAACCACTCGGCGGCCATGACCGACCCCAAAGCGAAGCCTTCCCGGTTCAGCGCACTGTGCGTCAGGGTAATGTTGTCGATGGCGCCCGCCCAACGGACCTCGTGGGTACCAGGCACCCCCGCCAGCCTCTGCGCTGAAATTGCGCATCCCGTCACTCCGAGAGACTGGAGGTCTTGGCCGATCGCCTTGGCGGTGCCGCTTGGTGCATCCAGTTTGCCGGTGTGGTGCACTTCATGGATGGAGGGAACGAATTCAGCGTGTTGCTGCATGATGGCTGCCACCTCCTTCACGGCCTTCCTGTACAGATGGACCCCCAAGGAGAAATTCGGGGACCACACCATGGGGTGTCCTGCTGCCCGAACTGAAGCCTCGACGGCCTCCAAATGGTCGCTCCAGCCGGTGGTGCCACTGACCAACGGAACCGCCTTCTCTCGGCAGGCGGCGAATACAGCCAGTGCACTCTCTGGAACCGTGAAGTCCACAGCAACGTCCGCATCTGGCCAATTCCCGGCCTTCAGTTCCTTCCTGCCGAAGCTCCCGACCACGGTATGGCCCCGCCGGGAAGCCACCGCTTCCACCGCCTTGCCCATGCGGCCCTGCCCGATGATGAGCACCTTCAATGGTGGATTCCCGCTCATCTTCTGCCGGTGTGGTATTGGATGGGCCGGGTCAATTTGATTCCCACGACCGCCCCGGCACCTGGAGTCCACCCGAGGTCCTCTGAGACATCGAACCCCAACAGATGTGCATCGACATGCGCATCGACAATCTGCGCTCCCCACAAAAGAGCGAGCACCAGCACCGATTGCTCCAGATTGGATCGGTGAAAATCCCGCCGGTCTCGAACTTCCTGTGCGTCGAACGTCGTGACATACACTGTTTCCGGGTCATCATCGGTCATCGCCCGGTAACCGTCGCGGTAGTCCCGATACAGTCCACCCTCCAGGTGGATGTAGTAACCACTGGCACCCAATGCCCCGTAAACGAGGGGAACCTTCCACCATTTACCGTTGTCCACCTGGCCCCAGCCCGGCAACACAGCACTGTGCCACGTCGTGCGGCCGATGCGCTCCACCCTTTGCTCCTCGGTCTCCGTCAACTGGGCGCCCACGCGGCAAGTCGCGGCCGTGAACGCAAGCAACAGCAGCAACCGCATCGGGACCGGCATCAGCGCGCGTCCAATTCGTCCAGCAATTGTTGCAGATCCTCCACACTCTGGAAGTACAACTCAACGCGACCAGCCCCGTCCTCACGGGCCTTGACATCCAGACTCCGTCCGGAGAAGCGATGGCGCAGGTGGGCCCTCATCGTTTGCATCTGCAAACTCAGCACGGCTCCCTTGACCGTTTTCTTCGACGGCTTTCTCCCCAGCATCTCGCTGGCCTCACGCTCTGTTTGCCGCACATTGAGGCCCTTTTCAAGAATCCGACGGAACAGCGCCTTCTGGTTCTTGGTCTCCTGCAATCCGGCCAAAACACGTGCGTGCCCGAAACTCAGATGGCCCGAAGCCACGGATTGCTGGACGTCCGCCGGCAATCCCAACAACCGGATATAATTCGACACCGTGGACCGCTGTTTGCCGACCCTGGCCGCCAATTCTTCCTGCGTCAAGGCACATTCCTCCATGAGGCGGCGGAAGCTGATGGCCACTTCGATGGCGTCGAGGTCCTCGCGCTGGATGTTCTCCACCAGCGCCATTTCCAGCATTTCCTGGTCGTTCGCCTCCCGCACGTATGCGGGAACCTGCTCCAGGCCCGCCAATTGGGATGCCCTGAAACGACGCTCCCCGGAGATCAATTGGTACTTGGCTGCAGACATCCTGCGCACGGTCAGTGGCTGAATGATGCCGAGCGTCTTGATGCTGTCCGCCAATTCATTGAGCGCGAAAGGCTCGAATGTCCGCCGGGGCTGATCCGGATTGGCTTCGATGGCGGAAATGGGCAGAAGCGCCACACGTCCCGCCATGTCCACGGCGGGCTCACCAGCCGCAGAGGTTCCCACCCGTGGCGCCGCAGGTTGCGCCACCCCTGAGGATTGGCCGGCCTGCTGAGCTTCTAGCAGCGCGCCGAGGCCCCTGCCCAACGCAGGTTTCTTGGTTTTCTTCGCCATGCCTGTGCTCAGTTCAGTTCAGACTGGCGGCAGTGTCGCCTGAATCCGCTGTCGACAGGTCCGCATCCGAGTCGATGAACTTTTCCGAGTTCGACAACTTGGTCAGGTCGTTCTTCTGCAGAATCTCCCGCGCGAGGTTCAGGTAATTGATGGCGCCCTTGCAGCTGGCATCGTGCATGACGATGGTCTCGCCATGGCTGGGCGCTTCGCCAAGACGGGTATTCCTGTGGATCAGGGTGTCAAACACCATCTCCCTGAAGTGGATCCGGACCTCCTCGACCACCTGGTTGGATAGGCGGAGCCGGGTGTCGTACATGGTCAGCAGAATCCCTTCGATGCTCAAACGATCGTTCAGACCGCCTTGGACGATTTTCACCGTGTTCAGCAGCTTGCCGAGGCCCTCAAGGGCAAAATACTCGCACTGCACCGGAATGATGACGCTATCGGCAGCCGTCAGGGCATTCAATGTGATCAGACCAAGGGAAGGCGAGCAGTCGATCAGGATGAAATCGAATTCGTCGCGGAGGGGCTCAAGCGCTTCCCGCATCCGCTGTTCCCGCTCAGGCTCCCCGATGAGCTCGATTTCTGCCCCCACCAAATCGATGTGGGAGGGCAGGAGCCAGAGATTCGGGTTGCCTGTCTCCAGGATCGCCGTCTTGGCCTCAGTGCCTCCGACCAAGCATTGATAGGTCCCGTGCTCAACGGATTTGGGATCGACCCCCACTCCGGAACTGGAATTCGCCTGGGGGTCGGCGTCCACCAGCAGGGTTTTGTATTCGAGCGCCCCAAGACTGGCACCGAGGTTGATTGCCGTGGTGGTCTTGCCCACACCTCCTTTCTGATTCGCTATGGCGATGATCTTGCCCATGTTCAATTCGTTGTATCCAGCACCCCGCCGATCTCCAGCAGATGCAATTCACCCCCCGCATCGCGCACGGTGCGCAGGGCCTCCCCATGATCGATTTCGATCGGAGGAAAAGTATCAAAATGCATGCCCACCACCTCTCGACAGCGCAGCATCTCCATCGCAGCCGGCACATCGGCTACCCCCATCGTGAATGTCCCGCCGATCGGCAGTATGGCCACATCTGGCGTCCAATGACGTCCGATGAGTTCCATTTCCATGGACAGGTCCGTATCCCCGGCATGGTACACCACAGCATCCTCGGACCGCATGACGTACCCGCAGGCCACTCCACCCGCGGAACCGTCCGGAAGGGTGGAGGAGTGTGCGGCGGAAACGACGCGCACCCCCACAGAGGAAATCCCATGGGACAGCATGATGTCAGCCCCAGGATTGATGGGGCGAACAGGCTCGACACCTTTGGCGTTGAACCACATCGCTACTTCATACGGCGCCACCAACTCAGCACCGCTCGAACGGAGGATGACTTCGGCATCCGCCACGTGGTCTTCGTGACCGTGGGTCAACAGGACGTGGGTGGGGGCCAAGGCTTCGATGTCCACGCCCGAAGCGTTCCCATTTGGCGTGATGAAAGGGTCCAACAGGACGCGCACATCACCCGAAACAGCGAGAAAACAACTATGTCCGAGGTAGGTGAGGATCATGGCGATGAGCCTCAAAGATAGCCGGGGCCGAGGGCGTCGAAGCCCACGATTTATCCACACGGAACCCCATCCGAATGGAAGGGAATGAGGCTTACAAATCCTCGAATCTCACTTCGCCTCCAGCCTCGGACTCATCCGCATTGTGCCCGGGACCATTCGGCTCTCCTGACTGGAATCCATCCGTGCCCTGCAATTCGGAAATCTTCTCGAGGGAACCCCGCAGACCATCACTGAACTTCTCGAAATCCTCCTTGTACAGGAAGAGCTTGTGCTTGCTGTAGGTCACCTCGCCCGAAGAATGTGTCTGGCGTTTGCTTTCGGTAATCGTCAAGTAAAGATCCTTGGCTCGAGTAGCCCGAATGTCAAAGAAATACGTACGCTTTCCCGCCTTGACGGCAATCGTATGCACATCCTCCTCACGACGGTCATTCCGTCCCCAGTTCGATTGGTTGTATTCGCCTTCCATTGCTCCGATTTGGAATCGAAAAGGTAAGCAGAATGTGATACGGCCTTACCTGACCAACTGAATTCTACCGGAATAGGTGAACGGTATCCGCAATTGGTCCTCGAGATATACCTCGTAGAGATAAACCCCATCCGGGGCGTAGTGCTCCCCGCCGTCCACATTTCCCGACCAACCTTCGGCCACCTCGGAGGTTTCAAAAACCGTCTCGCCCCAACGGTTGTAGACCTTGCAATGGTAAGCGGCGAGCCCAGTCGCCGTTGGAACCCAACGGTCGTTGACGCCGTCGTTGTTGGGTGTGAAACTGTTCGGTGCGTAGAACAAGGTGCCGTTCACCCCCACTTCCCCTTGCGCAGTGGCGGTGCACCCGTACTCATTCACCACGGTCTGGGTGACATTGAAAACCCCGGCCCCTTGGAAAACATAGGATCCGCTGGCCACAGTCGAGGATCCGCCATCCCCGAAATTGTAGTAATGCTGAACGGCACCGGAACTCAGGTCCTCCACCTGCACCATCGGCTCCAGGATGTCCACCAGGGAAGGCTCGATGTCGAATCCAGCCGTCGGCACCGGCAGGACTTCGATGAACGCTGTTTGGGTCGCAGCAAGCTCCTGGACACAATAACCTGTGGTGGCCATCTCCAGCGTCACGGTATACGTGCCCGGCAACAGGTAGATGTGGCTGGGGGAGGGGGCACCCGAGGTGCTTCCATCTCCGAAATACCAAGTGTAGGAAGCCCCCGTCTCCGTTTGTGAGAAGTTCTCGAAACTCACGGGCAAGGGCGGACACCCTGACACCGGACCGCCATCAAACGCAACCGAAGGGTCGAACAGAACCTCGACCTCCGACTCGAAATCCCGTTCGCATCCTTCCGCCGTCACCACCACTTCCACGGTATAGACACCCGGGGCGGGAAACGAAAGGCCTTGCAGGAATGGGCCGGATTCAAGGGCCGCAGTACCCGGTGCATAGTTCCAGACATAAGTGGCTGTCGGATCGGACACACCGATGGCTTCAAAACTGAAACTGTGCTCATCGAAACACTCGGGCTCCGGGGCTTCAAAAAACGGCTCGAGCAGCCACGCCACTTCGAATACCCCAGACGTGGTATCCGGACAATGGAAATCCCCCAGCGCCACGAGCTGCACCTCATAGCTGCCCGGTCCGGCATAGGTCCAGGTGGGATAGGCATCGAAACTGACGTCACCATTGCCCGGTTCACCAAAGGTCCACACATAGCCTGTGGCGTTTTGACTCGCATTGATGAACGGGACCGTGAATCCGGTGCAGAAATCTTCCTGCGGCTCAATCTCGGCTTCTGGCGCAGGAGGAGGCGTCCAATCCAGCACTCCCGAGCCCACACAACCATTCTGCACCACCGTCAGTTCTGCTTCCACGTCAAAAGGCGAGGGGAATGCAATGCCACCGGGAGCAGCAAGATCGGAGATGCTGCTGCTGGCCTGAGCACCGAAATCCCATTGAAAACTGGCATCGGGGTAATTCTCCGCAGTTCCGAAATCATACATCGGCGTTCCTGCGGGACACTCGAATCCGGTCACCTCAAGAACCGGCTCGACAGGCGCATAAACCTCGTAAATGGAGGTGGAGGTGTCCGCACAGGGCCATCCCGGATTCGCGATCAACGAAACCTCATAGGTCCCGGGGGCCGGAAAGGTGTAACTCGGATTGGCAAGGTTGGAAGTATCGGATGCGATGCCCGGCACGCCGAAATCCCAGTGGAAGAACGTGGCATTGATGCTGTATTGCACGAATTCCATCGTCTCACCGATGCACAATTGGTCCCCGGTCTGGTTGGCGACGAGCGACGTGATGTTGGGGTCACATACAGTGACGTTGAATTGGAAATCCCGGTTGGATGTGCTCAGCAGCACACCATCCCGCCATTCCTCCACGCAAATTCCAATCACATACTGTCCCGCCGCGGTGGGCATGCCGGTAATGAAACCCGTCACGGGATCGATTTCGAATGCGGGATCACTGTCCAACGGGTAGGTCGCCGAATACCCAGCCGCCCAACCCACAGGCGCATATGGCGGCCCGTTCGGAGGATTGGGGGCGGGTTCATTGGGGGTTCCCCCAAACAGGGGAGAGCAGAATGAGTAGGCAAGGCTGTCACCGTCAGCATCCGAGGCGCTGTGATCAAAGAAGAAGTCGAATCCTGCACACAGCGCGACCGGCGGCAAGCTGTTCCAGACAGGACTGCTGTTTTCATCCGCAGTGTCGTTTGTGCCTGGGATTTGCGTTGTGAATGTGGCCCCGGCATCATCCGGGCTGTTCAAATTCACAATGGACGGATTCCGACAACACCGTTGGTAGGACAACGTGAACCCATTGGGAGCGCTTCCGATGTCCACCACCTGCTCATACACCGCCTGCTCCACACACACGGAAGGCGGCGGCGTTCCACAGGGATTCTCCAAAGCCACAGGAACGTTGCTCACGTTCTGGAAGGACAAAGGGATGGTGAAACTGATGACCAGCTGACCGTTGGAATTGAAAACCCCCACGGAAGCGGCATCGTCGAATCCTGTGCCATTGACATTGGCCGGTCCACAATCCCGGTACACGACCAACCTGATTCTGTAACTCCCTCCGCCAAGGTCCTCATAGCTGATTTCCCCACCGACGATATGAGTCGCCAGCATGCTCCCGCCGAAGGCAACCATCAACAAAGTCAGGAATAACCGTTTGATGCACATGGGGTGTTCCAAAGGGAACACTGAATTTAACCACTCAGGACTCAGAAGGTTGCACTTGCGCCAATATTCGCACTGATGTCGGTGCTTCATCGCGATGACCGACCTTTGCAACATTCTGCGCAACGCGGAATCAAGACTTACATGATTGAAACGCACCCCGCCGACGAACCGTTGGCACCACAGGATGCGTCCCGCCCTGCAGAGGGCCAACAAGATGCCGAGGCGCGGGAAGCGCTGACCAGGGACGCACAAAATGAACCTTCAGAGGATGAAGCTCCTCCCGAAGAACCCCCGAAACTCCCATTCAAGGACTTGCCCCTGTGCGATGCCGTGCAGGAGGGGCTCGACGCCATGGGATTCGCAGTGGCTACGCCCATACAGGCCATGGCCATCCCACCCATCACGGAAGGCAAGGACCTGATCGGCATTGCCCAAACCGGAACCGGAAAGACAGCAGCCTTTCTGCTTCCGACCATGCACAACATTTATGAGTCCGGGGGAGGTCCACACATCAAATGTCTGATCATCACGCCCACCCGGGAATTGGCCTTGCAGATTGACCAGGCCTGTGAAGGTTTCGGCTACTTCTCAGGAACCTCGAGTGTCGCCGTATACGGCGGTGGAAGCGGGAGCGACTTCGACCGTGAGAAGAAAGCCCTCACCACCGGAGTCGACATCGCCATCGTTACGCCGGGCCGCATGTTGAGCCACATGAACCTCGGATACGTCGACCTCACCAAAATTGACGTGCTCATCCTGGACGAAGCGGACCGGATGCTGGACATGGGATTCCTCGGTGACATCAACCGCATTGCAGAGCATTGCAATCCCGAGCGTCAGACCCTGCTTTTCAGTGCGACCATGCCGGAACGCATTGGGAAGCTCGCCCAATCCATGCTCAAGGATCCCGTGACGGTGCAGATCGCACTGTCCCGACCGGCAGAAAAGGTCATGCAGGTGGCCTATCCGGTCCATGACGACCAGAAGCCGAAGCTGCTCGTGAGTCTGCTCAAGGACCGCGGTCTTGAGTCGGTCATCGTTTTCTCGAGCCGCAAACGCTCGATTTCCGTCATTGCCCGGTCGCTCTCCAAGGCGGGGCTCAATGTCGGTTCCATCAGTTCGGACCTGGAACAAAAGGACCGGGAGGATGTCATGCGCCGATTCCGCAGCCGGAAGATCCATGTCCTCGTGGCCACGGATGTGGTCAGCAGGGGCATCGACATCGACAACATCGAGATGGTCATCAACTATGATGTCCCGCCCAATGAGGAGGATTACGTGCACCGCATTGGACGCACGGCCCGCGCGGGACGCGGCGGAATCGGCATCACGCTGATCACGCCGGGGGAGATGCGCAACTTCTCCAAAATCGAGAAGCTGATCGACATGGTGATCCGAAAGGAGCGCCTGCCTGAAGAATTGGGCGAGGGGCCAACCTATGACCCGAATGCCCCATCCGACCGGGGTGGTCGCGGAGGCCGAGGAGGAGGAGGAGGAGACCGTCGCGGCGGCGGCCATGGACGCGGAGGAAATCGCCGCGATGGTGGTGGAGGCGGTCGTGGAGGCGAACGCCGACGGGACCGGGGAGGCCAGGGCGGCGGCCAGGGTGGAGACCGGCCCCAAGGCCAAGGACAATCCAGCGGTGGTGAAGGTGGCCAAGGAAAAAACAGACGCAACCGAAGCGGCAAACGCCGTGGCGGGAGCGGCCAGGGCCATGGCGGCCCGCGAGGAGGGGGGGCACCCCAAAGCTGAGGGCCATGGCGTCGGAGTATCTGGACGGCGAACTGGCAGGTCGGCTGACCGCAGAGGAATTCCGGGTCCTGCGGCGCAATGGAACTGAACGCCCATTCTCCAGCGAACTGAACGACGAGAAAAGGTCAGGGACCTACCATTGCAAGGTGTGCGATGCAGCACTGTTCAACCATTCGGCCAAATTCGATTCAGGATGCGGGTGGCCAAGCTTCGATCAGGAGATCGAAGCCGCCCGAGTGACCCGCATTCGCGACGTCAGCCACGGCATGGTCCGCGTCGAAATTCGCTGTGCGGAGTGCGATTCACATCTCGGCCATGTGTTTCCGGACGGTCCCACCGAGACCGGCACACGGCACTGCGTCAACGGCGTCTGCTTGACTTTCCGTTCAGACGAAAGTTGACTCAACGCCGCCGTTGACGGCCGGGGCCGCGCCCCATATTCCCTCTGGCACGGCGGTCTTCAGGACCCATGCGTTCCTGAAGCCTGTCGCGCATTCGCTGTTCAAAAGCCTGCTGCGCACGGACGCAGCGGAGCGCGAATTGCGGATCGAACGCAGTGGCCATCTCCCGAAGGAAATTCGCCCGAACCTTGGCTTCTTCCACATTCAGACTTTCCAGCAAACCCAGCAGCTCATTGAATTCCTCCGCGCCATCGGAGTCGCACTTGGCCCATGCTTTTCTGGCCTCATTCTTCCTCTTCTTGAGCTCCATCATCCTTTCCTTTTGAACATTGAAAATGGGCCAGAACACCTGCGCCGTCTGGGCATCAAGCTCAAGCTCCTCGGTCAGAAAACCCACCACCATGGCATCCATTCGCTCCCGGAGGGCCTCACGGTCGGGGCCACCTTCCGGCCTGTCAGGTTGAGCCATCATCAGAGACGACCACAAGGGTCCCAAGGTCAAGGCCAACAAGCACAGGAAACGGGAAATATTCAGCATGCTGTTCATCAGATTGGAAATCAATAGGTGGAAGGCCAGACTTCATCCTCCAGCCCAAGGGTCATGTCTTCGTCAATCAGTTCCATGATACCGACAAGTTCCTCATCAGTCAAGGCTTCGAGCTGACAAGCAAAGGTGACGCAGGGAGGCGGTTTCATGGCCTCGGCCAAGGCGAACCCCAAGCCCACCATCAAGGCCAGGGCAGCCGCGATGGACCACGCCGAATACACCAGGCTCAATCCGCTCTCACGGGAATCCGCCAACACCCCGGCAACGGCGCGCTCCACTGCAGCATCCGATACGCGGAAACCATCGTCTCGACGGTCAGGTGCAGAATTCATGGAGTTGGACATCATCTCAGAAACGAAAAGGGTAGCCCCGGGTTTAAAAGACCTGCGATTCGAGTTCCAACAGAAGGATGGACTCGATTTTCTTTCTCGCATGGTGGTAGGAAGCCTTGAGCGCGCCCTCGGAAGTGCCGGTCTCCAGAGCGAGATCGGCATAGGGACGGTCGTCGAAGTAACGGGCCTGAAAGACCCAACGCTGTTTCGGCGGAAGGGTCGAGATGGCTGCGTGGAGGCGGGCAAGGATGACATCACCCTCGAAGTCGGGTGAAGACAACACCTGCGCGGTGCGCTCCTCCAACAATGTGTCCAGGGGCCCCATCCTACGGAGTGTCCGCTTTCGTGCAGCGTCAATCGTCGCATTGCGGGTAATCCGCAGAAGCCAGGCCCTGCGTTGCGCCTCATTGCCTTCAAAATCAGCCCATGATTGCCAAGCCTTGATGAACACCGACTGAGCCACATCTTCAGCATCCTCGGTCACACCGAGCATCCGGCGGCTTTGGGAGAGCACCATCCGGTAATGCTGACGCATCCACTGTGCGAAGTCAAGGGGTTCCGTTATCGCTTCTTTTTTCCGCACGTGCTCCAAAGGAACGGGAAGAAGGCGTCCGCGTTTAAGCGAAGGCCTGACCGATGACGGACAACCCCTGCTCAGCGATGCCCGGTGCGGCGGCAAACGTCTCCTTTCCGGACAGCAGGGTTTGGGCATCCAAAACTCCATTGAAACCACAGGTGACTCCTCCCGCTTCCTGAACGAGCAGCAGTCCGGCGGCGATGTCCCATGGCTGCAGGCTGTATTCGAAGAAAAGATCGAAGCGTCCGCAAGCGACATACGCCAGGTCAATGGCCGCGGACCCCATCCTCCGCAACCCACGGGTCCCTCCGGCAAACGCAGTCAACGCCTCCAGATATGGCCCCATCCTGGAAAAATCCCAATGGGGAAAACCCGTGGCGATCAAAGACTCGGACAATGCACTCCGTCCGGAACAGCTGACCGGAACACCATTGAGGCAGGTGCCGCCGCCCTTGAAGGCCGTGAAACACTCCTCTCTATTCGGGTCATAGACCACAGCCAGAATAGGCTCGTTTCCATCCACCAAGGCCACGGAAACACAGAAGACCGGAAGCCCATGGATAAGGTTGGTCGTGCCGTCCAGCGGATCCACCACCCAACGATAACGGACACCTTCGGCAGCCTGGCCAGTGCCTTCCTCAGCCAGGAATCCCGCCTCGGGAAAAACCAGCTCCAGTCCTTTCACCAGCTGGGCCTCAGCAGTCTTGTCCACATGGCTGACCAGAGAATTGAGGCTTTTGGTCTCGACCATGTCCTGCGAGACCTTTTGAGACAGCAGATATGACCCTACAGGACGGATGACCTGAACCGCCTCATCGAGCATGGACGCCAGATCCAACAGGCCTTTACTCATTGTTCGCGGCATATTTTCCTCGCCTTCTCCATTGGAAGGTCAACAGGGTTGCTCCTGCGATGAAAGTCAACGTGGCAATCAGCTCCGCCTGGGTCATGACCAAGCCCAGAAAATCCATCGGCGCATTGACCCGGATCTTCTCGATGAAAAAGCGCTCGAAGCCATTGAACATCAAGTACACCGAGAACAACACACCGGGCACCTTCCAGCGTTTGCGCATGGACCAGAGGAAGCCGCAAATGGCCACTGCCATGATGGTCTCATAAAACGAGGTCGGGTAGACCCCGGGGTCGAGATAAGTGCCGAACCCTTGGAAGATGGGCCATGGGTCGTTCTCGGTGATCAACTTGCCCGTATATCCTGCAGGTCTTGGACCGAACACCGCATTGACATTGTTGGGAAACTGATAGCTCCAGACCCAATCCGGCGCCCACGACAACCAATCCGGTTTTGGATGCGGATTGGGAATGCCCCAATCCCCATCTCCGCTGATCTGGCAGCCGATCCGACCTATGCCATAGGCGAGCATCAGTCCGGGTGCCGTCGCATCGGCGAGATGCAGGAAGCGGATGCCGTGACGCCGTCCGTAAAGGGCCACCGCGACACCCCCAACAATCAGGCCACCGTAGATGGTCAATCCTCCGAGAAACCCTTGGAGTGAAGGCGCCGTGAAAAAGGCCACCATCTCATCGGGATACTCGAGCAGATGAAAGAATTTGGCTCCGAGGACACCACCCACGGCCGCCACCAGGGTGATGTTGCCCGTGCGCTCCCACGGATGAACCTGAACGGATTCCTCTCGAGGCTTGTCAAGCCTTTGGGCCATGTCCTCACGATACCGAAGAAAGCCCATCACAGCAGCTCCCAATATGCCGAGCAGGGGATACCCCTTCCCACTGAAAAGGTGGACTTGTGGCGCTCCTCCACCTGCAAAGAGCTCACCGGCATTCCACAGCAACCAGGTCACCTTCCAGCCCAGAATCAGGCCGAGGAAGGCGCTGGAGGCCCAGGCCAAAGGACCCGCTGCTTTGCCCACCCAGACTTTGGAAACGGTGGGGGCGATCCTGCCCTCGGCTTCCTTGCGTCGCAATTCAAGCTTGAGCATGGCACTGGCCGCAACAAAAGCAAAGGCCACCATCAATCCGAAGGTGTTGACCAGCTTCAATGCCGGCACCTCCCAACCGAAAAGGTCCTGAAAGAGGAAAAAGAGATTCGGATACACGAGTAGAATTCTGGGCTCAAGTTAGGGCCGCCCTAAACCGGCCCGGGACGACACCCTGCTTCATCCCTTCGAGGGTAACGGGAACGATGGAGCCCGGCTTCATGTCCTTGGAATCTTCCACCGCCACACGCACGTATTCCGGAGTGTAGCCCGACCGACGTCCGGCATCGTCCACTTCGGATTCCAGCAGCACGGGACGGGTGCGGCCCTCGAAACGGGCGGCATGGGCCCACTGGCACTTCAAGCCCATCTGGCGCAACACCTTGTTCCGCTGTTTCCGGATTTCCATGGGCACGACATCCTCAATCCGCAGGGCCGTGGTCTTGGGCCGCTCGCTGTAGGTAAAGACATGGAAGTACGCTGCGGGCAGGCTCCCGAGGAAGTCCACGGTCTCCTGGAAAGCGGCCTCATCCTCACCCGGAAACCCGACAATGACATCGATACCGATGGCCGCATCCGGCATCAATTCCAGGATCCTATCGACCCGCTCACGGTACAATGCCGTCCTGTATCGGCGCCTCATGGCGGACAGAATGGTGTCGCTTCCGCTTTGAAGGGGGATGTGGAAATGCGGTTGGAATTTTCGGGATGTCGCCACAAACTCGATGATGTCCTCGGAGAGCAGATTGGGTTCAATCGAACTGATCCGGAAACGCTCGATTCCGGCCAGCCTTTCCTCGGATTCCAACGCCATGCAGAGCTCGAGCAAGGTTTCATCCTGGGCCTTTCCGAAATCTCCGATGTTGACCCCGGTCAGTACGATTTCCCGGGCACCGGCATCGACCGCCTTCTGCGCCTCAGCCAATGTGGTGGACACGTCCGCACTTCTCGACCTGCCCCGGGCGAGGGGAATCGTGCAGAACGCGCAGAAATAATCACATCCATCCTGCACCTTCAGGAAACTGCGCGTGCGGTCTCCTGAACTCACCGCCGGATGGAATGCGGTAACCTCCCGAATCTCGCCCCGGTGCACCACCGCCTTGCCCGTTGTACGGGATTGTTGGCACAAGGCATCCCGCTCCTCGACATAAGCCGCCAGGTTGAACTTTTCTTGCGCGCCGAGCACGAGGTCCACGCCCTCAATCCCGGCGATCTCCTCCGGCTTCAATTGCGCATAGCAGCCAATGACCACCACCACGGAATCCGGATTCGCCGACTTGGCGCGCCGCACGATGTTGCGGCATTTGGCATCCGCATGGTCCGTCACTGAACAGGTGTTGACCACCACGACATCCGGCTGGTCCTCCACTGAAACCCGGGCATATCCCGATTCGAGCAACCCGTTTGCCAACGCGCTGCTCTCCGAGAAATTCAGTTTGCACCCCAAGGTTTCGAATGCCACCCGACCGCGGTTCGCCATGGCCGCAAAACTAAGGGCAACCAAAAGTGGATTTCAGCTGTTACCCTTGAGCAGGAAGGGTGCACATTCACATCCCTATCTTGCGCAACTGCAAACCCTCAAGGATGAACCAAACCCGCTACTTCCTCGCCTGTGCAATGCTCACATGCGGAACCTGGGCCCTCGCCCAATCATTTACGCTCGCCCCGGAGCTGATGGACGGGGAATTCCACAGTGGAGGCCCCATCGGCTTCATTGACATTGACAATGACGGCCTCGATGACATCGTCCTCTTCGATCAGGGCGATGACGTGAACATTCTCTACCAGACGAACAGTGGATTCAACAAGGTCCATTACGGCCAGATCAGCACGGCAAACCAATGGGGCGCCTGCATCGGTGACATGGACAACGATGGCATCAAGGACATTTATTCCGGCGGCAGTTATGACGGCGTCCACCTGATGCGCATCGGCACCGGAGGCGACTTCCAATTGGACGACCTGGACAACGGTTCCATGTTCATGCAGGCGTGCAACATGGCCGACTTGGACAATGACGGTGTTCTCGATGCTTTCGGGTGTCATGACGATGCACTGAGCCGCATGTGGAAGGGCGATGAGGCGGGCCTACCCATGAACGACCAATCGCTCATGCCGCTCATGGACTATGACTTCAGCGACTATCCGAATACGGACCACAGCGGAAACTATGGCACCGTCTTCTCCGATTTCGACAGCGACGGAGATGTGGACCTCTACATCGCAAAATGCCGTCAATTCGTCAGTGACCCGAACGACCCCCGCCGGGTCAACCAATTGTGGGTGAACGACGGCAATGGCGGTTGGACCGAAGAAGCCCTCGAGCGCGGGCTCGTGTTCTACGAGCAAAGCTGGACCGCCGATTTCGGCGACATCGACAATGATGGCGACATGGACCTCTGCGTCACCAACCACAGCACCACACTGCTGCTGCTGGAGAATGACGGCACTGGGCACTTCAACGACATCACGGAAGGAAGCGGAATGGAGGTGAGCGGATTCTTCCTTCAAAGCAAGTTCGAGGACTTCGACAACGACGGTTTCCTCGACTTCTTGACTTCCGGAGACAACAGCTCGAATTTTTATTTCAAGGGCAACGGCGACGGCACCTTCGAACAGCTCGAGTGGCCTTTCTCGTACAACGATGCGATGTTGAGTTTCGCCACGGGCGACGTTGGCCGCAACGGTCAGATCGACATCATCGCCAGCCATGGCAGTGTCTATGTAAGCCCGGACAACAACAACCCCGACCAACTCTACATCAATGACGGCAATGAGAACCACTGGGTTTCCTTTGACCTGCAAGGCATCGAGTCCAACAGTGATGCGGTAGGCGCCCAGGTGGCCATCTACGGTCCTTGGGGCGTGCAACTGCGTGACGTCAGGGCAGGAGAGAGCTACGGCATCACGTGCTCAACCCACCCACACTTCGGACTGGGCTCGGCGGACATGATAGACAGTGCCGTGGTGCACTTCCCAAGCGGGTTCACGGTCACGTTGGAAAACCCGGCCATCGACACTTACCACAATGTCATTGAGGCCCCCTGTCAATTGGGCGCCTTCGATTTGGCCCTTGAAGGCGCTGCCATTCTCTGTCCCGGTGAAACCTCGACGCTGACCGCACCTGGTGGATTCAGCACTTATGCCTGGAGCAATGGCGCTGAAGGTGAAGCCATAACTGTAGGGGAAACCGGCAACTATACAGTGCTCGTCTACGATGCGGATGGCTGTGCCGGCATCTCAAACCCGATGGCCATCGAGGTCTACACTCCCGAGGTTCCGAGCATCACCATCGATGGAAACCTCAAGCTCTGTGATGGCGAAAGTGTGACCCTCATTTGCAGTACAGCCCCATCCTACAGCTGGAGCACTGGAGCCACGGACCAAGCCATTCTCGTTACGGAACCGGGCATCTACTCCGTCTCCGTGGAAGGCGAATGCGCCGAACCCACCCCGTCGGATGACATTGTGGTTGAAGTGTTCGCAGTACCGGGCACGCCCGCCGTGGAGGACAGTTCCATTCCCTCACCGGCGAGCACTACGCTCGATTTCACAGGAAATGAATTGCACTGGTACGACAGTGAAACCGCCACCAACCCGGTCTTCATCGGCAACACCTTCGAGACGCCCGTGCTGGAGGAAACCACCACCTTCTGGGTCGAGGACATCCTCAACCACGGACTGGAAACCGCCAGCGGTGGTGCCACACAGCAGGACGAAGGCCAGTACCACAACAACAGCAACTACTGGCTGCGTTTCGACGCCTACGAGGACATCATCATTCAATCCGTCAAGGTGTTTGCCGAAGAGGCCGGAGAACGCACCGTAGCCGTCATTGACGGCGCTGAGACCGTCCTCGACCAGGTCACCGTGATGGTTCCCGAGGGAGAAAGCGTCATCGAGCTCGGCCTCGAGGCGCCAACCGGAAATGGCCTCGGCCTCCGCACCCTGGACGGAAACCCACAACTCTGGCGGGATGGCCAGGGCAGTGACCTGGCGTATCCGTTTGAGCTCGGCACACTCGCCACGATCACATCCAGCAGTGTAAACAACCCCAACAACGCCACGAACTACTACTACTTCTTCTACGATTGGACGGTGACCACCCAAGGGGTGGCCTGCGCATCAGACCGGGTTCCGGTCACCGTGACCGTGGAAGTGACTGGCATCGATGACCTGACCGTACTCGAGGGTAGCCTGGCCTTGCATCCCAACCCTTCCGAAGGCGCCGTGCGTCTGGAGTGGAGCGGATTCGGACAGGGCCCGGTCACTTGCGAAGTCGTGGACATGTCGGGACGGGTCCTGATGCGTCAACAAGCCAACGGCGCCGCTTCGATCGGCACCCTCGACTTGAGCGGCCTTCCCCGCGGTGTGCACATCCTGAAGCTCACTGGATCGGAAGGAAGCGCCACGGCCCGCGTCGTACTGCGCTGATACATCCCACACATTCATGGACCCCGCCCAGCAAATGGGCGGGGTCTGTCATATCATTGAGTCATGCGCCGTGCCTCCGGTCTCACCCTCATCGCCTTCATTATTGCCATGACATCGGGGATGGCCCTGAGGATGGAGGCGTTTGCCCCGAGACCCAATGTCCATCCGCACGACGAATGGGTGGCTGCATTCCAACGGAACGATGCACTGGGCGGCCTCCCGGACACCATCAATGCCCTCTTCTACGGCTCCGGCAAATGCGCCGGATGCCATGGCGAAGACCCCAATGATCTCGCCTCACTGGCGGGACAGACCTTTCCGATGGAGCCCATGCCCGACGCATGGGATGTCAACGTCGTGGACGACTGGCGCAGTTCCATCATGGCCAACAGTACAAAGGACCCCTTCTGGCGGGCAAAGGTTCGACACGAGGTCATCACCAATCCGGGCCATGCAGCTGAGCTGGAAGACAAATGCACTTCCTGTCACGCCCCCGTTGGACACTTTTCCGCCCATCACGAAGGCGCTGAATATTACTCGCTGCTCGAAGCCTTGACCGACAGCCTGGCTCTCGATGGGGTAAACTGCGCCGTATGCCATCAGCAGGACCCAGAAGGCATCGGCACCCGCTTCAGCGGTGAGATGACCTTCGTCGAGGACACCATCTTCGGACCCTATGGTGGCGGAAAGGATGAATACCCGGTTCAATACCAACCCATGCAGAACTTCATCGGCTTCTATCCGATGTATGGACAGCACATGACCGAATCCGAATCGTGTGCCGCATGCCACAGCCTGGTCACATCGAGCGTGGACCTGGAAGGAGAATACACCGGGGAGACGGTCATCGAGCAGGCGACCTACCACGAGTGGCTCAACTCGGCTTACGAATCCGGACCCGACCAACAGGAATGCCAAGGGTGTCACGTACCCCGCATAGACGACCCCGTCACCATCGCCAGCGGTTATGCGTGGCTGCAACCCCGTTCACCATTCGGCATGCATTATTTCGTCGGCGCCAATACACACATGTTGCGCATGCTCCGCAACAATGTGGATTCTCTTGGACTCTCGGCCACTGAAGCCCAGTTTGACAGCACCATCGAGCGGACCCTCGCCATGTTGGAAGAACAGACGCTCGACCTGCAAACAGCGTTCGTGATGGACGATGGCATACCGCGGATCGAAGTCACACTGATCAACAAGGCCGGACACAAATTTCCCTCCGGTTATCCGGCGCGCCGCGCTTGGGTCGAGGTCAAGGTGACCGGTGATGCCGGGGAGCCCATCTTTCACTCAGGAGCCTGGAATCCCACTACCGGCCACATCCTTGGACAGGAAGACGTGGCATGGGAACAGCACCACGACATCATCGAGGACGAGACTGATGTCGTCATCTACGAACTGGTCCTGGGCGACATCAATGGCGATCCAACCACATTGCTGGAGCGGGCCCACGCACATCTCAAGGACAACCGGCTGACACCGAAGGGCTTCAGTACATCCCATGCGGTCTATGACACCACCGCCATCGTCGGAGCAGCCAACGAGGACCCCAACTTCAACCTCGACAACCTGGGGGCTGAGGGCAGCGGGTCTGACCGCATCCAATATCTCCTGCCTGAGGGATGGGAGACAAACGGCCTGCTCGCGGTGGAATGCAACGTCTGGTACCAGAGCCTTCCACCCAAATGGGTCGCCCCCATGCTGGAGCTGCAGGGAGACAGCCTGATCGAAGGGTTCAGGACATTGTATTCGGAATTGGCGCCAATGCCGGAGCGCGTCGCGACTGCCAGCTTGGAAGTGTTGGTCGATGACGTGCGTGAAAGGGAGGGCACGCCGCTGACCGCTTGGCCGAATCCCACCCGCCACGGACAGATCAACATTGGGAGCCCCAATCCCATCGGCCATTATGGCCTGTTCGATTCCGGAGGCCGGCAAATCGAGTCCGGCGAGTGCACGCAGTCCCTCCTGAGGCTGCACCTGCCGGGGAACGGACAGTATCTACTCAAGACGGAGCAGGGCAGCATCACCCTGCTGCGCTACTGATCAAGCGTTGAAATCCAGGACGACCGGGCAGTGGTCCGAACCGTGCACCCCAGTCCAAATCTCAGACGTCCCGCAGCGCGACATGGCCCCGTCCGAAGCCAGGAAATAATCGAGGCGCCAGCCCACGTTCTTCTCTCGGGCTCCACCACGGTAACTCCACCAGGAATACTGGACGCGTTCCGGATTCTGCTGCCTCCACACATCGGAGAAACCCGCCCCCAGCAATGACGTCATGCCATCGATTTCATCCTGCGTGTACCCCGGCGTCTTGTTGTAGTTCGCATCGGGTCGGGCCAAATCGATGGGTTGGTGGGCCACATTCAGATCACCACAACAGATCACCGGCTTTTGCCTCGCGAGGTCCTGCAGGTAACCCTTGAACGCGACATCCCACTCCTTGCGGAAGGGGAGGCGCTTGAGTCCGGAAGAACTGTTGGGGGTGTAGACCGTCACGAAATGGAAGGTCCCGAAATCCGCAGCCGTGACCCGGCCCTCGTCATCCATGCCCTCAACACCTATGCCATGGCTCACCGAATGGGGCGCCACACGGGACAGGATGGCCGTACCGCTGTATCCCTTCTTGACCGCACTGGATGAATACACATGCCAATCATCGCCCAGATCGAACAGGGCCTCCTGCACTTGATCATCCTGTGCCTTCGTCTCCTGCAGGCCGAGCACATCGATGCCACTGCCCACCAGCCATTCTGCAAAATCCTTCTTTACCACGGCGCGAACACCGTTGACATTCCAAGAACCCAATTTCATGGTTGCAAGCTCGGCAAGACCTGCCGCATTCAGGACATGCCGTCCGGGCGCGCCCATCCCCGGGCCACAAGTTGAGCCAACAACGGGTCAACTTCTCCTGACTGATGCAACAAACGGCGCACCTGAAGCATCTCCATGAAGTGCGCACCTTCCGTATTGAGGCCAGCGCTGTGGTCCATCCTAACGAGATGGTTGAAATCCTCCGTAGGCCCTACATCCAACAATCGGTATTCATGCTTGACCGGCTCGAATCCCACGATGAGACGGCGTCCATCGACCTCGTCCAATTCCAGAAAATGGGGGAGTGTCAGGAATTCCAACTGCCAGGGCGCCATATATCCGAGGGAGAAGTAGGGATAGAACCGCTCCTTGTGGTGGATGCCGAGCATATCCAAGCCGGAGGTCAAGCGCTGCATGGCCTCGCGTACGCGGGCCCCGGTGGTTTCATTCGGATTGAAATTCTTGTAGGTCCCCCAGCGCTTTGTAGGGGTGTAGTACTCAAAATCCGCCAATTCCAACTTGTAATCGAAATCCGAGGGCAGGTCCAGCACATAACCGGGATAGTACCATTTGAATCCGGCAGAACGGCCAAACTCGATTTCCTTGAGCATCGTGTAGATGCCCAGACCGAAACGCTTGTAATCCGGATGCTGCAATCCGATGAGACTTGCCATGGACCGCTCCCCCATATCGAAATAGCTCACGGCCACCAGCCTGTCCCCGTCATGGACGCACACCTCCCGCGTATCGAACACCGTGCGGTGGAATCCACTCGTCAGATACTCGTTGAGCGTGGGATGGATGAACCCCTTGAAACGGTCCTTGTGGAGAGAATAGAGCGCTTCCTTTTCTGCATCGGGTTTGGCCGTGCCAATGCTGACCGTAAACCGACGGTCGCAACGCGCCATGCGCTTCCGCTGGCTTCTTTTCAAGACAAAACGTTCGAGGTTCGTCCGGATGTTGACCACACCGTAGATGCCCGACTCGATGCAAAGCAGGTCCACTTTGTACAGCATGACGCTGCCTCGGAACCACCCGGAAGCCAAATACTGGTCATACCTGCGGGGGGCGAGTTTTCGAGGAAAATGCGTTTGGACCAGCACTGTGCCGCAAGATAGTTCAGAGCACTCCGCCAGTCCACCCCAGCGGTGAATCAGAGGTACCGTGACATCCACCGGACCATGGCTGCCTTGGCCGATCCGAAAGGGGGGTACGAAATGGGAACCGAAGAAACAGGCCAGCTCTTGCGCAAAATGCTGCGTTGATTGGACAACGCATCGAATGCCGCCTTGCCATTGGTCCGGCCCATTCCACTGGCCTGGATGCCCCCGAAAGGCAACTCCGGATTGGCAATCTGCACTACGGTCTCTCCGATGCCCACCGTTCCCGACCGTGTCGCCTGTAGCCATTGATGCTGCCTCCGGCGATGGCGCGTGAAGATGTACATGGACAAGGGGTGGTCCCGAACCTCGGCGATCAAAGCCGGCGGCTCGGAGGGATCGTCCCAGGTCATCACGGGAAGCAGTGGACCGAATACCTCTTCCTGCATCACCCGCATATCCAAGGTCACATCGACCAGGATGGTCGGCTCCATGAAACGGTGGGCCCGGTCGTATCGTCCTCCATGTGCGATGCGTGCGCCTTTGTCAACGGCGTCCTCCAACGTCGCCACAAGCCGTTCGAATTGGGCGTCATTGATGATCCGACCGTACTCGGGAGAGGACGCCACATCTTCGGTGAAACAGAAACGCCATCGCTCCTTGATGGCCGCTATCAAGGCATCCGCGGCGTTTGTCTCCACCAACAGATAATCCGGAGCGATGCAGACCTGACCCGCATTGAGTCCTTTGCCCCAAGCGATGCGGGACGCCACTTTACCCGGAGCAACAGACGCATCGATGATGGCGGGACTCTTGCCACCCAACTCCAGGGTCACCGGCGTGAGGTGCGCTGCAGCGGCCATCATGACCTTTCGGCCGGTGACCGTTCCACCCGTAAAGAAGATGTGGTCAAACGGCATCGCCGTCAGTTCTGCAGCCTCCGCAGGACCACCCAACACGACCTGGACCCAATCCTCCGGCAGGGAGGAGCGCAACCAATCGGCCATCAGGCGGGAAGTCTCCGGGGTATGTTCCGGCGGCTTGACCACCACCCGATTGCCCGCAGCAATGGCGGCGATGACCGGTTTGATGGTCAGGAGCAAGGGGAAATTCCATGGCGCAATGACCAGCACCACACCTTTCGGTTGATTCTGGATTTCCGACCGGGTACCCAGAAGCTGCAAGGGGGTGGAAACGCGCTGCGGCCGCATCCAATCCGCAAGGTGGCTCCGCATGTATTGGATCTCCTTGCGCACCGGGAAGAACTCCGTCAGCCTCGTCTCTGGCTCGGACTTTCCCAGGTCCTTGTGCAGGGCCTCAATGAAGGCTTGTTCGCGTTCCCACAGGCCCTCCAACATGGAGGAGAGCAACCGTTTGCGCTCTCCCAGACCAGGGTGGGGGGTCGCCAGATGGGCACGCCTCAATCCCTCGAAAATGGCGTCGAGTTCCAAGGCCGACTCTGTCATCGCATCGTTCATTCCTTGAGCAGTTCCTTGATGCTGCCCACGCTGCTGAGCATTCCGCTCGCCTCGAACGGCATGAAGACCGTGCGGGATTTGTCATTGGAGGAATCCATCATTTTTTCCAACGCCTCCACATATCGCAGGGCAATCAGGTACTGGGTGGGATCGGCCTTCGTCTTGGCCACAACCTCTGAGATCCTTTGAATCGCCATGGCCTCGGCCTCGGCAACCTTCAACCGGGCTTGAGCGCGGCCTTCCGCTTGGAGGATCATCGCCTGCCGTTCACCTTCCGCCTGGTTGATGTCCGCCCCCTTGCGGCCCTCGGCCTCCAGGATGGCCGCAGTTTTTGTGCCCTCCGCCTCGATGATCTGTGCGCGGCGACTCCGCTCAGCCCTCATCTGCTTTTCCATCGCTTCCTTGATGTCCTGCGGAGGGTTGATGTCCTGGAGTTCGACCCGGTTCACCTTCACGCCCCACTTGTTTGTCGCCTCATCGAGGATGGCGCGCAGCTTCGTGTTGATCGTGTCCCGACTCGACAAACACTCGTCCAGATCGAGCTCTCCCAGCACATTCCTCAAGGTCGTCTGGGTCAACTTCTCGATGGCGTTGGGCAGGTTG
This sequence comes from uncultured Flavobacteriales bacterium, assembly GCA_938082505.1. Taxonomy (GTDB): domain Bacteria; phylum Bacteroidota; class Bacteroidia; order Flavobacteriales_D; family Sanyastnellaceae; genus UBA8752. Next base: position 36,445 of record CALLLH010000009.1, read on the forward strand.
TTGATTTCATAAACGGATTTGACCGGGTCTACTATCTGGAAGTAGATCAGTGCATTGATCTCGGTCACGACATTGTCCCTGGTGATGACACTCTGGCGGGGGAAGTCGAACACCGTTTCCCTGAGGTCAATCCGCTCCAGCATCTTGTATACCACAACGCGGTCCGCCAAAGCCTCCTCCCTCACGAAGCGCCAAACGCTGGCCCGGGGACGATCGATGAACGGGATGATGATGTTGATGCCCGCCGTCAACGTCGTGCGGTATCGACCAAGGCGCTCGATGACCATGGCTTCACTCTGCTTGACGATGCGAAGACCCCGAACGACGATGACGGTGGCCAGGATCAGAAGGGTAATGGAAATGAAGGAAAAGCCTTCCATGGATTCGAGGTTAAGAATGGAGGGGAACCACAATCAAAATATTGGATTCCACCTTGAGTACAGTCAATTCGTCTCCGACGGCGTAATGCGCAGGATCGTTGAGGCCGACTTGGCCTTCGGAACGATGGCCCATCCAGTCCCTTGGGAACTCGAGCAACCAGTCATCGCCGTCGATCCGCCCCCGTCCACGACCGGTGCGGGGGTCAAAGGCCTCCGTAACCCTGACCACCTTGCCGGGCAACGCGTCAATGCCGGTGGCCACGGATCCTCCACTGAACCACTGACGCATGGCGATGGGCCGCAGGAAAATCAAGGACAGGACAGAACCCAGGGAAGCCGCCACGAATTGATATTCCCACAAATCCGTGACGAGGCTCGTCAACCCTCCAGCAATGGCGCCCACCGCCAAGGAACCCAGAACCAGACCAGGCACGAAAGCCTCGCCGATCAGCAGTCCAAGGACGATCAAGGTCCACCAATGCCATTGCTCCATCATATCGGCAAATTAGGACAAGAAAGGGGGAAGGCTTCACCGCTTTACCTTTCCAACATGAGGAACGCCTTTCTTTTCTTGTTTTCTCTCGGACTCGCCGGATGCGGTCCGAATGGACCGTCCTCTCCCGATGTTCAGACTTCCCCACCTCCTCCGAGTCGAGCTGAGTGGTCCCTGGCCGTCCACGGAGGGGCAGGCCACTTCGACACGGAACAGCTGTCCAGTGAGGAACAGGCTGCATACCGAAGCGCACTCGCTGGAGCCCTTGAGGTGGGAGGGCAAGTACTGAATGACGGTGGCAGCGCGGTTGATGCGGTCATCGCCACCATCCGCATACTGGAGGACGACAGCCTGTTCAATGCTGGTCGCGGTGCGGTCTACACCGCGGAGGGCGTCCATGAACTCGACGCCAGCATCATGAGGGGGGAGGACCGCAACTGCGGGGCCATCACCGGATTGCGGGGATTCAGACACCCCATCGAGGTGGCGCGTTCAGTCATGGAGTCGTCGGAGCACGTCTTTTTCAGCGGACACGGAGCAGGCGTATTCGCAGAGGCCCAAGGCGCCGAGCCCGCGCCTGAGCATTGGTTCGATACAGCCAAGGCGCGCGCCCGATATGAGCGGGCGCTGGCCAGGGACACCTCCAAGGAGAAATTCGGCACGGTCGGGTGTGTGGCGCTCGATCGACAAGGCCACCTCGCAGCAGGCACCTCCACCGGAGGCATGACCTACAAACGCCACGGACGGATTGGCGACAGCCCTGTCATAGGAGCCGGCACCTGGGCGGATGACCGCACATGTGCCATTTCCGCAACAGGGTGGGGGGAGTATTTCATCCGAACAGCAGTGGCCCATGACATCCATGGCCGAATGCTCCACGGAGGCGCTGACCTGCAGGAGGCGGCAGATGCCACCATCCATGACGAAATGGGTGCACTCGGCGGGGACGGAGGCATCGTCGGCATGGACGCCAAAGGTCAGGCGGTATTCAGCATGAACACCCCCGGCATGTTTCGGGGATCCTTCATGGCTGGAGGAAGCCCCAAAGTGGGCCTTTTCGCTTCGGACACACTGACCCCTTGAAAAGGGCTGACCTTTCCATCAACGCAGGAACACCCAGCGCTGTCCATCCGGGGTGACGGCCCTGATGATCACCGGTCCTGATGTCAGGGCATTCATGGGCAAGTCCCGGTTCCAGTCCCCGGCATCGAGCAAGCGTCCCGTCATGTCATACAGCGCATACTGCCCCATGGCGTAAGGTCCTCGAAAAACAAGGTTGGGGCCCATGCGCCAGCAACGCAGCACCGATTCCTCCCCACTGGATTCGGGTTCGACGTCATTGACGCCCAACGTCAGATTTCCAAGCACAAGACACCCAGAGGCATCCTCCAACAGCCAGGCCACGGATCCCGGTGCCAGCAACAATCCGTTGCCATCCAGCCCCCCTGACCAATTGATGGCATAAGGAGGGGTTCCTCCGGCAACGTTCAGACTGATCTGGGCCGTATCGGAATTGCCCAGAAAGGACCACTCAGGTATGACCACAATGGAATCCGGCATGGAAATCAGCACCGAATCAGCCAATGCGCAACCGGCTGAATCGGTCGCCACAACCGGCCATGACCCCGGTCCCAAAGCCTCAGGATCAGCGCCTCCCCAATCCAGGTTCCAGGGCGGCACGCCACCGGAAATCAGCCACTCCGCAGTACCCACGCCACCAGCACAGGCAGGAGAGGCCCACGTCAGGTCACCCTGACTCGGGTCGGGCCAATGGACCTCGATCATCGTATCCAAGCCACACACCCCGCCGTAGTTCCAAGTGAGTTGCACAGGTCCTTCAAAAATTTCAAGCGCGGAATCGAGCGGCAGTTGAATGGAGTCTGCCCAGAAGACCGCCTCTGCACCAGAAGCACCCCAGGAGACAAGGGCAGGATCATCCGAACATGCCGGGTCCACCACATCAACCTCCAATTCCGGAACCGCTTGAATGACACTGGTCACGACAAACTCCATGACATGATGGCCATTCCACCAGGATGCCTCCAACACATCCGTTCCGGATTCCGAGACCCAGACCACATCAGAGGTCACAGGCGCTCCATTCCAGGTCATGTCCACGGCATCGGGATCAAAAGGCAATTGCCAACCCTGGTCGTGCCATGGACATGTGCGCTCCATCGGCAGCATGGCCGCATTGCTAGTGCCTTCGATGAGCACGATACTGGTGTCCACAGGGAGTCCAATCCACTTTTCCGTATTTCCCAACGGCCATTGCACCACCACGGAATCCACTGTGGAATTGGACCCCAAACCAAAGAACCGCGTGAATGAATGCTGGGTGACATAATCGGTTCCGCAATCCACCTGCTGCATCTGCTGAATCCCCCCGGCGTAGACCTTGAGTACAGCGCCCACCGCATGCATGTTCGAAGGTGTGCCCACCAGCTTGATGGCCAATCTATGGGCCCCACTGGCATTGGTGTTGCGGAGTACTTGGGCAATGGGAATGGCCCCATGACACACCAGATCGGGAACGGCGTCCCCGTCCAGGTCACAACGGCCGATGTGATACAAGGGGAATTGCTCATTGGGCCAGCCCGCGCTGTCCTGAATGAAAAACAGTCCACTGTCCACCCCCATGTACAACACGTTGTCCACTGTATTGCTCTCGAAAGGCCAGTACAGCGTGGCGACCATCAAATCCTCATTCATGTCGCCGTCGACATCCACGACACAGGCTCCCCATCCATAATCGGACACCCCTTCCACACCGGCTTGGGCAGCAATTTCCACAAATCCCGAATCCGTATTTTCCTGCAATCGGTGGGCGATGTTGCCCACATCCGTGGTGAACAAGTCCCAATCTCCGTCGCGATCCGGGTCGAATATCGTAGCGGTCATGGGATCCCATGCCACATCCAAGCCCATTTCTTCCGCCACATCGATAAAGGTGCCATCGCCCTGGTTGTGATACAACGCGTCCTTGAATGACAACCGGTCATTGATGACCCACAGATCCTGCCAACCATCGCCGTCGTAGTCGAGCCATCCACCATGAAAGGAAGTTTGGACGCCATTGTCCACACCCACGGTATCGTCCGCCACGGTGAAAAAGCCATTGCCATCATTGATGAGCAAGGCATTGGGATGATGGTCCACCTGGGCCGCGATGTGATAGGACGCGATGTACACATCGAGGTCGCCATCCCGGTCAAAATCACAAGCGGATATGCCCCGCGGCCGCCAGCCGGACCACAAGGGCACGCCTCGGCTATTGGATTCGTCCAGCAGACTTCCCGATGCCGTTCGGATATACAGTTTGATCCCGTAGTCACGACGACCCGTGAACAAGTCAAGGTCACCGTCATCATCGACATCCACCCAGAGGACGCCTGTCCCCATGCCTTCCCCGACGAGCTCGGCATCCAGGATGAACCCCGCTTCTGACCCCGCGTACATCAGGAAGGTTCCCGAGGCTTGCGCAAAGGTGAGGTCATCCCAACCGTCCCCATTGAAATCGGCGCAACTCATGCCGCACCCGAACTGACTGCCGGACGCCGTTGCCGCAAGGAGATAATCGGTCGAAACATCCTCCCATTGGGCCGTTGACACCCGTGGCCAAAGACAGTGAAGGACGATTGCCGATGATCCGAAGATCCATTTCAAGCTCATTTTACCCAAGCGTATGACCGGCCCTCCACATCCAGCGCTTGTACGACAACCACTCCCTGATGGCCCAGCTCAATGACCTGACCATGGGCAATGTGGACTTCTTCCAAAAGCAGGCGACCGGACAGGTCAAACACCCGCACCTCGACCAGGGCATCCCCAGGACCAGAGAATCTCAGTTGAACACCATCCCTGAAGCAAGACCAAGGGGTGCGACCGAATCCACCGACCGCTGCGAGCGGATTCGAGGGGACATCCAACACACCGAGATCCAGGCACCCGTTCGCATCCTGAACAAACCAGCCCAGACCTACAGGAGCAACAACCCAACCTGAAGTATCAATTGGGCCACTCCAAGCCACATTGAATGGGGGAGTGCCCCCTTCGACAACCAGGGTGACCAAGGCCGAATCGCTGGGCCCTGCATATTCGACAGACGCAGAGGAGATCAGGCTGTCCGGCTCCACCACCACGGCGGCATCGGACAGGGTGCATCCCATGGAGTCCTCCAGCACGATGGGCCATTCGCCAGGAGTCAATGCGAGTGGATCACCATCTGCAATCACAACCGCCAGCGGAGGAGTGCCCCCTCCAATGGACCAGGTCACCATGCCATGATCACCATGGCAGGCGGGCTGGGTCACTTCAAGTTCAAGTGATAGGGCCTCAGGCTGGCCGATCGAAGCGGGCACGTGCACAGTGCAGTTCTCACCCAACTCCACCTCCAGGTCATAGTCGCCCGCGGGAATTGACACTCCATTGACCGTGGAGGGATAGACGGAATCAAGCAGCATGACAGAAGCACCATCAGGCATGGTCCATGCCAAGCCCCCCAGCGCTCCATGACAGGATGCCGGTGTCACCTCCACCGCCAAATCCGGCAGCGCCACCTCAGTCCAGCTTACGGTCTGACTCCAGGTATAACCACCGCCCCACCACGAAGCCTCGAAGGTCCAATCTCCGGTGCTGTCCGCCACCACCACCTCAGAGGTCACGGGCTCACCATTCCACGTCATATCGGCAGAGCCCAATTCAAAAGGAATGCTCCAGCCCGGCGGAGACCAAGGACAAGGCGCTTCCAGAGGCTCCAATTCCGCATCGAGGAATCCCTCAATGACCAGAAGGGCAGTATCGGAAGGAACGTCAAACATAACATCCCGACTTCCCAAAGGCCAGAACACTTCAATGGAGTCAATGACTTGAACATCACCCAGCGCGAAAAAACGGGTGTAGGAGTGTTGCGTCATGTAATCGCAGCCGGCTTCCACCTGCTGCATCTGGGTCATTTCTGCGGCATGCACCTTGATGACGGAACCCACGGCGTAGGTGTTGGACTCGGTTCCAATCAGATTGATGGCCAACCTCGCCGCTCCTTCACTGTTGGTATTCCTCAGCACCTGGGCATGGGCCGCATTTCCATGACCGACAAGGTCAGGAACCCGATCTCCGTCCAGATCGAGGCGCCCCAGGCAATAAAGCTGGAATTGCTCATTGGGCCAGTTCTCGGTCTCTTCGAGAAATTCCGTGCCGGACCCGAGATTCATATACAGGTGATTGTCGTAAGGGTTGGTGTTGGGAAACCGGTAGGTGGCCACCATCATGTCATCCCATCGGTCCCCATCGACATCGATGGCACAGGTACCCCATCCATAGAGAAGGCTGGCAACCCCAGCAGACTCCGCGATGTCGACATACTGTCCCTCATTGTTGCGCAAGAACGCATTGGGATTGCCTTCGATGTTCGTGATGTACTGGTCCCAGTCCCCATCATTGTCCGGGTCGAACAGCGTTGCCGACATCGCTTCGATCCCGATATCACACCCCACGTCTTCGGCGATGTCCTCGAACGTTCCATTGCCCAAGTTGTGATAAAGGGCATTGGGAAATACCGAACGGTCGTTGATGACCCACAGGTCATCAAATCCATCATTGTCATAGTCATACCACGCCCCTTGGAACGAGTGTTGCATGCCGTTACCCGTGCCTGAAAACAAGGTTACATCCTCAAAGAAACCATTGCCCCCATTCTGGAAAAGCATGTTCTCGTAATTGACGGTCTGTGCAGCGTCATGATAGCTCGCCACATAAAGGTCGAGGTCCCCATCCCTGTCATAATCCCGTGCGGAGAAACCGCGCACATCCCATGATTGCAATACGGGCATACCCCGCTGCAATCCCTGCTCGATCAAGGTTCCATCTTCCTGCTGGACATAGAGAAACACACCCAAGTGCAAGAAGCCGACAAACAAATCAAGATCACCGTCATTTTCGATGTCGATCCACAGCACGGCCTTCCCCTCCGTGGGCATCTGCCAAGCCTCAAATGAGACAAATCCATCGGGACCACCTGTGTACAACTTGATCCACCCATCCGATCCAGCGGTGGTCACGTCGTCCCAACCATCTCCATTGAAATCCGCTGTGCTCAGGCCGCAACCAAACAGACTCCCGAAGGTGGATGACTCAATGAGATAGTCCAGCGAAACATCCTCCCATTGCGCGTACCCATGCAAGGCTACCGCCATAAAAAGGACACAACTGAAGTGGCGAAACAGCGGTTGGACAGGACGCATGAAGACCCGGTTGAGGTTAATCAAAAGACGTTCAGAAAAACCAATCGTTGCCCTCGGTCAGCATAATTCAGTCAAAAGTCTGACCACGAGTGGCACAAGGGGCACATTTCCGTCATTTTGAATGACCACATCAGCACGTTGCTCAATTTCATGTGCCGGCCATTGATGGGCCAACCTTCTGTCAATTTCCGCATCACTCCATCCATCCCGCAACCGCACCCGAGCCCGCCTCAATTCAAGCGGTGAAGAAACCGCCCAAACCGCGTCACAGTCCTTGTTGCTACCCGATTCGAAGAGGATTGCGGCCTCCTTGAACAACACCCCGGCGCCAGCGCTCACACACTGTTCCTTCCAAGCAGCGAAATCGCGGGCAACCGCGGGGTGAACCACTTGGTTCAATCTTGTCAACGCCTCCCGGTCTCCAAAAACACGTTCCGCAAGGGCCATTCTGTCCAATGCGCCATCCTTGCCAAACATGGCTGAGCCGAACAGTTCGACCACGGCTGATCGAAGCAGTGCATCCTTGGAGTAAAGTGCTTTGGCGCGCTGGTCCGCGTTGTAGACCCTGCATCCGAGCGACCCCAGGATCCCGGCCACGACCGACTTGCCCGTGCCCATTCCGCCGGTCAGGCCCACCACTTTGATGGACCGAACACCTGACTGGTTCACCGGCAATGTCGAAAAAGGCATACCGCAATATTCGGGCATTCGCGATACCCATGCGACTTTCGCACCATGGCACACCTCATAGCACCCTCACTGCTCGCTGCGGATTTCGGCAACCTCGCCCGTGATGTGAATATGGTCGAACGCAGCATGGCCGACTGGCATCACATTGACGTCATGGATGGCATGTTCGTGCCCAACATCAGTTTCGGAATGCCCGTCATAGAGGCCATCCGACGCCATGCGGACAAACCTTTGGATGTGCATCTGATGATCCAGGATCCCGACCGGTACATTGAAAGTTTTGCTGCACTCGGCGCCCATATTCTGACCGTGCATGCAGAAGCCTGTCCCCATCTTCACCGGACGTTGTCGGCCATCCGCGAAAAAGGAATGCGCCCGGGAGTGGCGCTGAATCCACACACTCCATTGTCCGCTGTGGAAGAGGTGCTCCACGATTTGGACCTCGTTTGCCTGATGAGCGTCAACCCCGGCTTTGGAGGTCAGAAGTTCATTCCCGGAACACTGGACAAGGTGCGCCGCCTCAAATCCATGCGCGAGGTCCAGGGCGCAAATTTCTTGATCGAAATCGACGGAGGAGTAGGGGAGGCCAATGCTTCCGATCTCGTCCAGGCCGGAGCGGACGTGCTGGTGGCCGGTTCTTCGGTCTTCAAATCGGAAAACCCCTTGGAGGCCGTCTCCCGGCTCAAGCGCTTGCAGACGGAAAGCGCTTGAGAACGCCAACCATCAGAAGGACCGGCTCAACAGCACCCCCGCTTCACCCGTCACCACGACCACGCCGTGGCTGGGCAGGTGACCCCAGGACCATGCCAGCAAGTCGTCGGAATGGCACTCCATGCTGATGAGCAACCTTCCGGATGCATCGAGAATGGAGATGAATACGGGTTGGCCCCAGCCCTCCGGCATCAACAATCGAATGCCTTCCGACCCGAGTGTCAGGTCCCAGGTTTGAACTCCCTGCGTTTCTGGGACGAGAACATTGATGATCTCCTGCAAGCCCAAAAGCAGGCAACCGTTGGCATCGCTGATCACCCAGCTGTACAGCCCGGTGGTCAACCCGGACAAAACAGAATCGCCCACCACACCATTGTTCCAGAGAATGTCATAAGGCGCCGTTCCTCCGCTCAATTGCAATTCAATGGCCCCGTCATTCCCCAGATCCTCCTCCAACACGGTCACCTCACACTCCAGAGGCTGCGGAATCTCCACGATGAATGATGAGTCCAGAACACAGCCGAGATTATCGGTCAGCGTGATGCTGACCAAACCGGGCTCCAAATCGACCGGGTTGGCACCATTCCAATTGACCAGATATCCCGGAGTCCCCCCATAACCGACTGCAAAGGCTTGCGCCACATCATCGGCGCAAAGTGCTGGAGCGTAGTCGATGTACAGCTCGAGTTCCGTCGGTTCCGGCAACTCAAATTCATGCAGCTCGACACAACCGGTCTCGTTGTCCACGGTTTGCAGCAAGACCGTTCCTGCCGTCTGGGCAAGGTCCAATTGGAGGTAGGGATATTCCAACCCCTCGTATTGGACCGTCAATGCAGAGTCCGCGACCCAACCGAACAGCCCGGGTTCACCTGCACAATCCGGAGCCGACCACTCCACTGAAATCGCATGCGCAGGAAGCACACTCCATTCCACTGTATCTGCCCAATTGAACAAGCCCCCCAGCCAGGTGCACTCCGCGATGTAAGTCCCTGCTTCAGTCAAAAATATTGAATCCCCTGCCCAAGGTTCTCCATTCACGATCCAGTCTCCTCCCGGGAAAGGCAGTTCCAGATACGCGGCGTTCGCGTTGCATGAAGAACCGACGACAACCAATTCAGCCATGCTGCTCCCTTCGATCAGACGCAAATCAGAACCAACGGGAACATCGTACCACACTTCGTGCAGCCCACTCGGCCAATCCACCACCACCGAGTCCACCACATCCGACTGCCCCAATCCGAAATACCGTTTCCATGATTGCTGCGTCATGTAATCCGCGCCACAACTCACCAGTTGCAGCTGTGTCTCACCGCCGGCGTGGACCCGGATCTCGGCTCCGATGGCCCAACGATTGGATGCGGTACCACACAATTGGATGGCCAGCCTTCCGTTGGCCTCCTCAGATTCCGAAGCGTAGTTGCGGAGCATCTGCACGTAGGGCATGTTGCCAAACCCAACCATATCCGGTGCCAGATCGTGATTGAAATCGCAGGCGGCCACACAATACAACTGGGTTTGTTCATTGGGCCATGCCTCTTCAGTCAAGTCCTCGAAGTAGGTGCCCTGAAATACGTTGCTGTAGTAGTAATTGTCATAGGGCAGGGAATTCGGAAAACGGTATGTCGCGACCATGAGGTCGCTCCACATGTCACCATCCACATCCATCCAGCACCCCCCCCAACTGTATTGCATCCCATTCAATCCCCAGGCCGGACCGACTGAGGTATAATAGTCCCCCACCTTGTCGAGCATGGTGTTGGGCAGGTTTTCGACATTCGTGCAGAACAGCTCGAATTCTCCATCGTTGTCGGGATCCCCCACGGTTGCGGTCATCCCGAATATGGTCTGGGCGGCTCCCACCTGCGGCGCCACATCCGAGAAGGTGCCATCCCCCAGATTCTCATACAAAGCATTGGGAAACACCTCACGGTCATTGATGACCCAGAGGTCGAGATCGCCATCGCCGTCATGATCGAACCAAGCGCCCTGAAAAGTGTGCTGAATGCCATTGCCGACTCCGGCCGCAGCCGTGACATCGGTAAAGAAGCCTTGACCGTCATTGTTGAGGAGAATGTTCTCCGACAGCCCCGTCGTGCCGTCGTGATACATGCACACATAGACATCGAGGTCCCCATCGGCATCATAGTCTGCAACGGCCAGGCCCCTCGCTTCCCATTCATCATTGATGGGTATGCCCCGCGCGTCCGCGGAATCAATGAGCTCATCTCCGTCCCTGAGGAAAAGAGCCAAAGGGGCGAACCTGCGTGCCACCATCAGATCCAGATCATCATCCCCATCCGCATCAAACCACACCACCCCCTGGGGCTGCGTGGTCCCTGGCAATTCATGGGTCAGTTCGAACCCACCCTCGGGGAGCTGTTCGTACAGCACGACGCTGCCGGTGCTGTTGGCAAAGGTGAAATCCTCCAGGCCATCAAGGTTGAAATCCGCGACGCTCATTCCTGTACCGAACCAACTGGCCTGTGTCGAGGCCTCAACCAGGTAGAGCTCCGTCACATCGTCAAATTGACCTGCAACGGCGCCGCATTCCAACAGGGCCGTGGAAAAAACCACGACCCGAACAAGCAAGGGATTCGAGGGACGGATGAACATGAAGGCAGGTGAAAATACCGATAATGGCTCAGGCCGGCTCTACCTCGGCCGTGAGGTCCCTTTCCAACAGGGCCGTGCAAATCAATTCCAGCTCATCAAAATCACCATTCTTCACCGAACACTTGCCCCGGGTGTGCACAATCAATGCGCATTGTTCAGCCTGCAAGACCTCGTGACCGCAATAGGCCATGAGGCATTCAATGACGTGATCGAACGTGTTGTGGTCGTCGTTGTACAGCACAATGTGCCAGCCATCGGCTACCGCCTCTTCAATGTCCACTGATTCTTCGACCAGCGTCTCTTCTTCAACTGAGGCAGCATGCCCGAATTCCAACATTTCGCAATTTAACCCTACTGTCTCACGATCCACATTCCGCCCTGCGTCTTTCAATGCCCCGATTTGGATCATTTGCACCCGTTTGACCCATTCAGGGAACAATCGGGAGAAAGCTGTGTTCTGTATTTGAAATGGTACGTAAACCCAGCATCCTCCTCCTCGGTTCGGACAGCGCGACCCGAACGCATTCAGCGGAATTGACCGAGTTTGGTTGTGATGTTCGCGTGGCGAGCAAAGTCGCCGAAGCCGCCGGTCTCTGTCTTTTTGCTCCGCCTGACCTTGTCGTGGTCCTCGAACAGAAGAACGGCTTGGCCGATTTTGTGGAACAGCTCAAGGTGCAAGACAAAATCCTGTTGTTGGAATGGGTTCCCGTCCTGGCCGGTACGGATCAGGATGAATCCACCCCCATTCAGGATGCGGTTGAAGAAGCACTGCAAGAACTGGAGCAGACCCGCATCAGGGCCAAACATTTCTTCACCAAGGTGGGCAACAAGTTGCGCCGGATTCACCTCCAAGACGTGCGCTTCATCGAAGTGGAAGGCAAGTACAGCGCCATCCATGTCGGAGAGAGGAAATATAACGTGAAGGCCAGCCTGAAGGACTTGCTGCTCAAATTGCCCACGGAGGACTTCGTGCGCGTGAGCCGGAACTATGTGATCAACATCGACAGGGTCACCCACATCGACACCTTTCAGTTTGTCATCAAGATTGACAACGACGAAATCCCGATTTCCAGGACCTACAAGGATGAGCTCATGAAGCGCATCCAAATGCTCTGACCGTCTCCCTTCGGGCTGACGTACAACCTGGGCTCAACGGTCGAGCCGCCATCCAAATCCGGACCACCTCCAAACGGTGGACACTGCTTCGTGGGAACACATGGTCAGCACGCGCCCCCATCGCTGGCTGCGTATGAGGACCCATCCCTGTTGCTCATCGCAAAGAATCATCCATTTTTTGTTCCGGCGCCACCAAGGGCCTCCTACAGGTGTGACCAGGTCTCCTTCGTGAAGCCACCTGTCGTCGATGTCACGCAATCCACAACAACGGTCCCGGTGGGTCCATTTGATTTTGCGACCGGACCACCACAGGCCTTCTCTGCTGTAGAAGCGTTGCCCGGTTCCCTCTTCCCTCATCCAGCCCACAATACGGGCGCCGCGCCTCAAACGATAGCGCACGACCTCGGCAATTGGAGTCCAGCATTGCTCTTTCACACATGAAGAACCCCAAGACTTCGATTCTGTTCTACAATCTGCATGAATTCACCCGTGGAGGGACCAAGCCCGCGACACACAGGATAAATTTGCGCCCATGCCCGAGCCGCCCATTCGACCTGCCGATGCCAATGAAGCCGAATCCGTGCACTTCATCGAACAGATCATCCAGGATGACCTGGCGTCGGGGAAGCATGCTTCAATCCACACCCGCTTCCCTCCGGAGCCCAATGGGTACCTGCACATTGGACACGCGAAGGCCATCTGTCTTTCTTTCGGAATCGCCGAAAAATATGATGGCCAGGTCAACCTGAGGTTCGACGACACCAATCCTGAGAAGGAGAGTCAGGAATATGTGGATGCCATTCGGCGGGACGTCTCCTGGCTCGGATACCAATGGAACGGGGGAGAATACTTTACGAGCGACTATTTCGAACAGCTGCACGGCTTTGCCGTCCAACTCATTGAGCATGGGCATGCCTACGTGGACCATCAGTCCCCGGAAGAAATCGCTGCCGGAAAAGGAACGCCCACAAAAGCGGGAGAGGACAGTCCCTTCAGAAACCGCCCGACTGAGGAGAACCTGCAGCTCTTCAGCGAGATGAGGGCGGGGCTCCATCCCGATGGACACTGTGTACTCAGGGCCAAAATCGACATGGCGCATCCCAACATGCACATGCGTGACCCGGTCATATACCGGATCAAACGCGCCCATCACCACAGAACCGGCGATGACTGGTGCATCTATCCCATGTACGATTTCGCACATGGCCAGAGCGACTCCATCGAAGGCATTACCCATTCGCTGTGCACCTTGGAATTCGAGGTGCACCGCCCGCTGTATGATTGGTTCATCCGCACCCTTGGCATCTTCCCGAGCCGCCAGATCGAATTCGCCCGATTGAACCTGGACCACACCGTGATGTCCAAGCGCAAGCTCCTCAGGCTTGTGGAGGAAGGCGTTGTGGAAGGATGGGATGACCCCCGCATGCCTACCATCAGTGGATTGCGGAGACGCGGATTCACTCCGGAAAGCATCCGGACCTTTTGTGAGCGTGTGGGCATTGCCAAGCGCGAGAATGTCATCGATTTCAGCCTCCTGGAGTGGGCATTGCGGGAACATCTGAACAGGGTGGCTCCCCGGGCCATGGCCGTATTGGACCCCATCAAACTGGTGATACTGAATTACCCGGAGGGCCAATCCGAAATGCTGCCTTCGGAAAACAACCCCGAAGACCCCTCGGCAGGCACCAGGGAGATGCCCTTCTCCAAGGTCTTGTACATCGAACGGGAAGACTTCAAGGAGGAGGCCAACAAGAAGTGGTTCCGGCTCGCTCCCGGAAAGACCGTTCGATTGAAATCAGCCTACATCGTCCGTTATCTGGATCACATCAAGGGTCCCAATGGCCAAGTCGAAGAAGTCCATGTGGAATATTTCCCCGACAGCAAGAGCGGCTCGGACACCAGTGGCATCAAAGCCAAGGGAACATTGCATTGGGTCAATGTCGAAACGGCCGAAGAAGCAGAAGTGCGGTTGTATGACCGTCTATTCTCAGATCCAGCGCCAGACGGCCATGCAGACCGGGATTTCATGGACTTCCTGAACCCCGACAGCCTTCAGGTGCGGTCTCGCTGCATGGTGGAACCCTCGCTTGCCCTTGCCCGCCCCGGAGTGCCTCACCAATTCACCAGACTCGGCTATTTCACTTTGGACGAGAAACGAACGAAAGACACGGGACACATGGTCTGGAACCGTGCGGTGACCCTCAAGGACGGTTGGAAGGGGCAGGGCTGACTTCCACCTGCTCCAACCACTGGTCGAAGGCATCGCGGGCTTCTTTCTCCTGAAGCTTTCCACCATCCACCTTTGACTGCAGATCACGCCATGCATCGAGGATGACGGGACCATACCGCATCATCAAATCACGGGCGGCTTCCGTTTCGTTTGGAATCAAACCGTCGAGAATCGCATCCTTGATCAGGTTCTTGACCGCCCCGATGGGCCGGCAGGGTGGAATGCCCAAGGCCTTCATGACATCCTCACCACTGATGGGCGGCTCGAAATTCCGCACACGGTCCTTCTCCTCAACCTCCACCAACTTCCTGACCACCACATCATAATTCTGGAGGTAACGCTCCACCTTGGCCTCGTTCTTCGAGGTGATATCCGCCCGAGCCAACACCATCAGGTCGTCCACATCATCGCCTGCCTCGAACAACAGACGACGGACGGCACTGTCCGTCACTTCCTCCTTCGTCAAAGCGATGGGCCGCAAATGCAGCAGGACCAGCTTTTGGACGTACTTCATCTGGTGGTCCAATGGCAGCTTGAGTCGCTTGAAGATCTTGGGCACCATCCGCGCTCCCCTGTCCTCATGGCCATGAAAGGTCCAACCATGATCAGGGTGGAACCGCTTGGTCGGCGGCTTCGCAATGTCATGCAACAGGGCCGCCCAGCGCAACCAGAGGTTGGTGCTCACGGCCGCCACGTTGTCCACCACCTCCAGGGTGTGATAGAAGTTGTCCTTGTGCCCGATGCCATTGCGGCGCTCAACCCCCTTCAATGCCACCACTTCCGGAAAGAATTCATCGAGCAACTGTGTCTTCAGCAGAAGCTTGAAGCCCACACTCGGCCGGCGACTCAAGAGGATCTTGTTCAATTCCACATGGATGCGCTCCTCTGAAATGATCTCCAGCCGACCACTGTTTCGTTGAATGGCCTCAAGTGCCCGGGGCTCGATGTGAAATCCCAATTGAGAGGCGAAGCGCACCGCCCGGAGCATCCGCAAAGGGTCATCCGTGAAGGTCACTTCGGGATCCAATGGGGTCCGGATCACCCGATCCTCCAGATCGCGCAATCCCCCAAATGGATCTATCAATGTCCCGAACCCATCAGAATTGAGACGAATGGCCAGGGCATTGATCGTGAAATCGCGTCGCAGTTGGTCGTCCTCGATGCTGCCATCCTCGACAATCGGTTTTCTGCTGTCCCGCTGGTACGACTCCTTTCTTGCCCCGACGAATTCCACTTCGCATCCCCCATGACGGAACATGGCCGTTCCGAAATTCTTGAATACCGAGACTTTCCCGGCCCCGAGGGCCTCCGCTACACTGCGTGCCAACGCGATCCCGCTGCCCTCCACGACGATATCGATGTCCTTCGAGGGGCGCCCCAGCAGCAAGTCACGCACGAATCCTCCGATGGCAAAGGCCTCCTGACCCTTCCTGTCCGCTTCCTCACCCACGGCTCGAAAGACGGGATGCACCAATTGATCTGAGAAATTCACGGCCTCAGTATTTCAATCCGCCCCAAGGCATCCAATTTGACCATGCTCGATGGGGCCGCCCCCCGTCGATCACGTCCCGTCACACAAACGTGGTTCACACCAGAACGAAGGCTTCCCGCGATTTCCGAGAAATGTCCCGGAGTAGGCTGGCCTGTCAAGTTGGCCGAAGTCGAAACAAGGGGCACATCAATGCCCCGGATGATGAATTGCAGGAACGGATCGTGCACCACTCGGATGGCCAGGCTGCCGTCCTCAGCCAGCAGGGCAGGGGTGACATCTCGGCCTCCGGGCAGCACCAAGGTCATGGGCCGGCAACCCGGTCCGTTTTCCCGAAGCAAGTCCCAGGCGATGTCCGGAACAGGATGGGTGTATTCCTCAAGCAATCCTTCTGCATCCACCAGGACCAAGGACGGCTGACCACCTTCGCGCCCCTTCAATGCATAAAGTCGGTCCAAGGCTTCTGGGTCATCCGCACGACAACCGAGCCCCCACACCGTATCCGTCGGGTACAGGATGACCCCCCCGGACTTCAGTGCACGGACCGCCATGATGGCATCCTCCCTCCAGGGGGCGTTTTTCAGTGCTCGCGGAGCCAATTTCCTATGTTCCTTTGGATCCGGGCGACGGTATCCGCCTCCTCGGGAATGACAAAATCCAACCCGGTCATCTGCTCGAAAAGCGCGATATACCGCCTGCTTACGTGGTCGACGAAGGCATCATCCATGGTCGGAATCCGGTCGCCATCTCGCCCCATGAATCCCCCCTCGATCAGCCATTCACGCACAAACTCCTTGCTCAATTGTGACTGTGGAGCACCCGCGGCCTGCCGCGCCTCAAAGCCATCGGCATGGAAATAACGGCTGCTGTCCGGGGTGTGCACTTCGTCCATCAGCATGAGCTCACCTGCATGCAGGCCAAACTCGTACTTCGTATCCACCAGGATGAGTCCCCGCTCGGCAGCCATGGCGCGACCGCGGGCGAAAAGCGCTTTGGTCACCTCCGCCATGCGCCCGTACAATTCAGCATCCACGATGCCCCTTGACAGAATCTCAGCTTCCGAAATGTCTTCGTCATGTCCTTCCTCAGCCTTGGTGGCCGGGGTGATGATGGGCTCCGGAAAAGCATCGTGCTCCTTCATGCCCTCCGGCAGCACGACCCCGCACAGCAAGCGGCCTCCATCGCGGTAGGTGCGCCAGGCATGGCCCGTCAAATGCCCGCGAATGACCATCTCCAATCGGATGGGCTCGCACCGCTTGCCCACAGCCACGTTGGGGTCAGGAGCATCCTCAAGCCATACTGGTACAATGTCCGAGACTGCTTCAAGCATGTATGCCGCCAGCTGATTGAGCACCTGACCCTTGAAGGGGATGGGCCGGGGAAGCACCACATCAAAGGCAGAAATGCGGTCACTCGCCACCATCAACAGGCGTCCATCCGCCAAGGTGTGCACGTCGCGGACCTTGCCGCGGTAATAGGCGGACTCTCCGACAAACTGAAGCCGCTGCTCATACAGTGGCATGGGAGAAACGGAGGTGTTCATGCTCTTGTCTCTGGTACAATATCGTCATCACCTGACGGAGGTTCACCGTCCTGTTCTTCGTCCTTGACCCATCGCTTTGGAGGAACCTTGCCCAGTGGTTGGGCCACACCACCGTTCTGGCCGTGCTGCTCGGCATCCTCGAACGCCTTGATTACTTTTTTCACAAGGGAATGGCGCACGACATCATCCCCTGTCAACGTAACGAACTCCAAACCATTCACGCCATCCAGAACACGCCGCGCAAACCGAAGACCGCTCTCCTGGCGGTGCGGCAGGTCCACCTGTGAGGCGTCCCCGGTCACGACGAACGTGGCGGAACGGCCCATCCGCGTCAGGAACATCTTCATCTGGGCCACAGTGGAATTCTGCGCCTCGTCGAGGATGACGAAAGCCTTGTCCAGGGTTCGCCCCCGCATGAAGGCCAATGGTGCGATCTCGATGACGCCCTTTTCCAAATGGTCCGCCACCCGTTCATAGGGCAGCATGTCCGTCAATGCATCATACAGGGGCTGCATGTACGGGTCCAATTTCTCTTTCAGGTCGCCGGGCAGGAATCCGAGATTTTCGCCGGCCTCTACAGCAGGCCGGGTCAGGATGATGCGGCGTACTTTTTTCTCCTTCAAGGCCTGAACGGCGAGGGCCACGGCCGTGTAGGTCTTGCCTGACCCCGCGGGGCCAATGGCAAACACCATGTCATGCTCACGAACCGCCTCAACCAACTTGCGCTGGTTCGGCGTTCTTGCGGTCACCCTCAAACCTCCCGGGCCATAGACCAGCGTTTCATCCTCGGAAGCAGATTTCCTGAGTTCTACACCATCGTCCTTCATCAGGCGGTCCAGATCGTCTTCGGCCAGGCTGCCAAACCGCTCGAGGTGCCACACCACAAGGTCCCACTTGGCCGCGAAGGCATCGAGGTCATTCTTGGCCCCCAAGGCCTTGACCTCATGGCCACGCCCCACCAATTTCAGCTTGGGGAAGTACCCCTTGAGCTGGGCAAATTTGCGGTGCCCCGCGCCGAAAAACTCCAAAGGCGGCACATCGGGAAGGGAGAATTTGCGTTCAGAACTCACGGTGTGGAAACAACTGTGGGGAGGTTTAGGGATATCTCGTGGACGAACGGCAAATCTACTCCGAAGGGATGCTGAATTTTGAAGTGGCATGGAGCAAAGGCAAACTGCACCCCGCATTGTTACGCTGACGTCCGATTATGGGACGGACAGCCTGTATGCCGCTGCCCTGAAAGGCGCCATCATATCCAGGGATCCGGGCATCAGGATAGTCGACATATCACACAGCATCCGGCCATTCGACACCAACAATGCGGCTTTTGCACTCCGCGTCGCCGCGCCCCATTTCCCCAAGGGCACGGTGCACATCATTGCCATGAATGCCCTGGCCACAGAGGAGTACAACCATCGGGTCATGGAGCTTGCCGGACAATTTTATGTGGCTTTGGACGACGGAATATTCTCCTTGATTGCAGAACGGGAACCGGATGCGATTCATGACATCTCGGTCACATCCGAAAGCGACATCCTGACTTTCCCGGAACGTCACATTTTCGTCCAGGTGGCCTGCCACCTTGTCCAGGGAGGCGTCCCCGCAGTGATCGGTCGACCGGCGGCAGGATGGGTGGAAAGCGAATGGCAGCGGCCCCTGATCGGTGCGGACTATGTCCAGGGCATCGTACTCCACGTGGACCACTATGGAAATCTGATCACCAACATCGACGACCGCACCTTCAAGAAGGTGGGAAAAGACCGCCCCTTCAAGATTCCACTCCGGGCAAGCCGGATGGATGTCGAGCGCATACACCGCCATTATGGCGCGGTACCGGACGGAGAACGGGTGGCCATTTTCAATCACATGGGACTGCTGGAAATTGCCATCAACAATGGCGCCACCAACAGTGGGGGAGGCGCAAGCCAACTATTTGGCCTCCATGTGGGCTCTGGCATACGCATCGAGTTTGCGCCCTTGACACCTTCCAACTCCACGCCATGATCCTCCGCATCGTGCACATGCATTTCAAGCCGGGTTCCGTTGAGGAGTTTCTGCGGCTCTTCGAGCACCACAGGGATGCCATCGCAGGCAGCGCGGGATGCCGGAGCCTTCGACTGGTGCGGTCCGAGGACAACATGACCTCGTTGAGTACCGTCAGCATCTGGGACAGTGCATCCGACCTCGATGCATACCGACATGGCGCGTTGTTCGCCGAAGTCTGGCCACACACCAAGGCCCTGTTTGCATCCTCACCCCATGCGGAAAGCCATACCGTACTCTGGGCTTCCTAATTTCGAACACGATTCATGTTTGCCCTCTACAAGAAGGAACTCCGCAGTTTTCTATCCTCCATCATCGGAACGGTGGTGTTGGGCGTATTCCTGCTCATGGGAGGCCTGTTCCACTGGGTCTTCCCGGGGCAGTGGAACCTGCTGTCCAACGGCGTGGCTGAAATGAACGCTTTTTTCCTGTTCACGCCTTGGATCCTGATGTTCCTGATTCCAGCCATCACCATGCGTTCCATTCCCGAAGAGCGCAACCAGGGCACCCTGGAGTTGCTGCTGACGCATCCGCTCGATCCCGTCCGCATCATCCGGGCGAAGTTCCTGGCGGGCATCACCTTGGTGTCCCTCGCGCTCCTGCCCACACTCGTCGGTTTCGGCATCCTGCACCACCTCGGAAACCCACCGGGCAACATCGACAGCGGCTCCGTGATGGCCGGTTACCTCGGCCTCATGATGCTGGGAGCGGCATTCGTAGCCACAGGCCTGGCGGCATCGGCACGGACGGACAGCCAGATTGTCGCTTTTCTGACCACAGCCCTGGCTTGCCTCATCCTCTACTATGGCCCCTCCGCCCTTGGGTCCTACGCCTTGTTCGGCAGCTGGGACCACGTCATCCAATGGTGCGCCATGGAAACCCACTTCCGTTCCATTGGCAAAGGGGTCATCGTCGTCGCTGACCTGCTGTGGTTCGCCGCATACACCACCCTGGCGTTGGCCATAGCCCAATCCCAGATCAAGCCAGGTAAAGCAAGCACATGAGCAGGCATCTCAAATTCCTGACATCCGATGGATGGCGAAGCGTGCTGATCAGTGCGGGACTGCTCTTGGCGTTGGGACCGACAGGCTGGCGGTTCGACGTCACGGAGGACCAACGCCACAGCCTGACCCAAGCGACAGCCGACATGCTCGACTCCCTGTCCCAGGGGGAAGAAGAGGTCCTTGTGCGCTGCTATCTGGAAGGTGATTTCCCCGCCCGATACCGCAGACTGTCCGATGAAATCAGGAGCAAGCTGCGCACCTTCTCCGCGGAAAGTGGCGGTGCGCTGCGCTGGGATTTCATCGACGTGACCGCCAGTGGGGACGAGAAGACCATCGGAGAAACGGAATTGGCCCTCTATGAACAGGGCCTGCGGTTCACGCGGGTGGCTTACCGAGAAAATGGCATCACCGCCTTCCAGAATGTCTGGCCCTGTGCCATGGTGACAGTGAACGGCGTGGATCATCCCATTCAATTCCTTCGCTCCGAGACCATGGAACCGGATGAGGTCATGGTTCAGAATGCCATCACCCAGGTTGAATTCACCCTGGGACAAGCCATCCGGATGGGATTGCGCAAACGGCGTCCAGTGGTGGGCATCCTGCAAGGCCATGGTTGTTGGGAACCCGTGGAGACAGCAGATTTCACTGCGACCCTGGCAGAATCGGCCGATGTGGTGGACGTCCGGCTCGACGGCCAGGTGGATGCCCTCTGCGAGCGCATCGAGGGACGGACCTGGAGACAGCCCAAATTCGATGCCCTGGTGGTGGCCGGGCCGGATTCAACATTCAGCGAGCGCGACAAGCTGCTGCTCGACCAGTACCTGATGAATGGAGGACGCATGCTGTGGCTTGTGGATCCACTGGTGACGAGCCGAGACAGCCTGGCAACCCGCCAATTCACAATGGCCACCACCCGGGAAATCAACTTGTTCGACCAACTGTTCCATTATGGAGCACGGTTCAATCGGGAAATGGTCCTTGACGCCCAATGCGCTCCGATCATGCTCAATGCGGGGCCCATGGGTGACCACCGGAACATGCAGATGTTCAGCTGGTACTTTGCGCCCGTCGTCCTGTCCACACCGGATGCCCACCCCATCTGCGCCAACCTGGATCCCGTCCATTTCGATTTCGCAGGAACCCTCGATGCAGTGAATCCGACAGAAGGCCGCAAGTCCACAGTCCTGTTGTCGAGTTCAGCCCGCTCCTTGACCTATAAAGCGCCTGCGCGGGTGGGAGCAGGGGTCGTCGAATTGCCACCGGACCACTTCGAAACGGGCCGCACGGAAGGTTTTCCGCTCGCCCTCCTCCTGGAAGGCACGTTCGACAGTTTCTATGCCATGAGGCTGGGCACCGCACTGCGAGAAGACCCTGAGTTCGCCTTCAGGAGCCAAACGGAAAATGGCAAGATCATCGCAGTGGCGGACGCTGATTTCATTCGGAACGAGGTTCGCCGGTCCGAGGAAGGGACCATTCCAATGCCGCTGGGGTACGACCGCTACTCCCAACAGGTGATCTACGACAACAAGGAATGGCTGATGAACGCCATCAGCTATCTGCTCGATGATGCGGCCTCCATCAGCCTCAGGTCGAGAACCATCGCCTTCCGTCCCCTCGATGATGCCCGCATCCGAGGACATGAGAGCCGCTGGTCCATGCTGGCCATAGGAGGTCCGATCAGCATGGTCTTGGTCCTCGGATGGCTCCTGTCCATCTTGCGCAGAAAGCGCTGGACCCACCCTGGATTACCCACCACCGCATGAAGCGCAACACCCTGTTCCCCTTGCTGCTCGCAGCGCTGGCCATTGGAGCCATCATATCTCAATTCGCAGGGGAAACCGGAAACCTGGACGCGGACAGCAGCACCCATTTCGCCATTGAGGACACTTCCCGGGTCACCCGGATCCGCATCGCGGATACGGAGGGGAGGGCAGCACTGCTTGAACGGATGCCCGAGCATCCCCTGGGGTTGTGGCAGCTCAATGGCCAACGGCTGGCCAGAAAGGATGCCACGGACTTGCTGCTCAAGACCTTCAAACGTGTTTCCGTCCGTCAACCCGTCCGGGCCACAGCAAAGGAGGGGGTACTCAAAATGATGGCCTCGGCGGGGAAACGCGTGGACATCCATCTGGACGGAGCAGATGCGCCTTCCAAGACCTGGTTCGTAGGCACACCCACCCAGAGCCACACCGGCACCCACATGCTGCTGGAACTCCCCGGAAAAGGCAGGTCAGAAGAACCATATGTAACCCACATGGAAGGATTCACAGGCTTCCTTTCCACTCGGTTTTTCACCGATGAGAATGAATGGCGCTATACCGGCGTGTTTGAATCGACTGCCGAAGCCATCGCCTCCATTACCGCCACCCCCCTGGACGATGTCGGCATGGAAGCGACCCTTGTGTGGAGCAGCGATGGCAAGACCATTGAGGCCAAAGGGCCAAGCGGCACCCTCGATTTGCCACAGCAGCTCTTGCGCGAGTCGTGGCTCCGTTTCCGCAAGGTCCATGTCGAAACTTGGAACAGCCACCTCCAACCGGCCCAACAGGACAGCCTGAGAAACAGCCCCCCAGCATGGCACCTGGATGTGCGCTACAAGGATGGCCGAAGAACAGAACTCGACCTGCACTGGAAATCCCCCATCATGGACGAATACGACGAAACGGGTGCCCTGCTCGACCATGATGGCAGCAGGATGTTTGCAGTCCACCGTGGAGAGTGTGCCCTGGTTCAAACCTTCGTATTCAATCCCATCCTCGATTTCTGGAGAAACCTGACCGCCACCAAACCCATTCAACCGCGATCATGAATGCCTACATCGTAGACGGGGTCAGGACCCCGATCGGGAATTTCGGAGGAACCCTGGCCCCCATCAGGGCGGACGACTTGGCCGCACTTGCCATCAAGTCACTGGTGTCCAGGCAGGAGGGGTTCGATCTTGCCTCCATTGACGATGTCCTGCTGGGGTGTGCCAACCAAGCGGGGGAGGACAACCGGAATGTCGCGCGCATGGCACTGCTCTTGGCCGGGCTGCCCTGCAGCGTTCCGGGAGAAACGGTCAATCGCCTGTGTGCCTCGGGAATGGCCGCAGGAGTCCATTCGGCACGCGCGCTGCATGTCGGAGATGCGGACATCATGATCGCTGGAGGTGTGGAACACATGACCCGCGGCCCATGGGTCATCAGCAAGGCCAGCGCCGCTTTCGGAAGGGATTCTGAAATGCACGACACGAGCTTCGGCTGGAGGTTCATCAATCCCAAACTGGACGCTGTCTATGGCACGGAAGGAATGGGCTCGACGGCTGAAAACCTGGTGACCCTCCACGACATCAGCCGCACATCACAGGATGCCTTTGCCGCGTGGTCCCAGCAGAAGGCACAATCAGCGCAGGAAGCCGGCCATCTGGCAGAGGAAATCTTCGCGGTCACCATACCCCGACGCAAACAGGAGGACCTCATTTTTGTACATGACGAGTTCATTCGGCCCGGAACTGCGGCCGATGTCCTCGCCAAACTCAGACCCGCCTTCAAAAAAGAAGGCGGATCCGTCACCGCAGGAAACAGCAGCGGTCTCAATGATGGAGCGTGCGCACTGCTCATGGCCAATCAAAGAGGATTGGAGAAGATGGGCGCTGCGCCGTTGGCCAGGATGATCGGAAGCGCCGTCGTCGGTGTGGAGCCCCGGATCATGGGCATTGGCCCTGTGAATGCGACGCGGAAGGTTCTCGATCGCACCGGGCTGTCCCTGTCCGACATGGACCACATCGAATTGAACGAAGCCTTCGCAGCCCAGGCCCTAGCCTGCACCCGAAGCCTCGGGCTGGACGATGAAGACCCCAGGATCAATCCTCAGGGAGGGGCCATCGCCCTTGGCCACCCGCTGGGCATGACCGGAGCCCGTTTGCTGCTCACTGCAGCCCGGCAGTTGCGCAGGAACAACCAGCGTTACGCCCTTGTCACCCTGTGCATCGGTGTCGGACAGGGATACGCCACCATCCTTGAAAATCCGGAAGCCGCATGATCCAGTCCTTCAAGGGTATGGTCCCTGTCATCGACCCCCGTGCGTTCGTGCACCCCAATGCGGTCGTGATCGGACATGTGACCATCGGCCCGGATTGCTTCATCGGCGCGGGAGCCGTCCTGCGGGGAGACTGGGGAAAGATCGTGCTCGAAACAGGATGCAACGTCCAGGAAAATGTCGTCGTGCACATGTTCCCGGGCACGACGGTGCACCTGGCTGAAGGCGCCCACGTGGGCCATGGGGCCATCATCCACGGCGCCTCATTGGGAAGCCAATGCCTCATCGGGATGAACGCCGTTGTCATGGACGACGTTCAAGTGGGGGCAGGATGCATCGTCGGTGCCCTGTCCTTTCTCAAGACAGGAAGCCGCTGGTCACCGAGAAAAATCATCGCCGGAAATCCAGCCAAGGAAATCGGCGAGGTCACAGACGAAATGTTCGCCCATAAAGTCGAAGGCACGGCATTGTACCAGCAATTGCCCGGTGAGTGTCGCGGATCATTGAGGGAAGCGATACCGCTGGACGCAACGCCGGAACAGAGGCCCGAGCAATTCCCGACTTTCGAGACCTGGCAGCGCAGGCGCGGAGCAACGAAGGACTAGCAACGCTCCCATGGCACGTGGCCCCTTCCATTTCAAGGAATTCTCCGTCGAACAAGATGGTGCTGCCATGAAAGTGGGCACCGATGGCATCGTCTTGGGCTGTTGGACCCCGGTTCGCAACGCAAGGCGCGTTCTCGATGCTGGCTCAGGCAACGGTTACGTCGGCATCATGCTTCTCCAACGCATGGCTGCTGATGCCCGACTGCTCGGCATCGAAATCGAACCCTCAGCGGCCGAACAATCCGCGGAAAACTATCTTCATCAGCCTTTTGCAGGCAAAGCACGCGCTTGGGAAGGCAGTGTACAGGATGCCGCCGAACAAGCCGGGTGGTCCGGGCACATGGACCTCGTCATTTCCAACCCTCCCTTCTTCAGGGACAAACCCAAATCACCGATCCGCGCCCGAAACCTGGCACGGCACGACGATACGCTGCCCATGGGTGCCCTCGTCAAGGCCTCGGCGGGGTTGTTGAGCCCCGGAGGCCGGTTGTGCACGATTTGGCCTGCTGACCGCGAAGAAGAATGGAACGGGTGGGCCCCCGGCTATGGATTCTCCATCCTGCAGACGGTTCGGGTAAGAACCATGCGACACCTGTCACCGAAACGGATCCTGTCGGAGTGGGTCTTGGGGGAGGGCAGCTCACCTGGTGTCACTGCGGAATTGATCCTGGAAGGGACCGCCACGCTGGACTATACCGAACAATACCTGGAGTTGGTCAGGCCCTATCTCAGGGGAACCTGAAAGGAAAGGAGGAAGACTCTATCCTCAGCCGCCGAGCACGCGCTTGAGATCGCCAAGCTGCTTTTCCCAAAGCAATTTGGCTTCGTCTATTTCATCCTCTTCGGCGTAATCGGTCACCACGAGCGCTGTGTCTCCAGTCAATGGATCAATCTTGATCCTCATCTCGAAATACGATTTCTCGCCTTCTTCCTCGTGCTCGATCCAACGGAATTTCACGAAATCCTCTCGCTTCTGGGAAATCAGCCGCGCTGACTCCTCTGAGCCATCCCAGAAGAAAGTGAAAACGTCCTTTTTGATGTTGACGTCATCGGCAAACCACTCGGAAAGACCGCTGGGGTTGTTGAGTCGACTGAAAATCGAGCCCTTGCTCGCCTGGATGGGTACCTCTACTTGGAATTCAACAAGCTCCATGCTCTGGAATCTGGCTGCAAGATACAATTTAGTAAGGGGTATGCCGATGACGGGCCTTGCAACATTCCCAAAAACCCGCAAAGGATTTCTTCCTTCTTGCTACATTTGCCGCCCGTTTCCAATGTGGAGACGCTCGGCGAGGTAGCTCAGCTGGTTAGAGCGCAGGATTCATAATCCTGAGGTCGAGAGTTCAAGTCTCTCTCTCGCTACAGTTCAAAGCCCGGTTCATCCGGGCTTTTTTCATGCCTCGATTTTTCGTCGAAAACCTAATTATATTAGACAAAAGTCTATTTTTAAAAGCTTAATCGCTATTTTAGTGGGACCGAATTAGATCATGTCCCGACTACTGCTTGCATGCTGCACCGCCGCTGCCTTCTTTTTCCAGGATCCAACCTCCTGTTTGGCCCAATGTGCAGACAGCACAGCGTGCAATTTCAACAGCGCAGGTACCAATGAGGGAAGCACGTCCAATCCCTGTCTGACACTTGAATCTCACTTCGTCCATACCTCCGGCATCCTCGATGGAATGACCACCTACCGGTTGTATGTCCACCTGCCGGAGCCAGACGACTTCCTCAGCGCCATCAGCACCATCATCATCGGTTGCATGGACCCCTTGGCATGCAACTATGCCCCGAATGCAGGGTTCGACAATGGCACCTGCGAATACAGCAGTTGTTCCCCATCCGATCTACCGGTGAACACGGCTGCTACATCCTCCTCCATCAAAATCAGGACAACCACTTCCTTCCACCAGGATCCAGTAGGGTCGCCCACTTCCACAGGCATCATGTCCAGCCTGCTCGGATTTTTCCCGGACCTGATCTATGACAGCTGGATCACGATTGGACACGCCCCCGAGGATGGCGCGGCATCGGCCTCCGTGAGCACGATAGCAAGCCCCAACCAGAATTGGATTGCGGCCTTTGAGTCCGGCAACGACCTCATCATGGATGATTTGATTGGCGGCCTTTGGTACATCTTCAACGACGGCAATGACCAAGGAGTGCCCGATGCCGACGGCAAGGTGCTGATCGCACAACTGACCACGGATGGCACGGTAACGGTAGAGCTCACCGGCCAGTATTTCCCTGATTTCGGTACAGGAGCCAATGGCGAGGCCGACGGCACACAGGATCAATTGTTCATCTCCGAATTGGGCGCTCCCTGTCCTTTCGACCCCAATGCCGATTGCACTTTTCCCTTGGACGGACTCGATTGCGATGGCAACTGCCTCATGGACGTCGACAATGACGGCATCTGTGACGAGGACGACCCCTGTATCGGGACGACTGATGCATGCGGCGTCTGCAACGGACCTGGTGCAATATTTGAATGCGGCTGTGTGGACATTCCTGCGGGCGACTGTGATTGCAATGGCAACGTCAGCGACGCACTGGGGACATGCGGTGGTTCCTGCGCAGCAGATGCAGACGGTGATGGCATCTGCGATGACGTGGATGAATGCGTGGGCAGCTTTGATGCCTGTGGCGTCTGCAACGGCGCGGGCGACATCTATGAATGTGGCTGTACCGACATTCCTGTGGGGCAATGCGACTGCAATGGCAATACGCCCGATGCCATCGGCCAGTGCGGAGGCTCTTGCGCAGCAGACATGGACAACGATGGCATCTGCGATGACGTCGACCCTTGCGTAGGTGAGTATGATGCCATTGGGGTTTGCAATGGTGATTGCACTGCAGACGTCGATGAGGACGGCATTTGCGACAATGTGGATGAATGCGTCGGCGCTTACGACGCCTTGGGCATCTGCAATGGCAATTGCCCAGCGGACAATGACCAGGATGGCGTTTGTGACAATGCCGAGGTCTACGGTTGCACCGATCAGCAATCGTGCAACTACGATGGCAATGCCACCGAAGATGATGGCTCCTGCACCACGCTGGATGCCCTCGGCGATTGCGGAGGTTCGTGCACAGCTGATGTCGATGAGGACGGCATTTGTGACAGTGAGGACCCCTGCATCGGCACCTACGATGCATGTGGTGTCTGCAATGGTCCCGGTGCGGTTCACGACTGTGGATGCGCGGATCTTCCAGCCGGTGACTGCGACTGCGATGGCAATACATTGGATGTGGTGGGAGACTGCGGCGGATCGTGCACGGCAGATGTCGACAGCGATGGCATTTGCGACGATGTCGATTCCTGCATCGGCTATTTCGATGCTTGTGGCATTTGCAATGGCCCTGGAAATCTTTACCAATGCGGGTGCTCCAACATCCCCGCAGGAGACTGTGACTGCGACGGCAACCAGCTCGACGCCATCGGTGTTTGTGGCGGCAGCTGCACTGCCGATGTGAACGGCAATGGCATCTGTGACGATCTCGAAGTATCCATCCTTGGGTGCACCGACCCGAACTCATGCAACTTCAATTCCTGCGCCACAGACGACGATGGAAGCTGCACCACGGTAGACGCCCTCGGAACGTGCGGCGGATCGTGCAGTGCCGATGAGGATGGTGACGGCGTATGCGATGACGTCGACCCCTGTGTGGGCGACCTCGACGCCCTCGGCGAATGCAACGGCAACTGCACCGACGACTTGGACAACGACGGCGTCTGTGATGACCTCGACGACTGCGTCGGAACCCTTGACGCCTGCGGGGTCTGCAACGGGGTGGGGGCCACCTTCCAATGCGGGTGCTCCAACATCCCCGAAGGAGACTGCGACTGCGACGGCAACCAGCTCGACGCCCTCGGAATCTGCGGAGGCAACTGCGCGGCAGACCTTGACGGAGATGGCATCTGCGATGACCTCGACGAATGCGTCGGTACACCCGATGCCATCGGGATCTGCAACGGAAACTGTTCGGCCGATGCCGATGCCGACGGCATCTGCGACGACCAGGAGGTACCGGGATGCACCAATGCCGCGGCGTGCAACTTCGATGCCGCAGCCACAGACGACGATGGAAGCTGCACCACGGTGGACGCCCTCGGAACGTGCGGCGGATCGTGCAGTGCCGATGTGGATGGTGACGGCGTATGCGATGACGTCGACCCCTGTGTGGGCGACCTCGACGCCCTCGGCGAATGCAACGGCAACTGCACTGACGACTTGGACAACGACGGCGTCTGTGATGACCTCGACGACTGCGTCGGAACCCTTGACGCCTGCGGGGTCTGCAACGGAGTGGGGGCCACCTTCCAATGCGGGTGCTCCAACATCCCCGCAGGAGACTGCGACTGCGACGGCAACCAGCTCGACGCCCTCGGAATCTGCGGAGGCAACTGCACGGCAGACACCAACGCCAATGGCATTTGTGATGATGATGAAACTTGGGGGTGCACCTATTCTGACGCCAACAACTTTGACGCGGAGGCCAACTTCGATGATGGGTCCTGCACATTCCCCGAAGTCGCCCCGCAGGGCGAATGTTACTTCGATATCAACGGGGACGGCGGAGTTGGAGCCTCAGACCTTTTGGAGTTTCTCTTGTTTTTCGGGGGCGTATGTACTGAATAGGTCGAAATTTATCGACCAAAACATGTTTGAGCGCGATAAGAAGGCAATCTGTCGAGTTTTTAATATTATATACCTATATTTAGCGAACCAAATTGTTGCCTGATTCCAATCTCGCTTGCGCCATGCCCAAAACTCAACTGCAACAGTACCGTAGGTATTTCATTATCGGATTGCTTGTCAGCCTGGCCTCCGTTCAAGGCATTACAGCTCAGACAACATCCTGCACCGGCATACTCGAGGGGAATTACTCCATTCAGATTGACACCATCCACGTCAACATCGGTATTGTCAACGGATACAATGGCGCCATCTATGACTTGACCGGATACAATACATACCGGCTGTCCCTGTTGTGCAACGCTCCCAACGATCTGCTCCAAGCGGTTTCGGGTGATTCTGTCAACCCGACGAATCTGACGACCACAACCTCCTTTTTTCAGGAGCCCTTTTTCGGCATGGCGACTGAGCCCAACAGTCTCTTGTTCCCTCTCATCCCCGAATTGCAGTACGACAGCTTTCTTTCCATAGGATTATCCCAAACGGCCAACACCAGCAATGGAGAAGTCGGCACTTATATCCAGGATGACCCGGATGGCAACCCCATTCTGACCACTTTTGAGGACATTGGCCAGGACCTTGTTCTGAATTCCTTCACTGGAGGAGCTTGGTTCGTTCCGGATGCCGAATTGGCCACCAATTGCACTGCCGGATCCGATTTGGCAATCCAATTCGCCCAGGTCACCACAGATGGCGCATTGGACGGCCAATTTTACTTTCAGGTATACAAGAATGGCCTGGCCGATCCCCAGAATTGCATCCGGCCCTATTTGAATCTGCTCGGTTTGGGCTGCACGAATCCCACTGCCTGCAATTTTGACGAGTTCGCAAATTCTGATGACGGCAGTTGTGAGTTCACGTCCTGCGCGGGCTGCACCGAGCCGACAGCCTGCAATTACGACGAACAAGCCACACTGGATGATGGTTCGTGCGCCACAGCTGCAGAAGGCTATGACTGCTCTGGGAACTGTCTTGAGGACATTGATGGAGACGGCATATGTGACGCTGCTGATACCGTGTATGACGGCTGCAACGACACCGACGCTTGCAACTACAATTCCCTGGCGGAGGCCAATGACGGTTCCTGTGAATACTGCAGTTGCGGAGGGCCTCAACTGGTTTCATTCGCAGACGACAGTCTGGGCACCTATTTCCTCGAATGGGAAATATTTGCCGACCACGACACCACCGGTATTGCCGGACTTGAAGGCCACAAGACATACCGTGTTTTCATCAAGACAGCGGAAGGGCTCGACCAAGTGTCCGCGGCATTCGGGAGTGAAGACATCCCGCTGGTCATTCAGACCTCAACCGATTTTTTCCACTCTCCGTTGGGTGGTCTGACCGCCGAGAGCATTTTCCCGACCATCTACAGCTCATACCCGGAATTGCCTTACGACAGTTGGGTGACGATTGGAATCGATGTTGCCAGTGTTTTCGCTGGCGCAGGTTACACCGCCATCAGCACTGCCGGCACCTGGCCCGCTACTTTCGATCCGGGAGCTGGCGCACCGGGCGGGAATATCGTGATTGACGATGTCGTCGGGGGCACCTGGTTCATTATTGGAGACTCCCCAAACGGGGTCCCGGATATCAATCAACGGGTCCTGTTGGGACAGTTCACCACCGACGGAGTCATTTCCGGTACGATGGGGGTCCAGGTATTGCCTGAAACAGAGCCCCTCGATGACAATGAGTACAGGCTTTCATTTGCCTTCTCTACCGCTGCACTCGGCGTCCCTGACGAATCCCTGTGTGGATGCATCAACGATGCCGACAATGACGGCGTGTGTGACGCAGATGAGATCACAGGCTGCACCAATCCCGGAGCATGCAATTATGATGCTACCTCAACGACCGACACGGACAACACCCTTTGCATTTTCCCATCAGGCTGTGAATCCTGCTCAGGAGCAAGCGATGGTACAGGAACCGTAGTCCAGAATGATGCCGATAACGACGGCGTCTGTGATGCCGATGAAATCTCGGGCTGCACAGATGCCGGAGCTTGCAATTTCGACGCCACGCCAACGACCGACACGGACAATACGGCTTGCATCTACTCGATAGGTTGCCAGACATGTTCCGGTGCTACCGATGGCTCAGGAACCATTGTGGAAAATGATGACGATGGGGACGGCGTTTGCAACGACCAGGAAACGACAGGCTGTACGGACCCACAAGCCTGCAATTACATCAATGATTCCACGACGGACAGCGACCCATCGGCCTGCACTTTCGCCACAGATTGCAATACATGTTCAGGTCAAACAGACGGCACCGGAGTCGTGGTCAATGGAGACGTAGACAATGACGGTATTTGTGACGACGTGGACGACTGCGTCGGTGAATACGACGAATGCAATGTCTGCAACGGACTCGGCCCCATCTTCGAATGCGGCTGCCTGCCCATCATTCCCGGGGAGTGCAATTGCAATGGAGATGTCCTCGATGCCTTGGGCGTTTGCGGAGGATCGTGCGCAGCAGATGCGGACGGCGATGGAATTTGTGATGACGTGGACGACTGTGTTGGCGATTACGACGAATGCGGAACCTGCAATGGACCGGGAGCCATATTCGATTGTGGCTGCACCGGAATTCCTGAAGGTGACTGTGACTGCAGCGGAAATCAATTGGACGCCTGCGGCGTTTGTGGTGGAACCGGAACGGACGCGGATGCCGATGGCATTTGTGACGACATCGACAACTGCACAGACCTGGCGGCCTGCAACTTCAGCGATGCAGCGAATGGAACTTGTACCACACTGGATGAGTGCGGCGTTTGCGGCGGAAGTGGAATTCCAGAGGGTGATTGCGACTGCAACGGAAACCAAGTCGATGCACTGGGAGAATGCGGAGGCCCTTGTGAAGCCGACATCGACCTCGATGGGATTTGCGATACGGATGAGATTCCGGGGTGTCAGGACAATACCGCCTGCAACTACAATCCGGCCGCAACCGACAGCGACGACAGCTGCACCTTCACCGATGGCCTCTGCGAGACCTGCGAAGCCGGCGTCATCGTGGACAACGACGCCGATGACGACGGCGTCTGTGATGCCGACGAAGTGGCCGGTTGCCAGGACAATACCGCCTGCAACTACAATCCAGCCGCCACCGACAGCGACGGCAGCTGCACCTTCACCGACGGCATCTGCGAGACCTGCGAAGGCGGCGTCATCGTGGACAACGACGCCGATGACGACGGCGTTTGTGATGCCGACGAAGTAGCCGGTTGCCAGGACAATACCGCCTGCAACTACAACTCCGCCGCCACCGACAGCGACGACAGCTGCACCTTCACCGATGGCCTCTGCGAGACCTGCGAAGCCGGGGTGATCGTGGACAACGACGCCGATGACGACGGCGTCTG